>NZ_JBITCR010000014.1:0-143356 GCF_044453405.1 Nocardioides sp. NPDC051685 | reverse complement strand
GCCCCACAACCCCCGAACCGTCACCCAAGTCCTGACACATCAACCGTCACCGATGTCCTGACGCAGAACTGTCACCGGAGTCCTGAGACATCACAGGAGTGACGCCTCGGCGACCTTGCTCTGTTCGAACAAATGTTCGATACTCATTGAGTGGGAGTGGTAGCGGGGATCGAACGACACCAGAAGCTGGCTCAGATCGAGCAGCTTCGGTCCAAGGTGCGGCGGCTGGAGCAGAAGCCGGGCATGGGGGCGGAGCTGGCGACGCACGAGGCGCTGGGTGGGGTGGTGCAGCTGCGGGCAGGTGGGACGTACGCGGCCGACTCGCTGTCGCTGGCGATGCTGCTGCTCGCGGGACCGTCGGGGGCGGGGGAGTGGACCGCGGTCGTCGGGATCGAGGACTTCGGCGCCGAGGCGGCGGCCGAGGCGGGGGTCGACCTGGAGCGGACCATCCTGGTGCCGCGACCCCAGGACTCCTGGCTGGAGGCGACCGCGGCGCTGGTCGATGTGACCACGCTGGTGCTGGTCCGGCCGACCGGTCGGGTGACCCCGAGCGTCGCCGAGAAGATCGGCGCCCGGCTGCGCACCCGCGGCGCCGCGCTGGTCGCGCTGGGGGAGTGGCCGAGAGCAGACGTACGTCTCCGGGCGACCGAGCCGCGCTGGGTCGGTCTGGGCAACGGCGACGGCCATCTCCGGGCGAGACGGATGGTGGTCGAGGCGGTGCGCGGGACGGCTCCGCCGCGGCGTACGGCGCTCTGGTTCCCGGCCGAGGACGGCGGTCTGCGGCGCGTCCTGGAGCCCGTCGCGGACCTCGCTGACCTGCGGAAACAGGAGTCCGCATGAGCCGCACGATGGTGGTCTGGTGCGCCGACTGGCCGGTCGCCGCGGCGCTGGGTGAGCAGGGGCTGCCGCGGCACCTGCCGGCGGCCGTGTTCGCGCAGAACCGGGTCCAGGCCTCCAACCAGGCGGCGCGAGAGTTCGGGATCAAGCGCGGGATGCGGCGCCGCGACGCGCAGTCGCGCTGCCCCGAGGTGCAGGTGCTCGCCGCCGACGACGCCCGCGACGCGCGGGTGTTCGAGGAGGTGCTGGCGCGCCTGGAGGAGCTGCGCCCCGGCGTCATGCCGCTGCGCCCCGGGCTGGTCGCGCTGCGCTCGCCGGCACGCTTCTACGGCGGCGAGGCCGAGGCCGGCGCGGCGATCGCCGAGTGCGTGGTCGGGCTGGGGATCTGGGACGTACGGATCGGCATCGCCGACGAGCTCTTCACCGCCGAGCAGGCCGCGCGGAGCGCCGGGCTGCAGGAGACGTACGCCGTCCCGGCCGACGGCGGCTCGACCGCGTTCCTGCGCGCCCTGCCGGTCCACGTCCTCGAGGACGCCAACGCGGTCAGCCTGCTGCAACGTCTCGGCCTGACCACGCTCGGCGGCCTCGCCGACCTGCCCGGCGCCGACGTCAAGGCGCGCTTCGGGGCGCAGGCCGCCTGGGTCCGCCGGGTGATCCACGGTGAGGGTGCGCGGCCGGTGACCGGGCGTACGCCACCGCCCGAGCTCACCACCGAGGTCGCCTTCGAGCCGCCGCTCGACTCCGCCGAGGCCGTCTGCTTCTCGGCACGACAGGCGGCGGAGGGGTTCGTGAAGGGCTTGGCGACGCGTCAGGAGGTCTGCACCGAGGTGCGGATCGAGGTCGCGATGGAGGACGTCGTGGACTCCTGCCGCACCTGGGCGCACCCGCGCTGGTTCTCTGCCGTCGATCTCATCGACCGGCTGCACTGGCAGCTGGTCGGCGCGGTCTCGGGCGGACGCGGAGGAGCGGTGACCCGGGTCCGCTTCGTCCCCGAGGTCGCCGTCCCCGAGGCGGTCCACGCCGACGGCCTCTGGGGCGGCACGGACGAGCGCGTCGACCGCGGCATCGCCCGGGTGCAGGGGCTGCTCGGCCACGAGGCCGTCGTCGCCCCGGTGCTGCAGGGCGGCCGGAGCCCGCGCGACCGGCAGGCGTACGTCCCCTGGGGCGACCGCCCCACCACTCTCCGCGACCGCGCGCTGCCGTGGCCGGGCTCGATCCCGCCGCCGGCCCCGGCCCGGGTGCTCGCCGATCCGTGGCCGGCGGAGGTCTGCGACCAGGCCGGACGGCAGGTGGTGGTGCTCCCGCGCGGTGGAGTCTCCGGTGACCCCGTCCGCTACCGGCCCTCGGCGGGCCAGCCCTGGCAGCGGGTCGCCTCCTGGGCCGGTCCGTGGCCGGTCACCGAGGCATGGTGGGAGCCCGGGGGCGGGCGGCGGGTCGCCCGCTTCCAGCTCGTCGGGGTCGACGGCCGCGCCTGGCTGGCCACCTTCGACACCGATCACTGGCTCACGGAGGCGTCCTATGACTGAGCGGCTGTGTGCTCCTTCATCAAGGTATGCAGGTGAACAAACACATCCCTCGCGGAACTCCGCCGGGGATGTGAGCCTTCGGCTGCATACCTTGATGGAGGTCCGAGGTGCCTGATGGGCTGGAACAACCCCGAGATCCCGTGGAAGGAGCTGGAGCGGCGGCTCTCGGGCCGTCCGCCGAGCGACCCCTACGGTGACGCCCCGATCTCCCGGCGCAAGAAGCGGCTGACCGAGGAGGAGGTGCGCGGGCCGGAGGGCCCGGTGGTGCCGTACGCCGAGCTCCACGCCCACTCCGACTTCTCCTTCCTCGATGGAGCGAGCTCACCCTCGGCACTGGTCGCCGAGGCGATCCGGCAGGGGCTGCGCGGGATCGCGATCACCGACCACGACGGGTTCTACGGTGCCCCGGCCTTCGCCGAGGCGGCTACGACGCTGGGTCCAGTCGGCGAGAGCGACCGGTTGCTGACCGTCTACGGCGCCGAGCTGTCTCTGGGCCTGACCAAGCCGCAGAACGGGATCGCCGACCCCGAGGGCAGCCATCTCCTGGTGCTGGCCCGGGGAGTCGCGGGCTACCGGCAGCTGGCCGGCGCGATCACCGAGGCGCAGTTGCGCGGCGACGAGAAGGGCCGGCCCGCCTACGACCTCGACGAGCTCGCCGACCGGGCTCGGGCCGGCAACTGGCTGATCCTGACCGGGTGTCGCAAAGGCGAGGTGCGCCAGGCTCTCACGACCACCGGCCCGATCGCCGCGGCCCGGGCGCTGCGGGGTCTCGTCGATCGGTTCGGCAAGGACAACGTCGTCGTCGAGCTGACCGACCGCGGCCACCCGACCGACTCCTACGACAACGACCTGCTCGCCGGCATCGCCCGCGAGGCCGGTCTCCCGACGGTCGCCACCAACAACGTCCACTACGCCACGCCCGACCGGCACCGGGTGGCCGACGCGCTCGCGGCGGTCCGCGCGCGCCGCACCCTGAGCGACATCGCCGGCTGGCTCCCGGCCGGGCCGGTGGCGTACGTCAGGTCGGGGGAGGAGATGGAACAGCTCTTCCGGCGCTACCCGGGCGCGGTGGCACGCAGCGTCGAGATCGCCGAGGAGTGCGCCTTCGACCTGCGCAAGGCCACCCCGAAGCTGCCCAAGCGCGGGATCCCCGAGGGCGAGACCGCCGCGAGCCGGCTGCGACACCTGATCGAGGAGGGCTTCGAGGAACGCTATGCGCAGGCGTACGCCACCGACCCGGAGTTCGTCGAGAAGGCCCGTCAGCGCGTGGAGCACGAGCTCGACGTCATCGAGAGCAAGGACTTCCCGGGCTACTTCGTGATCGTGCACGACATCGTCGAGTTCGCTCGTGGGGAGGGGATTCTCTGCCAGGGGCGAGGATCGGCGGCCGCCTCCGCGGTCTGCTACGCGCTCGGGATCACCGCGATCGACCCGGTCTTCTACGAGCTTCCGTTCGAGCGGTTCATCTCCGTGCATCGTGAGGAGGAGCCCGACATCGACGTCGACTTCGACTCCGACAAGCGCGAGAAGGTGATCCAGTGGGTCTACGACACCTACGGCCGCCGTAATGCCGCGCAGGTCGCCAACATCGTCGGCTACCGGCCGAAGATGGCGGTCCGGGACGCCGCCAAGGCGCTCGGCCACAGCCCCGGGCAGCAGGACGCCTGGTCGAAGCACGTCGGCTACTCACGCGTCGAGGCGCCCGACGACGTGGGCATCCCCGCGCCCGTCCTGGCGCTGGCCGCCGAGATCCATGGAGCCCCGCGCCATCTCGGCATCCACTCCGGCGGGATGGTGCTGACCGAGGAGCCGATCGGGGAGGTGGTGCCGATCGAGCGGGCGCGGATGGAGAAGCGCACCGTGATCCAGTGGGACAAGGACGCCGCCGAATACATGGGCCTGGTGAAGTTCGACCTGCTCGGGCTCGGGATGCTGGCGGCCCTCGACCACATGATGCATCTGGCTGCGGAGCACCTGGGGGAGGGCTGGACCCTGGCGACCATCCCCAAGGAGGAGCCGGCGGTCTACGACATGCTCTGCCGGGCCGACTCGATCGGGGTCTTCCAGGTCGAGTCGCGCGCGCAGATCGGCACCCTGCCGCGCCTGCAGCCACGCTGCTTCTACGACCTGGCCATCGAGATCGCGCTCATCCGGCCCGGCCCGGTGCAGGGTGGAGCGGTCCATCCCTACGTACGCCGGGCCACCGGGCGCGAACCCGTCAGCTACTCCCACGAGCTGCTGATCCCGGTGCTGAAGCGGACCCGCGGGGTGCCGCTGTTCCAGGAGCAGCTCATGGAGATGGGCCGGGTGCTCGGCGACTTCTCGCACGACGACGCCGACCTGCTGCGCCGGGCGATGGGCTCCAAGCGCGGCGTCGAGCGCATCGACTCGCTCAAGGAAAAGCTCTACCGGGGCATGCGCGCCAAGGGGATGACCGAGCAGACCGCCAAGGCGGTCTACACCCAGATCCTCTCCTTCGCGAACTTCGGTTTCGCCGAGTCCCACGCGCTCAGCTTCGCCAAGCTCGTCTACGCCTCGTCGTGGTTCAAGCTCCACTACCCGGCCGCGTTCCTGGCCGGCCTGCTCCGCGCCCAGCCGATGGGCTTCTACTCACCGCAGTCGCTGACCCAGGACGCCCGCCGCCACGGAGTGGAGGTACGCCGTCCCGACCTCGTCCGCAGCCAGGCCGCCGCCGACCTGGAGCCGCTCGACGACGACGTGTCACCGACGGGGAAGGACGACTGCCGGCTGGACGGGACCCGGACCGAGTGGGTGCCGGGCACCCCCGACCCCACCCCGGAGCACCGCCGCGACGCCAACTTCGCGGTGCGGCTGGGCCTGGATTCCGTACGCGGCATCGGCAAGGACGTCGCCGAGCGGATCGTGAAGGCCCGGTCCGAGGCGCCGTTCAAGGACTCCCTGGATCTGTCGAGACGTGCCGGTCTGGAACGGGCCCAGCTCGAGGCGTTGGCCACCGCTGGATGTTTGGAGGTGTTCACATCGAGCCGTCGCCAGGCGCTGTGGCAGGCGGGCTGGACCGAGACCGAGGACCAGCTCGAAGGGGTACGGTTCACCGCCGAGACGCCCGCGCTGCCCGGCCTCGACCCGGTCGAGGAGACCCTCGCCGACCTCTGGGCGACCGGGGTGACTCCCGGCAGCCACCCCTTTGCCCACCTCCGGGCCGGCCTGACCGCAGCGGGGCTCCCGAAGATCAGCGACCTCCCCACCGCGGAGCCCGGCCGGCGCATCACCGTCGCCGGCCTGGTCACCCACCGTCAGCGCCCCGGGACCGCGGGCGGCGTCACCTTCATCAACCTCGAGGACGAGACCGGCATGCTCAACGTCGTCTGCTCCGCCGGCCTGTGGAGGAAGCACCGCAAGATCGCCGTCTCCACCTCGGTGATGCTCATCCGCGGCATCCTCGAGCGCAACGACGGCGTGACCAACCTCGTCGCCGACCGGCTCGCCCCGCTCGAGGAGATCCACCCCGAGGCCGCCAAGGCCATCGCCGCCCGCCACCGCTCCCGCGACTTCCACTGAGGCCCCAACCGCCGAGTCCGCAGAAATGGCGGGCCGACTCTGTAGAAGTGGGCGACGAAAGTAGAGACTCGTCGCCCACAACCGCAGACTCGACCGCCAGAACTACAGGTTTCGCGCGACAGAACTGCAGTTTCGCCAGGGTCAGGCGGGAGCGCGGAAGAGTTCGAAGGTCGTACGCCGCCGCTCCTCGAACCCGAGCCCGAGGTAGACCGAGATGGCGCCGGTGTTGGCGACCGAGGCATGCATCAGGGCACGGGAGCCGCGGGCGTGGACGTCGGCGGTGACGGCGCGGACGAGGCGACTGGCCAGGCCGCGGCCGCGGGCCTCGGGGGCGGTGCAGACGGCGCTGATCTCGATCCATCCGCCCGGGTGCATCCGCTGGCCGGCCATCGCGACGAGCCGGCCCTCGTCGCGCAGCCCCAGATACGTACCCATCGTGTAGGTCGACTTCTCGAACGGCCCGGGCTCGGTGCGAGCGACCAGGTCGAGCATCTCCGGCACGTCGGCGACGCCGAGCACGACCGCCTCGGGATCGGGCGCGGCCGCGACCCGCGAGGTCTCGACGAGCTGGACCCCTTCCCCGCCCCCGACGACCGACCACCCGTCCCCGCAGACACCCGCCGCCCCGGTGATCAGCGCCGTGCCACCGGGGCCGACGGTCGCGGCCAGATCCCGCCACGCCTGCGGATCCCGCGGGTCGGAGACCGCGGCGAACGGCGAGACGTCGGGCCGGTAGCGACGCCCGAGTCCCGTGCCTTCGGCGAGCGAGGCGTGCGCATCGGTCAGCGAGTGCCAGACCGGGTTGTCGAGAACATCGTCGAGCACGCCGAAATCTTCGCACCCCGCTCCAGGCACGGTTAACCCTTTTCGACAGGTGGATCCGATAATGGACGGGTGCCTTCCGCTCTGCCTCCCGGCGATCCCGCTCCCACCGACGGGTCGCTTCCGGCCGACTCGCTGAGCACGCTGGGGGAGAAGGGCCTGGGCTTCTACGTCCACGTCCCGTTCTGCACGGTCCGGTGCGGCTACTGCGACTTCAACACCTACACGGCGATCGAGCTCGGCGAAGGCGTGAGCCGGCAGACGTACGCCGACCAGGCCATCGAGGAGGTCAGGCTGGCCCGCCGGGTGCTGACCGAGAGTGACAAGCCGGTCGACACGGTCTTCTTCGGCGGTGGCACCCCGACCCTGCTCCCGGCCCAAGACCTCACCGGGATCCTGACCGCGATCAAGGAAGAGTTCGGTCTCGCCGGCGACGTCGAGGTGACGACCGAGGCCAACCCCGACTCCGTCGACCTGGACTACCTGCGCACGCTGCGCGAGGGCGGCTTCACCCGGCTCAGCTTCGGCATGCAGTCGGCGGTCCCGCACGTGCTGCACACCCTCGACCGCACCCATGATCCCGAGCGCGTCCCGCTGGTCGTCGAATGGGCCAGAAGAGCCGGCTTCGAGCAGGTCTCCCTCGACCTCATCTACGGCACCCCGGGCGAGTCGATCGACGACTGGCGCACCAGCCTCGACACCGCCCTGGCCAGCAACCCCGACCACATCTCGGCCTACTCCCTCATCGTCGAGGACGGCACCGCCCTGGCCCGAAGGGTCAGGAGGGGCGAGCTCGAGATGCCCGACGAGGACGATCTCGCCGACAAGTACGAGCTCGCCGACGCCACCCTGCAGAAACACGGTCTGACCTGGTACGAGGTCTCCAACTGGGCCACCGACGACACCCAGCGCTGCCGCCACAACATGCTCTACTGGCAGGGCGGCGACTGGTGGGGTGTCGGCCCCGGCGCCCACAGCCACGTCGGCGGCACCCGGTGGTGGAACGTCAAGCACCCCAAGGCGTACGCCGACCGCATCAACGCCCACCAGAGCCCCGCCCACGCGCGCGAGATCCTCGCCGCGGAGGACCGTCGGGTCGAGCGGGTCCTCCTCGAGCTGAGGCTCAAGGACGGCCTCCACACCGACACCCTCGACGACGAGGGCCGCGCCGCCCTCCCCGAGCAGGTACGCCGCGGCCTGGTCACCGTCGACGGCGACACGATCGTCCTCACCGATACCGGCAGGCTCCTCGCCGACGCGGTGGTCCGGGACCTGCTCCCCTGAGGAGCCCTGAGTCCGGGATCTTCGTCCTGACCGAAGGATCAGGGGTGATCCTGATTGGTAAAGAGCGCCCGACGGGGGAGAGTGGAGTCATGGCAACCACAACTCTTTCCCGTCCCAGCAACGACAAATGGATCGCCGGCGTCTGCGGCGGTCTCGGCCAGCGTTTCGGCATCAACTCGAACCTGATCCGGCTGGCCTTCGTCATCTCCTGCCTGCTTCCCGGACCGCAGTTCATCATCTACATCGTGCTGTGGATCATCATGCCGAAGAAGTCGTCCTACTGATCCTCGCGTCGTCCCGCCTCGGTGAGAAACCGACTAGGCCGAGGTGGGTCAAGTGTGGTGTCGTTGCGCACCATGCAGGTCATTGCAGCGAGCCTGATCGCGATCCTCGGGACGCTCCTGGGCTCCGGGGCGACGTACGTCATCCAGCGAAGCACCGCCCGCCAACAGCAGCTCCTCGCCCGAACCGAGCAGCTGCGCCAGGAGCGGGTCGATGCGTGCGCCTCCTATGCGAGCGCACTCCTCGAGCTGAGGACCAGCCGGATGGACCGGTATCACGCCTTCGCCGCCGACCGTGAGGATCGCGAGCACGCGCGCCGTCGCTCCTACGAGGTCCGCGCGATCGCGCAGGGCGCCAGGATGAAGGTGCGGCTCCTCATCCCGGACCCGGCGCTCATCGCCCTCGCCGACGACGCGATCGAAGCGGCCCTGGCGATCAAGCCCCAGGAGCCGCACCCCGACTTCCTGAAGCGGATCGACGCGTCCCAGGACGCCGTCGACAGGTTCATCGACGCCTGCCGGGAGAGTGTCGCGCTCGAGTGAGCGGGCGAGGCCTCAGGCCGGCTCGGTGACGAAATCGATCAGCTCCTCGACCCGCCCGAGCAGGGCCGGTTCGAGGTCGCCGAACGAGTTGACCCGTCCCAGGATCGTCTTCCACGCCCGGGCGATGTCGGCCTGGTCACGGTGGGGCCAGCCCAGGTGCTGGCAGATGCCCTTCTTCCACTCGATCGAGCGCGGCACGTTCGGCCAGGCCTCCAGCCCGACCCGGGCCGGCTTGACCGCCTGCCACACGTCGATGAACGGGTGACCGACGATCAGCACGTGCTGGCCGACCGCCGAGCGCCGGATCGACTCCGCGATCCGGGCCTCCTTCGAGCCCTTGACCAGGTGGTCGACGAGCACCCCGACCCGCCGCTCGCGGCTGGGACGGAAGTCGACCAGGTGGTCGGCGAGGTCATCGACCCCGCCCAGGTATTCGACGACGACCCCCTCGATCCGCAGGTCGTCACCCCAGATCTTCTCGACCAGCTCGGCGTCGTGACGCCCCTCGACGAAGATCCGCGACTCGCGCGCCACCCGCGCCTTGACGTCGGAGACGGCCACCGAGCCGGAGGCGGTGCGGGTGGGCTTCGCCGGCGCCGCGCGGGTCACCGGGGGAGTGAGGATGACCGGCTTGCCCTCGAGCCAGAAGCCCGGCCCGAGCGGGAACGTACGCCGCTTGCCCTTCCGGTCCTCCAAGGTCAGCGTGTGCAGGTCGCGGTCGATCCGCACGATCTCGCCGACGAAGTCGGTCTCGACCTCCTCGACCACCGCGCCCAGCTCGGCGGGAGTCTCGACGGCACGCCCGTGCTTGGGCTTCTTCCAGTCGCCGGCCAGGACGTCGGAGCCGTAGCGATCGCTCATCCGGAGAACGTTAATGGAGTCAGCAGCGAGAACCGGTGAGCACGCGCCCGAGCTGCTCGAGAACCTCGTCGGGGGTGGCCGCGGTCTCCGGGAACCGGAAGGTCACGTGGTGGCCGCCGTCGAGGGTGATCCAGGAGACGTCGACGCTCTCCGCGGTGAGGTGGGAGAGGCGTACGCCCACGATGTGACGCGGCCGGAGCCCGAGCCTTGCGGAGAGCGAGCGGCATAGGTCGGCCTGGTGCTCGTCGTTGGCGTGGGTCGCGATGCGGACCAGCAGATCGTCGGCGATCATGGGAATCTCCAGTGGGGCGGGAGCAGAGAGACAATGACTCTAAGGTCAGCCTAACCTAAGGCTGTCTCGATGGCGAGAGAAGTAACCCGTTCCACAGAAGGAAGCGGCCACCGGAAACTGGTTCCTGTGACGCAAACCGGTAGGATTGGCACTCGCACGGAATGAGTGCCAGGCAGCCAGGACGATAGGAGCGCACATGCAGAACGAACGCAGGCTCTCCGTCCTCCGGGCGATCGTCGAGGACTACGTGAAGACCGAGGAGCCGGTCGGCTCCAAGGCCCTCGTGGAGCGTCACGGCCTGGGCGTCTCGCCGGCGACGGTACGCAACGACATGGCCGCGCTGGAGGAGGAGGGCTACATCACCGCCCCCCACACCAGCGCCGGACGGGTGCCCACCGACAAGGGCTACCGGCTCTTCGTCGACCGGCTGACCACGGTCAAGCCGATGACGGCGGCGGAGAAGCGGGCGATCGCCGGTTTCCTCGACGGCGCGGTCGACCTCGACGACGTCGTCAGCCGTTCGACCCGCCTGCTCTCCCAGCTGACCCGCCAGGTCGCGGTGGTGCAATACCCGACCCTGAGCCGCTCGACCGTCCGCCACGTCGAGCTGGTCGCCCTGGCCCCGACCAGGCTCCTCCTCGTGCTCATCCTCAGCACCGGTCGCGTCGAGCAGCGGCTGCTCGAGGTGACCCAGGAGGTCTCCGAGGAGACCCTGGCCGGGCTGCGTACACAGGTCAACGCCGCCGTGGACGGCGTCATCATCGGTGAGGCCTGCCAGGCGCTTCGCGCGATCGCCCAACCCGAGGCCGACGCCTCGAAGGACGACCTCGCCAGCAGCGTCGCCGAGGCCCTGATCGAGGCGATGAGCGACCACCGTTCCGACGAGCGGATCTCCATCGGCGGGACCAGCAACCTGGCCCGTTTCGGAGACAGCTTCGACACCGCCGTACGCCCGCTCCTGGAGGCCCTCGAGGAGCACGTCGTCCTGCTCAAGCTGATGGGTGAGGCGACCGCGGGCGGACTGGTCACGGTGCGGATCGGTGCCGAGGGCCCCTACCAGGAGCTGTCGCAGACCAGCGTGGTGGCGACCGGCTACGGACCTGGTGACGAGGCGCTGGCCACGCTGGGCGTGGTCGGGCCGACCCGGATGGACTACCCCGGATCCATGGCTGCGGTGCGCGCGGTGGCGCGTTACCTCTCCCGGATCCTCGACGAGGCGTAAGAGAGAACGACGAACTCCGATGGCAGGAAGACCGACGTTGGACCCCTATGAGCTCCTCGGTGTCGACAAGGACGCCGACGACGCAACCATCAAGAAGGCGTACCGGAAGCTGGCGCGCCAGTACCACCCTGACGTCAACCCCGACGCCGAGTCGCAGGAGAAGTTCAAGGAGATCTCCCACGCGTACGAGGTGCTGAGCGACCCGCAGAAGCGGGCTGCCTACGACCGCGGCGGTGACCCGTTCGGGGGCGGCTTCGGCGCGCAGGGTGCGGGCTTCTCGTTCACCGACATCATGGACGCCTTCTTCGGCGGCGCCGGTGCGGGCACAGGCGGCGCCGGGCGTGGCCCCCGTCCTCGCGTACGCCGCGGCCAGGACGCCCTCATCCGGCTCGACATCGACCTGGCCGAGGCCGCCTTCGGCGTCACCCGCGACCTCAAGGTCGACACCGCGGTCGTGTGTGACACCTGTGGCGGCGAGGGGGCCGCGGAAGGCTCCCACCCGATCCCCTGCGAGACCTGCCACGGACAGGGTGAGGTCGCGGTCGTGCAGCGCTCCTTCCTGGGCGAGATCCGCACGCTGCGCCCGTGCTCGGCCTGCAACGGCTTCGGCACCGTCATCCCCGACCCCTGCCGCGACTGCGGCGGCGAGGGCCGGGTGCGCTCCCACCGCACCCTGACCGTGAAGATCCCGCCGGGCGTCGACGACGGCACCCGGGTGCAGCTCGCCGAGCAGGGCGAGATCGGTCCCGGCGGCGGCCCTGCGGGCGACCTCTACGTCGAGATCCACGTCGCCAAGCACCCCACCTTCACCCGCCGCGGCAACGACCTGCACTGCACCGCGAAGGTGCCGATGACCGCGGCCGCGCTCGGCACCACGCTCAACCTGCCGACGCTGGAGGCCGACCTCGTCGGCGACGGCGCCGACCAGATCGACCCCGAGGACGCCTCGATCCAGATCGACCTCAAGCCCGGCACCCAGTCCGGCACCGACCACGTCCTGCGTGGCCGCGGTGTCCCCGGGCTGCGTGGCGGTCGCGGTGACCTGATCGTCACCATCAACGTGGAGACCCCCACCAAGCTCGACCTCGAGCAGGAGGCGCTGCTGCGCCAGCTCGCCGAGATGCGGGGTGAGGAGTCCGTCCAGGGCCAGCTCAAGGCGGCCCACAAGGGCGGCGTCTTCTCCTGGTTCAAGGACACCCTCAACGGGCACTGATCCACGATGACCCTTCCCGTTCACCTCGTCGAGTCGCTCGTCGGCACCCGTGTCGGCGACGCCATCGAGGTGAGCGGTGACGAGGGCCACCACGCGGTCGTCGTACGCCGCCTCCGGGTCGGCGAGGAGGTCGTGCTCACCGACGGCGCCGGTGAGGGCGTCACCGGCACGATCACGCAGACCACCAAGAAGTCGATGACCGTACGCGTCGACGAGATCATCCTCGGCGATGCGCCGCCCGAGCCGTCGCTGACGGTGGTCCAGGCGCTGCCCAAGGGCGACCGCGGCGAGCTGGCGGTCGAGATGCTCACCGAGATCGGCGCCGCCAGGATCGTCCCGTGGGCGGCGGCCCGCTCGGTCGCTGTCTGGAAGGGGGAGCGCGCGGTCAAGTCGCTCGCCCGCTGGCGGGCCACCGCCCGTGAGGCCGCGAAGCAGTCTCGCCGGCTGTGGCACCCCGAGGTCGAGCCGCTGGCCACCACCGACGCCGTCATGGCGATGATCGATGCGGCCGACGTCGCCGTCGTGCTCCACGAGGAGGGCACCCTCCCGCTCGGCGCCGTCCCCGTCATCGACGAGGGCACGATCCTCGTCGTGGTCGGCCCCGAGGGCGGTCTGACCGAGGACGAGATCGCCCTCTTCGAGAAGGCCGGTGCCACCACCATCCGCCTCGGTGGCGAGGTCCTGCGCACCTCGACGGCCGGCGTCGCCGCCTGCGCCGCCATGCTGGCCCGCACCCGTCGCTGGGACTAACCCCGAGAAGTCGAAATCTGACGCCGAGAGGTCAGTTTGTGACGTCGAGGAGTCACTTCTCGGCGACGAGTGTTGACCCGGAAACTTGACTTCTCGTCGTCAGGGGTCGACTTCTCGCCGTCAGTTTCTGACCTCTCGCGGTCAGAAACTGACGTCTCGGCGTGGGGGGTTTCTCTGTCGGGGGTCGCGGGTGAGTATGGGGACATGAGGAGCACACGTACGCGCCCGGCGGGCGCCATCATCGCTCTCGCGCTCTGTGGCGTGCTGGCCGCCGGGTGTGGCGACGAGGATGCCGTCGCCGAGGACCCGAAGACCTCGGCCCAGCCTTCCGAGCAGCCGTCGACGCTGCCACGCACCTCCGAGCTGATCATCCTGGCGGCCCCGGCCGAGGGAGCGACGGTGTCGGGCGGCTTCGAGGCCTCCGGCAAGGCCAACTCTCCCGAGGCGAACGTTCCGTGGGAGGTCCGCGACACCACCGGCGAGACGGTGCTCGAGGGTCACGCAACGGCCGAGGGCTGGATGGACAAGCTCTACCCGTGGACGACGACGGTCGACGTCTCCGACCTCGAGCCCGGGACGTACGTCTTCATCGCCCGCACCGACGACACCTCCGACGGGGAGGGGAGGCCTGCTGAGGAGGTCGGCGCCCACATCACCGTCGAGTAGGACATCATCGCTACCGTGATCCTCACCGAACGGCAGCTCAACCGGACCCTCCTGCTCCGCCAGCATCTGCTGTCGCGGGCGTCGCTCACCCCGGCCGAGATGATCGAGCACCTGGTCGGTCTGCAGGCGCAGGACCAGCTGCCGCCGTTCATGGCGCTGGCCGCCCGGCTCGAGGCCTTCGACCCCTACGCGCTCAGCGCCCAGCTGGAGTCGAGCGCGCTGGTCCGGCTCTCCTCGCTGCGCTCCACGATCCACATGCACACCGCCGCCGACGCCGCGCTGATCAGAGCCTGGACCCAGCCGGTCCACGACTTCTACACCCAGCGGATCGAGATCGTCCGCCCGGCGGCGCAGCTGGTGGGGTTCGCGGCGGCCGTCGAGGACGTACTCGCTCTCGGGGCCCTGCCCAACGCCGCTCTCGAGGCAGGTCTGGTCGAGCACTTCCCCGGCATCCCGGCCAAGGCCCTGGGCCTGCGGGCGCGCAACGAGCTTCCGCTGGTCCAGCTGCCGCCGCGAGGCCTGTGGAAGGGCTCCGGCGGGCTCGTCTACGACCTGCTGCCGCGCTGGACGGGCGTGCCCCCGGTGGCCGTGGACGATGTCGTCCCGACGCTGGCGCCGCAGATCGTACGCCGCTACCTGCTCGCCTTCGGGCCGGCGACCGCCGCCGACATCACCACCTGGTCGTCGTTGACCCGGCTGGGCCCGGTGATCAAGCAGATCGAGGGGCTGGTGACCTATCGCGACGAGGCCGGCAAGACCCTCTACGACGTCGCGGACGCACCGCTCGCCACCGGCGAGGAGCACGCGCCGGTGCGGCTGCTGGGGAAGTTCGACAACGTCTGGCTCTCGCACGCCAACCGGGAACGGATCACCGCCAAGGGCACCCGGAAGGAGTGGGGCATCGGGGGCGGCGGCTCGGTGATCATCGCCGGTGGCCACCTCATCGGCCTCTGGAAGCCTGTCGACGGCAAGGTCGAGGTCGTCAAGCTGCTCCGCGACCTCACCCCGGACGAGCACGACGAGCTCGCCGAGGAGACCTCCCGGGTCGAATCGCTGCTCGTGAGCTGAGCCCGGAACTATCCAGTAGGAGCGGGACGGCGCGCCCGCGTACCATGGACATCACCAGCGCCACGACGAGAAAGGGCCCGCCCGGGCATCCATGACCGACCGAGAACCAAGTCCGCATCCGATCGAGACCGCTACGGCTCAGCACATCGTCTCGGGCTCCGCTTCGACCAAACACACCGTGGTCGTGCCGAACAGCGTCGACATGGTGACCGTCCTCGGCCCGGCCGATGAGCACCTCGGGATCATCGAGGCCCACTTCGACGCCGACGTGCACGTGCGCGGCAACCGGATCACCCTCCACGGCGCCCCCAGCGAGATCGCGATGATCGAGCGGGTCCTGGAGGAGCTGGTCCAGATCATCCGCACCGGCCAGGGCGTCAGCGGCGAGACCGTCGAGCGCGTGATCGGCATGCTCCAGGCCGACACGACCGAGAAGCCGGCCGACGTACTGAGCCTCAACATCCTCTCCAACCGCGGCCGGAGCATCCGTCCCAAGACGCTCAACCAGAAGCGCTACGTCGACGCGATCGACAAGCACACGATCACCTTCGGGATCGGCCCGGCCGGCACCGGCAAGACCTACCTGGCGGTCGCCAAGGCGGTCCAGGCGCTGCAGACCAAGCAGGTCACCCGGATCATCCTGAGCCGCCCGGCGGTCGAGGCCGGCGAGAAGCTCGGCTTCCTGCCCGGCACCCTGACCGAGAAGATCGACCCCTACCTGCGCCCCCTCTACGACGCGCTGCACGACATGATGGACCCGGAGCTGATCCCCAAGCTGATGGCGTCTGGGACCATCGAGGTCGCCCCGCTCGCGTTCCTCCGTGGGCGTAGCCTCAACGACTCCTTCATCATCCTCGACGAGGCGCAGAACACCACGCCCGAGCAGATGAAGATGTTCCTGACCCGCCTCGGCTTCGGCTCGAAGATCGTGGTCACCGGCGACGTGACCCAGACCGACCTCCCCAACGGGCAGATGTCCGGGCTCCGGGTCGTGGAGGGCATCCTCGACGACGTCAAGGACATCAGCTTCAACAATCTGACCAGCCACGACGTCGTACGCCACCGACTGGTAGCCAAGATCGTCGCCGCCTACGAGGCGCACGACGTGCAGAGCCAGACTCAGCGCGAGCGGGCCGCAGGGGAGAGCCGGGCATGAGCGAGCGCCAGCGAGCGACCACAAGCCTCAGGCCGCCGCGTCCGTATGATTGCGCTTGCGCTACGGAGGCGGCGGCGTGAGCACGGAGATCATCAACGAGTCCGAGCAGGAGATCGACGTCGAGCACGTCGCCAAGCTCGCTCGCTTCCTGCTCGAGCAGCTGCGCGTGCACCCGCAGGCCGACCTGCGGATCAAGTTCGGCGACGAGGCGACGATCACCGAGCTCAACGAGCGCTACTTCGACACCGAGGGACCGACCGATGTGCTCTCCTTCCCCGGTGACGAGCTCCTCCCCGGCCGCCTCGACGAGGAGCCGGAGGAGGGCGACCTGGGCGATATCATCATCGCCCCGACGATCGCGGCCAAGCAGGGCGAGGCAGCTGGTCACGGCACCGTGGCCGAGATCGAGCTGCTGACCACCCACGGCATCCTCCACCTGCTCGGCTACGACCACGTGGACCCTGATGAGCACGCCGAGATGTTCGGGCTGCAGGCCAAGCTGCTCAAGGCCTGGGGCTCGTCGGCGACACCACCCGAGTAGGAGCTCGACCAACAACGATGGACGATGCGAGGCTGCTGATCGCAGCCGCAGTTCTGGTCCTGATCGCCGGCATCTTCTCCGCCGCCGACGCGGCGCTCAGTGCCTTCTCCCGCGCCCGGGCCGCCGAGCTCGTCTCCGAGGGCCGGGCCGGCGCCAAGCGCCTGGTGGCGGTGGTCGGCGACCCCGCCCGCTACGTCAACACGGTGCTGCTGCTCAGGATGCTGTGCGAGATCGGCGCGACGGTGCTGGTCGCGCTGTGGGCGTACGACCTCTACCAGGGGCGCTGGTGGCCGACCGTGCTCACCACGACCGCGACGATGACCGTGGTCTCCTTCGTCGTCATCGGCGTCGGCCCGCGCACGCTGGGGCGCCAGCACCACGAGGGCATCGCCCTGGCGGTCGCCGGCCCGATCCGCGTGATCACCGCGGTCCTCGGCCCGTTGCCGAGCCTGCTGATCATGCTCGGCAACGCGCTCACTCCCGGCAAGGGCTTCCGCAAGGGCCCGTTCTCGACGGAGACCGAGCTGCGCGAGCTGGTCGACATCGCCGAGGCCTCCGACCTGATCGAGGCCGACGAGCGCCGGATGATCCACTCGGTCTTCGAGCTCGGCGACACCCGCGCCCGCGAGGTGATGGTGCCTCGCGGTGACATCGTCTTCCTCGAGCGCCGCAAGACGCTGCGTCAGGCGCTGTCCATGTTCCTGCGCTCGGGCTACTCCCGGATGCCGGTGATCGACGAGAGCCTCGACGACATCATCGGCATGGTCTACCTCAAGGACGTCGTCGCCCGCGACTTCGAGGCGCCGGAGGTGGAGACCACCCAGCGGGTCGAGTCGCTGATGCGCAAGCCGACCTGGGTGCCCGACTCCAAGCCGGTCGACGAGCTGCTGGCCGAGATGCAGCAGCACCGGCAGCACATCGCGGTCGTCGTCGACGAATACGGCGGCACCGCCGGCCTGATCACCATCGAGGACATCCTCGAGGAGATCGTCGGCGAGATCACCGACGAGTACGACGTCGAGGACCGCGAGCCGCTCCACCTCGGCGACGGCTCCTGGCGGGTGCCTTCCCGCTTCCTGGTCAGCGACCTCGAGGAGCTCATCGGCTTCCCCGTCGAGGAGGACGACGTGGACTCCGTACGCGGTCTGATGGCCAAGCATCTCGGCCTCGTGCCGATCCCCGGCTCCGAGGTCGAGGCCCACGGGCTCCGCTTCGAGGCCGAGGAGGCTGCCGGCCGGCGGAACAGGATCGGTACCGTACGCATCAGCGCCGTCGTCCCGGCCGAGACCGAAGCCGACGATGACGAGCAGAGCGAGAAGGCGGACCGGGTGAAGGCGGAGCGAATCAAGCCGGACCGCGTGAAGACGGACAGGACGAAAGAGGCCCATGCCTGAGCAGAGTGAGCTGTCGGCGGAAGACCGCAAGCTGGTGACCCTGGCCCGCGCGACCCGTGCCCGCACGGGCGCGGCCGAAGGAGCAGCCGTACGCGACCTCGACGGCCGCACCTACGCGGCCGCCACCGTGGACCTGCCCTCGCTCCAGATCTCCGCGATCGGTGTCTGCGTGGCCATGGCGGTTGCGTCGGGATCGAAGGGTCTGGAGGCGGTGGTCGTGCTCGGTGACTCCGAGGTGTCGTCCGCAGACGACCTGGCGGCCGTCAAGGAGTTCGCCGGCGAGGACGTCCCGGTCCTTGTCGGCGACCCGCGCGGCACGCTGGTCGCCTCGGTGCGCTCATAGGCCCGAGGCGGTGCGGCGCGCGGTGAGGGCCGCGTGCAGCAGCGGCAGGTCCTCGGCACGCGTCGCGTCGAGCCCGGTCAGCTCGCTCACCCGCCGGATCCGGTTGTCGACGGTGTTGGGATGGACGTGCAGCGTCGAGGCGGTCCGGCGGCGGTTGAGCCCGCTCGCGAGGAAGACCTGCAAGGTCTCGCCGAGGCCCTCGTGGTCGTCGAGGGGATCGAGCATCGTCTCGAGCAGGTCCCGGCCGGCGCCGGCTCGTGACAGCTGGTGTTCGAGCACCACGTCGGCCAGACGGTAGAGACCGGGCGGCCTGCCCATCAGCAGCGCCACCTCGAGCACCTCGCGCGAGAGACGTGCCGCCTCCGGCACCCCGGACGGTGCCGCGACGGTGACACCGACGTGGATCTCCGCCCCGGCGGCCCGGCGTACGTCGGCCAGGATCCGCTCCAGTCGCGCGATGCCTGCCGAGGAGCTCTCGTCGGCGGCCGTCGTGAGCGGGATCAGCGCCTGACCACCGTCGGTCGCCGGGATCCAGAGCACCGTCTCCCGGTAGTGCCTGCTCAGCTCCTCGTGGATGCGGCGCAGCTTCCAGCGCGCGGCCACGAGCGGGTCGGTGCCCGGGTCGGACTCGTCGGGGTGGGCCCCGGCCGCCAGCGTGGCGACCAGGTAGGACACCGGCAGCGGCACCCCGGCGCGGCCGGCCGCCTCGTGGATGTCGCCACCCTCCACCAGGGTGTTGACCAGGAGCGTTCGTGAGGCCGCCTGCTCGGCCAGCGCCGTCCTGCTGTGCTGGGCATAGCCGCTCGCCACCGCGACCGCGGTGTGCTCGAGGAAGCTCATCGTGGTGCGGAGGACGGCGCGAACCGTGTCGACGTCCTCAGGCTCTGCACCGGCGAGCGCCGTGTCCGCGCACACCCGTGCTCCTCGGTGATAGGCGGCGACCACCATCTCGAACGGGACCCCCTCCTCGGCGCGACGTGCGGCCGACTCGGCGAGGTCCGCCAGCGCCGCGTCGTCGGGCCGCCCGTCGGTGTCGAGGGTCGTCACGAAGAGCCGGATCGCACGCGCGACCACTTTGCGTACGTCCCCGTGGAGCAGGTCCGCGGGCAGGCGGGCGTAGACGGGCAGCTCTGCGGTGAGGACATGGAGGACCTCGTCGGTGAGGTCGGGGATCCGGGTCGACAGGATCTGCGTGACCTCGTGCCCGCCGATGAGCCAGCTGCTGGGACCTGTCACACGCCAATCGTGGCAGACGCCAGCGGCCGCCGGCCCCAACGTTGTGACCTGTCACAGTCGTCGTCGCGAAACTCTGGCTCCGCTCCCACACCCGAGCGCCGGCCCCGTGCCCGAGCATCGTGGAGACGGCTCATCGGCCGTGGCGACGATCTGGGAGGAAGAGATGAGACGGTACGTACGGCGTGGTGCGGCCCTGCTGGGAGCCGGTGCGGCGATGGTCATGCTGGTCATCGGACCAGGACCGGAAGGCGCGGAGCCGGCCTCGGCCGCCGGCTCGCTGAAGATGGTGGCCCTCGGTGACTCCTCGGCCGCGGGCCCGCTGGTGGGGACCCAGAACAGCGTGGACTGTCTGCGCTCCGGCTCGAACTGGCCGGCGATCGCCGCCCGGGCACTCGGCGCGCAGCTGACCGACGTCACCTGCTCGGGGGCGACGACCGCCGACCTGACGGGGAAGCGATTCGGTTATATCGCCCCGCAGCTCGACGCGGTCACCTCCGACACCGACATCGTCACGCTCGCCATCGGCGCCAACGACATCAACATGGGCGGCACCGTGCTGGGCTGCACCCAGCCGCTGCCCGAGCCGCTCGGGGTCTCCTGCAAGTCGTGGATGACGGCGGGCGGCGACACCACCGACTCCCAGCTGGCCGCGGTCCGGCCGAAGATCGTCGACGCGGTGGGACGGATCCACGCCAAGGCGCCCGGGGCCACGGTCCACCTCGTCGGCTACCTGCGTTACTGGGACGAGACCGGCTGCTATCCGACCGACCCGATCTGGGCCGTCGACGCCGAGTGGCTGCAGTCGATCTTCGACCGGACCAACGCGATGATCCGGCAGGCCGCAGCGGAGAGCGGCGCGACCTACATCGACATCGCGACGCCGAGCGCCGGCCACGGCGTCTGCGCGCCCTACGCGAGCAAGTGGGTCGAGGGTCTCGTCCCGACCAGCGTCGCGGCGCCGTACCACCCGAACCAGAGCGGCATGGACGCCGCCGGAGCCGTCATCGCCTCGGCGATCGGCCAGTAGGTCGGTAGGTCCTAGCGAGCGGCTCGGTGCCCGCCTGCTCCGCCGGTCCCGCTGGACTCGGCGAGGAGCGGGAGGGTGCCGAGCTCGATCGTGACGTGGATGCCGTCCTCGTCACGGTAGGCCGTCAGGCCGTTCATGGTGGCCATGTCGACACCCTTCTCACGCATGTGCACGACGATCTGGTCGATCGCCAGGGCGAGCCGGGCCTGAGACACGGACTTGTTGCGCCACTTGACCTGGTTCTCGGTGAAGTAGGGGGTTGCCTTCTCGGCGAGCGTCGACACAGCGTCACGATGAGCAGCACTGGACATGAGGACCCTCCAGGGTGCGCGAGATGGGGGAGCCGACGGGAGCAGTCGACGCTTGGCGACTGTAAGCGAACTAACCAAGAAATCGAAACCCGAGATCCCAACGCGGGAGTAAAGTGCGTCGAGTGACGGGTGAGACTGGTTGGGAACGACACAACGAGGCCGTCGAGCGACTGACGACCTCCTACCGACAGATCCCTGACGGCGCTCCCGTCAGGCTCGCCAAGCGCACCACCAACCTCTTCCGGGCCCGGGCCGCGTCCAGCGCGCCGGGCCTCGACGTCTCCGGCCTGGGCGGCGTGATCGAGGTCGATGCCGCGGCGGGCACTGCCGACGTACAGGGGATGTGCACCTACGAGGACCTCGTCGACGTCACCCTGGCCTACGGGATGATCCCCTACGTCGTCCCGCAGCTGCGCACGATCACGCTCGGTGGCGCGGTGACCGGGATGGGCATCGAGGCCACCTCGTTCCGCAACGGGATGCCGCACGAGTCGGTGCTCGAGATGGACATCCTGACCGGGTCCGGCGAGGTCGTCACGACGAGGCCTGGGGACGATCTCTTCGACACCTTCCCCAACTCCTACGGCTCGCTCGGCTACGCCACCCGGCTCAAGATCAAGCTGGAGAAGGTGCCGGGATACGTCGCGCTGCGCCACGTACGCTTCGACGACCTCGGCCTGCTCACCAAGACGATCGCGCAGATCACCGAGACCAAGACGTACGAAGGGGAGCGGGTCGACGGGCTCGACGGGGTCGCCTTCGAGCCGGGGGAGTACTACCTGACCCTCGCGACCTGGACCGAGAAGGCCGGGCAGACGCCCAGCGACTACGGCGGCCAGCAGATCTACTACCGCTCGATCCAGCAGCGTGACACCGATGTGCTGACGACCTACGACTACCTGTGGCGCTGGGACACCGACTGGTTCTGGTGCTCGGGCGCCTTCGGCGCGCAGAACAAGTACCTGCGCCGCGTCTGGCCCCGCCGGCTGCGCCGCTCCGACGTCTACATGAAGCTCGTCGGCCTGGACCGCAGGTTCGGCATCGCCGACAAGCTCGACGCGCGCGCGGGTCGGCTGCTGCGGGAGCGGGTGATCCAGGACATCGAGGTCCCGGTGGAGAACCTGCCGGCCTTCCTGGAGTGGTTCGACGCCGAGATCGGGATGCGGCCGGTGTGGCTGTGCCCGCTGGTCTCCCAGGGGACGAGCGGGGGCGGGAAGTGGCCGACCTACCCGCTCGAGGCGGGCCGGACGTACGTCAACGTCGGTTTCTGGGGCACGGTCCACGTCGGCCCGAGCGCGGTCAACGCGCCCAAGAACCGCGCGATCGAAACACAGGTCCACGAGCTCGGCGGGCATAAATCGCTCTACTCCGAGGCGTTCTATGACAAGGATGTCTTCAACGCTCTCTACGACGGGGACAACCTCGCTGCCGTGAAGGCGAGGTATGACCCCGGCAACCGGTTGACCGATCTGTACAGCAAGGCGGTGAAGAGACTGTGAACCATATTGCAGAGACCATCAACGAACTCTTCGACGGTGGGCTGCCTATCAAGCTCACCGCATACGACGGCAGCGTCGCCGGCGACAAGGACTCCGACTACGGGATGGAGATCCTCAACCCGCGCGGGCTCGCCTTCCTGCTGACCGCGCCGGGCGACCTCGGCCTCGCCCGCGCCTACGTCAGCGGCGACATGGCCCTCCACGGCATCCATCCGGGCGATCCCTACCCGCTCCTGGACCTGATCCTGGACAAGACCGACTTCAAGCGGCCCAGCCCGCGCGAGACGATCGAGATGGTGCGCGCCCTCGGGGTGAAGAACTTCGTCCCGCCCAAGCCGCCGCCGCAGGAGCACCTGCCCGCGTGGCGTCAGCGGGCCGAGAACGTACGCCACCTCTCCGGCCTCGCGATCGGCGCGCTGCCGTGGACGCGCCACTCGCCCGAGCGCGACGCCGACGCGATCCACCACCACTACGACGTCTCCAACACCTTCTACGAGTACGTCCTCGGTCCGTCGATGACCTACACCTGTGCCCTCTACCCGACCGAGGACGCCACCCTCGAGGAGGCCCAGGCGGCCAAGTACGACCTGATCTGCCGCAAGCTCGGCCTCGAGCCCGGGATGCGGCTGCTCGACATCGGCTGTGGCTGGGGCGGGATGGTGCGCCACGCCGCCCAGCACTACGGGGTCAAGGCGCTCGGTGTCACGCTCTCGCGCGAGCAGGCCAACTGGGCCCAGAAGGCGATCAAGGCCGATCGTCTCGACGATGTCGCCGAGGTGCGCTTCTCCGACTACCGCGACGTGGTCGAGGGGGACTTCGACGCGGTCAGCTCCATCGGGCTCACCGAGCACATCGGCGTGGCCAACTACCCGGCCTACTTCGGTTTCATCAAGGGCAAGCTGCGCGACGGTGGCCGGCTGCTCAACCACTGCATCACCCGCCCCGACAACGTCTCGAAGGCGAACGCCGGGGCTTTCATCGACCGCTACGTCTTCCCCGACGGCGAGCTGATCGGCTCGGGCACGATCGTCTCCGCGATCGAGAACACCGATCTCGAGGTGCAGCACCACGAGAACATCCGGGTCCACTATGCCAAGACGCTCACGGCGTGGAACGACAACCTCCGCGACAACTGGGAAGCCTGCGTCAACGAGGTCGGTCTCGGCACCGCGAAGGTCTGGGGCATCTACATGGCCGGTTCCCGGATCGGCTTCGAGCGCAACAACATCCAGCTCCACCACGTGCTCGCGACCAAGACGGTCGACGGTCGCTCGGGTTACCCGCTGCGGCACACCTTCTGATCAGGATGAAGTTCAAGTGGGCGAAAGTGGCAGGTCAGGCGGCGATCTGACGGCCACTTTCGCCCACTTGCTCATCCGGCAGTCGCCAGATGCGTCGCAACGCGGCGGTCCCGGGCTTCGAGAAGAGTGAGGCCTCCAGGAGCCTCCACCACGGCCGGACGTCGTCGACGGTGAGCTCTCGGCCGAGCGCGTCCGTCGCCGCCCGCAGGATCTGCCAGCCATCGTGACGGACCTGGCTGGCCATCCAGCCGTGGCGTACGTATCCCGCCTTGGCGAGGTCGGCATCTCGGGTGCGGTCGCGGCGGTACTGGCCACGCTCGCGGTGCTGGGCGCCGTCGTACTCCTGCAGCGTTCTGGTCCCGGTCACCACGAGGTCGGCGCGTCCGATGAAGACTCCACGAGCGTCATGGATGTCGACCTGGGGCTCGACCTCGATCCCGCAGGCGGTGTGCAGGATCCGCAGGACCGATTCCCAGGCCGACTCGGCGCGCTGATCGCACGAGCGTGATGCCTCGCGCAGCCGAGGTGAGCCCGGCCGTCCGGTAGCGGCGACGGCCTCGAGGTCGGTGAGGGTGCACTTCTCCAGATGGAGAGCGCCGTCGATCAGCACCACCAGGTCGAGCATGCCGAGGTCCCGGGCGCAGGCCAGGATCGCCTCGGCCACCGGCGCGACCCGCAGACCGTCGATCTCGGTCGCCGCCGGCGCCTGTCGATGCCGAGTGATGCGCAGCTCGGGCCGGCGGATGCGTAGGGACGACTCGAACAGCGCGACGAAGGTCGGGACGTCGTCCGGGAGCGGCGGAAGCCAGAGACCGTGGAGCCGGGCCGCGGTCAGCCCGGTGAATGTAGCCGAAGGCGGAAGCGTCTCGGCCCATGCTGCGAGCCCGGCGCGCCAGCGCTCGTCTCCGTCGAGGCCGGCCGGTACGTATACGCCATGGCCGATCCGCTCCCAGGCCGGCCCCCGGCGCCGCGGCTGCCGAGGCCGCCGCCGCTTTCCCTTCGTGGTCATGCCTCCAGCATTCCCGCGAGCACCGACAACACTGGCCTGACCAGCAAAAATGGGCGAAAGTGGCGGTGAATTCTGCGATCTGGGTGCCGCTTTCGCCCACTTGCTCGTGAAGCGGGTGTCGGAATCGGCGCATCCTGTTCGTGGAGTAGGTGAAACATCCTTTCCAACCGAAGGAGACACCGCCATGGAGATCAACAACCTCGCCGAGATGTACGACGCCCCGCCCATGTCGTGGGCGGAGGTCACTGCTCGCCTCGACCAGGGGTTCAACCAGGGACCCGGGTCGCAGGAGGGCGAGCCCGGGCGCTACACGACGTGGGTGAGCACGATCAACGCCGACGGCGGTCCGCACGTGAACGCCGTCGGTGCGGTCTGGCTCGACGGCAGCTTCTACCTGGTCACCGGGCCGGGGACGCGGCGTGGCCGCAACCTGGCCCGTGATCCCCGCTGTGCGCTGTCGCTCTCGGTGCGCGAATTCGACCTGGTCGCGGAGGGCCGCGTGGCGCGGGTGCTCGGCGACGAGCTCGAGCGCGTGGCCAAGCACTACCACGACGACGAGGGCTGGCCCGCCGAGGTCGACGATTCCGGCGAGGCCGTCACGGCGCCGTACAACGCGCAGAGCGCGGGCCCGGCTCCCTGGCACGTCTTCCGCATCGACGCGACCTCCGCCCACGCGGTCGCGACCGTCGAGCCCTACGGTGCGACCCGCTGGAGGTTCTGAGATGACCGACCTGTTCGCCGGGCTGCCGGTCGCGGACCTGGCCCGAGCGGCCCGCTGGTACGAGGCGCTGCTCGGCGGCCCGCCGGCCTTCTATCCCAACGACGTCGAGGCCGTCTTCGAGGTGGTCGAGCACGGGTACGTCTACATCGAGGTGAGGCCGGAGCTCGCGGGCCGTGGCTTCGTCACGCTCTTCGTCGACGACCTGGACACCCGCCTCGCCGCGATCGCCGAGCGCGGCCTGCGCCCGGAGTCGACCGAGACGTACGACAACGGGGTCCGCAAGATCATCTTCCGCGATCCCGACGGCAACGAGATCGGGCTGGGCGGCGGCCCCGCCGAGGCCAGCGATGCAGGCGGGGGCGCCCAGCGCGGATAACCTTGATCCGATGAGTGTCAAGGCCCAGCAGTACGCCGCGGAGGTGCTGCGGCGCGAGCAGATCACGCCCCACCTGGTTCGTCTGGTGCTCGGCGGTCCCGGCCTGGCCGGGTTCGAGTCGACCGGGATCCCGGACGAGTGGGTCGGGCTGATCGTGCCGGGACAGTTCCAGTCGCGCTACTACACCGTGCGGTCGTGGCAGGGTGGTGAGCTGACCCTCGATGTCGTCGTCCACGACGTCGGGCTGGTGACGGAGTGGGCCACCCGCCTCGACCCGGTGGGGCAGACGGTCACGATCACCGAGCCCAAGGGCTCCTACGCAGCGCCCGACGGCGCGCAGTGGCTGCTGCTGGTCGGCGACCTGACCGCGATGCCGGCCATGGCGCGGATCGCCGAGACCACCACGCTGCCGACGCGGATCTGGGCCGAGACCACCGACGACCTGCCCGGCTACCTTCCCGACACGGCCGAGGTGACCTGGTCCGCGCCGCCCTCGGAGACCGCCTCCGACCTGGCCGCGGCCGTGGAGAAGATCGAGTGGCCCGCGGGCGACGGCTACTTCTGGATGGCCGGTGAGTCCAGCCAGATGCGGGCGATCCGCAAGCATCTGATGCGTGAGCGGAAGCTCGACTCCCACGCCTACGACGTGATGGGCTACTGGCGGGGAGGCGGCCAGAAGCGTCAGCCGCGCGCGGTCGATCCCGGACCGGTGTGGCGCGAGGGCAAGGCCCAGGGGCTCACCGACGAGCAGATCTGGCAGCGATACGACGAGCAACAGGAGCAGCAACAGTGACCGAGCCAAGCCCGGCGCCGCCAGCACAAGAATTTCGGAGCGGCTTCGTGTCGTTCGTCGGACGCCCCAACGCGGGCAAGTCGACCCTGACCAACGCGCTGGTCGGCACCAAGGTGGCGATCACCTCCGACAAGCCGCAGACCACCCGTACCGTGGTCAAGGGCATCGTCCATCGCCCCGACGGCCAGCTGATCCTGGTCGACACCCCGGGCATCCACCGGCCGCGTACGCTGCTCGGCGAGCGGCTCAACGACCTGGTCGAGGCCACCTGGACCGAGGTCGACGTCGTCGCGATCTGCTTCCCGTGCAACGAGAAGATCGGTCCCGGTGACCGCCGGATCGCCGAGAACGCCAACAAGCTCAAGAAGGGCATCAAGCGGGTCGCGGTCGCCACCAAGACCGACCTCGCCACCCCCGAGCAGATCGGCGAGCACCTGATGTCGATCCAGAAGCTCGGCACCGAGCTCGGGATCGAGTGGGCCGAGATCGTCCCCGTCTCCAGCGTCGGCGACGACCAGGTCGATCTCCTTGCCGAGCTGCTGATCAAGCTTCTCCCCGAGGGCCCGCCGCTCTACCCCGACGGCGAGCTCACCGACTCTCCCGAGGAGATCATCGTCGCCGAGCTCATCCGCGAGGCGGCCCTGGAAGGCGTACGCGACGAGCTACCGCACTCCATCGCCGTCGTCGTCGAGGAGATGCGGCTGCGCGAGGACCGTCCGGAGAACAAGCCGCTGATGGACATCCACGCCTTCCTCTACGTCGAGCGCGACTCCCAGAAGGGCATCGTGATCGGCCACAAGGGCTCACGGCTCAAGGACGTCGGGCAGCGCGCGCGCCTGCAGATCAAGGAGCTGCTCGGCATGCCGGTCTACCTCGACCTGCACGTCAAGATCGCCAAGGACTGGCAGCGCGACCCGCGGCAGCTGCGCAAGCTCGGGTTCTGAACTACAGCGCGCTTACGCAGCCTTCCAGAGGTCGTCGCACCTTGCGTCGGGCTTTCGCCGAGTCGGCGCAAACGTCCCACCTCCGCTAGCGCTCCGGCGTGACATTTGCGCCGACTCGGCGTTTCCCGGCTCCGCTTCGCTACGCCGGCGCCCAACAAATCCCGTACGTCTGACCGCTCTGCCACTGCTCGGCGCTGGGGAACTCCCAGGACCACTCGTACTTGAGCGGGTCATCGGCGACCTCGGCGGCAGCGGCCTTGCAGTCCTCGGCGCCGGCGTTGTTGACCTTCGACTCGCCGGGGTACTTGCCGGAGCCGAGGTCGATGACCGACAGCGCCCGCCAGCTGTGCTTGAGGGAGCACGGGACGCGCTTGAAGGAGTCGGACTTCGGCGAGGCGGTGCCGCACATCCGGAACGGCTCTGCCGTCCGGGAGCTGCCCAGGACGCCCTTCATGTTGCCCTTGAGCGTCATCAGGGCCTTCGGGCCGGCGATGCCGATGACGTCGCAGCGGAACCAGTTGGCGCCGGCCTCGGACTCCTTGATCGTCGGCGTGAACCAGACCGGGCGCAGCATCGAGAGACGCAGGTCGTCGGCGTTGCCGCCGAGATACTTGGTCACCTTGTTGGGGCACGCCTCCGCGACCTGGGCCGCGACCTGCTCGGAGTCGACCGCGAGGAGATGGCCGTCGACGACGTTCCGCAGCCGGCCCACGGCGTAGGTCTGGGTGGTGTGCTTGCCCTTGCAGGCCACCGCGGTGCCGCCGGCGGTCGGCGCGAGGGCCTCGTCGTAGGTGAGGTTGTAGCAGGTGCCCTCCTTGGGGGAGGGGGCTGGGGAGGCGGAGGGGGACGGAGGCGCCGACGAGGCCGACGGCGCCGCCTCGGGGTCGCCCCCGCCACAGCCGGCGAGCACGAGGGCTCCGACGACGACAAGAGCCCCCCACAGCTTGTTGGAAACCATGCTCACTCCTCGGTCACCGCCCAGCAGACCGCCCAGCGGTTGCCGGCGTTCCACTCCTTCTCTCCGAACCATGTGTACCCGTAGTCGAAGCTTTCCGGGTAACCCAACCAGGCCTGGACCGAGCCCTTGCAGTACTGCGAGGCCTTCTTCTTGGACTCCGCGACACCGAGGAACTCAGTCTTGTCCTCGCCGAGCTTGATGGTCGTCACCGCGCGCATCTGGTGCGGCTCGGAGCAGGGGACCTTCGCGGAGGCGACGGTCTTGCCCGAGGCGCACACCATCCAGCGGTCCTCGATGTCCTCGACCTTCTTGACCTTGAGCAGGTTGCGGGTCGTGGTCGGCAGGTCGACGTACTCCGCGCCCTGCTGGCCGCCGCCGACCACGTCGCAGCGGATCCAGCGCGCGCCCTCGTCCCAGGCTTTCTCCGAGGGCCCGAAGTAGACGTGGGAGAGCATCGAGCGCATCAGCAGGCTCTGGTCCGAGCCGACGTACTTCTCCAGCAGCTTGCGGCACTGGCTGAAGGCCCACTCGTTGACCTTCTCGTCGCCGTACTCGGCGTCCTTGAACTCGTCCGGGAGCGGTCCGGCGCCGAAGGTCTCGGCGTTGTGCGGCTCGTCGCAGGGGACGTACTTGTCGAAGTTGTAGGCCTCGGCGACATCCTCGTGGGAGAGGTTGCGGCACTTGCCGACCTCGGGCAGCGCGGTCGAGTCCACCTGCTTCGGGTCCTCACCCTTGGCGGCCGCCCGATCACTGCCGCACCCGCTGAGCGCGAGAACGGCGAGCACCACGATCACGAGGGACAACGACGTCGAACGTCTGGGGGTAAGGCCGATCACGGGGGTCGACTCTACTGGCGCATCCATGAGCGGGCCGAAAGCACAGATCAGCCGAGGACGGCCGCCAGGGTGGCTCCCAGCTCGTACGCCGCCTCGACATGTGCGTCCTCGACGTCTCCCAGGACGTCGAGGATGTCGTAGGCCTGGGCCCACCCCAGGGCGCCGACGATGGACTGCACCGAGCGGATCGCGCCGGTCGTGTCGTAGCGGCCGTGGACGTAGAGACCGTAGGGCCGTTTGGCGGTCGCGCCGGCAGACTCACCAGCGCCTCCTGAGGCGTCGAGCGCGCCGCCCACGGCCAGGAAGGTCGAGTCGAAGAAGTGCTTGAGCGCACCCGACATGTAGCCGAAGTTCGCCGAGGTCCCGAGCACATAGCCGTCGGCGGCCAGGACGTCCTCGGCGCTCGCCTCCAAGGCAGGACGGACGACGACCTCCACACCCTCGATCTCGGGATCCCCGGCGCCGGAGACCACCGCATCGGTCAGCCGCTGCAGGGAGCGGGTCGGGGAGTGGTGGACGATCAGCAGCCGAGGCATCAGGCGTCAGCGACCAGTCGACGGCCGGTGACCTCCTTGGGCTGCAGCCGCACCCACAGCGGACGGGGGCCGGCGGGCCAGGAGTGGAGGTCCTTGACGACCTCGGGGATCTGGTCCTCGCGGTAGAGGATCTCGGCGCGCCCCTTGAACTGAACCGACCAGCCCACGTGCGTGTCGGGGTCGAGGTCGTCGACCAGCAGGGCGACGGCGCTCTCGTCGACCTGCTCGGCCATCGAGGAGTGCGCCGAGGTGCGGATCCAGACCGACTCGTCGTGCACGACGTGGTTGACCGGCAGCACGACCGGCCCGCGCGGGCCGTTCCAGCCGATCCGGGAGATCTGGGTGTCGGCCGCGAGTCGCCAGGACTCCTCGACCGTGAGCTCTTCCAGGTGGGCCACGCCCGTTCCTCCGCTTCGTCGTCGCTTCTGTGTCTCAGTCTTGAGGATGAATCGCCTGCGCGGTCAGTCTGCCAGTTCTGTTCTGTTATTGTTACCGAGTCATGATGCGCAGCCTCCTCCTTAGCTGCCGCAGCGGGGTCTGAGAAGCCGGACTCCCTCGCTGCGGAGGTTCGACGTGCGCCGGCACTCGCTCCCATCTGATGAGGAATCCGCATGACCAACCTGAGCAACTCCAGCAACCAGCAGAAGCCGTCGGGGATGCCGTTCGAGCGCTACCGCGCGTTCGTGCCCGTCGACGTCCCCGACCGCACCTGGCCCGCCAAGAAGATCACCAAGGCTCCGCGCTGGCTCTCCACCGACCTGCGTGACGGCAACCAGGCCCTGATCGACCCGATGACGCCGGCCCGCAAGCTGCGGATGTTCGAGCTGCTGGTCGCGATGGGCTACAAGGAGATCGAGGTCGGCTTCCCGAGCGCGAGCCAGACCGACTTCGACTTCGTGCGCAAGCTGATCGAGGAGGACCGGATCCCCGATGACGTACAGATCTCGGTCCTGACCCAGGCCCGCGAGGACCTCATCTCGCGCACCGCCGAGTCGATCGCCGGCGCCCCGCGCGCCACCATCCACCTCTACAACGCCACCGCCGAGCTGTTCCGCCGGGTCGTGTTCAACGTGACCCCGGCCGAGTGCATCGGGATCGCGGTGCGCGGCACCGAGATGGTGATGAAGTACGCCGAGGAGCACGTCCCCGAGCTGATCGGCACCGAGGACTTCGGCTACCAGTACAGCCCGGAGATCTTCACCCAGACCGACACCGACTACGCGCTCGAGGTCTGCGAGCGGGTCTCGGACGTGTGGCAGCCGGAGGCCGGCCGCGAGATCATCCTCAACCTGCCCGCCACCGTGGAGATGTCCACGCCGAACACCTACGCCGACCAGATCGAGTACTTCGGTCGCGGGCTGACCCGCCGTGAGCACTCCGCCATCTCGCTGCACCCGCACAACGACCGCGGCACCGCGGTCGCGGCCACCGAGCTCGGCCTGATGGCCGGCGCGGACCGCGTCGAGGGCTGCCTCTTCGGGCACGGCGAGCGCACCGGCAACGTCGACCTGGTCACCCTGGGCATGAACCTCTTCTCCCAGGGCATCGACCCGCAGATCGACTTCACCGTCGGCGGTGGCATCGACGAGATCCGCCGCACCGTCGAGTACGTCACCAACATCAACGTCCACCCGCGTCACCCCTACGCCGGCGACCTGGTCTACACCGCCTTCTCCGGCTCCCACCAGGACGCCATCAAGAAGGGCCTGGAGGACCTCGACCGGATCGCCGCCGAGGCCGGCAAGGACGTCAGCGAGATCCCGTGGGAGGCGCCCTACCTGCCCATCGACCCCAAGGACGTCGGCCGCACCTACGAGGCCGTCATCCGGGTCAACAGCCAGTCCGGCAAGGGCGGCGTGGCCTACCTGCTCAAGACCGAGCACTCCCTGGACCTGCCGCGTCGTGCGCAGATCGAGTTCTCGCGCGTGGTCCAGCAGCACACCGACACCGAGGGCGGCGAGGTCAGCCCTGAGGAGATCTGGTCGATCTTCTCCGCCGAGTACCTCGAGCGCGAGGAGCCGTACGCCCTGGAGAGCTGGTCCTCGGTGACCGATGCCGAGGGTGGCGACGAGCAGGTCGTCGACCTCCGCGTCCGTGGCGAGAAGCGCACCTACAAGGGCGTCGGCAACGGCCCGGTGGCCGCTTTCGTCGACGCGCTGAAGGAGGCCGGCGCCGAGATCCGGGTCCTCGACTACGCCGAGCACGCGCTCTCGTCGGGCGGCGACGCCAAGGCGGCGGCGTACGTCGAGTGTGAGATCGCCGGCGAGATCGTGTGGGGCATCGGCATCCACGAGAACATCGTCACCGCCTCCCTGCGGGCCGTCGTCTGCGCGGCCAACCGCGCCCAGGCGGTCACGATCCCGCGCGGCTGAGGTTCTGCCGGGACCTGCCGAGTCGGCGCGTTCGAACGCGCCGACTCGGCGTCCCGCGCAGCCCGATCAGCAGGCCCAGCGCGACCACCGCCGTGCCCAGCCACACCATCGGGCCGGGCACGATCCCGTTGAGAGGTACGCCGAGGCCGGCCGCAGCCACGGGCACGACGCCGGTCAGCAGGCCGGCGCGCCCGGAGCCGAGGCGCTTGACGGCGGTGAACCAGAGCAGGAACGCGAGCGTGGTGACGACCGCGGCCAGGTGGAGAGCGGCGAACAGGTCGACGGCGTCGAGCGTGGTCACCGCGGCCGGTCCTTCGGAGACGACGCCTATGACGGCCATGCCGGCGGTCGCCATCCACACCGAGTGGAACGAGACGCCGAAGGCGCCCAGGCGGGGGAGGACCGGCACCGCCAGGAGCGTGAAGCCGGCTTCGCAGACCAGCACCAGGAGGGCGTAGCCGACCCCGGCCGCATCGGTCCTCCCGAAGCCCTCGACGAGCACCGCTCCCGCCGTCACGACCATGGCCCCGATGACCACCGCGCGAGCCGGGAGGGTGCGGGTCGCGATCGCCGGGACGACCGCGAGCAGCATCGGCACGGTCGCGACGGCGACGCCGATCACCGCCGGTTCGGCATGGGCGACGCCGCGGACGACGCCGACGTTGAAGAGCACCAGGCCGGCGGTCGCCACCCCAGCCAGCCAGAGCCACTCGCGACCGCGCGGACGCGGCACCCGCCAGCCGGTGACACGCGCGACCAGCAGCAGGAGCAGGGCGGCGAGGGCGTACCGGACGGTCTGCAGGGTGAAGAGCGGGGCATCGGTGATTGCGGCGGAGACGGCGACGCTGCTGCCGACGCAGACCATCCCGGCCGCGGCGAAGACGATGCCGAACAGAGTGCCGCGGTGGGACGTCGCTCCGCCGGAGGTGGCGGTGTCGGGTCGAGAGAGGGCTTCGGTGGTCATGGCTACGAGACTGGCCGCAGCTTGGTCTGGCTGACAGATCCAAATCAGGCATGACAGAGTGGACCAAATGACGGGAGCGGACTTCCTCCAGCTCGACCCGAACGGGGTGCCGCCGGGCGGGCTGGCGATCTGGCTCACCGGCACCCTGCGCGACGCCGTGGCCGACGGCCGCCTCGCGGTCGGCGCCCGGGTGCCGGCCTCGCGCACGCTCGCCACCCAGCTCGGAGTCTCGCGCGGGGTGGTCGTCGAGGCGTACCAGCGACTCACCGACGAGGGGCTGCTCGCGGCGCGCAGCGGCGGCGGGACCCGGGTGAGCGCGGTCCCCGGAGCCGTACGCCGCCTCGGCGCCGCCACGCGGCTGCCGACCCCCGACCTGGACCTCTCCCCGGGAGTGCCCGACCTCTCGGCGTTTCCACGGGCAGCCTGGGCCAAGGCGTCACGGGAGGTGATCGCCGAGATCGGCAGCGCCGACCTCGGCTACGGCGACCCGCGCGGTGTGCCGGCGCTCCGGGAGGCGCTCGCGGTCTGGCTCGGCCGCACCCGCGGCATCACGGTCTCGCCCGACGAGGTCCTGGTGGTCAACGGCGTCGCCCAGGGTCTCGTGTTGCTCGCGCGCTGGCTGGTGGAGCGCGGCCGGACCACGATCGGTTTCGAAGAGCCGGGGTCCTACGGCGCCCGGGTGCACCTGCAACGGTGGGGCCTGGACACGGTGCCGGTGCCGGTGGACGGTGGCGGTCTGGACGTGGCGGCGCTCGGCGCCACCGGTGTGGATGCCGTCGTGGCCACTCCCGCGCATCAGTTCCCGACAGGAGTTGTGCTCTCCCCGCAGCGGCGACGGGAGCTGGTCGAGTGGGCCAGGGCGGCGCCGCAACGGCTGGTGATCGAGGACGACTATGACGCGGAGCACCGCTACGACCGACCGCCGGTTGCGGCCGTGAAGGTGCTCGTCCCTGATCGGGTCGTCCATCTCGGCAGCGTGTCCAAGACGCTCGCGCCGGCGATGCGGATCGGCTGGCTGATCGCGCCACCCGGCATGCACGAGGAGCTGGTCGAGGCCCGCTACTGGCTCGACCTGGTCAGCCCGGCACTGCCTCAGATCACCTTGGCGCGGATGCTCACCTCTGGCGCCTTCGAGCGGCACCTGAGGCTGGTGCGGCAGCGACACAAGGCTCGACGCGACGCCCTGCTCGAGGCGCTCGCCGAGCATTTGCCGGCCGTTCGGGTCCGAGGCGTTGCGGCCGGACTGCACGTGCTGGCGACCCTCCCCGACGGGACCGATGACACCGCGATCGCTGAGGCCGCGCTCGAGGCGGGCATCGCGGTCCACCCGCTGTCCCGGCACCGGCAGGGCGAGGGCGGCCCTGGCCTGGTGATCGGTTACGCGGCGACGACCCCCGACCGCCTCCGGGAGGCGGTCAGGCGGCTGGCGCCGCTGATCACCCAGCCTGCCTAGGAGCCGACGTCGTACTTGGCGCAGAGGCCGATACGACTGCCGGAGTTCCACGCAGACTCGAACGGCGGCTTGAACATCGTCGCCTCCGTCGGGCAGCCGCCCAGACCCTGGGCGTTCGTCTCGCTCTGGTCCGGATAGCTGTCGCCGGTCATCTCGAAGGTGTCGAAGACGACGTAGTCGTGGGTGGTCCCGCACCGGACGATCTTGTCGACGGTGCTGTCGATGCACGCGCGCAGGTCGCCCGGCGCCGGCACCGGGTCCTCGGGCAGGTCGATCAGCGGCGCCTTCAGGACCGTCACGACGATGTCGCACCTGACGTAGCGATCGCCGTCGTTCCAGGTCGACTCCTTGGGCCAGTACCAGTTGACCAGGTAGGCCGTACGGGCCATCATCTCGGGGCGCAGCCCGAGACCGGTTTCGATGCGGCTGTAGCAGGCTTCGCCGGCCGCGGTGTTGTCGTTGTAGTCCTTGACGTCGGTGGCAACGTGGAAGGTGTAGAGCGTGTGCGGCTCGGCACAGTCGACCGGGGCGGTCTCGTCGACGAACGTGTTGCCCGAGTCGAAGTCGAGGTCACGGCACTCGCCGGCCACCGGGAGGTCGCTTCCGCCGTTGCTCACGACGTAGGCGAGCCCGGCGATCACCCCGATGACCGCGACCGCCGCCACAGCGGCACCGACGAGCAGCCCGGTGCGCTTCTTCTTCGGCGCCGACTGGGTCCCGAGACCGGTGGGCACCTGCGTGGGCTGATCGAAAGGTGATCGGGGCGGCGGTCCGCTGGGAGGCCCACCGACGGGGGCTGCGGACTTCTGCCACGGAGAGGTCGGCGGCGGGGGCTGAGGTGCGGAACGGGCCGGTGGCGTGCGAATGCCCTGGGCCGCGGCGCGAAGGGCATCGCCGAACGAGCGCGCGTCGGGCCAGCGGTCCTCGGCCCGGGGCTCCAGCGCCCGGGAGATCGCCTGGCTGATCGAGGCCGGGAGAGGACGTACGGAGCCTGCCTCGGGCACGCGTGAGGTGAGTCCCAGAGCGGGGGAGGGGGAGCGGCCCGCGAGGAGGGCCCAGGCGACCGCGCCGAGGGCGCGCACGTCGGCGCGATGGTCGATCGGCAGCTCGGGATCGAGCTGCTCGGGCGCCATGTAGGACGGGGTGCCGATGTCGCGGGTGACCTCGTTGAGCGAGTCGAGCGAGCGAGCCACGCCGAGATCGGCGATCATCACGCGGCGGGCGCCGGCGGTGCCGCCGGAGGTCTCGGAGGTGAGCAGCAGGTTGGCCGGCTTGATGTCGCGGTGGATCACGCCGCGGGCCTTCAGGGTCATCAGCCCGTCGGCGGCCTGCGAGACGATGTCGGCGACCTCGCGTACGTCCAGGCCACCCGGCGAGCCCTTGAGCAGGTCGGCGACAGAGCCGCCGTCGGCGTACGACATCACGAAGAACGGGATGCCGGTCGAAGTCTGGCCGATGTCGTAGACACGTACGACATGGGGTGAGTCGACCGAGCGGAGCAGCCGCGCCTCCTGGAGGAAGCGCTTGTGGATCTCCGGGTTCGACACCCACCCGGGGGAGAGCGCCTTGACCGCGACGTGGGAGTCGAGATCGGGGTCGTAGTAGAGCCACACGGATGCGAATGCGCCGGCGCCGATGTGGCGGATCTGCTGCAGCCGTCCCAGATGTGTCGGGAAGGTCGTGCTCATCGCTCCCGTCCCCGAGAGTCGTGCCGGTCAGTCATGCCCGAATCATGCCCTGAATCCGCTGGGACGGGCTGCGGTGACACCTATTTCAGGCGGTTTCGCAAAGAAAACGAGACCTACTTCCCGAACCGCTCCTGGTCACGCTTGACCGCGGCGTACTCCTCCGAGCCGATGTTCTCCCGCAGCTCCTTGGCGGACTCACGGATGGCGTCGGAGATGATCTCGTGGACCCGCGGGTCGGCCAGGCCCTCGTCGACCAGGCGCAGCACGGTGTCGGCCACCAGGCGGACCACGTCGTCGTGGAAGGGGAGGTAGCGCAGCTTCCCGACCGCCTGGTCCTGACGGATGAGGTCGATGATGAGGGTGTCGATCTCGGCCCGGTTCTCCTCGATCGCGCTGGAGATGTGCCGGGTGTAGTTGCCGGTCTGGATCACCGCGATCACCTCATCGAGCACCGCGACCGTGATCGGCTTGCGGATCGCGTTGACGATGGCCCCCGAGAACCTCCCCACCACGTACGCCGAGACGCGGTCGCCGAAGGCACGGTCGGCGGCGCGCATCAGCCTGAGCAGGATGAGCACGATCCGGAGCAGCCGGAAGCTACGGAAGGCCGGGCTGGCGGCGAGTCCGAGCGGGATCATGCCGAGCAGCTCGTACCAGTAGATCAGCGGGAACTTCCAGCCGAGCCCCGAGCGGAGCCAGCGGACCAGGAACTCGATCGCGAAGATGCCGCAGACGATGTAGTCGGCGATGACGACCCGGTCGTACCAGGTCTGCGACACATCCCAGAACGTCACCCACACCACTGCCGCGACCGAGGCGATCGCGAGTGCCAGCATCAGCCAGTCGACGACGGTGACCGGCGGTCCGGCGGCGGTGCCGGTCTCGCGGCCGTCGCGCGCGGGGCGGGTCGGCACGGTGGCGATGCCTGGTGAGCTCATGACCGGCACGATAGGAGACGAGCAGACCGATCACGATCACCCACACGCGTCGTTGCCGTTGTGTGGCCGCGACGTGAGGTCGGCAAGGTCACTGGGTGCAGGTGACCTTGCCGTCCGGGATCGTGCGGAACGACATCACCCTGCCCAGGAACGGGGTGTAGGAGAACTGGGGTTCATATCCGGTGAACTCGCCGTCGACCTTCTCGATGCGACGGATCTGCCCATAACAGCTGCACTCCACGGAGATGTCGTCCTTCTGGCTCAGCGCCCGCTCGAACTCGAACCGGGTCAACGAGTGCCCGGCGTCAGCGATCTCGGCGAGCTCGGGGTCATCGGTCTCGATGATCGTGACCAGGTCGCCCTGATAGTCGCCGAACTGGATGGCCGGGCTGATGAACCAGTGGTTCGTCCGGCCGTCCTCGGTCCACAGGTTGCTGAACATCGTGAACGATGTCTGCGTCTTGAAACCGAGGTAGGGGAGGCTGCCGTTCACCAGGACGAGCAGCGTCACGGCCCACAGCACGGGCGACCCGGTGAACAACGGGTCGGAGACGGCGACGGCACGCGGCCCCTCGCGGCGCACCACCGCAAGCATGGACCGGAAGTAGACGACGACGAGAACCACGAGGCCGAGGAACCACAGACCCACCCGGGCATAGGTGAAGGCGTCGTCGGACCCGAGGGCCCTGGAGGCGACCGTCACCGCGACCACCAGGACACCGACCGCCGCCGCACCGCTCGCGACGGTTGCGATCAGGTGGCGTCGTAGCCGACGGAGGCTGTTGCCGATCAGGTCGCCGGCCGCGGCGGCGACCTCGGGGCTGAGAAAGAGGGCGTACGTCGCGATGGCGGCGTAGCTGAAGGCCTGGATCGCCGCGATCGGGACCATCGCGAGGGAGAGGTGGAACAACAGCCCGATCGGAATGGCGATGAACCGCGTTCTGCGGAAGGCGAGCAGCAGCCCCAGGCCGATCTCGGTGACCAAGGTGCCGGCCGCGGCAGGAGTCGCGAGCCATGCCACGATCGCGCTGTTCTGCTCGGCATGGAGGGCAGTGCCGAGCAGCGTGGCCGCGCAACCCACCATCGGGTCGAAGAAGTCGGTGTTGGCCTTCGCGATCCCCGACCACACGTACACGACGACCAAGGCACCGCGGGCCGGACCCGCGAAGGCCTCGTACGTCGCCGAGCGGATGCCGATGTCTCGACCACGTCTGCGCCGGATCCACGCGATGACCAGCGCGCCGAGCAGGATCAGATTGATGCAGTCCTCGAGCAGATGATGATTGACCTGGTAGGGCAGGTGTGCCCAGGAATAGGCCAGGTTGAGCACGAGCATCGTCGCGAGCGCCGGGGTGCGGTTGGGGAGGACGATCGCCACGAGCGTTGCCACCAGCAGCAGACCGAACAGGGCGTCGTGGGGAAAGTACTCATAGGTGAGGAGCTGGATCAGACCCTGTCCCGCCCAGAGCATGGTGAACAGGCTGAGCCGGTCGAAGGTCAGCTCTCGGATCCGTACGTCGGGCACCGCGGCATTATCATCTGGTTTCTCCACGGCGTGTCGTCGTTCTCTCAGACGAGTGCTGCAGAATGGGACCGTGCCCCTCTACCGCGACGAGGCCATCGTGCTTCGCACCCACAAGCTCGGTGAGGCCGATCGCATCATCACCATGCTCACCCGCCACCACGGCCGGGTGCGTGCGGTGGCGAAGGGCGTGCGGCGCACCACCTCGCGATGGGGCTCACGGCTCGAGCCGTTCACCCACGTCGACCTGCAGTTCGCCGAGGGACGCAACCTCGACACGATCACCCAGGCCGAGACGCTCACCCTGTTCCACGCGGGGATCGGGCTCGACTACGACCGCTACACCGCCGGCACCGCGATGCTCGAGACCGCCGACCGGCTGGTCCACGAGGAGGGCGAGCCCGCGCCGCAGCAGTACCTGCTGCTCGTCGGTGGGCTGCGGGTACTCGCCCAGGGCGATCGACTTCCCCGGCACGTGCTCGACTCCTACCTGCTCCGGTCGCTGGCCGTCGCCGGCTACGCGCCTTCTTTCGAGGCGTGTGCGAGGTGTGGTCTGGAGGGTCCGCACCGGTGGTTCAACGTGTCCATGGGTGGCGCGCTGTGCACGACCTGCCGGGTGCCGGGCTCGGCGACGCCCTCGCCCGAGACGCTCACCCACCTCGGTGCGCTTCTCTCAGGTGACTGGGATACCGTCGGCCGCGCCGAGGACCGGACCAGCAGGCAGGCGAGCGGGTTGGTCGCTGCGTACCTCTCCTGGCATCTGGACCGCAACCTGCGGTCGCTCGAATACGTCGAGAGCTGAGGACACGATGGGCCACTCCCACGGCCACTCGCACGGTCATTCGCACGGCGGGCACGACGCCGAGGTGGAGGTCGAGTCGCTGCCGCGGACGGTGCTGGTCGGCTCGCTGGTGCTCGTCGCCGTCCTCACCGTCGTCGGGGTCGCGATCTGGTGGCCCGACAGCGCTGCCGTCGACAAGCTCCAGGGATCGCAGCAGTTCATCGCCAAGGGCGTCGTCTTCGAGACCGCCGACGTGATCTCGGTCTCCGAGCCGTGCACCGCCGAGGGGAAGCCGGAGGGCTGCGACACCGCGACGGCGAAGCTCACCAGCGGACCCGACACCGGCACCGAGGTGGCGGTCAAGATCTCGACGCCGATGGCCCGCTCCGGGCTGGAGGCCGGTGACCAGGTGGAGCTCTCGCGCACCGAGAAGGAGGGGGAGGCGGCGTACGCCTTCTTCGACGTCAAGCGCGGACCGCCGCTGCTCCTGCTGGTCGGTCTCTTCGTGGTCTGCGTCGTGGCCGTCGCGCGGATGCGCGGGCTGATGGCGGTGCTCGGCCTGGGGTTCGCGGGGGCGGTGGTGTGGCTGTTCCTGCTGCCCGCGCTGCTCTCCGGCGAGCCCGCGGCGTGGGTCGCGCTGGTCTCCTCGGTGCTGATCCTCTACGTGGTGCTCTACACGACCCACGGACTCTCGGTGCGTACGTCGGTGGCGCTCGCCGGCACCCTGGCCGGGGTCACGGTGACCGCGCTGATCGGCACCTTCGCGATCGGCGCGAGCCGGCTGTCCGGCCTGGGCTCGGAGAGCGGTCAGACGCTCTCCTCGCTCGACACCGCGCTCGACCTGCAGAGCCTCCTGGTCGCCGCGGTGATCATCGCCGGTCTCGGTGCGCTCAACGACGTCACCATCACCCAGGCCTCCGCGGTGTGGGAGCTGCGCGCCGCCGGCCCGCACACGTCGCGCTGGGACGTCTTCCGGGGTGCGATGCGGATCGGCCGCGACCATGTCGCCTCGACCATCTACACGATCGTGTTCGCCTACGTCGGCAGCGCACTGACCCTGCTGCTGGTGATCCAGCTCTACGACCGCACTTTCTTCTCGCTGCTGACGACCGAGCAGATGGCCGGCGAGATCGTCGCCACCATGGCCGCGGGCATCGGGGTGGTGCTGGCGATGCCGATCACCACGATCATCGGCGCGATGACCGTCCCCGGCCCGGCCGGACGCCCGGAGGAGATGGAGTACGACGCGCCCCGGCGCCCGCTGCCCCCGCCCAGGCCGCAGCCGCCGAGGCCGCAGCCTCCCGGGCCGCAGCCGCCTCCTGGCTATCGTCCGACTAGGGTTGCACCTCGTGAGCAAGCCGGTCCGTACCCCAACACCCCACCCGTCCGGGGCTACCCCGCCCCCGGTCCCCAAGGACCTCGTCCCGGAGCACGTGGCGATCATCATGGACGGCAACGGCCGATGGGCCAAGGAGCGTGGCCTCCCCCGGACCAGGGGCCACGAAGAGGGTGAGTCCTCGCTCTTCGACGTCGTCGAAGGTGCCATCGAGATCGGCGTGAAGGCCATCTCGGCCTACGCGTTCTCGACCGAGAACTGGTCGCGCTCGCCCGACGAGGTGAAGTTCCTGATGGGCTTCAACCGCGACGTCATCCGCCGCCGCCGCGACGAGATGAACGAGCTCGGCGTCCGGGTGCGCTGGGCCGGCCGCGCGCCACGGCTGTGGAAGTCGGTCATCAACGAGCTCAAGGTCGCCGAGGAGCTGACGCGCCACAACACGGTGTGCACCCTGACGATGTGCGTCAACTACGGCGGCCGTGCCGAGCTCACCGACGCGATGCGCCGGATGGGGGAGGACGTCGCCGCGGGTCGTCTCCGGGCGGACAAGATCACCGAGAAGACGATCGAGAAGTACCTCTACGTCCCCGAGCTCCCCAACGCCGACCTGATCTGGCGCACCTCCGGCGAGCAGCGGCTGTCCAACTACATGCTCTGGCAGGCCGCCTACTCCGAGTTCGTCTTCACCGACGTGCTCTGGCCCGACGTCGACCGCCGCCACCTGTGGCATGCCATCGAGACGTACGCCTCCCGGGACCGCCGCTACGGCGGCGCCCTCCCGAACCCCGTCTGACCCACCCTCCCCGAGGCGTCAGTTCTTGACGCCGAGGAGTCGGTTTTTGACGCCGAGATGTCGGCGTCAAGAACTGACCTTTCGCGCTCAGAAACTGACCTCTCGGCGCCAGAAACTGACCTCTCGGGGAGGAGGGATCAGCGGCAGTCGGTGCAGGTGCCGAAGATCTCCAGGGTGTGGGAGACGTCGGTGAAGCCGTTCTCCTCGGCCATGGTCTTGGTCCAGCGCTCGACGGCGGGGCCCTCGACCTCGACGGTGCGGCCGCACTGGCGGCAGACCAGGTGATGGTGGTGGGTGTCGGAGCAGCGGCGGTAGATGGTCTCGCCGTCCTCGGAGCGCATCGCGTCGACGGCACCGGCCTCGGCCAGCGCGGTCAGCGTCCGGTAGACGGTGGCCAGGCCGACGGTGCCGTCGAGGCGGGAGTGGATCTCCTGGGCGGAGTGGAAGCCGTCGTACGTCTCCAGGGCCTCGGCCACCGCGAGCCGCTGCTTGGTGGGGCGCAAGGTGTTGGGGGGATCAGTCGCCAAAGGGTCAGTGTTCGTCATAGTGCTCTCCCTCCGCGCCGACGTGCGCCGCGTGCCGGTGCCCATCGTGGATGTAGTCGACGTGGTCGCCGTGCTCGACCGCGACGTGGCCGCACTTCTCGCCGTGATGGTGCGGGTGGGCCTCGTCGACGGGCTTCTCCTCGGGCGAGGTCTCCGGGAACGGAGCGACGAGCGCCCGCCGGCGGCGCAGCCAGGCGCCGAGCGGCCAGACCATGAAGAAGCCGGCCAGTGCGACCAGCACGATGCTGGGACCGGGCTGGACGTTGGCGCCGGTGCGGGAGAGCGCAGCGGCCAGCACCAGCCCGCCGACCGAGGCGGCCAGCCCCGCGCCCATCGCGCCGAGCAGCGTCATCCGGAACGACCGGGTCAGCTGCTGCACGATCGCGACCGGCACGACCATGAGCGCGGAGACGAGCAGCAGGCCGACGGTGCGCATCGCGATCACCACGCTCAGGGCCGCGAGCACGGCGACCAGGATCGAGTAGAACCGCACCGGCAGCCCGGCGACCTTGGCGTAGTCGGCGTCCTGGGAGACCGCGAACAGCTGCGGCGAGAGGCCGACGCAGATCACGATCAGTACGACCGCGAGTGCCATCGTCACGAGCAGGTCGTCGACCGAGATCGTCAGGATCGAGCCGAAGAGGAACTCCTGGAGCCGGGAGGCGCCGGTGCCGGCGAGCCCGGTGACGAAGACGCCGCCAGCGAGCCCGCCGTAGAAGAGCATCGCCAGGGCGACGTCGCCCTCGGCGTGGCCGCGCTCGCGCACGACCTCGATGACCACAGCGCCGGCGATCGCGACGATCACCGCGGTCCAGGTCGGGGAGGTCTGGGTCCACAGACCGATCGCGACGCCGGTGACGGCGACGTGGCCGATGCCGTCACCCATCAGGGCCAGTCGGCGTTGGACGATGTAGGTGCCGACGGCGGGCGCGGCGATCCCGACGAGGAACGCCGCGATCAGGGCCCGTTGCATGAACGGGACCGAGAAGAGTTCGAGGAGTGTCATCACAGCTCCTTCAGTGGGGTGGGGACCGCGGGGTTCACCGAGGGCGCCGAGGCGTCGTCGCAGTGGACGTGCCCGGCGTCGAAGCCCTGGGCGTGGACGTCGGCGTCGGAGAGCGGCGGACCGTCGTACGCCTTGCGCCCGTCGCGCATGACGACGGCCCGGTCGACGAGCGGAGCCAGCGGCCCGAGCTCGTGGGCGACCAGCACGATGGTGGCGCCGTCGTCCTTGAGCCGGCTGAGCGCCGCGGCCAGCGCATGCTGGTTGGGCAGGTCGACGCCGGCGGTGGGCTCGTCGAGCAGCAGCAGCTCGGGACGGCCGGCCAGCGCCCGCGCGATCAGCACCCGCTGGTGCTGACCGCCGGAGAGCTGGGCGACTCCGCGGTTGGCGTACGCATCCATCCCGACCACCTCGAGCGCGGCCCGGATCGCGGCCCGGTCGGCGCTGCGCAGCGGCCGCAGCAGCTTGCGGTGGGTGAGCCGACCGGAGGCGACGACCTCCCACACCGAGGCGGGTACGCCACCGGTGGCGGTGCTTCGCTGCGGGACGTAGCCGACCCGGGACCAGTCGTGGAAGCCGCCCAGGGCGCGGCCGAAGAGCTCCAGGCGACCGGCCGAGAGCGGGTTGAGGCCGACCAGGGTGCGTACGAGCGTCGACTTGCCGGAGCCGTTGGCACCCATCAGCGCGACGAACTCACCGCGGTTGACCGTCAGGTCCACCTCGCGCAGGACGGGGCGCCCGGACAGGGCGACATCCCCGTGCAGGAGCTGCACGGGGACATCGGCCGGGACTGTTCTCTTCCCGTTGGGATTCACTGACAACCGTTGGCCGCCTTCAGGGCGTCGAGATTCTGCCGCATGAGGGAAAGGTAGTCCTCTCCCTCGGTGTCTGCCGAGAGCCCCTCGATCGGGTCGAGCACGGCGGTCTTCAGGCCGAGGTCGCCGGCGAGGGTGTCGGCGAGCGCCGGGCTGACCAGACGCTCGGAGAAGATCGTGGTCACGTCGTGCTCCTTGGCGTGCTCGCCGATCTCGGCGAGCTGGGCCGGGTTGGGCTCGGCGTCGGGGGTCAGGCCGGCGATCGGCTCGAACTCCAGGCCGTACTTGTCCAGGTAGGTGAAGGCGTCGTGGGAGACCACCACATCCTTGATCTTGCACTGGGCCAGCCCGGTCTTGAACTCCTCGTCGACCCCGGTGAGGTCCTCGGTCAGGGCCTTGGCGTTGGCCGCGTAGGTCTCGGCGTTGTCCGGGTCGGCCTTGGCCAGCGCGGCTCGTACGGCCTCGGTGTAGTCGGCCATGAGCGCCGGGTCGTGCCAGAAGTGAGGGTCGAACTCGCCGTGGCTGTGCTCCTCCTCGCCCGAGGCGGCCTCCTCCTCGTGACCGTGCTCGTCCCCGCCCTCCTCGGCGGGGCGGAGCTTGACGACCTTCTCGACGTCGACGACGTCACCCTTGACGTCCTGCTCGATCGCGTCGTCGACGGCGGGCTGGAAGCCGTGCTCGGTGAGGATCACGTCGGCGCTCTGCAGCGCCGCGGTCTGGTTGATGCTGAGCTCGAGGTCGTGGGGCTCGACGCCCGGCTTGGTGAGACCGGTGACGTCGGTGAGGTCACCGCCCACGCGTTCCGCGACGAACTGCAACGGGTAGAACGCGGCCGCGACCTGAACCTTCCCCGAGTCCGAGCCGGAGGAACCGGAGTCGTCGGAGAGGGCGGCACAGCCGGAGGTGAGCAGGAGCGCGCCGGCAGCGAAGACACCGGCGTAGCGGATCGTGGGGGCCATGAGAACCATTCTCAGCTTAGTTGAGAATGGTTGTCAATTCCTTCCGGGATGCCGAAGAGCAGGGGTACGCCGGTCACCCGGGGCAGGTCGATGCGGTTGCATCGCTCGGCGAGCCCTGGATCGCCCGGCCAGGAGCCGATGATCAGCCCGTCGGGCTCGTATCCGCGGGCGCGCAGCGCGGCCACGGTCAGCTCGGTGTGGTTGAGGGTGCCCAGGCCGGCCGAGGTGATGACGACGAACGATGTCGGTGTGCCACCCACGAGGAGCGCGTCGGCCAGGTCCAGGAGGGTGCCGCCGTCGGTGTCGAGGCGCACCAGCAGACCGCCGGCGCCCTCGACGAGGACGAGATCGTTGTCCCTGGTCAGGGCCGAGATCGTCGGAGCGTACGCAGCGACCGGCGGGATCTTCACCCCGGCCCGCCGGGCCGCGGTGTCGGGTGCGAGCGGCTCCCCGAGCCGGGTCAGCTCGTGGACCTCGATCCCGGTCAGCCGCTGGATCTCGGCGGCGTCGCAGTCGCCGTCGTCGGTGCCGGTCTGGACCGGCTTGACGACCGTGACCTTCTCGCCGTTCGTCCGCGCCCGGGAGGCCAGCGTCGCCGTCGCGACGGTCTTGCCGACGCCGGTGCTGGTGCCGGTGACGATCACCACCCGCCCGGTCATGCCGTGCCTCGGGATGCCGGCCGAGTTACCTCGGTGTCGATGCACTTCCTTCGTGGAGTTCCGCGAAGGAAGTGAGCGCTGACCGAGTTACCTCGGTGAACATTCCGCCGCTCGCTCACCGGACCTCACCCACGATCGTGTCGATGGCCTTGGCGGCCCGGTCCCAGTCTTCGTCGGTGACGCCCGCCCCGGCGGTGACCCGCAGCCGGGAGACGCCGTCGGGGACCGACGGTGGGCGGAAGCAGCCGACGCGTACGCCCTCGGTGAGCAGCTCCGCCTGCGCCGCGACCGCAGCCTCGGGCGACGCCATCGGCACCGACAGCACCGCGCCGGCAGGGGCCGGGATCCCGAGCGTCTTGGCCAGCCCGGTGACGCGAGCGCGGATGGTGCCGGCCAGGTCCGGGCGCGACCGCGCGACCCGTGCCGCGGCCAGCGCCGCGGCGGCCGAGGCGGGCGCCAGGCCGGTGTCGAAGATGAACGGCCGGGCGGTGTTGACCAGATGGTCGAGGACCGCTCGCGGTCCTAGCACCGCCCCGCCCTGGCTGCCCAGGCTCTTGGAGAGCGTCGCGGTGACGAGCACGTCGGGTCGTCCGGCGAGCCCGTGGCGGTGGACGAGCCCCGGCCCGTGCACGCCGACGCCGTGCGCCTCGTCGACGACCAGCAGGGCGCCGTACGCCGCGCACACCTCGGCCAGCTCGACGAGCGGTGCCTCGTCGCCGAGCACCGAGTAGACGGACTCGGCGAGCACGAGGGTGCGTACGCCCGGCCGGGCGGCCAGCGCCGCGCGCACCGCGGTCACGTTGTTGTGCGGCACGACGGTGAGCTGGGCGCGGGAGAGCCGTACGGCGTCGATCAGCGAGGCGTGGATGTGCGCGTCGGAGACGACGTGAGCGCTCCTGTCGGCCAGGGCGCTGACGATCGAGAGGTTGGCGTGATAGCCGCTCGAGAACGTCAGCGCCCCCGGCTGCCCCAGCCAGTCGGCGAGCTCGGTCTCGAGCTCGCAGTGCAGCGTCAAGGTGCCCGTGACCAGCCGGGACGCACCCGCGCCCCCGCCCCAGAGCATCGCCGCCTCGGCCGCGGCTCGGCGTACGTCGGGATGTCCCGACAACCCCAGGTAGTCGTTGCCGGCCAGGTCGACGACATCGTCATGAGGGCCGCGCGGCCGCAGCCGCCGGGTCAGCCCGGCCTCCTCCCGTGCCGTGGCCGCCGCGTCCAGCCAGGTCTGCCAGCTCATCTCAGGCCACCTCCGCGGCGGCCGCGACGGCGCGGCAGATGCGGGCGAGGTCGTCGGTGCCGGTGACGTAGGGAGGCATGGTGTAGATCAGGTCGCGGAACGGCCGGATCCAGACCCCCTCGCGCAGGGCGGCATCGGTCGCCTTGGCGACGTCGACCGGATGGTCGAGCTGGACCACGCCGACGGCGCCGAGGACGCGGACGTCGCTGACGCCCGGCCGTCCGGCGAGAGGGGAGAGGCCCGCCGAGAGTGCGCCGGAGATCCGGGCGACGTCCTGCTCCCAGCCCCGAGCCGCCAGCAGGTCGAGCGAGGCCAGCGCCACCGCGCAGGCGAGCGGGTTGCCCATGAAGGTCGGGCCGTGCATGAGCACACCGGACTCGCTGCGCGAGATCGCGTGCGCGACCTCGGAGGTGGTCAGCACGGCCGCCAGGGTCATGTAGCCACCGGTGAGCGCCTTGCCGAGACAGAGGATGTCGGGGATGACCTGCGACGATACGAACAGCGATCCGGTGCGGCCGAGCCCGGTGGCGATCTCGTCGAAGATCAGCACCAGCCCGTGCTCGTCTGCGATCTCGCGGAGCACGACCAGGCAGCGGTCGTCGTAGACCCACATCCCGCCCGCGCCCTGGAGCCGTGGCTCGACGATGATCCCGGCGAGCTCGTCGGCGTGGGCCTCCGCGACCAGGCGTACGCCGTCGGCCCAGGCTTCCACGTCGCCACCCGGCGCCGGCGGACGCTCGGCGAAAACCTGCGGGGCGAGCATCTCGGTGAACATCGAGTGCATCCCGCCGACCGGGTCGCAGGTGCTCATGCAGCCGAACGTGTCGCCGTGGTAGCCGCCGCGCACGGTCAGCAGCCGGGTCCGCTCCGGTCGCCCGCGGCCGCGCTGGGACTGCAGCGCCATCTTGATCGCGACCTCGACGCTCACCGACCCGGAGTCGGCGAGGAAGACGTGCTGGAGGGGTTCCGGTGTGATCGAGACGAGCCGCTCGGCGAGGTTGATCGCCGGGGCGTGGGTCAGGCCGCCGAACATCACGTGCGCCATCCGGCCGGCCTGCTCGGCCAGGGCGGCGTCCAGCTCGGGCACCCGGTAGCCGTGGACCGCCGACCACCACGACGACATCGCGTCGACGACCTCGAGGCGCTCGCCGTGGTCATCGAGGTGGAGGCGTACGCCCTCGGCGCCGGTGACGAGCCGCACCGGCGCCGGGTCGGTCATCGAGGTGTAGGGGTGCCAGATGTGCTCGCGGTCGAAGGCGAGCAGATCGGTGCCTCGATCAAGATCAAGCGTTGGCAGCGACATCGGTCCCCGCTCCGCGGCGCCGGATCACCGGGCCGTCCTGCTCGTCGTGACCACCACAGGCCCCGCCAGAGGTCCCGCCGCAGCCGTCGCCGCAGCTGCTGCCGCAACCACCCGCGACCCGGGCGGCGGCCTTGGCGCGGTGCTCCTCGATCAGCTCGCCGAACGCGGTCTCGTCCATGCCGAGGATGATGAAGCCGTTGTCGCGCAGCATCTCCAGGTCGGCCAGCGCGTCCTGTCCCTCCGAGGTCAGGTAGTCGCCGAGGAAGATCGAGTTGGCGATGTGGAGGGCGGTGGCCTGCAGCGAGCGCAGGTGCATCTCGCGGCCGCCGGCGATCCGGATCTCCTTGTCGGGGCAGACGAAGCGCGCCATCGCCAGGATCTTCACGCATCGGGCGGGGGAGAGCTCCCAGGTGTTCTCGTACGGCGTCCCGTCGAACGGCATCAGGAAGTTCACCGGGATGGAGTCGGCATCCAGCTCCTTCAACGCGAAGAGCGCCTCGACGAGCTGCTCGTCGGTCTCGCCGAGCCCGGCGATCAGGCCCGAGCACGGCGAGAGGCCGGCGTCCTTGGCCTTGCCGATGGTGTCGACGCGGTCCTCGTAGGTGTGGGTCTGGACGATGTTGTCGTGGTGGGACTCGGCGGTGTTGATGTTGTGGTTGTACGCATCCACCCCGGCCGCCTTGAGCCGCTCGGCCTGCCCGCCCTTGAGCAGTCCGAGGCAGGCGCACACCTCGACGCCCTCGTGCGCATCCTTCAGCGCCGAGGTCATCTCGACGACCTTGTCGATGTCGCGGTCCGAGGGTCCGCGGCCCGAGGAGACCATGCAGACCCGGGTGGCGCCACCGCGCAGCCCGGCGCCGGCCTGCTCGAGGGTCTCGTCCTTGGAGAGCCAGGAGTACTTCAGCACCGGCGCCTGCGACCCGAGCGCCTGGCTGCAGTAGTTGCAGTTCTCCGGGCACAGCCCCGACTTGAGGTTGACCAGGTAGTTCACCTTCACGGTGTTGCCGAAGTGCTCGCGCCGCAGCCGCCCCGCCGCGGCGACGACGCTCATCAGCTCCGTGTCGGACGTACGAAGCACCGCCACCGCATCCTCGGCGGTCGCGGCCCCGCCGGACAGGATCCGGTCGGCAAGCTGGTCGAAGGCTGTCGTCATGCGGGGAGTCTCCTCGGGATGGCTACCTGAACGTCGTTCAGTTGAACGGTGTTCAGGTTAGGTTGTGTCGGCCGGTACCGCAACGCCGACGTCCATCGGACCGGCACTACGATCGGCCCGTGCGCATCGAGACGATCCCCGGACTGGTCCTGATCGAGCACGAGATCGAGGTGCCGCTGGACCATCTCGGCGGCGGCTCCGAGACGCTGACGGTCTTCGCCCGCGAGGTGCGCCGGCCGGGCGATCGCGACGACCGGGACGCGCTGCTCTTCCTCCAGGGTGGGCCCGGCGGGGAGAGTCCGCGCCCGATCGACCTCCCGATGGTGCCGGGCTGGCTGGAGCGGGCGCTCCAGGACTATCGGGTGATCCTCCTCGACCAGCGGGGGACCGGCCGGTCGACGCCGCTCACCGCGATGACCGGGATGAGTCCGCAGGAGCAGGCCGACCACCTGGCCCACTTCCGCGCCGACTCGATCGTCGAGGACGCCGAGCTCCTCCGGGACCACCTGGGGATCGAGCGGTGGTCGCTGCTGGGCCAGTCCTTCGGCGGCTTCTGCTCGCTGCGCTACCTCTCGACCCATCCCGAGTCGCTGCGCGAGGTGCTGTTCACCGGGGGAGTGCCGCCGGTGGGCCTGCCCGTCGACGACGTCTACGCCGCGACCTTCGCCCGCACCATCGAGCTCACCGAGCGCCACTACGCGCGCTTCCCGGGCGACCGCGACCGGATGCGGGCGCTGGTCGAGCGCTGTGACGCCGGTGAGGTCCGGCTCCCGCACGGCGGGGTGCTCTCGTCCCGTCAGGCCCGCTCCATCGGCAGCCTGCTCGGGATGACGGGCGGCTCCGAGCGGATCCACTACCTCCTCGAGCGCGACCCGGCGGGCCTCGGGTTCGGGCACGAGGTCGCGTCGCTGCTGCCGTTCAGCGGACACTCGCCGCTCTACGTACTCGTCCACGAGGCCTGCTACGCCGATGGCCAGGCGACGCGCTGGGCCTCCGCGCGGGTCCAGCCGGCGGCGTACGAGGATCCGACGCTGTTCACCGCCGAGCACCTCTTCCCGTGGCACCTGAGCGAGGATCCGCTGCTGGCTCCTTTCGCCGAGGCCGCCGACCTGCTCGCCGAGCGCGAGTGGCCCCGCCTCTACGACCCGAGCGCGCTCGCCGCCGTCGACGTGCCGTGCGCCGCAGCGGTCTACTACGACGACCCCTACGTCCTGCGCGAGCACTCCCTCGCCACCGCCGACCTCGTCCCCACCCTGCGCTCGTGGATCACCAACGCCCACCTCCACAACGGCGTCCAGGTCGCCCCCGAGGAGGTCCTGGACCGCCTCATCGGGATGGTCCGCGGGCGCGTCTGATCGTCCGGAGAGGCCTGCGCGCGGGTGGCCGCGGCGGTCAGGTCTTCGGCAGCCAGGCCGTGGTCAGTCGCTGCATCTCGTCGCGGCCGAGGACGATCCCTGCGGCTGCCACGTTGGCGCGAACGTGGCCCGCGCGCGTCGTCCCGGGCAACGGCACCACCTCGAGGCCGTGCAGAGGCCCGCGGCTGTGGACCCACGCGATCGCGAGCTGACCTGCCGACACCCCGTGCGCTGCGGCGATCTCGCGGAGGACCACCTGCTTCTCGTCGGCCGGGGCCGCGTCGTCCGTGGCACCGTGCAGCACACCGTGCGACGTGGGCGAGTGGGCGACGAGCGCGACGCCCAGCTCGGCGGCGGCCGGCACGAGGTCACGTTCGACCGTGCGTTCGGCCAACGACCAATGCTCCTGGAGCGCCGCCACCGGGTGGACGGCATGGGCGCGTCGGAGATCCTCGGCGGTGACGTTCGAGAGCCCGATCGCGCCGACCTTTCCCTGCCGCACGAGTTCCGCCATCGCTCCGACCGTCTCCTCGATGGGGACCGTCTCGCTGCGGTGGTGCAGGTAGTAGAGGTCGATCCGGTCGGTCCGGAGTCGGCGAAGGCTGGCCTCGCAGGAGCGCCGAACCTGCCCGGCGTCCGCTCGCACCTCGAAGCCGTCGGGAGGGCCATCGGGACGGCCGTCGGTCCGGACGACTCCGAACTTGCTGGCCAGCACCACCTCGTCGCGTCGGCCGGCGATCGTGCGGCCGACCAGCTCCTCGTTGCCGTACAGCTCAGCCGTGTCGATCATCGCGACTCCCTCGTCCAGGGCCGTGTTCACGACCCGGAACGGGTCCCGGTCCGGGTCGCCCGACTCGTTGTCGCGCAGCCGCATGGCACCGAACCCCTGCCGGCCGAGCTGGATGGGGCCGGCGGTCGCGATCTGGCTCATGCCGAGATCTTAGAAGCTGAAGCAGGCTTGAGATCCACTCGTCTGCGGCGGTCCGCGGACACCTCGATTGACCAACGAGACATCCATACCTCGCGCCTGCGGCGTCGGGCTCCGGCATCATTGACCCATGAGCCTGCCTGCGATCGCGATCCGCACCGCCTCGTTCGCACTCACCCTGGCGATCTCGTGGCTCGCCTACCCGCTGCTCGCTGCCGTGGTCTACCTCGGCTTCCTGATCGTCGCGGCGTTCGGTGACATGGGGCTGGGCGGACCGCTCGCGGGGCCGGTGCTCGTGCTGCTCGCCGCCCTCGCCGGGGCCATCTGTGTCGCCGTCGCCGCACCCGCAGCGATCGCCGTCCGAGCCGTGCGCGGGATCAAGGGCATCCTCGCCGGCGCCGCCGTCCTGGTGTTCCTCGCCGGAGGTACGACCGGGCTCGCGTGGGTGCTGTTCGACCTCTCCGGGCACCCGCTGGTCGGGGGAGCGGTCCTGGTCGCCGCCGCCACCCCCGCCGTGCTCGTCCTCACGCTCTCGGAGGTCGTCGCCCGCCTCGTTGCCGACCGGGTCACCCACCTGCCCGGACGGGCAGGCGCCCGGACCGCCGTCATCGAAGGCTGAGGCGGACCGTGGGCATCGAGGTCGTGGCGTACGACCCTGCGTGGGCGAGTCGCTTCGAGGAGGTCGCCGAGACGCTGAGGAAGGCGCTGACGGACGGCCCGGAGGCGATCGTCGAGCACGTCGGCTCGACGTCGGTCCCCGGACTTGCGGCCAAGCCCATCCTCGACATCGACGTGATCGTCGCGCCGGAGGACCTGTCCGCGGCGGTCGCGGCGCTCGTACGCATCGGCTACCGCCACCGCGGCGACCTCGGCGTCGCCGGGCGCGAGGCGTTCCATGCCCCCGACGACGATCCACGGCGCCACGTCTACGTCTGCGCGGCCGGCACCATGAACGTACGCAACCACCTCGCCGTGCGCGACATCCTGCGCCGCCGCGACGACCTCCGTGACGAGTACGCCGCCGTCAAGCTCGCCCTCTCCGCCGATCCGGACATGGACATCGACACCTACCTCGCCCGCAAGTCCGACGTCCTCCAGAAGATCCTCGCCGCCTCCGACCTGACCGACGACGAGCGTCGCCAGATCCTCTCCCTCAACGACCCGAGCCGCTGACGACCGTGCTCGGTCAGAGGCGAAGGGCGTGGGCGGCCATCCGGTAGGCCACGGCGGCCGCCTCGGGATCGTGCAAGGAGGTGTCGGCGAGGGTCAGCTCCGCATGTGCCCGGATGCTCGCGGCGGGGTCGCCGGCGAGCAGGTCGGCACACAGACCGGCGACCACGGCTTCGGCGTCATGGGCGTCGAGCTCGTCGAGGACGTTGCCGAGGTCGAGGAGCATCGCGGCCTCGACGAAGATCTCCCGGAGGGTCTCGAGGTCGGCCTCGGTCTCCGGGCGCGCGGCCGCCTCCTCGGCCAGGCCGAGGATCGGGTGGAGGCGGGGGTCGAGGTCCTTCATCGGTCGAGGTCGTCGAGGTCGAGGCCCATCGGCGACTGGCCGGGGATCTCACCGGAGGCGATGACTGCCTTGGTCAGCGGGCGCAGCAGGGTGATCAGCTCCTCGACCTCGGCCGGCTCCAGCGACGCGTACGCAGAGGCAGCGAGCTCATCGGTCCTCGACTCGATCCCGGCCTTGGTCTCCCGCCCGGCATCGGTGAGGGAGCGGCCGTCGTCGGTGACGAGCCCACGGGAGCGCAGGCCGGAGACGAGGGCGGACCACTCGGCCTCGTGGATGTTGCGCGAGGTGGCGTAGACCGACGGGGAGAGGCCGGTGGCGAGGGCGTGGAACACGTGGGACTCGCGGCCACCGATCCCAGCGGTCAGCAGGGCGGCGACGTGGCCGTCGCCGCGATGCTCCCGAAGCAGCGTCGCCGCGCCCCACAGCAGGGTCAGCGGGTCCTCGGCGACGGGGAGCGAGCGCAGCGCGGCGTACAGGGGCCGGCCCTCCAGCGGGGCGCCGAGAGCGGCCCGCGAGGCGAGCGAGGCGGCCCGAGCGACGTCGTCGGAGTCGACGAGCGGCCCGAGCTGACGGCGGAGCGCGGCGACCGAGCCGGAGCGCCGGGCATCGTGAGCGACCTCCGGCGGAGCGAAATCCCAGGCGTCGGGCAGTGCGCGGGAGACGTGTGAGAAGGCGAAGTTGTAGAAGACCGCGTGCACCACCTCCGGCGCAACAGCCCCCAACGGAGCGGACCGGGCGGCGAAGTAGCCCATCCAGTAGCCGCGGTAGCCGGCCTCCTTGAGCAGGGCGATCGGCTCGGGGGAGAAGTAGCCCACCGCATGGATCGGTTCGAGCAGCTTCCACAGGCGACGCGCGTTCGACTCCATGCCCAGCGACGTTATCGGCACAGGTCCGGAACGCCGAGCGAATTGGCCCCGCGGGCGGCGTACATAACAAGATGACGCCACGGATACGATTTACCCGATCCCCCAAGCACAGCCCCTCACCACCAGGCCCGGCAGCCGGCCGGGCTCACCTCGAGCAGAGAGCATTCATCGTGGCAAAGCCGCCAGCATCGACCCTTGACCTCGTCGTCTCCCTCGCCAAGCGGCGCGGATTCGTCTACCCCTGCGGCGAGATCTACGGCGGCACCCGGAGTGCCTGGGACTACGGCCCCCTCGGTGTCGAGCTCAAGGAGAACATCAAGCGCCAGTGGTGGAAGGCGATGGTGCAGCAGCGCGACGACGTCGTCGGCCTCGACTCCTCGGTGATCCTGCCCCGCCAGACCTGGGTGGCGAGCGGCCACGTGGAGACCTTCAACGACCCGCTGGTGGAGTGCCAGAGCTGCCACAAGCGGTTCCGCTTCGACCACCTCCAGGAGGAGTACGCGGAGAAGAAGGGTCTCCCCAACCCTGACGACGTCGACATCAACGAGTCCGTGGCCTGCCCCAACTGTGGCACCCGGGGCGCCTGGACCCCGCCGCGCGAGTTCTCCGGCATGCTCAAGACCCACCTCGGTGTCATCGAGGACGAGTCCGGCCTCCACTACCTGCGTCCCGAGACCGCGCAGGGCATCTTCATCAACTTCGCCAACGTGGTCACGAGCACCCGCCAGAAGCCGCCGTTCGGCATCGCCCAGACCGGTAAGAGCTTCCGCAACGAGATCACGCCGGGCAACTTCATCTTCCGCACCCGCGAGTTCGAGCAGATGGAGATGGAGTTCTTCGTCAAGCCGGGTGAGGACGAGGAGTGGCACCAGTACTGGATCGACGAGCGCACCCGGTGGTACACCGACCTCGGCATCAACCCCGACAACCTGCGCCACTACGAGCACGCCAAGGAGAAGCTGAGCCACTACTCCAAGCGCACCGTCGACATCGAGTACCGCTTCAACTTCCCCGGCAGCGAGTGGGGTGAGCTCGAGGGCATCGCCAACCGCACCGACTTCGACCTCGGCACCCACATGAAGCACTCCGGCGCCGACCTGCAGTACTTCGACCAGGCCAACAACGAGCGCTACCTGCCCTACGTCATCGAGCCCGCGGCCGGCCTGACCCGTGCCCTGATGACCTTCCTCGTCGACGCGTACGCCGAGGAGGAGGCGCCCAACGCCAAGGGCGGTGTCGACAAGCGGGTCGTGCTCCGTCTCGACCACCGCGTCGCGCCGGTCAAGATCGCCGTGCTCCCGCTCAGCCGCAACGAGGCGCTCTCCCCGAAGGCGAAGGCGCTCTCGGCCGAGCTGCGGGCCAACTGGGCCGTCGACTTCGACGACTCCCAGTCGATCGGCAAGCGCTACCGCCGCCAGGACGAGATCGGTACGCCGTACTGCGTGACCGTCGACTTCGACACCCTCGAGGACAACGCGGTCACCATCCGCGAGCGCGACACCATGAAGCAGGAGCGCATCCCGCTCGAGGGTGTGACCCGCTACTTCGCCGAGCGTCTGATCGGCGCCTGAGCAGGACCGTTACCGCGCCGTAAGCGTTGCGTGGGGCATCCTGTCGCACCCTTCCCAGACGGGTGGGGCAGGATGTCCCCATGCAACGAGCGGGGTCCGTACTCGCCGCATCCGTCACCGGTGCGGCCATCGCCATGTCATTGATGGGGTGCAGCGGCACCGCGCCGAGGACGAATCCGCCCAAGGCATCCGAGAGCGCCTCCGCCTCTGCGTCGTCCTCGCCCTCGGCTTCGGTCGAGCCGTCGCCCGGTGCGCTCACCGAGCCGGGCGCCGACCGCAGGCTCGGTGAGACCGCGACGGTCGAGTGGGCGCCCAAGGAAGGTGTCGACGGCAAGCTCTCGATCACCGTCGCGAAGCTCGAGTCGACCTCCTACAAGCAGACCTTCTCCGGCTGGAAGCTCGACGAGGCGACGCTGGAGCGTGCTCCCTACTTCGTACGTGCCACCATCAAGAACGAAGGCGAGACCGACCTCGGGGGCTACGACGTGCCGCTGTGGGGCCTCGATGACGAGGGCAACCTGGTCGAGGCGGCCGCGTTCAAGGAGCCGTTCAAGCCCTGTGACCCCAAGACCTTCCCCAAGCCGTTCGCTCCCGGCGCCAGCGTCAACGTCTGCCTGGTCATGCTCGTCCCCGACCAGGGCAAGCTCGTCGGGGTGAGCTTCCGGCCCTACGAGGAGTTCGACCCGATCACCTGGGAGAGCGAGCCGACGCCGTACGTCGCGCCCAAGCCCTCCCGCTCCCCATCCGAGCCTTCCGAGGGGTGAGGAACGAACCCCGCGGAAACGCGAGGAGGCCGAGCGAGTGCAGCGGGTGAGCTTGCGAACCCGCGAAGCGGGTCGAGACCCAGCCGTGACAAGGAATCACCGATTCGCGCGTCCGTACGCATCCGCCGGACAATGGGAGGCATGTCTCTCCCCGGCCCCCTGAAGCTCGGCAGCCTCACCGTCGACACCCCTGTGGTGCTCGCGCCGATGGCCGGTGTCACGAACGCCGCCTTCCGGCGCCTGTGCGCCGAGCAGGGCGCGGGTCTCTACGTCTGCGAGATGATCACCTCCCGCGGCCTGGTCGAGGGCGACCAGCACACCAAGGACATGCTCGTCTTCGACGAGGCCGAGACCGTACGCAGCGTGCAGCTCTACGGCACCGACCCGGTCTACGTCGGCAAGGCGACCGAGATCCTCTGCGCCGACTACGGGGTGGCGCACGTCGACCTCAACTTCGGCTGCCCGGTGCCCAAGGTGACCCGCAAGGGCGGCGGGGGAGCCCTGCCCTACAAGCGCGGTCTTCTCGGCGAGATCCTCGAGCACGCCGTGCGGGCGGCGGAGCCCTACGACGTACCGGTGACGATGAAGACCCGCAAGGGCATCGACGACGCCCACCTGACCTACATGGATGCCGGGCGGATCGCCCAGGAGAGCGGCGCCGCGGCGATCGCGCTGCACGGGCGTACGGTCGCCCAGGCCTACTCCGGCACCGCCGACTGGGACGCCATCGCCGAGCTCCAGGCCTCCGTCGACATCCCGGTGCTCGGCAACGGCGACATCTGGGAAGCCGGCGACGCGATCCGGATGGTCGAGGAGACCGGTGTGGACGGTGTCGTCATCGGCCGCGGCTGCCTCGGGCGTCCCTGGCTCTTCCGTGATCTGGCGGCTGCATTCGCCGGTGACAGTGTCAAGGTGCTGCCCACGCTGGGTGAAGTGACCGACATCATGCGGCGCCATGCCGAGCTGCTCTGCGAGCACATGGGCGAGGAGCGCGGTTGCAAGGAGATCCGCAAGCACATCGCGTGGTATCTCAAGGGCTTCGGGGCCGGTGGCGAGCTACGCCGGACCCTCGGTCTGGTGAACAGCCTCGCCGACCTCGACACGATGCTCGCCCAGCTCGACCGGAACGAGCCTTTTCCCTCGTCACAGCTGGGTGCGCCGCGTGGGCGGCAGGGTGCGCCGCGCGACAAGGTGGTCCTTCCGGAGGGGTGGCTGGACGACGCCGACGGGCGTGGCTGCGGGTTCGCCGAGAACGTCTCGGAGACCTCCGGCGGCTGAGGCTCCGGGGCCTGTTCGGATGGGTCCGAATGGCCGTTTCAAGGCTTCGGAATCAGTCGCCCGACAGGTACAAAACAACGCAAAAACTCGGTAAGGGAATTGGAATACCCCCTCTCGTGTGTGCTGTACTCATGGGCGTGCCGAGCCCCCACCAGCACAACCCTCGACGAGTTTCATGCGTTGAAACCGTGGGAAACGCTCGGGCACAGACCATGTAGTCGAGCAAAGGAATTGCGTGTGGCCGGCAGCCACAGAGGCGACACTCGGGCCGTCCGTAAGACCAAATCAATAGTTGCCAGCGCAGGGGTCGCGGTCCTCGCGACAGGCGTCGCAGTCGGCGCCGGAGCCGCATTCGCGGAGCCGACCTCCCTGATCGCCAAGAGCGCCGGCGCTTCCCTCTCCTCGACCAAGGCCGATGTGCCGAGCACCCGTGACGACGCCCGCGTCGCCGGAGACCGTCGTGAGACCGTCGTCAGCCGTGACGGAGGCGACCGCGAGTCGGTCTCCTCGGTCGAGACGCTGACCAAGGGTCCCGAGCAGGTCGAGACCGGCACCGCCAAGGCGCTCAAGCGCTGGACCGACGACACGCTCAACCTGTGGTCCGCCTACGGCAAGCACGCCACCCAGGCCGGTGAGATCGAGGCCGGTGAGGTGGTCTACGCCACCGGCCGCACCGAATCGGGCCGTGACGAGATCATCTACGACGGCGAGGTCGCCTGGGTGACCACCGGTCACCTCACCGACGAGAAGCCCGAGACGACCGGCGTCGCGGCGGGTGTCAGCACGGCGGCCTGCGGCGACTCCTCGGTCGAGAGCGGCCTGGTCGCCGACGCCGTCACCGTCTACCGCGCGGTCTGCAACGCCTTCCCCGAGGTCGCCTCCATGACCGTCGGTGGCTGGGACGCCCACGGCGAGCACTCCTCGGGCAAGGCGCTCGACTTCATGACCGGCGACAAGGCGCTCGGTGACGCGATCGCCGCCTACCTGCAGCAGCACGCCGCGGAGCTCAATCTCTACGACATCATCTGGTATCAGCGGATCTGGACGCCGGTGCGTGCCTCGGAGGGATGGCGCTACATGGAGGACCGCGGGTCCACCACCGCCAACCATTACGACCACGTCCACGTCTCCACCAACTGACGAGACTGATTTCGTACGCAGGTCGGCCCGGGCTCCAACAGCTCGGGCCGACCTGCGTTCTTGGCCTTTCGGTCGATCAACAACTTCGCAAAAGTCTCCGGACGATCGTGGGATACCCCCACAGGTGTGTGCTTGACTCGGTGCCCCCCACGTAGTCGAGCGAAGGATTGCGCAGTGGCCACCAGCCACAGAGGCGATTATCGAGCTGTCCGTAGAACCAAGAATGCCGTGGCGACCGCAGGGATCGTGACGTTCGCGACCAGCGGTGCGATGGCCGCCGGGGCGGCCGCGGCCAACCCCGGCACCGTGATCTCCCAGGTGGAGGAGAGGTCCGGGCTCCGGCTGCCCACGCCGGCCGAGCGGCGTATCGAGGCCGAGGCCCAGGCTGTGGCGAAGATCCCGGCGCTCCCGACGACCCGGGAGGACATCCGGATGTCGAACGACCGCCGGGAGATCACGGGCCGGGAGACGACGGTCAGCCGCGGCGGCGACCGTGAGGCCGGGGCGACCACCGACGCGCTGAGCCAGGTCCCGACGATCGAGTCGCTGATCGAGCGGCCGACCTCGGTCAGCGGCGGTGCCCAGAAGGCGGTGCTGCGCTACGTCCAGGAGGATGTCACCGTCTACGCGTCGTACGGAAAGCGCGCCAAGGAGCTCGGTGTGCTGAAGCTCGGTCGTGCGGTCTACTACACCGGGCGCGACGAGGGCGGCCGCCAGGAGATCGTCCTGGAGGGCACCCCGGTCTGGATCCCGGAGGGCAACCTCGGCCGGAGCGAGCCCGAACCACCGCCCGAGCCCACACCCACGCCGACCCCGACGCCCTCGCCGTCACCGTCGGAGGACGCCCCGGCAGGGCTGGACTTCTCCGCCTGCGGCGACGCCTCGGTCGAGGTGGGCCTGGTCCCCGACGCGGTCGACCTCTACCGCGCGGTCTGCAACGCGTTCCCCGCGGTCGCCTCGGGCACCACCTACGGCTACGACCCGCACGGCGAGCACGCCGACGGCAAGGCGCTCGACTTCATGACCGACGACAAGGAGCTCGGCGACGCCATCGCCGCCTTCGTCCAGGAGCACGCCGCGGAGCTGAACATCTACGACATCATCTGGTACCAGCGCATCTGGACGCCGGTCCGCGCCGACGAGGGCTGGCGGCTGATGGAGGACCGCGGCGACCCGACCGCCAACCACTACGACCACGTGCACGTAGCGGTCAACTGAATCGCCGAGCCGGCTCGTCCTGACCGAGTACGCCGCCGAGTCGGCGCGTCATGACGCGCCGACTCGGCGGGATTTGTGGTCAGTTCGAGCCGACTCGGCGGGCAAGGCCTCGAAGAACGTGATCAGCTCGTCGGCGACCGACTCGGGCGCGAGCACCGGTGCTAAGTGCCCGGCCCCAGGCAGCTCCCAAACCTGCGAGTCGGCGACGTGGCGGGCGATGAACTCCGCCGCCGCGGCGAAGAACTGCCGCAGCCGAGTCTGCTGGCCGAGCAGGAGCAGCACCGGCACGGTGATCCGGGCGAGCTGGTCGGGATCGGTGGACCGGGGCCCGACGTACGACCCGTCCTGCTCGACGAACCGGAGCATCGCCGGCACCCTGTCCGCCCACCTCTCGTAGAAGTCCGTACGCTGCAGGGCGGTGATCTCCTCCTCGGTGCAGATCCACGAGGCGAATGCCCGAGTCGCGTCGCGAAGTCGGCCGTCAGCCACCGCCACGCCCATCCCCTCGAGTGTGCTGAGCGTTCGGGAGAGGTCGTCCGGCCCCATCAGCGGGACGATGGTCGGTTCGTAGACCGAGACGGTGACGACGGCGTCGCTGCGCTCGGCCGTACCCAGAACCCACGCCCCGCTGCCCGACCAGCCGACCAGGTGGACCGGCTCGCCGATGCTGTCGACGAACGCCGTCACGTCGTCCCCCAGGCGCGCCGGCGAGTGGTCGGGGTTGTCGTCGGACAGGCCGCGGCCGCGGGTGCTCGGCAGGTAGCAGGTGAACCGGTCGGTGAGGTGGGGCAGCATCGCGTCCCAGGCGATCTCGCCGTCGCCGATGCCGCCGTGGACCAGGACCAGCGCCGGCCCGCCGCCCTGTACTCGTCCGGTGATCTCGGTGCCGTCGGCGGACACCGCTCGGTGAACCCTCGTGTCGGTCATGGTGATCTCGCTCCTCATGCATGCGCCGCGGATCGGCGCGTCTACAGCGATGCTCGGTCGCGCGGCGACCGGCCCGCATCGGCGCGATTGACCAACTTGCGGCGGCGGCTACGCGGTTCTACGTAGCCGCTTCATCGGGTCACGCCGAGTCCGTGGTCGATGGCGTAGCGGGCCGCCTGGGTCCGGGAGGTGACCCCGATCTTGTGGAAGATGTTGGTCAGGTGCCGGGCGACCGTGCGATCGCTGATGAAGAGGCTCTCGCCGATCTCGCGGTTGGAGCGGCCGTCCGCCACCAGGGTCAGCACCTCACACTCGCGCCGACTCAACCCGTCGGGAGGGGTGGGCGACGGCGGAGTCGCACCCAGGCGTGCGAATCCGGCCTCCGCCTGCTCGGTCTCCGCCGCCGCGGACACCTCGTCGCCGAGGGCTCGATAGGTCCGGGCCAGGAGAGCACAGGTGCGGGCGGCGTCGTACGCCGCACCCAGCTCGTGCCAGCGCCGGCAGGCGTCGCGTAGCACCGGGAGGGCTTCCTGGGCACCGCCCTCGGCCAGGAGCACGGCCCCACGCGCCGCGGCCGCCATCGCCTCCAGCCCCGAGGTGGCGTACGTCGTCGCGGTCTCCGCGAGCTCTGACGCGGCCGCCCTCGCGTCATCGAGTCGCCCTGCGGCGAGCGCGATCTCCACCGCGGCGGCGCACAGCGGCGCCCGCCGCAACGGGTCGTCGCCGACCGCGGTCACCGCGGTGAGCACCGCTGTCGCGGCCCCTGCCGCGTCGCCTCCGGAGAGCTGCAGGAGCGCTCGACCCGGCTGGGGATCCCGACCACGGGTGTGCGCCTCGCCGTAGGCCTGGGCGGCGGTCGGGTCGCTTCGCAGCCGGCGAGTCTCGCCGATGACGTACCAGGCCTCGGCGACGTAGTCGACCCGCATCGCAACGTCCGCCACGACCTTCTGCGCAGAGCGCTCGGCCTCTTTCCAGCTGCCGTGGAGGAGGTGGAGCTGCGCCCGGTGGACGGCACACAGCCCGCCGAAGACCCCCACAGCGGCGAGCGTGGACAGCCAGCGCTCGGTCAGATCGGTCCAGCGGGTCATCCGGTGGAGGTCGCCGACCTCGTGACAGGCAGCGATCGTGTGGCAGTAGAGGGTGCCCGTCATGAACGGCGCGAGACCGCTGCCTGGCGCGGCGATCATGGCCTCGTCGAGCAACGCCAGTCCGTCGATGACCTGGCCGGCCCGGATCAGCGCGCGTCCCTCGCAGTTGAGGCCCAGCAGCACCAACCAGCGTTCGGTGAAGCGGTTGCCGAGGTCCTGCATCCGGCGGGCCGCGTCGACCGCGGCCGCCGGCTGCCCTGCCTGCAGCCTCGGCTCGACCTCGGTCACCTGGATCAGCAGACCGTGCGCGGGGCACTCCGGGAGCTCTTTGAGCAGGCGCCCGGCCCGGCCGATCCATCCCATGCCCCCTGGTACGTCGCCCCGGCCCATGTGGAAGATCCCGAGGCGCAGAGCGGCCCACGCGGCGTCGGCCGACCGGGAGTCGCTCACGAAGGCTTCGAACGCCGCGGCCTCCAGCCGCAGATTGTCCTCGACCCGGCCGAGCCACCACAGGGAATCCGCATAGGCGGCGAGGTCGTCGGCGGTGAGCCGCTCGTCCTCGACGGCGTTGAACCGCGCCGCGGCTTCGGCCCAGTCGTGTGCCCTGTGAGCCTGCTGCGCCAGCCCCAGGATGTCCGCCGCTTCGTTCATCGCCCGTCCCATCGACGAACAGCAGTCTATCGATCGCGGACGGGGCCTGACCCTTCCGCACCGACGCGTCGCTCTGAGGCCGGAGGAACTCGTCGACGCTGGTCGGTCAGCGCAGGCCGTGTTCGTACGCGTAGGCGGTGGCGGCGGCTCGGTTGGGGAGGTCCAGCTTCGTGAGGATGTGGCCGACGTGGGTCGCCACGGTCTTCTCGCTGACGACGAGACGCTCGGCGATCTGACGGTTGGTGAGCCCCCTGGCGATGTGGGCCAGGACTTCTTCCTCGCGGTTGGTCAGACCGTTGGACGGCCGGGCTGCGAGGTGCAGCCCCGCCCTGGCAGCGGCTGCGTCGCGGACCGCGCCCAGGCGGTCGAAGACCGGGATGGCACCGGCGAGCTCCATCTCGGCGCCGTCGTCGTCGCCAACCGCTCGGCACGCAGCCGCGATCAGCAGCCGCGTGCGGGCGGCGTCGTAGGCCGCCTCGAGCTCGTGCCAACCGGCCGACGCTTGCCGTAGGGCGGACAGGGCGGGTGCGGGCTGATCCTCCGCCAGCAGCACGGCACCCAGGACCTGTAGGTGCAGCGCGGTCGCCAGGGGCCGTCGGAGCTTGCCTGCCACCGTGCCAAGCTCCTCGACGGCCGATCGCGCGGCGGCGACATCACCGTCGGCGAGGGTGATCTCGACGTAGCCGGCAGCCAGTCGCGCGCGGGACATGGGGTCACCGGCCTCGTGATATGCCCTCCGGATAGACGCGGCGGCCGCCTCGACCTTTCCCGTGGCCAGGCGCAGCAGCGCGAGCCCGGGCTGCGGATCGCGACCGAGTTCGTTGGCCAGTTGGAACTCGGCCTCGGCGGCGCTGTCCTGGCCACGGAGCCGGCACAGTTCGCCCTTCAGGTACGCGGCGGCGCCCCGCGACAGTTGCCCCACCGGACCGGCCAGGCGGCGGTAAGCCTCTTCGATCTGATCGGCTGCGGCGTCCCAGTCGCCGCGGAGGTACAGCATCTCGGCGCGATGGATCAGACACTGACCTCGGTACAGCATGAGCTCTGGCTGGCTGTCGACCCAGCGGCTCAGTGCGGCTGTCCACGTGTGGGCGCGGCGGACATCGAACAGCTCGGTGCAGCCCTCGATGGCGGTGCAGTAGGCATCGCCGATCGCGATCGCCGAGACGTCGTTGGCCTCGAGGGCGACCATCCCCTCGTCGAGCAGGGCGACACCTTCGTCCACTCGGTCGAGCCAGATCAGGCACCTGCCTTCGCCGATCCGTGCCAGCGCTGCGAGTTCGGGGTCCCGGAAGAGGACGCCGGTCTCCGCCGCCGCGTGAAACGCCTCGTGCCCGGCGCGTACGTCACCGGAGAACGCCGCGCGCAGCCCCGCCGCGTAACGCAGGTAACCGCGTTCGACGCAGTCGATCTTGCGGTCGTCCAACAGCCGCTGCGCGCGGTCGACCCAACCGCCTCCGCGCGACAGGTCGCCGGCGTTCAACAGCCCGAAAGCCAGCCAGAAGGCGCACCGAACCGCCCGTGCGACGTCGCCGAGGTGGGCACACTCCTCGTGCGCACTGATCCAGGCGGACCGGCTCTCGTCGCTGAGCCCGGCGAGATACGCGGCGGACGCCAGCCGCTCGAGATCGTCGACCTCCAGCGGCTCCGCGACCGCGGCCGCGGACAGCTCGTCGTACGCCCGCCGCCAGGCCTGTCGGTTGAACGCCTCGCGTGCGCGTCCGATTCCGTCACCCATGGGCTCATTGTCGCGCGAATTGAGAAGAGCGAGGCCTACCCTTCGCGCCGCCTCGCCGTCGTGAGGACGGCGATCCCGTCGAACACCAGCTCCCCGCCCCTGACGAAGGACTGCCATCCGGCCACGACGTCGTGCTCCAGCGCGGCCAGCCTCGCGTCGTCGAGCGGCGCGATCGCGGCGACCAGGGGGGTGCTGTGGACGTACTGCCAGAGAAACTCCGCCGGGGCGGGCAGGGTAACCGTCAAGACCCTCGTCCGGACGTCGATGTCGTCGAACCCGCTGTCGGTCGCCAGCGTCCGGAGCTGCTCCGGGTCGTACAGCGAGAACACCGCGCGCATGAAGCCCGCCACTTCGGGCGACACGTGCCGCGCGAGCGCCTGCTCGAGGACCGCGAACAGTGGCTGAGTCGGGCCGCCGCCCGTTGCGATGGCGACACGCCCGCCGGGTGCGAGGACGCGGTGCATCTCGCGAAACGCCGATTGCTTGTCCTCGACGAACTGCATGCCGAGTGAGCTGACGACGACGTCGAAGGCGCCATCGGGCAGCGGCAGCGCTGCTGCGTCCCCCTCGTGCCAGTCGATCTCGGCAGTGCTCGCGCGCGCGATCTCCAGCATGCCGGGGCTGAGGTCGAGGCCGGCCACCGATCCGGTCCGCCCGACCTGTTCGGCGGCGCGCCGAGCCACGACGCCGGTGCCGCATGCGATGTCGAGCACCCGCTCACCGGCGCGCAGGTCGGCCGTTTCGAGCAGGGCGCTGGCCCAGGCGGTCCCGATCGTCGGGACGAAGAACCGCTCGTAGTTCTCGACGGGGTTGCCGCTGTGCTGCTTCCACAATCCCGTAATCGTGCTGGTCATCTCCATGCACCTCCTGATTGCGCTTTCACGCGACTGATAACACAATCGATTGTGGTGGCCAGGCCGGCCGCCAACCATGACGGTTAAGCCGAAAGACCTGATGAAAACGCCGAGGTTGGTGGGGCGATGAAAGAGGGCGCAAGCGCTCCCGTCGAGCCGCTGAACGACGCGCTCGAGCGAATCCGCCTCGAGGGCGCCATCTTCATGCGCTGCGAGTTCACCGAACGCTGGGCGCTGTCCGACCTGGGTGGCCCGATGTTCGCCGCGATGATGCATCCCGGCGCCGAGCGCCTGGTCCTGTTCCACGTCGTGGCATCGGGGCGCTGTTGGGTGTCGACCCCCGGCGGCGAGCGCACCTGGGCCAACGCCGGCGAAGTGATCGTGTTCCCGTACGGCGACGAATTCCTTGTCGGTGGCGAGGACCCGGTCGAGCCCGTGCCGGTCATGACCGTCGTCCCCCCGCCGCCGTGGCACGAGATGCCGACGCTCCGCCACGGCGAGGGCGGCTCCCGGACGGACATCGTGTGCGGGTGTTTGTACTCCGAGGACCCGCTGTTCGACCCCGACTTGAAGGCATTCCCTCCCGCGTTCGTCGTGCGTGCGACGGAGGGCCCTGCGCGATCGTGGTTCGACGCCAGCATCGCCTACGCCCTCGAGCAGGCTCCCGGTGGCGGGGGGATCCGACGGACGAAGCTGCCCGAGATGCTGATCATCGAGGTACTGCGCCTGTACCTGTCAACCGCGCCCGGGGCTGACCGGGGCTGGCTCGCGGCCGTGCGTGACCCGGTGCTCGCCCCCGCGATGAAGGCCATCCACGGGCACCCTGGCCGCAGGTGGACCGTCGAGGACCTCGCCAGGGAAACGGCGGTCTCGCGGTCATCGCTCGACGCTCGCTTCCGCGAGGTCCTAGGCCTGTCGCCGATCCGCTACGTCAACGAGTGGCGCATGCGCGTCGCTCAGGACCTGCTCGCCACGACCGAGATGACGGTCGCCGCGATCGCGAGGCGCATCGAGTACGAGTCCGAGGAAGCGTTCAGCCGAGCGTTCAAGCAGGCCAACGCACAGTCGCCCAGTGTTTGGCGGACAAGAAGATCGGCTGGCGGGCCGTCCGTGTCCAGCTAGGCCCAGAACGACGCGTCCTCGGCTGGTCCCGCCGCGATGAACCACATCTCGCGGATTCGACCGTCGTTGAACCGGTAGACGAAGGAGTTGTTCATCTCCAACGTCCGCCCGTTGCGGCCGAAGACGGCGTGTTCCCACTCCGCCCCCCACTCGTCCTCAGCCAGGCAGAACAGCTGCTCGAGCTTCACGTCCCCGTCGGTCAGCTCGAAGACGGTGCCAAGGGCCGCCAGCAGGCCGTCGACTCCGTCGTGGTCGCCTGCGAACGGAATCGGACCGCGGCCGTGGAAGACCATGTCGTCGGTGAAGATTCGGCTCAGCGTCTCGCGGTCGTTCTCGACGATCGCCTGGGTCATCCGCTCGATGACCGCAACATTGGGGTGGTTGCTCATGATGTCCTCCATGTCTCGGGCCTGCTCATGAAAGCGACGGTAGGACGTGGGAACGGCTGCCACATCGGGCGGATTGACGATCCTGCCGCGGGGCGGGGTCAGCAATTCCACTGATCTCGGCAGGGCCTGACAGCTCAGAGGACCGCGCCGCGTGGCGCCACCTCCACCGTGGCGACCCCGCGGGCGTACAACAGCAGCAGCCGATCGCCGTGCCTGCAGCGGATGACGCCGGTGTCGCGCGACAGCGCGGCGGCGACGTGATCGACCGTCTCGGCCTCGCTCGCGGTCTCCGTGTCGTCGTAGATGACGTCCATGCTGTCACCGCTGACGAGCCGGACGCGGAGGACGATGCCGGCCATGGTCACAGGCCGATCTCTCGCGACGAGGACTCGGATCGGGGAGTGGGACCGTTCGACGTCGACATGATGTCCGCCTCTCGACCGGGACGAGCGGAGTCCGGATGGAGGCCTCGTCCCCGGTCAGTCACCCCAAATCTACGCTTGGCCACCAAGACGAACTCCTCGCCCATCCACGAAACCGCTGCGTCGTCAACCTTCGGGAGCAGTCGGTTTCCACGGTCCCTCGATCACGGTCGCTTCTTTGTCGCCGGGCCAGCGCGGCATGGAGACGCACAGGAACCGGAGCGGGTCGGGACCGGTGCAGCGATACTGGAACGCCGTCCCAACGGGAATGTCGATGGAAACGCCGCTTTCCAGAACGGTCGTCTCCTCACCGGTAGCGTCTCGTCGCCAGATCTCCCCCTCGCCCGAGAGAACATGCCAGAACTCGCTCACGGTGGCGTGGACGGTCGCTCGATTCACCTGACCTGGCGGGACGGTCGAGTGGATCATGCCGCCGGTCTCGCCTTCGATCAGGTGCCGGATCTCGGCCCCGGCGGGGGAGCGGCCATCCGGGGCAGCGGGGAACGAGCGGGTTTGCATGGAGAACCTCCTCCTACTTCCCAGCAGCATCCACTTTACGACCAGGCTCGGGGCCACTTCAGAAGTCGTACGATGGCGGTCGAGAGGAGATGGACGCGATGGCCGATCCGGTGGGCGACATCCTCGGGGACTATCGGGCGTTCGCCGCGCAGCAGCACGACCGCCTGCTCGCCCGGGGCATCGACATCCGCCCGTACGCCCTCAGCCACCTGGCGTTCCGCGAGCCGGAATGGGACCAGTACGTCCACGTGCGGACCCTGCTCGAGCGGCACGCGAGTGCGAGCGTCGAGAACGTCTGGAACGGACGTCCGATCTCCCTGATCGTGCTCGCCGAGCCGCTCGAGGTCCTCGACGGAATGTCCGTCTCGCTCATCGAGCTCATTCCGCCCGTTCACCAGCGCGTCTACAAGATGGGCCTCGAGCACCTAGGGGTCGTCATCGGCGATGAGGTGGATGCCTTCTCACGGGAGCACCGCGCCGTCTTGACTGGGCAGCAGTTCCAGAGTCCCGACGTCGAGCCGTACTACGTCCTCTTCGAGGACTTCACTCACGTGAAGTTCTACCGACTGTCCTTGCACGACGGTGTCATCCTCCAAGGAGCGCGGTTCGGCGGGTTCGTCCACGTCGATGACTGGGTCCCGCAGCGCCTCGTGACGGCGACCGGTCCAAATCCTCTGCCGCGGTGAGCGACCGGCGCCTCTATGGGCGCGGCAGCATCCCCAAAACCGGCGGTGCGAGACAGCAGCCACGGCGCATACGCTCGACGTGGCTGTCGGGTCGGTCCTTGCGACCACGAGCATCCGGTCCAGCCCCGCTGGGAGGCCTCATGAAGACATCTTTGCTCCAGCGTCGAGCCGTTGTTGCGGCGGCCGCACTCGCGGCATCACTCGCCTTGGCGGTGTCTCCTGCGAGCGCCGAGCGACCGACTCGAGACAACAACTGTGTCCACCCAACATCCGGGGTCAGTTTCAACGAGCTCTTCGGCGTTCCGGAGCAGTTCGTGAACCCGGTCTGTGAGGGTCTCACGGCGGGTGAACACTGGCGGCCGACGAATTCCTACTTCGGGGCCGAGGCCGCCGACGCCGTCTACCCGCCAGGGTATGTGCCACTGCACGCCTACCCCGTTGACGACGTCCTCGCCAAGCTCACGGTCAAAGTGGTGATCGATGGCGGCACCAGCCAGCAGCAGACCTACACATTCTCCCCGGCGGACAAGGATGCGTTCCGCACAGATGTCAGGATCCACGACCTCAACCCGTCGTTCCCCGACATCCCGTCGTTCTTCGTCATCCCCCGCATGGCGCCGCTGAGCGTCGGACACCACACCCATGAGCTCATCTGGGTGCTGACCGCCCAGCACTGCGACGGAATCAGCACTGACCCAGACGTCAGCTGCCTCCCCGCCGGCGAGTTCTCGGCATTCGTGCGACCAGCGGACGTCTCGATCCCCGAGCCTGTTCCCGCTGGCTGAGCCGGCGCAACTGTCCCAACCAGAACCGCCGAGTCGGCGCAACTGCCCCAAGACGCTGGGACAGACACGCCGACTCGACGTCGTGAGGCGGGACAGTTGCGCCGGCTCGATGGGAGGGAGGGTCAGATCAAGGCGCTCAGCGGGGTGGGCTTGCGGCCGCCGATCTGCTCGACGACGTCGGTCAAGGTGGCGAGCTTGCCGAGCCGGGTCGCGGTGCCGAACGAGGTGAGCAGCGGAGCGATGAAGTCCGGGAGGCCCGCGGCGACCAGGCCGGCGGTGTAGGCCTCGTCGTCGACCTGGACGACTTCGACCGGCTTGCCGGACTGCTGGGTGGCGAGCTCGGCCAGGTCGGCCGCGGTGTAGGCCTGCGGGCCGGTGACGTCATACGCCTTGCCCTCGTGACCCTCGCCGGTCAGCACCCCGACGGCGACGGCCGCGCAGTCCTCGCGGGTGACGTAGGCCGCACCGCCGTCGCCGACGTTGGTGACCAGCTGACCGCTCGCGGCGGCCTGGGCGATGGTGTCGACCTGCATGTCGGCGTAGAGGTTGTTGCGCAGCATGGTCCAGGCCAGGCCGCTCTCGCGCAGCGCCTCCTCGGTGGCGGCGTGGTCGGCGACGACGCCGGCGGGGTTGTCCGCGGTCGGCTCGGACACCGAGGTGTAGGCCATGTGGCTCACGCCCGCCTTGACGGCCGCGCCGATGGCGGCGAGGTGGCCCTCGACGCGGGCGCCGACGGCGTCGGTCGAGATCAGCAGCACGCGGTCGGCGCCGTCGAAGGCGTCGACGAGCTCGTCGGGCTTGCTGAAGTCGGCGGCGCGTACGTCGGCACCGCGCTCGGCGTAGTCGGCGAGCTTGGCGGGGTCGCGGGTGAGGAGCACGACCTCGGCGGGGTCGACGGTGGCGAGGAGCTGGTCGGCGACGAGCCGGCCGAGCTGGCCGGAGGCGCCGGTGATGGCGATGGTCATGAGAGTCCTATCTGTAGTCACAGCGATGACGGTTTCATAAATGTAGTCATACCGATGGCAATAAGGCAAGATGGGACCATGGCCAGTCCGACGAACACCCGTTTCGCGGTGGCCGTCCATGTCCTGACCTACCTCGCTTCGTGTGCTGCCGCCGGCCGCACGACGCCGGTCAGCTCGGACGAGCTCGCCGGCAGCACCGCCGTCAACCCGGTCCACGTACGCAAGGTGCTGGGGCCGCTGCGTACGGCCGGTCTGGTGCGGTCCCGTCCCGGCGCCCACGGGGGATGGGATCTGGCGGCCGACCCCGGGACGGTGAACCTCGCCCAGGTGTGGCAGGTGCTGCAGGGTGACGACCCGGTCCTCGGGATCCACGGACCCAACCCCGCCTGCGCGGTGGGTGCCAGCATCCAGGGCGTTCTCGTCGACCTCGACCGCCGGGTGGCCCGGGCCGTCCTCGACGAGCTCGCCGGGATCACGCTCGACGAGGTGATGTCGACGGCCGGTTTCGACGCGGAGGACTTCGCGGCCCTGCTGCCCTGAGGGGCGTCTCGCGCTTGACCGCAACGTCCACAACGTCCGTTACGTCGGCAACGTTGACCTGTGGCGCGCGTCACCCGCAGTCTCGGGTGTCACCACGTGACGGTCAGCACACCGCGTACAGAACCAGGATCGGCAATGCTCGTAGCACTCGGCTTCATGATGGTCGCCCTCTTCATGTTCCTGATCATGTCCAGACGGGCGACCCCGGTCGTCGGACTCATCGCGGTGCCGGTGGCGTTCGGCATCGCCGCGGGCGCCGGCCTGGGTATCGGCGACATGATCGTCGATGCCGTCAAGGAGCTCGCGCCGACCGCGGCGATGCTGTTCTTCGCGATCATCTTCTTCGGGATCATGATCGACGTCGGCCTGTTCGACCCGCTGGTGAAGCTGATCCTGCGGATGGTCGGCCATGACCCGATGCGTCTGGTCGTGGGGACCGCTGTCCTGGCGATGGTGGTCTCGCTCGACGGCGACGGGTCGACCACGTTCATCATCGTGACCTCCGCGCTGCTCCCGCTCTATCTGAAGCTCGGGGTCAGCCCGGTCGTGCTCACCGTCGTGGCCGGCCTCGCGAACGGTGCGATGAACATCTTGCCGTGGGGTGGCCCGACCGCCCGCGCTGCCGCGTCACTCGGGGTCTCGCCCTCCGAGGTGTTCGTGCCGATGATCCCGTCGATGATCGCCGGCCTGGTCGTCGTGCTGGCCTTCGCGGCCCACCTGGGCTACCTGGAGCGTCGCCGGATCGGCTCGCTGGAGCTGGCCGAGGTGACCGCGTCCGCCGAGGAGCGTGTGCTCGTCGGCGCCGGTGCGCCGGTGAAGGTCTCCGGCGGAGCGGGCGGCGGAGCCGGCAGCACGGGGCGTGAGGACGACGAGAACGACGAGGACGGCTCCGACTGGTTCGCCGAGGGGCTCGACCCGAAGCGCCCGACGCTGCGACCGCGGCTGTTCTGGTTCAACGGGCTCCTGACGACCGCGCTGCTGGTCGTGCTGGTGCTCGACATCCTGCCGATCCTGGTGCTCTTCATGGTCGCCGCCGCCATCGCGCTGGTCGTGAACTTCCCACAGGTCAAGGAGCAGCAGGAGGCGATCACCCGGCACGCCCCGAGCATCGTCTCCGTGGTGGCGATGGTGTTCGCCGCGGCCGTGCTGACCGGGGTGTTCCAGGGCACCGGCATGGTCGAGGCGATGGCGCGGTGGCTGATCGACATCATCCCGCCCGCGCTCGGCCCGCACATGGCCGTGGTCACCGGCCTGCTCAGCCTCCCGTTCACCTTCTTCATGAGCAACGACGCCTTCTACTTCGGCGTCCTCCCGGTCCTCTCCGAGGCGGCCTCGACCTACGGCATCACGCCGGCCGAGATGGCGCGCGCCTCGATCACTGGTCAGACCTTCCACATGCAGAGCCCGCTCGTGCCCGCCATCCTGCTGCTGGTGACTCTGGCGCGGGTGCCGCTCGCCGATCACCACAAGAAGGTGCTGTGGCGTGCGGCGGCGGTCTCGGTCACGATGCTGGTCATCGGGGTGCTGACCACGGCGATCCCGCTGTAGCCCGCTAGCCTCGGGGGCGTGGAGCTATACGGGGCCGCCGACCGCGAGCGGATCGTCGCCGAGCCGCCCAAGCGGGTGGCGGCGCCGGAGCGTACGCAGTTCGAGCGCGACCGCGCCCGCGTGGTGCATGCCGCCTCGACCCGGCGGCTGGCGGCGAAGACGCAGGTCGTGGGGCCGCAGGCCGACGACTTCGTACGCAACCGGCTGACCCACTCCCTCGAGGTCGCCCAGGTCGCGCGGGACCTGTCGCGTGCCCTCAACGGGCCGGACTCGCCGCAGCCAGACATCGCCGAGACGGCGGCCCTCGCGCACGATCTCGGGCACCCGCCGTTCGGGCACAACGGCGAGAACGTGCTCGCCGAGCACGCGAAGGGGATCGGCGGGTTCGAGGGCAACGCCCAGACGCTGCGGATCCTGACCCGGCTCGAGGCGAAGACCTTCGACGCCGCGGGGCGCTCGGTCGGGCTCAACCTGACCCGGGCCACCCTGGACGCGTGCACCAAGTACCCGTGGGGATTCGGCGAGCGGAAGGGTTCGAAGTTCGGGGTCTACGAGGACGACCTGCCGGTCTTCACCTGGCTGCGCACCGCGGACGCGGGGGAGCGGCAGTGCGTCGAGGCGCAGATCATGGACCTCTCCGACGACGTCGCCTACTCCGTCCATGACGTCGAGGACGGCATCGTCGCCGGAAAGATCGACCTCGCCCGGCTCGACCTCGACGGCGTCGCCGAGACGGTCGCCGACTGGTACGTCCCCGGCTTCGACCGCGCCCTCGCGGTCTCGACCATCGCCGACCTGAGCGCCGCCGGCTGCTGGATCCCCGAGGGTGCTGCGTACGACGCCTCTCGTCGTTCCCGGGCCATGCTCAAGAACCTGACCTCCGACGTCATCGGCCGGTTCTGCGGGGCCGTGAAGGAGGCGACGTACGCCGCCGGCGGCGGTCCCTACGTCCGCTACGGCGCCGACCTGGTGGTGCCGGAGCAGACCCGGACGGAGATCGCGCTGCTGAAGGGGATCGCGGCGCACTACGTGATGCGCACCGACGAGCGCGCCGCGAAGATGGACCGTCAGCGAGGTGTTCTCGGTGAGCTGGTCGAGCACCTCGTCACCACCGCGCCGACCGACCTCGACCGCCAGTTCGCCGACGACTGGCGTGCCGCGGCCGACGACGCGGCCCGGCTCCGCGTCGTGATCGACCAGGTCGCCTCGCTCACCGACATCACCGCGCTGGCCTGGCACGAGCGGCTCTGCCGGCGCCTATGACCACCCCTTGTGGGCACGACATTTAAGCGTTACCTTAAATGTCGTGACCGATGTCTGGTACGCCGTCTCCGACTCCACCCGCCGCCAGGTCCTGGCTCGGGTGGCCGCCGGGCCGTGCTCGGTGGGAGAGATCACCGACGCGCTGCCGGTGAGCATGGCCGCGGTGTCCCAGCACCTCAAGATCCTGCGTGAGGCCGGCCTGGTGTCGATGACCCCGGCCGGGCGGCGACGGATCTACCAGGCCCGGCTCGAGGGCCTGGCCGAGCTGCGCGCCGAGCTGGAGACCTACTGGACCCAGGCGCTGCATTCGTTCAAGCAGGTGGCTGAGGCCAGCTACCGGGCAGAGCAGGAGCCGCAATGAGCATCACCCGTGAACCCACGTCCGTGGACCTGGAGATCACCGTCGACGTCCCGGTCGAGCACGCCTTCAAGGTGTTCACCGAGGACTTCGACCGGATCAAGCCGCGCGACCACAACATGCTCCCCGTCGAGATCGCCGAGACGGTGCTGGAGCCTCACGTCGGCGGCCGCGTCTACGACCGCGGTGTCGACGGCAGCACCTGTCAGTGGGCGCGCGTCCTGGTCGTCGAGCCGCCCCACCGCCTGGTGATCTCCTGGGACATCACTCCGGCCTTCCAGCTCGAACCCGACCCGGCGCGGTGCAGCGAGGTCGAGTTCACCTTCACCTCGGTGGGGCCCGAGCAGACCCACGTACGCCTCGAGCACCGCCACCTCGACCGGCACGGCGCCGGGTGGCAGGGGTGGCGCGACCGGGCCGCCGGAGCCGACGCCTGGGGGATCTACCTGGAGCGCTTCCGGGCTCTCGCGGAGGCGTGATTGGGCGTGAACCGGACCGCGCTCGCGACCGCCGAGAGACACGATCTCGCCGACTTCCTCGAGACGCTGACGCCGGAGCAGTGGGATCGGCGGTCGCTGTGTCAGGGCTGGACGGTGCGCGACGTGGTCGCGCACCTGATCAGCTACGAGGAGGTCGGGATGCTGCGCTTCATCGGCGGGTTCGTGCGTCACGGGTTCAGGTTCGGGAGCATGAACGAGCGTCGGCTGGAGGAGTTCGGGTCCAGGACGCCCGCCGAGCTCGTCGCCTATGTGCGTTCCCATGCGAAGCCGTCGGGGCCGACGGCGGTGGCGGACGCCCGGATCGGGCTCACCGACGGCCTCATCCACCACCAGGACATCCGGCGCGCGCTCGGACGTCCTCGGCAGGTGCCGCCCGAGCGGCTCGCCCCGGTCCTCGACTTCGCGATGATCGCGCCGCCACTGCCGGCGAAGCAGAACGTCCAGGGGCTGAGGCTGATGGCCACCGATCTCGACTGGTCGCACGGGAGCGGTGTGGAGGTCACCGGCCCGGGCGAGGCGTTGCTGATGGCGGTCTGCGGACGGGCGCACGCGCTGCCCGAGCTGATGGGGCCCGGCCTGAGGACGCTGGAGAGCAGGGTGCGGCCCGCGCAGTGAGCCGCGGTCGGCCGTTCCATGAGAGTCTCCCGGTGTGAGCGATCCCCTCGTCTGGCTGCCCTTCGAACCGTCCGAGCTGGGCACGGTGCCCACAGGTCTCCGTTTCGAGCTCTTCGACCACACCCGCTTCGCCGGCTCCCACGTGGAGGTGCCGGACTCGGTCGGCGAGGTGGCCTTCTACCTGCCGCCCTACATGCTCGGCTCGCGCATCTTCGACGTCGTCAGCCAGATGAAGTCGCTCCAGGTGGTGCAGCTGCTCACCGCGGGGGTCGACGCCGCCCGCGGTCACATCCCCGAGGGCGTGACGCTGTGCAACGGCCGCGGCATCCACGACACCTCGACCGCCGAGCTCGCCGTCACGCTGATCCTCGCCTCGCTGCGGGGCATCCCCGGTCACGTACGTCATCAGGACGAGCACGCCTGGCGGCCGGGCTGGTTCCCGTCGCTCGCCGACAAGCGGGTCCTGATCGTCGGCTACGGAGCCATCGGCCGGGCCATCGAGGCGCGGCTGCTGCCGTTCGAGACCGAGGTGGTCGGGGTCGCCCGGACGGCCCGTGACGGCGTGCACGCCTTCGACGAGCTCGCCGACCTCGTGCCCGAGGCCGACGTGATCGTGCTGGCCACGCCGCTGACCGATGAGACCCGTGGCCTGGTCGACAGCGAGTTCCTGGGCCGGATGAAGGACGGCGCGCTGCTGGTCAACGTCGCCCGCGGTGGTGTGATCGCGACCGGCGACCTGGTCGCCGAGCTCGCCACCGAGCGGATCCACGCGGCCATCGACGTCGCCGAGACCGAGCCGCTCCCGGCCGACAGCCCGCTGTGGAGCTCGCCCAACCTGCTCATCACCCCGCACGTCGGTGGCGCCTCGAGCGCGATGTGGCCGCGCGCCTATCGGGTCGTCCGCGAGCAGCTCGAGCGGTTCGCCGCGGGTGAGCCGCTGGCCAACGTGATGTCGGGGGACTACTGATGCTGCGGATCGCGGTCGTCCAGGAGACGGCGGTGCCGGGCGACGTGGCAGCCAACGTCGCGACGGCCGCGGACCGGGTCCGCGAGGCGGCCGCGAAGGGTGCCCGGCTGGTCGCGCTCCCCGAGACGTTCACGACCTCCTGGGACCTCGACGCGTTCGACGGCCCGCTGCCCACGCTCGACGACACCGGCTGGCTCGCCCCGGCACAGGCCGCGGTCGACGAGACCGGCGCGGTGCTCGTGCTCAACTCGCCCCTCGCTCGAGCCGGAGACGGACGGCGGGCGATCACCAGCCTGGTGATCGCGCCGGGGGAGGAGCCGGTCGCGGCGTACGACAAGCAGCATCTCTACCCGCCGGAGGTCGAACGCTTCGAGCCCGGCGAGCACGGCACCACGATCGAGATCGACGGGATCCGGGTGGCGCTGTCGGTCTGCTACGACGCCAACTTCCCCGAGCACGCCGCCGCGGCGGCCGCCGACGGCGCGATCCTCTACCTCAACACCGGCGCCTACTTCCCCGGCGGAGGTCACCGGCGCGACCTGCACTACGCCGCGCGGGCGCTGGACAACTCGATGTACGTCGCCTTCGCCGGTCTCGTCGGCGGGCCGCTCGGCCTGATCGGCGGCTCGGCGGTCTACGACCCGGTCGGGCGGCCGCTCGAGCGGCTCGACGACGCCACGCCCGGCATGGTCGTCGCCACGATCGACCCGGCCGAGGTGGCGCGGGTCCGCGACGAGCAGCGGATGTGGGCCGACCGCCGAGCGGACCTCGGGCCGCGGCGTACGCTCCGGGTCTAGGCCGAAGGTTCCTCGGCGACGAGCTTCCCGAAGGCGATCATCCGGTTGTCGGTGTGGAAGAGCTCGGAGCAGGTGGTCAGGGTGATCAGGCGCTGTCCCTTCCGCTGCGCGGGTTCGACCCCGCCCGGCTCAGGGTTGTCGGGAAGCCGGTCGGTGACCCAGACCGAGGTGAACGGCACGACCAGGTCGTCGCCGTCGCTGGTGAGGGCATAGACGTACGTCTTCTCCCTGGTCAGCACGCGGATCTTGTCGCCTTCGCGGAGCTTGGGGAGGTCGCGCAGCGGCTCGCCGTGGGTGATCCGGTGGCCGGCGAGCGCGAAGTTGCCGACCTCTCCGGGCCCGGCGGTGCCATCGAGGTGACCGAAGCCGGCGCCGAGCGCCCGGTCGGAGGTGCCCTCGAGGACCGGGATCCGGTAGTCCTCGCCGAAGCGCGGGATCTCGACGAGAGCCTCGGCCGAGCCGAACTCGGTGCTCACCTCGGTCCGCCCCGACCCCCAGGCCTCCTCGATCTTCGAGGTCGCGTCCTGCTGGCGTTCCCTGCTGAGCACGGTGGTGCCGTAGAGCTCCCAGGCGACGTACCCGATGACCCCGGCACCGGCCAGGATCATCGCGATGCCGAGCCAGAGGACCGCCCGGCGTACCCCGGCGCGAGGGCGAGTGGTGGTGGACATCAGGTCAAGCATCTCAGCCTGATCCTCCGCCCCGTAGGATCAGGCGTTGTGGCGGGCCGCATCAAGGAGACGAGCATCCAAGAGGTGCGCGAGAAGGCGCGCCTCGACGACATCGTCTCCCAGTATGTGACCCTTCGCCGCGCCGGGCCGGGGACGTACAAGGGCCTGTGCCCGTTCCACGACGAGAAGTCGCCGTCCTTCAACGTCAACCCGAGCCGCGGGTTCTACAAGTGCTTCGGCTGCGGCGAAGGCGGCGACGTCATCGACTTCGTGATGAAGCTCGACGGGCTGAGCTTCTTCGAGGCGGTCGAGCGGCTCGGCGACAAGGTCGGCGTGCAGGTCCAGCGCGAGGAGGGCGACGAGGCGCCGGTCCGGCGAGGACCGGGTCGCGGCAAGCTGGTCGAGGCCCACAAGGTCGCGGCCGAGTTCTACGCCGAGCAGCTGCTGACCCCCGACGCCGTCGTGGCGCGCCAGTTCCTCGACGAGAAGGGCTTCGACCGGGATGCGGCGGCGCACTTCGGGGTCGGGTTCTCGCCGCGCGGGGGAGAGGACCTCTACCGCCATCTTCGGGCTCGAGGCTTCAGCGACGAGGAGGTCGTCACCGCCGGCCTGGTGGCGCAGGGACGGTCCCACTACGACCGGTTCCGCGGCCGGCTGATGTGGCCGATCCGGGAGTCGGGCGGCGACGTCATCGGCTTCGGCGCGCGCCGCCTCTTCGACGACGACCGCATCGAGGCGAAATACCTCAACACCTCCGAGACGCCGATCTACAAGAAGTCGCACGTCCTCTACGGCATCGACCTGGCCCGCAAGGAGATGGCCCGCACCCGCGAGGCGGTGATCGTGGAGGGCTACACCGACGTGATGGCCTGCCACCTCGCCGGGATCACCACCGCGGTCGCGACCTGCGGCACCGCGTTCGGCGACGACCACGCGAAGGTGCTGCGCCGGTTCATCTCCGACGACCAGCAGCTGCGGGGCGCGGTGGTGTTCACCTTCGACGGTGACGCGGCCGGCCAGGCCGCGGCGCTGAAGGCGTTCAAGGGCGACGGCAACTTCACCTCGCAGACCTACGTCGCCGTCGAGCCCGACGGCCTCGACCCCAACGACCTGCGGATCAAGAAGGGCGACGAGGCGGTCCGCGAGCTCCTCGTAAACCGCGTCCCGCTCTACGAGTTCGTGCTGCGCAACGTCGCCTCGAAGTACGACCTGGACCGTGCCGACGGGCGGATCGACGCGCTGCGGGAAGCGGCGCCGCTGGTCGCCTCCGTGCGCGACGAGTCCAAGAAGATGGGTTTCACCCGGGACCTGGCGCGCTTCCTCGGTGTCGACCCCGACGAGGCCGCCAGAGAGGTACGCCGCGCCGCCGGTCGTCCGGCGCCATCGGCTGCTCCGTCACGGCGTGAGCCCACCGCCTCCCCGGAGGCGCCGGCCGCGCCGCGCCGTCCACCGATGCCACACCCGCGCGAGCCTCGCTTCACGGTCGAGCGCGAGACCCTGAAGCTCTTCGTACAGCACCCGGTCGCCCTCGGCCGCACCACCGGCGAGATCACCCCCGAGGCCTTCACCCACCCGCTTTACCGGGCGCTGTGGGAGACCATCGCCGGCCTCGGTGGCCCCGGCGCCGGCACCGGTGATGCCGCCTGGGCCCAGAAGCTCGGCGCCGCCGCCTCCGACCCGCTCGTCAACCGCATCCTCGCCGAGCTCGCCGTGGAGCCGATCCCGTCCGCGAAGGAGCCGGATGCTGCGTACGTCCTGCAATATGTCGTACGCCTCCTCGAGTTCCTCGACCAGCGCCGCATCGCCGACGTGAAGAGCCGTCTGCAGCGCTCCGACGCGGCCGCCGACCCCGAGGGCTACAACCGTCTTTTCGCCCAGCTCGCCGCCCTCGAGCAGCACCGTCGCGGCCTCCGCAACCTCGTCGCCGAATGAGGGCATGCCGATTTCCGATCGCCGCTTCCGAGTTGCTAAGGTTTCACCCGCGCCGCAAGGTGCAATTCCCCTGTAGCTCAATTGGCAGAGCATTCGGCTGTTAACCGGAGGGTTGTTGGTTCGAGTCCAACCGGGGGAGCAAGAAAACTCCGTCTGAACTGGTCAAACAGGACAGGCGGAGTTCGTCGTTCCAGCTGGCGCCTCCGTGCTCGCAGTGGGCGTCCGGGCGTGATGCTCAGTCCGGTTGGCCGGCCTGCCGTGGGCCGATGCGGTAAGGCCGCATCATCTCGTTGTCCTCGTGCTCGACGATGTGGCAGTGCCAGACGAACTGGCCCGCGTTGTTGAACTGCGCCTTCAGCCGGGTGACCTGGCCGGGGTAGGCGATGACGGTGTCCTTGAAGCCCGATTCGCCGGCCTCCGGTGGCGTGGCGTTGCCGCTCAGCCGAATCGGCAGAGCGACCTCGCCTTCGCCTTCCTCGTCCAGGACCAGGTCCTCGCGGTCGACCACCTGGAAGGCGACCTCGTGCACGTGCATGGGGTGAGCGTCGGCGGTGGTGTTGTAGAACTCCCAGATCTCGGTGCTGCCTCGTGCCGGGTTGTCGGTGATCTCGTGTGCCCAGGGCCGTGGCACCGGCAACCTGTCGATGAGGTTGCCGAGCTGGGCCTCGACCGGGCCCTCGATCTCGATGGGCTCCGGGGGCTCGCCCTCCTCGCCTACGCCGACTGCCGCCTTCTCGATCATGGCCAAGGGCCGGGTGGTCGTCGCGGGTGGGAGGGGCGTGATGGCCGGCAGGACGAGGTACTGAGGAGGCGTGGTCGGGTCGGGTGCCACCGAGGGGCGAACGCGGAACTCCAGGACCTGGCCGGTGGACTCGGGATCAGAGGGCTCGAAGTCCTCGCCGGGGATGCCGCCGCCGAACGGTTCGTCAGGACCGATGTTGCCGAGTATGTAGCTGCCCACCGGCACGTTCGTGAAGTCGACGACCACATCGGCACGCTCGGCCGGTCCCAGCAGAAGGTGGTTGTCGTGCCCCGCTGTCAGGTTCACGGGGGCCGCCAGGAAGCCACCCTCGTTGCCGATGTGCCAGACCTCGACGCCAGGGATGTTGCTGAAGTCGAGGATCAGGAAGCGCGATTGGCACCCGTTGAGGAACCGCAGTCGGTATCTCCGCTGCTCGACGACCTGGAACGGCCAGGTGTTGCCGTTCGCGATGATCATGTTGCCGAAGAACTCCGGGTTCCAGATCGGGGAGAACTCGCTGTCCGGGATGTAGGGACCGGTGACGCCGTCGAAGAACTCCCTTGTGCCGGGGTAGAAGAGCGAGCCGTCGGTGTTGAACGACCGGTCCTGCACGGCGATGGGGATCTCGTAGTAGGTCTTGTTCGGCGGGGAGCTGTCACCGTCCTTCGGTGCGGGCCCGGGCAGCACGGCCGTCTTTCCGGAGCGGGCGTCGAGCACGGCCTTGTCGCCGGCGGGCCCGCCGCGGATCAGGAAGAAGCCGGCGGGCCCGGCGTACACGTTGAGTCGGGTCATGCCCAGGGTGTGGTCGTGATACCAGATGGTCGACTCGCGCTGCGTGTTCGGATACTGGAACGTCGCGTAGCCCGGTCCCCACGTGGCATCGAACGACGCTGACGCCTTGCTCGCGAAGAAGTCGTACCACGTGCCCTCGGTCGCGTAGCCCTCCGGGATGTTCGTCGCCGCCGGGAGGTACCAGGCTTCCGGGTAACCATCGCTCTCGTCGCCCACCCCGACGGAACCATGGACATGTGTCACGATCGGCACCGGACCGGTGTAGCGACCGGGTGTCTCGGTGAACGTGGGCCGATCGTCGCGACCCACGGTTCCTCCTGGTGGGTTCGCCCAGTGCAGTGTCGGGTCGACCGGCAGCAGGTGCGGCAGGTACCCACCCTGCTCGTCCAGCAGCTCGTTGATCCACTTGACCCGGACCGGACGTCCCCACTTCGCCTCGATCGTCAGCGACGGTGCGTTGTGGATCAGGAGGCCACGGCGGCTCTCCGACTTCACGGCGCCGTACCCCCAGACCGTCGTGGCCGGCATGCCGCTCGGCAGGATCTGCTGCGAGAACTGCCGCATCGAGATCTCGTAGTAGTCCACGGGCTTGCCGCCCGGACTGGTGAGGACGCCGGCCCGCGGCATGACCGGCGGGATGAGCAGGGGCGTACGGTACTTCGGCACCGACAGAGCCGCGAGCGTCCCGCCCGGGATATCGGCGAGCGCCCGTAGGGTGCCGCCCGGCAGATAGGCGTACAGGACGAAGCCGGTGCCGGCTGCCCCCGCTGCCTTGATGAAGGTGCGACGGGTCATCGGCCGACCCACCGCAAGGTTGACTACCATGCGCTTCCCCCGACTTCGGCGTTACTGACGAAACCCTGATGAACCCTCCGAGTACGTCGCCGCGAAAGTCCCCCGCATGAACTTGACGGTCGACAGGGGTGACAAGACCAGGCTAGGACGGTTGCACATCCTCGCCAATGGGCAATACGGGTCATCGGGACGTCCGGCTGCGCCGGGTGGGCTCACCGTCGCAGCCCGACGTCATCGCCTCAGGCGTACCTCGGACCAGTCCAGGCCCTCGAGGTTGACCACGATGGCCTCCTGGGTGGTGCGGGCGATGACGACGACGGCCTCGGAGTCCGGGTCGGGGTTCTCCTCGCGGTGCGGCACCCACGGCGGGACGAAGACGTAGTCGCCGGGCGAGGTCTCGACGCGGGTCTCGACGGGCTCGTCGCCGTCGGTGTCGAGGAAGACGAAGACCGGGTGGCCGGAGACGATGTAGATGGCGGTCTCGGAGTCGCCGTGGTGGTGGTTGGCCGAGGCGGTGGAGGCGGGCACGTGGGTCTGGCCCATCCACAGGTTGCGTGCCCCGACGGTCTTCCCGCTGATCGCCTCTGCGCGACGCATCCCGGCGGTCTGCGTCGTCTCCTCGATCAACGCGCTGGGGGCGATGTGGTGCAGGTGTCGGTGGAACGGGTCGATCTCGGCAGGCACGAGCACGCCGCTGGGCGTACGGATGAACTCCTCGTCGGAGGAACCGGCAGGCACGTGGGTGGCGGACACATCAGCATTGTCACACCGCATGCGAGGCCTGAAGCCGAGCCCCCTGACTGAGGCTGATCCCGCGGCTTCAGGGGTACCGGTGAGGAGCCGGATCCCTATCAGCGCAGAGGAGAGCTGCCGTGTCCGAGGACGTGACCGACCTGATCATGCAGGACCACCGTGAGGTGGAGACCCTGTTCGAGAAGCTCGAGCGAGAGCCGGAGGTACGTGCCGGGCTGACCCCGGTCCTGGTGACGCTGCTGTCCGCACACAGCCGTGCCGAGGAGGCCGAGGTCTACCCGGTCGCCCGCGACGAGGCGGGGGAGGCGAAGGACGTAGCCCACAGCCAGGAGGAGCATCTGCTGGCCGACCGCCTCCTCGCCGAGCTCAGCGAGTGCGACCCCTACTCGACGGCGTACGAGAACAAGCTCGCGGAGGTGGTCGACGCGGTCAGCCACCATGTCGAGGAGGAGGAGAGCACCGTGCTCCCGGGCATCCGCGACCGTCTCGATGACGCGCGCCGTGCCGAGCTGGGCCACGCCTTCCTGAAGAGCCGGCAGGAGCACCTCGGCGAGATGCCCCAGGACATCACCCGTGACGAGATGCGCCGCCAGGCCGCCAACGCTGACATCCCTGCCGGCGACAAGGACAAGGAGGCCCTGCGGCGCACACTCGATCAGCACGCGGACAGCTGACGTACGGACAGAGAGCCGTCAGCCGCCCGCGATGATGAGGCAGGTCGCGATGGCGTGGCCGATCACGCGGCCGGTCTTGTCGGTGGTGGCGAAGAGCTGTGGATCGGCCCATGAGTAGGTACGTTCGCGCACCGCTCGGGACTCCTCGGTGGTCGTGTTCTGGGTTATGGAGGCTCAGATCCGCTCGATGATCGTGGCGTTCGCCAGACCTCCGGCCTCGCACATGACCTGCAGGCCATAACGGCCGCCGGTCTGCTCGAGGTTGTTCAGCAGCGTGGTCATCAGGCGGGCGCCGGATCCACCCAGCGGGTGCCCGATCGCGATGGCGCCGCCGTTGATGTTGACCTTGGCGAGGTCGGCGCCGGTCTCCTTCTGCCAGGCGAGCACAACGGAGGCGAAGGCCTCGTTGACCTCGAAGGCGTCGATGTCGTCGATGGAGAGCCCGGCGCGGGCCAGCACCTTCTGGGTCGCCGGGATGATGCCGGTGAGCATGAAGATCGGGTCGTCGCCGGCGACCGCGAAGGAGTGGACCCGCGCCCTCGGGGTCAGGCCGAGGCGTGCGGCGGCCTCCTCGGAGGTGACCAGGAGCGCGGCGGAGCCGTCGTTGATGGGGGAGCTGTTGCCGGCCGTGACGCGCCAGTCGATATCGGGGAACCTGGCCACGGAGTCCTCGTTCTTGAAGGCCAGGCGAAGACCCGCGAGCGAGTCGGCCGAGGTGGTAGGGCGAATCGTCTCGTCGATGCGCAGGTCGTTCACGTAGGTGACCTGGGAGTCGAAGTGTCCGTTCTTCCACGCCGTCGCGGCACGCTGGTGCGATTCTGCCGCGAACTCGTCCAGCTCGGTGCGCGACAGGTTCCACTTGTTCGCGATCAGCTCGGCCGAGATGCCCTGGAGGACCAGGCCGCCGTCGTAGCGGGCGTTCACCTTGCTGCCGTAGAAGTCCTTGCCCAGGAACTGCGACCCCATCGGGACCCGGCTCATGGACTCCACGCCGGACGCGATGGCCACGTCGTACGCACCGGCGATGACGCCCTGTGCGGCGAAGTGGAGTGCCTGCTGGGAGCTGCCGCACTGCCGGTCGACCGTGACGCCGGGAACCGACTCCGGGAACCCCGCCCCGAGCAGGGCCCAGCGTGCGGTGTTGCCCGACTGCTCGCCGACCTGTCCGACCGCGCCGCTGATCACGTCATCGACGACGGCCGGGTCGATGCCGGTGCGCTCGACCAGCGCGGCGAGCGCGTGGGCATGGAGATCGACGGCGTGGATCTCGGAGTAGGCGCCGCCGGGCTTGCCCTTGGCAACGGGGGTGCGGACGGCATCGACGATCACTGCGTTCGGCATGGTGGTTCTCCTACGGGTTCGAGGTGTTGGTTGATGATCAGCGGGGCGCAACCATCAGCGGCTGCGTGACCGTGGCGAAGGTGCCGTGCTCGTCGGCCATGTCGCCGTGTGCCTGCCCGATCCCGTCGGGACCGATGGTGCTGCGGGCGTCGAGCAGCATCCACTCGCTCGTGGGCGGTCGCTCGACGGTGACGGTCACGGTCGGCGGGATGAAGTACCACTCGTTCATCGGCAGGGAGCCGGACAGGCCGTTGGTGGAGTCGGCCAGGGTGAGGAGACGCTGCACGGGGGAGGGCTGCTCACCGGCGACCAGCGGGACCCGCAGGCGCGCCCAGACCGTTGCCGGACCGGGCTCGTAACCCCCGCTGACGAACCGCCAGTCGAGAGCGCGGCCGTAGCCCCAGTCCGGGCTCACGCCCTCGAAGAAGCGCTCGGAGGAGGTCGGCGGGATGTCGGGAACCTTCTCCTCCGGACGCCAGTGCTCGCGGGTCGACCCCGGCGTGGACCGGATCAGCCAGGCGCTCGCCTTGACGGCGAGCCGGTCACCGGCCCACAGCGAGGCCTCGACGAGCTCGACGCGGCGACCCGGCCGCACCACGTTCGCCTCGACGCGCATGGTGCCCTGGGGAATGCCGCCGAGCATGTCGGCCGTGAACCGGGCGATGGACAGCGCCGGGTCGGAGCGCACCGATTCGATCGCCCGGGCCAGCAGGGCGGCGGGAGGGCCACCGTGCTGCAGCGAGTGGTCCCACGGGCTGGCCGTCGCCGGGGTCGACTCGAACGTGCCGTCCTCGTCGGTCGGCAGGTAGAAGGCGTCGAACTCGAGCGTCATCAGCGTCTCCTCAACCGCGGGTCAGCGGCTCAGCTGCGGGTAGAGCGCCTCGATCGGCTGGGCGAGACCGGCCTTGACGTCGGCGCTCACCTGGTCGGCGAGGATCTCGTACGCATCGCCCTCGAGACCGTCGTAGGCGCTGCGGACCACGTCGGCCGGGTCGTTCTTCGGCTCGGTGACGCCGACCGTCATCGGGGTGTCGGTGTAGCCCAGGTGCAGGGAAGCGACGTGGATGCCGTCGCCCGCCAGCGCGAGGCGCTGGGTGTTGGTCGCCGACCACAGCGCGGCCTTGGTGGCGCTGTAGGCGTCGCCGATGCCGTACCAGCTCAGGACCGAGAGCACGTTGAGCACGACCCCCTTGCTGGCGCGCAGCGACGGCAGGAAGGTGTTGGTGACGTCGAGCGCTCCCCAGAAGTTGGTCTCGAAGAGGTCGCGGGCGGCGCGCGGGTCGCCGCCCAGCACGCTGGCGCCGTTGGAGCCGCCGGCGTTGTTGATCACCACCGTGACGTCATCGGACAGCCTCGCCGCCTCGACCACGGAGTCGTGGTCGGTCACGTCGAGCCTCAGCGGCACGATCCGCGGGTCGTTCCACTCCCGGGGCTTGCGGGCCGCGGCGTACACCTTGGCGGCACCGCGCTCCAGAGCCTGGCTGACGAAGTGCGTTCCGAGGCCGCCGTTGGCTCCGGTCACCAGGACGACCGCGTTCGCGAGAGTGGGCATGTGGTTCTCCTGTTCGAGGGCGCGGGCGCCGCTCTCCGTGGGTTGGTTTTTCCAACGTACTCGGGTTGGTTTGTTTTTCCAACTCGCTTAGGATCGAACCATGATGTCGGAGGTACGTGAGTGCTCAGTGGCGCGGACGCTCGAGCTCGTCGGCTCCAAGTGGACCCTGCTCGTCGTTCGTGAGCTGTTTCTCGGGAGCCGCCGGTTCGAGGAGATCGCTCGGTACACCGGAGGCCCGCGCGACATCCTCACCGATCGTCTGCGCAAGCTCGAGGCGCACGGACTGGTGACCCGGGTCCAGTACGAGCAGCGTCCGCCGAGGTTCGAATACCACCTGACCGACCTCGGACGGTCGCTCGCGCCGATCATCGCCACGATGCGCGAGTTCGGTGACCGTCACCTCGCCGGCGAGGACGGCCCGCCGGCCAGGTTCGAGCACTCCTGTGGCTCGGAGTTCCACCCCGTGCTGGCCTGCAAGGCCTGCGGGGAGGTCGTACGCCGCGACGAGGTCGAGATCGCCGAAGCCGCGAAGTGAGCCCCGAGGGGCGCGAGGTCAGCCGACCGGCGGCCCGGCGATGAGCGCGACCACGGTCAGCACCGCGACGCTCGCGAGTCCGGTGGCCAGGCCGCGCACCGGGTTGCGCAGGAACCACGCCAGCGGACGCTCGAGAGGGCGGCTGGGGGACTCGGAGACCAGCCGCCACGTCGGGGCGAGCAGGCCGCGGCGCTCGGCGTAACGCTCGAACCAGAGGGTGAACAGCGGCGGGATCGAGGAGGCGAGGCCGGCGACGAGGTGGCCGAACGACCAGCGCTGGTCGACCGCGACCGCCACGGTGGTCACGCAGTAGGTGATGAACACGATGCCGTGCAGCATCCCGAAGATGCTGACGCCCAGCTCGGTGGTCTCGGTGACGTACTTCAGGAACATGCCGGCCAGCAGCCCCGTCCAGGTCACCGCCTCGGCGGTGGCGACGATCCGGAAGATGCGGGCGGGCGAACCTGGGAGCGCGGACACGCGGCAAGTTTATTCGCACCCGTGTGCTGGCATGAATCTCGCGGTCGCCGGGTACTGATCCCGACATGACTGACACGCTGCACTACACGATTCCCGGGCTGGACGAGAGCGCCGCGCGAAAGACCATCGACCTGTTGCAGTCCCGCCTTCACGCCACGAACGACCTCCAGCTCACCCTCAAGCATGTGCACTGGAACGTCGTCGGTCCGCACTTCATCGCGGTCCACCAGATGATCGACCCTCAGGTCGACGCGGTGCGCGCGATGGCCGACGCCCTCGCCGAGCGCATCGCGACCCTGGGTGGCGCCCCGCGCGGCACGCCGGGGGCGCTGGTCGAGGAGCGCACCTGGAACGACTACAGCATCGGTCGGGCCACCACCCAGGAGCACCTCGCCGCGCTCGACATCACCTACCAGGGTGTCATCGGCTCCTACCGCGAGGCGATCAAGGCCCTCGACGACCTCGACCTGGTGACCCAGGACATCCTGATCGGCCAGGCCGAGCAGCTCGAGCTGTTCTACTGGTTCGTCCGCGCCCACCTGGAGGACCAGGGCGGCCAGCTGCAGACCAGCGGCGAGGCCACGGAGGCCGGTGCGGCACGGGCCGCCCACGACTGAGGAGCTCCGATGCGGTGGTGGTTCGTGGCGCAGGCACTGCTTCTCCCGATGATCCTCACCGGATGCGGCTCGGGGCAGGACGAGGCCGTGCGTGACCGCGCCGCTGCCTTCCAGGACGCGGTCTCCGCCCAGGACTGGGCGCGCGCCTGCGAGCTGCTGGCGCCGGAGACGCGATCCGAGCTGGAGGTCGCTGCCAAGAGCCCGTGTGCCGGCGCCCTGGCCGAGGAGGAGCTGCCGGCTCCGGGCCCCCTCGACCACGTGGACGTCTTCGGGACCACGGCCGAGGTCCGCTATCAGGGCGAGACGCTGTTCCTGACGCAGTTCGCCGACGGCTGGCGGTTGCTCGCGGCCGGCTGCACGCCGCAGCCCCCGAAGCCCTACGACTGCGCGCTGCACGGAGGCTGAGATGCGCGTCATGTACGTCGCCTACCTGGCGATCATCGGCATCGGACTGCTCTACACGTTCGCCCTCGCGCTGAGGCACGGGTGAGGAACAGCGATGCGCCGGTTCCTCAAGGAGAACTCGCTCAGCCTCGTCTTCGGGCTGCTCTTCCTGGCCGCCCTCGCCGGTCAGGCGTTCGCCGGCTGGCACCAGCTCAACGACGAGCTGTTCGCGGACGGACTGCACCAGATCTCGCTGGGGCGGTATCTCACCTCGGCCGACTTCGCCGTCGACGTGACGGAGAACTGGCAGAGCGAGTACCTCCAGTTCCTCCTCTACGTCGTGCTCACGGTCTGGTTGCTGCAGCGAGGCTCCCCGGAGTCCAAACCGCTGCAGGACGCCGGCAAGGAGTCGGACGAGAAGCAGAAGGTCGGGGCGTACGCACGTGCTGACTCGCCCCGGCTGGCCCGGGCCGGTGGTCTCCGGACCGCGCTCTACTCCCGTTCGCTCGGCATCACCATGGGCGCCATCTTCCTGATGTCCTGGCTGGTCCAGTCGGTGGCGGGGTGGGGTTCCTACAACGAATCCAGGCTGCGGCAGCTCCGCGACCCGATCCCGTGGGCCTCCTATCTGACGCACTCGGACTTCTGGGCGCGCACCCTGCAGAACTGGCAGTCGGAGTTCCTGGCGGTCGGCTCCATGGCCGTCCTCGCGATCTACCTCCGGCAGCGCGGATCACCGGAGAGCAAGCCGGTGGGTTCGTCCCACGAGGCCACCGGCGTCGAGGGCTGAGGAGCCGGTCAGGCGTCGTCCTGCGCCAGCAGCCGCAGCACCGGCAGCATCTCAGCCCACCTTCCCCCAGCTTTCCGGTATCCAGCGTTCGGATCCGCCATGCCCACCCCGTCCACGTACGTGGCGTGAGCACGCGATCGTCGAAGTCGAGATGGCCGAGCGGATCATCACAGCGGGTGCCTCCTGTCCAGGGTTCGATGCTCAGGTGAGTTCGGCGAGCCTGACCACGGTGCGGTCGAGGCGCCCTTCCTCGGCGTGGATCCGGCGCTGCTCCGAGGAGCCGGTGCCGCGGGTGAAGACCCGGCCGACTCCCTTCTCGACGCGCACCAGGTCTCCGGCGTCCCGCAAGGCCGTGCCGACGTGCTCGACCAGCTGCTCCACCACCTCCCGGGCGGGCCGCGGTCGGTGGGTCTTCGGATCGAGCAGATCGCCGGTGATCCCGTGACGGCCCGCCTGCCACATGGCGAGCCGGATCACCGCCACCGAGGTGGGATCGGCCGGTCGGCCCTGCGCCCACTCCCGGGCCCCGGTCTCGACCAGCGCCCGTGCCAGCGCGGCGACGAGCACGGCGTCACGGGGATCGAGACAGACGTCGGCGACCCGGACCTCGAGCGTCGGGTAGCGGCGGGAAGGCCGGGCGTCGAAGTAGGCCATGCCCTCGTCCAGGGGCACCCCCGTCCCGACGAGCAGACGCAGGTGGTCCAGATAGGCCTGGCCGCTGCCGTAGATCTCGGTCGGCCCGTTGGTCGGCCACCGCGTCATCGCCTGGGACCGGTAGCTCTCGTAGCCCGAGTCGCCGCCCTGCCAGAACGGCGAGTTGGCGCTCAGTGCGAGTAGCACCGGCAGCCAGGTGCGGATCCGGTCGAGCGCCCCCACGGCCTCGTCGTCGGAGTCGACCGAGACGTGCACGTGGCAGCCGCAGGTGAGCTGCTCGCTGGCGGTCAGCCCGAACTGCTCCGCAATCGCCGCATAGCGCTCGGAGTCGAAGGTCTGGGGACGCACCGGCAACGGTGTCGTACCGCTGGCCAGGATCAGCGCGCCCGCCTCGGTCGCGGCCGCGCGGGCCTTGTCGCGCCACCGCCGCAGGTCGAGCTCGAGCAGGGCGAGGTGCTCCTCCGCCGGAGTGTCGGTCTCGACCTGCTGCTCCTGCATCTCCGGTCCCACCGAACCGCCCGCCTCGCCCGCCCCGGCCTCGGTGTCGCCGTGGCGGCGAGCCACCCGGAGCACCTCGCTGGCGACCGAGCGAGGGGCGCCGGTCTCGGCGTCGACGAGGAGGAGCTCCTCCTCGACACCGACTGTCCTGACCTGGTCATGGGTACTGCTCGAAGAGTGTCTGTTCATCGCTCGCACCTGGCTGTGAGAGGAGCCGCCCGACGATGTGTCGCCTGTTCGGATACGTGACCGAGTCGCCGTGTGCCGTGGCCGACCTGCTCGGGGAGGATGGCCTGGCCGCGTTCACCTCGTTGACCAGCGTGCACGCCGACGGCTGGGGGATGGGCTGGCACACGCCCGAGGGCACCTTCACGACGACCTCGCCGCGCTCGGCGGACGTCGACGAGACCTACCGCAGGCTCGTGGAGACCCCGCTCTCCCGTGCGGGGTTCGTGCATCTGCGCTGGGCGACCGGTGGTCTCGACGTACGTCCGGAGAACACCCACCCGTTCCTGACCGACGGCGCGGCGTTCGCGCACAACGGGCACATCTCCCCGATCGCGGATCTCGAGGCGCTGCTGACCCCGGAGTCGCGTCAGCGGCTGCGTGGTGACACCGACAGCGAGCGCTACTTCCACTTCGTGCACCAGAACGTCGAGAAGTACGGCGACGAGGCCGAGGGGGTCACCCAGGCGCTGGCGACGCTGGTTCGGAAGTTCCCGCGGTGCAGCTTGAACGCGCTGATGCTCACCCCGACACACATGTTCGCGATCCACATCAACTCGCGTGCCGACTCGCCCATGCGGGCACTGCGCGAGCTCTTCGACGACGAGGGCGACATCCCGCCACGGCACACCACGGCGTACTTCGCGATGGACTACCGCCGGACCGACCACGGCCTCGAGATCGTCTCCAGCGGTCTCGACCAGCCCGGCTGGACGCCCGTGCCCGCCGACACCGCGGTGATGGTCGACCTGGCCACCCGCGAGGTCACCAGGCTGGATCCGATCGCACAGCTCGGCGCCGACGCGATCCGGGCCCGGGACTGAGAGCGAGGTGCGTTCGGCCATGCCCAGAGGTACCCCATCCGGCACCGCTTCATTCGGGTTCGTTCCGGGCCGCGCCGACTTTTCCCAGCCAGTCCGTGCCCTGCTCACAGGAACCCCACAGCCAGCCGGCGGAATCTTGAGGCATCAACCGCCTCAAGGAGGACCCGATGTCCCGCTCCCGCCGTATCCGCCAGTCCCTCCTCGCCGTCCTGGCGATCCCGCTCGTCGCGATCCCGGTCGCCGCCCCGGCGCTCGCGGTGACCGCGGTCGCGGCCGGCAGGACGTACGCCGCCGAGTCGGGCCCCTGGTCCGGCACCACCGAGACGTACGGCGGCGACGGCTATCAGGGCGGGATCGGTGGCTTCGGCCAGGGTGGGACCGTCGACCCCTACCGGCAGAGCCTCGGCACCTCGACCGCGACGGTCGACTCCGAGCCCGCGACAGACGCCGAGTCGACCGGCGTCGTGCTGGTCAACACCACCGTCGACTACGGCACCGCCCAGGGCGCGGGCACGGGCCTCACGATCACCGGCGACGGGATCGTGGTGACCAACCACCACGTCGTCGAGGGCGCCACCTCGATCACGGTGACCGACCCGAGCACCGGGGAGACGTACGCCGCGACCGTGCTCGGCTACGACGCCACCCACGACGTCGCGGTGCTGCAGCTCGAGGACGCCTCGGGGCTCTCGACCGTGGCCACCGACCGGGACGCGGCCACCCAGGGTGAGCAGGTGACCTCGGTCGGGAACGCCGAAGGACAGGGCGCGCTCTCGGCGGCGGACGGGACGGTCACCGACCCGAGCACCGCGATCACCGTCAACAACGAGGACGGGACCGCCTCCCACCTCAGCGCCCTGATCGAGACCGACGCCGACGTCGTCTCCGGCGACTCCGGCGGCGCGCTGCTGGACCAGGACGGTGAGGTCATCGGGATGAACGTCGCCGCGACCTCGGGCTCGGCCGAGATCTCCGGCTACGCGATCCCGATCGACACGGTGCTCGACATCGCCGCCCAGATCCTCGCCGGGAAGGAGTCGGGTGACGTCGAGATCGGTGGCTCGGCCGCGGCGCTCGGGGTGCAGGTCGACACTACGAGGTCGACGCTGGTCGTGGGTGTGGTCGAGGGCGGCGCCGCCGAGTCGGCCGGGATCGCCGAGGGCAGCACGATCACCTCCGTCGACGGGACCGAGGTGGCGAGCATCGACGACATCACCGCCCTGCTCGGGAAGCACGATCCGGGCGACCGGATCTCGGTCGGCTGGACCGATGCCACCGGCGAGGCGCACACCGCGACCGTCGCCCTCGGCGACGGCCCCGTCGGCTGACCAGGATCAGCTGCTCGGGCCCTCGCCATCGCGGGAGTCGCGGGACTCTTCGGCGATCGGGCGCTCGGCCCGGATCGGGATCGCGCCGGTGTAGCCCTCGCGCTCGAGAGCGATCTGCTGGACGCGGTCGCGGACGAGACGCCAGCCGATCATCAGCGCCGGGATGATCACGACGAGGGTCGCGACCGTCCAGGTGCCGATCGGGTAGTCGAAGCCCATCAGGACGAGCACGGTCGCGAGGAACACGAGGGTGGCGTAGCCGGTCCACGGCGACCCCCACAGCCGGAACTCGGGCCGGTACATGAGGCCGTTCTTCCAGCGCCGGTAGAGCTGGATCTGGCAGATCACGATGGTCGCCCAGGACGCGATGATGCCGAGGGCCGACATGTTCAGCACGATCTCGAAGGCCTGCCCGGGAACGATCGCGTTGAGGCCGACACCGAGGAGCGTGATGCTGCCGGTGAGCAGGATCCCGCCGAACGGCACCCCGTTCCTCGACATCTTCGCGGTGAAGCTCGGTGCGCTCCCGCTCATGGCCATCGAGCGCAGGATCCGGCCGGTCGAGTAGAGGCCCGCGTTGAGCGAGGAGAGTGCCGCGGTCAGGACCACGAGGTTCATGATCGTGCCGGAGTTGGCGATCCCGAGCTGGTCGAAGAACGTCACGAACGGGCTCTCGTCGGCCCGATAGGACGTGTAGGGCAGCAGCAGCGCGAGCAGCACCAGCGAGCCGACGTAGAAGACCGCGATCCGGGCGATCACGGAGTTGATCGCGCGCGGCATGACCTTCGCCGGCTCGGCGGTCTCGCCGGCCGCCGTCCCGACGAGCTCGACCGCCGCGTACGCGAAGACGACGCCGGAGACCACGACGACGAGCGGGAGGGCGCCGACCGGGAACAGCCCGCCGTTGTCGATGACCATGCCGATCCCGGTCTCGTGACCGTTGAGCTCGTCACGCCCGGCGAGCACGATCATCCCGAGCACGAGGAACCCGAGCAGGGCGACCACCTTGATGAGCGCCGCCCAGAACTCCAGCTCGCCGAAGAGCTTGACCGAGATCAGGTTCATCGAGAGCACGACCGCGAGCGCCACGAGCGCGATCAGCCACTGCGGGATGACCTCGAACGCGCCCCAGAAGTGCATGTACGTCGCGATCGCCGTGACGTCGACGATGGAGGTCATCGCCCAGTTCAGGAAGTACATCCAGCCGGCGGCGAACGCGGCCGGCTCACCCAGGAACTCCCTGGCGTAGGAGACGAACGACCCCGACGACGGCCGGTGCAGCACGAGCTCTCCGAGCGCGCGCAGGATCAGGAAGACGAACACGCCACACAGGGCGTAGACGAGGAACAGGCCCGGGCCGGCCTCGCGGAGGCGGCCGCCCGCGCCCAGGAACAGCCCGGTGCCGATGGCGCCGCCGATCGCGATCATCTGCAGCTGCCGCGGGCTCAGGCTCTTGTGGTAGCCCTCGTCCTCGTCGGTCAGGCCGGTCCGGTTGATGGTCTGGTCGTCGGTGTCGGTCATCGGCCTGCCCCCGGTCCGGAGTGAGGCGGCTCGGGCACGTCCTTGAACAGGAGCCATCCACCGACCACGGCGATGACCGCCGCGGCCGCGTAGCCGATCAGCGACCACCAGCCCAGATGCAGGTACGCCGTGACCCCGACGATCGCCAGGGCGAGGAACACCATCACCATGCCGATGATCGGCGTCCGTGGCCTGTATGGATCCCGTGCCATGCGATCACCTCACTGCGGAGGCCCCCGATGGCCTCCGTTCCGGTGACCAATTAGAGCGCATCGAGGGGCTTCTGGCGGTGACCGGACGTCGCCCGGCGTTTCCGTTCCCGTGGGCGTCGAATATCTGTAAGGTCGCTTTACAGTTAACCCCCATGAAGGAGCGTTCGATGCGTAGCTCGAGGATCCGCACCATCCGCACCACCCTGACCGCGACCGCCGCCATGGCCCTCGTCCTGGTGGCCCCGCTGGCCGCGCCTGCCGCGGTGCCCGGCGCCGAGACCGGCACCGAGACCGGCGGCGCGACCCGGACCGGAGAGGTCGAGGCCGCGGCCCTGACCTGGTCCGACGAGTTCGACGGGCCAGCCGGCAGTGCCCCCAACGGCGCCAACTGGAACTTCGAGACCGGAGGCGGGGGCTGGGGCAACAACGAGCTGCAGACCTACACCGACTCCCGCGACAACTCCGCGCTCGACGGCAACGGCAACCTCGTCATCACGGCGCGGCAGAGCGGGAGCGGCTACACCTCGGCCCGGCTCACCACCAAGGGCAAGGTCCAGCCGAAGTTCGGGCGCCTGGAGGCGCGGATCCAGATCCCGCGCGGGCAGGGCATCTGGCCGGCGTTCTGGATGCTGGGCGGCCAGTTCGACAACGTCGGATGGCCCAGCTCCGGCGAGATCGACATCATGGAGAACGTCGGCTACGAGCCCCACCTGGTCCACGGCACCCTGCACGGTCCCGGCTACTCGGGCGCCAACGGCATCACCGGCCAGTACATGCACCCGCAGGGCTGGTCCTTCGCCGACACCTTCCACACCTTCGCCGTCGACTGGCAGCCCGGCTCGATCACCTGGTCCGTCGACGGGGTCGCCTACCAGACCTTCACCACGGCCGACACCGGCGCCAACCCCTGGGTCTTCGACCAGCCGTTCTTCTTCATCCTCAACGTCGCGGTCGGCGGCAACTGGCCCGGCAACCCCGACGGCACGACCCAGTTCCCGCAGAGCATGGTCGTGGACTACGTACGCGTCTACGACTCCCAGCTCTGACCGCAGGTCACAGCGGGCCGAGGAAGCGGATGACGACGCCCTCGTCGTGATGCACGCGAGCGCGGACGCCGTAGACCTCCGAGATCAGCGACTCGGTGAGCACCTCGGCGGGAGGGCCGCCGGCCACGACACGGCCCTGGGAGAGCACGAAGACCTGGTCGCAGTAGGCGGCGGCGAGGTTGAGGTCGTGGAGCGCGACCAGGCAGGTCGTGGGCATCCGGCGGACCAGCGCGAGCAGCGCCAGCTGGTGACGTACGTCGAGGTGGTTCGTCGGCTCGTCCAGGAGCAGGATCTCGGGCTCCTGGGCGAGCGCCCGGGCGATCTGCGTACGTTGCCGCTCGCCGCCCGACAGCGTCGAGAAGCGCTGGTCGAGGCGGTCGGCGATGCCGGCGTGGGTGGCCGCCTCCTCGATGACGGCGCGGTCCCGGGCGCTGTCGGGCGCCCATGCCGGGCGGTGGGGGACCCGGCCGAGCGCGACGACGTCGCGTACCCGGAGATCCTGGCTGGTCGCCGGCTCCTGCTCGACGACCGCGAGCCGACGCGCCAGCCGACGCCGGGACATCCCGGCGAGCGGGCTGCCGTCGAGGCGTACGTCGCCGGAGGAGGGCGGCCGGAGCCCGGCCAGGATCCGGATGAGCGAGGACTTCCCGGAGCCGTTGGGTCCGAGCAGCCCGACAGTGGCGCCGTCCTCGACCCGGAGGGACACGTCGTCGACGACGAGACGGCCACGCGGCGCCCAGTGGACCCGGCCGGCCTCGAGCGCGGTCATCGCCGGGCCCTCATCAGCACGACGGCGAAGGCGGGCACTCCGACCAGCGCGGTCGCGACTCCGACCGGGAGCTCCTCGGGGTCGATCACCGTCCGGGCCGCGGTGTCGACCCAGATCAGGAAGATCGCGCCGAGCAGCGCCGTGGCCGGGAGCAGCAGCCGGTGTCCGACCCCGACCAGCGCCCGGGCGAGATGGGGCAGGACCAGCCCGACGAAGCCGATCGCGCCGGACGTGGAAACGATGACGGCCGTCATCAGCGCCGTCAGCACCAGCAGCACCGCCCGGATGCGCGTGACGTCGACGCCCAGGGATGCCGCCGCGTCGTTGCCGAAGGCGAACGCGTCCAGCCACCCGGCGCCCGCGACGCAGCAGAGCAGCCCGCCGAGCACGATCACCCCGCAGACGAGTACGTCGGTCCAGCTCGCCGAGGAGAGCGAGCCGAGCAGCCAGAAGAGCACCCCGCGCGTCTGCTCGGCGTCCGCCGCGGTGAACACGATGAACGAGGTCAGGGCCGAGAACAGCTGGGTGGCGGCGATGCCGGCCAGCACGAGCCGGTCGGTGGTGCCGCCCGCGAGCGAGGCGAGCAGCAGCACGAGTGCGAACGATGCCAGCGCACCCACGAAGGCCCCGGTGGAGAGCCCGATCGCGCCCGACCCGATGCCGAGCACGACGATCGAGACCGCTCCGGTGGAGGCGCCCGAGGAGATGCCGAGCACGAACGGGTCGGCGAGCGGGTTGCGCAGCAGCGACTGCAGGATCACCCCGCAGATGGCCAGCCCCGCCCCGCAGATCCCCGCCAGCAACGTACGCGGCAGCCGCAGGTCCCACACGATGCTCTGCTGGAGCAGGGTGAGGTCGGACGAGCCGATGCCCACCCGGTCGGCTACGACGCCGTAGACGTCGGCGACGCCCAGGTCCGAGGGCCCGACCGTGATCGCGCCCGCCACCGAGGCCAGCACCAGCAGGGGAGCCAGACCCAACAGGACGCCGGTGACCCCGATCGCCGAGGCGTCACCTACGTCGGCCGAGGCGTCACCTACGTCGGCCGAGGCGTCACGGCCGTGCCAGGTCGGCCGACCGGGGTGACGCTTCGGCCGACCGGAGTGACGCCTCGGCTCGGGAACTTGCGCCCGGAGCGTCATAGGCCCAGGTCGGCGAGCTGGTCGGCGACGTTCTCGACCGCGTACACGGTGCGGATGGAGGGGTTGAGCTCGGCGCCGGAGAGCGTCACGAAGCGGTCGTTGCGGACAGCGTCCATCCGGGCGGTGACCGGGTTGCTCTTCAGGTAGTCGATCTTCGCGCGGGCGGTCTCGGCGGTCTGGCTCTTGCGGGTCAGGTCGCCGAGGACGATGACGTCGGGGTTGCGTTCGGCGACGGTCTCCCAGTTGATCTGCGGCCACTCGTCGGTGGTGTCGTCGAAGACGTTCTCGATGCCGAGGGCGCGGCCGATGATGCCGGGGCCGCCACAGCAGCCGGCCAGATAGGGCGACTCGGAGTTGGCGAACCAGTACATCGCGCTCACCTCGCTCTCCGGCGCCTTCCTCTCGGCTGCCTCGAGGCGCCGAGACAGGTCGGCGACGAGCTTCTCGCCGCGCTCGGGTACGCCGAAGATCCGCGCCAGCTCGGTGATCTCCTGGTAGATCGTCTCGATCTCGAGAGGGTCCAGACGGGTGCCGTCGTCGTCGCCCTCGTTGTCCTTCACGCACTCGGCGGGGGAGAGGTAGGAGCCGACGCCCAGCTTCTCCAGGTCCTCGGGTGTGGTCACCCCGCCCTCGCCCAGGGTGCTGATGAACGAGGCGGTGACGAAGTCGGGCTCCGCCTCCAGGACGCGCTCGTAGGAGGGCCAGTTGTCGGCGAGCCGGGGAATACGCTCGTTGTCCTCGGCGAGCGAGTCGAGCACCGGGTCGGTCCAGACCGCGGTGCCGACCATCCGGTCGGCGAGGCCGAGCGAGAGCAGGATCTCGGTAGAGCCCTGATTGAGCGAGACCGCGCGCTCGGGCGGTGCCTCGAGCGTGATCTCGCGCCCGCAGTTGGTCAGCGTGAGCGGGAAGCCGGCGGTGTCGCCGCCCGCCTGCTGTGCTCCGGAGGGCTGGTCGGCGGCGCAGCCGGCCAGCGTGGAGCCGAGCACCAGAACGGTGCTCGCGGTGATCGTTCGGATGGTGCGAGGCAGGTGCACGTCGGTCCTCGAGCGGGTCGCGGGCTGGTGCGCGTCGCCCGTGCTGACCCGCAGCGGTCTGCTGCAGGGCCAGCAGGTCTTCGGACTCGGGATCGACCGGCGCGAGACGCCTTCCCAGGCCCGAGGGCCCAGTGGCACAGTGTCCCGTCCGTCACCCACACCGCTGCGCGTCAGTCCCGGACTCTCACCGGGTTCCCGTGCCGGGACTACGTCCCGAGCGGCTGGCCCGACGACCGTAGCAGGCGGCCCAACCTCTCCGAGGCACGACCTCAGCCCTCGCGGTGGGCGCTCAGCCCGTCCTCCCCGGGCGCGACCGAGTCGTGAAGCCTGATGGTGTGGTCGTAGTGCTCCTCGGCCATGGGGCGGTAGTCGATCCGCGGCTCCGTCATCACGCCCTCGAGACGTACGCTCAGGTCGGCCTCGATCCGCGCCATGACCTGGGCGTCGATGGTGTCGGCGTCGGTGATCAGGTGCGGGCGCAGCGGGTCCATCCCGGTGTACCAGAAGGTGCCGTGCAGCAGCGGCCACAGGACGTCCTCGATGTGGCCGCTGATCCCGCGCGGACCGAGGGTGGCGGCCCGGTCTCCGGCGGTGACGATCGTCAGCGCACGCTTGCCGGCCAGGCCGCCCTTGCCGTACTTGAGCGGCTTGCCCGTCTCCGGATCGGGTACGTCGAAGGCGAACCCCGACTCGAAGACCCGGTCGATCCAGCCCTTGAGGATGGCCGGCACGGAATACCACCACAACGGGAACTGCACGACGAGCAGATCAGCGGCCCGCAGCCGCTCCTGGTGGCGGCGTACGTCGGCTTCGCCGCGTTCCACCAGAAGTGGATTGAAACCTTCTCGATAGAGGTCGATCTCGTCGACGGTCCAGCCGGCGGCGACGAGAGCGTTCCGGCCCGCCTCTTGCAGCCGTCCGTTGAGCGACGACGCGTGCGGATGTGCCCATACCCAGAGTGCGTGCATGGGGCTCTCAACGCGGTCTGACGCGGCAGGATTCCCGTCCGGAAGGGGGCGGGTCCCGACCTGATGCGACGACAAAGTCCGTACCTCGCTCAAATTAGCGGCCGCAGAGTGTTGACGTATGTGATTGCCATCACTAGCGTAAACCACACTTGAAACCTTTCAATTCGAGGAGTTGCCCATGCCGGACACACCCGCCGCACTGGAGCTGCGGGACGTGGCCAAGTCGTTCGGCCCCGTACGCGCCCTCCGGACCGGTTGCCTTCGGGTCGAGGCCGGATCCATTCACGCGCTCGTGGGGGAGAACGGAGCCGGGAAGTCGACCCTGGTCAAGATCGTCGCCGGGCTCTACCGCCGCGACGCCGGCGACTACCTGCTCGCCGGGGAGCAGGTCGACTTCCGCAACACCGCCGAGGCCAAGCAGGCCGGCGTCGCGGTCATCTACCAGGAGCCGACCCTCTTCCCGGACCTCTCGGTCACCGAGAACATCTTCATGGGACGCCAGCCGACCAACCGCTGGGGCAGGATCGACCGCGCCGCGATGCGCGCCGAGGTCGTCGAGCTCTTCGCCCGGCTCGGCGTGCCGATCGAGCCCGACCGGCCGACCGAGGGCCTCTCGATCGCCGACCAGCAGCTGATCGAGATCGCCAAGGCGCTCTCGCTCGACGCCAAGGTCCTGATCATGGACGAGCCGACCGCGGCCCTGTCGGGCAACGAGGTCGACCGGCTGATGACCGTGGCGCGCACGCTGCGCGACCAGGGCTGTGCCGTCGTGTTCATCTCCCACCGCTTCGACGAGGTGTTCGCGCTCTGCGACACGATCACGGTGATGCGCGACGGCGCCTACATCTCCACCGACCCGATCTCCGAGGTCACCGAGGACGAGATCGTCCGGCGGCTGGTCGGTCGCGAGGTCGCCGACCTCTACCCGAAGCTCGAGGCCACCGTCGGCAAGCCCCTGCTCGAGGTCAAGGGCCTCACCCGCACCGGCCTGTTCCAGGACATCAGCCTCACCGTCCGTGAGGGCGAGATCGTCGGCCTGGCCGGCCTCGTCGGTGCCGGGCGCAGCGAGGTCGCCCAGGCGATCTTCGGCGTCGACCCCTACGAGAGCGGGGAGGTCACCCTCGACGGGCAGCCGGTCCCGCCGGGCGACCCGCGACGGGCGATCGAGATGGGTCTGGCGTTCGTCCCCGAGGACCGCCGCCAGCACGGTCTCGTCCTGGACGCGCCGATCTCGCGCAATATCACCCTCCCGACCAGTGGCCGGCTCGCCCGCACCGGGCTGATCAGCACCGGCATCGAGAACCGCTCGGCCGCCGACTGGGCCGCCCGGCTCGAGGTCAAGGCCGCGACGCTCGACACCCTGGCCGGCACGCTCTCGGGCGGCAACCAGCAGAAGGTCGTCCTCGCCAAGTGGCTCTCGACCCAGCCGAAGGTGCTGATCATCGACGAGCCGACCCGGGGCATCGACGTCGGCACCAAGTCCGAGGTCCACCGGCTGCTCTCGACCCTCGCCCAGGAGGGTCTCGGGATCCTGATGATCTCCTCCGAGCTCCCCGAGGTGCTCGGCATGGCCGACCGGGTGATCGTCCTCAGCGAGGGCCACCAGACGGCCGAGCTGAGCCGCGAGGAGGCGACCCCCGAGGCCGTCATGCGCGCGGCGACCGCCCACCACTCCACCACTCTGAACGTCAGCGAGGCATCATGACCACCACGCTCGACGCGCCCGCCCCCGCCGCGCCGCAGCCACGACACCGCTCAGCCAGCCGGCTGACCTGGTTCCTCAAGCAGCGCGAGACCGGCATCGCCGTCGCCTTCGCCCTGCTGCTCGTGGTGACCACCGCGGTGAACCCCAACTTCCTGTTCAGCACGGACGGCTGGCGCGACCTCACCCTGACCCCCGCGATCCTCGTCTGTCTGGCGATCGGCCAGGCGATGGTGATCGTCACCCGCAACGTCGACCTCAGCGTCGGCTCGACGCTCGGGCTGACGGCCTACCTCGCCGGGAGGCTCTTCCTCGACACCGGTCTCCCGGTGATCCTGGTGGTCCTGATCGCCGTCGCCGCGGGCGCCGTGCTCGGACTGGTCAACGGGGCCCTGGTCGCCTTCGCCAAGGTGCCGGCGCTGGTCATCACCCTCGGCACGCTCTACGTCTACCGCGGGATCATGCTCGAGTGGGCCGGGAGCGACCGGATCAACGCCTCCGACATCCCGCCCGGGCTGCTCGACTTCGGCACCGGATCGTTCCTGTTCATCCCCAACCTCGCCTGGATCTCGTTCGCGCTGCTGGCCGTCGCGATCTACCTGATGCGCTCCACGCGGGTCGGCCGCGAGTTCTACGCGATCGGCTCCGACCCCGACGCCGCCACCCTCTACGGGCTGCGTGACAAGCGCCGGGTCCTGCAGGCGTTCGCCACCTCGGGCGCGCTCGCCGGCCTCGCCGGGATCCTGTACGTCTCCCGCTACGGCACCATCAGCTCCGGCGTCGGCCAGGGCATCGAGCTCGAGGCCGTCGGCGCCGCGGTCGTGGGTGGCGTGGCCATCTTCGGCGGCAGCGGCACCGTCCTCGGGGCAGCCCTGGGGGCGTACCTCCTCGTCACCATCAACCGGGCGCTCCCGATCCTCGGCATCCCCGACTTCTGGCAGCAGGCCGTCGTCGGCGCGCTGATCATCGGCGCGATCGTCCTCGACCGCTACTTCGCCCGCCGTCAGCACGACAAGCTCCTTGCAGAGAGGGAAGAGGCATGAGTGAGCGCCAGCGAACGACAATGGGCCTCAGGCCGCCACGTCCGTACGCTTCTGTCCCCTCAACGGAGGTGGCGGCATGAGTCTCCTCGCCGAGAAAGCACAGCCGCGGACGTACGCAGCACACGCCAGGCCGTGGTGGCAGCGCACCCTGATGACCCGGGACTCGGCGATCATCGCCCTGCTCGTGGTGGTCTGGACGTACGCCTCGATCGCGATCCTCAACTTCTCCGACCCGATCACGGTCTACTTCCTGGTGCTCGACATCGCGCCGATCCTGCTGATCGCGCTGCCGATGACGCTGATCGTCATCACCGGCGAGATCGACCTGTCGGTGGCGAGCGTCGTAGGGCTCTCCAGCGTCCTGTTCGGGGTGCTGCACCGCGAGGGCCTGCCGATGGTCGTCGCGATGGTGCTCGCCCTGCTCGCCTGCGCGGTGGCCGGAGCGCTCAACGGCGTGCTCGTCACCCGCTACGGGCTGCCGTCGCTGGCGGTCACGATCGGCACCATGGCGCTCTTCCGCGGCATCGCGGTCGGCGCGCTCGGCACCACCGCGATCACCGACTGGCCCGACGCCTGGGGCGACCTCGTCCAGGCCCGGATCGGCGACACCCAGATCCCGCTGATGACGATCCCGCTGGTCGTCCTGATCGTGATCTTCGCGGTCGTCCTGCACTTCACGCCCTTCGGGCGGGGCATCTTCGCCGCCGGTCTCAGCAAGGACGCGGCCCGCTTCTCGGGCATCAACGTCGACCGTACGAAGCTGATCCTGTTCACGCTCAGCGGGCTGGTCTCGGGGCTGGCGGGCATCTACTTCACGCTCCGCTACGGCAGCGCGCGTGGCGACAACGCCACCGGCCTGGAGCTGCAGGTCGTGGCGGCGGTGCTGCTCGGCGGCGTGTCGATCTTCGGCGGTCGCGGGGCCATCCCCGGGGTGATCGCCGGTGTCGTCCTGATCGGCACGATCGGCAGCGCCCTGCGCCTCGACGGGCTCAGCGCCAACATCATCCAGATCATCACCGGCGTGCTTCTCATCGCAGCGGTCATCGCGGCCAGCGTTCTCGGCTGGACCGGTCGCATCGTCGGCACCTATCGCCGGCAACACAGCTCGGACGAACCATCCTCAAAGAAATCGGAGTGAGAGACATGACCAGCAAGTTCCGACGCGCAGGCAGTGCCGTCGCCATCGTTGCGGCCCTCGGCCTCGCCCTGTCCGCCTGCGGCGGCGGGAGCGGCAGCGGCAGCGATGGAGAGGGTGGCGGCGACACCAGCAGCATCACCTTCATCCCGAAGAACCTCGGCAACCCCTACTTCGACGCCTCCGACGCGGGCGGCAAGAAGGCCGCCGAGGAGATCGGTACGAAGTGGTCGCAGGTCGGCCCGACCGAGTCGACCCCCGACTCCCAGGTCAGCTTCATCAACACCGCGACCCAGCAGCGCGCCGGCGCGCTCGTCGTCTCGGCCAACGACCCGACCGCCATCGGCGACGCCCTCGAGGAGGCCCGCAACGCCGGCACCAAGGTCGTCACGATGGACTCCGACACCGAGCCCCAGTTCCGCGACGTCTTCGTCAGCCAGGCCGACGCCGCCGGCATCGCGAAGAGCCAGGTCGACCTAATCGCCGAGCAGATCGGCGATTCCGGTGAGGTGGCCATCCTCTCCGCGGCGGCCAACGCCACCAACCAGAACGAGTGGATCAAGCTGATGGAGGAGGAGCTGGCCGCGAACCACCCGAACATCAAGCTCGTCCAGACCGTCTACGGTGACGACGACGACCAGAAGTCGTTCGACAAGACCGCCGGCCTGCTGCAGTCCCACCCGAACCTCAAGGGCATCATCAGCCCCACCACGGTCGGCATCGCCGCGGCCGCGCGCTACCTGTCCGACTCGGAGTACAAGGGCAAGGTCGCGCTGACCGGTCTCGGCACCCCGAACCAGATGCGGGAGTACATCAAGGACGGCACCGTGAAGTCCTTCGCGCTGTGGGACCCCGAGCAGCTCGGCTACCTGGCCGCCTACGCCGCCGACGCGCTCGCCTCGGGCGACATCGAGGGCAAGGAGGGCGACACCTTCAAGGCCGGTGACCTGGGCGAGTACACCGTCGGCGCCAACGGCGTCATCGTCCTCGGCGAGCCGACGGTCTTCGAGGAGTCGAACATCGACGACTTCGACTTCTGAGTCCCTCGCGGGTGGTGTAACACGCTGTTCGTAGGACTACTCGCCCTATCGGAACGACCGGATAGACCTACGAACGACGTGTTACCCGAGTTCGCCGCCGAGCTGTGAGAGCAGCTCGGCGGCGTTCTGCATGCAGCGCTCGAGGTCGGGCTCCACGTCGGTCAGCGCGTGTACGTCGTCGGCCCCCGCCTGCGCTGCCTCGATGACGGACAGGGTGGTGCGGCCGCAGACGACGGCGGTGGCGATCCCCGCGTGCCGGGCCGCCTGGAGCACGCCCATCGGCGCCTTCCCCGACAGGGTCTGGTGGTCGAACGAGCCCTCCCCGGTGACCACCAGATCGGCGCCATCGAGGGCCTCGTGGAAGCCGACCAGTCCGAGCAGCAGCTCGACGCCCCGCTCGACCCGGCCGCCCAGCACCGCGAGGGCGGCGAACCCGACGCCCCCGGCGGCGCCTGCGCCCGGGGCGGCTGTGATCTCGGCCAGATCGCGGCCGGTCGCCTCGGCGACCTTGGCTGCGTACGTCCCCAGAGCCGCCTCGAGCAGCTCCTGGTCGGCCGGGCCGGCGCCCTTCTGTGCGGAGAACGTGGCGACGGCGCCGCGGGGGCCGAGCAGCGGGTTGTCGACGTCGCAGGCGACCACGATCTCGGTCTCCCGCAGGCGCGGGTCGAGGCCGTCGAGATCGACGCGCGCCACGTTCTGGAGCGTCCCGCCGCCCTCCCCGAGATCGGCACCGGAGGCGTCGAGGAGCCGGGCGCCGAGGGCACGGATCATGCCTGCCCCGCCGTCGTTGCTGGCGCTGCCGCCGAGACCGATGACGACCGTGCGGGCGCCGCCGTCGACGGCGGCCAGCACGGCCTCGCCGACGCCGCGGGAGGAGGCGGTGAGCGGGGCGAGGCGACCCTCGGGCAGGCGCAGCAGCCCGCACGTGTCGGCGAGTTCGACGACCGCCAGGTCGCCGCGGACGGCGTACCGCGCCGCGACCGGCTCGAGGGTCGGGCCGGCGACCTCGACCGGCACCAGCTCGAAACCGGCGCCGGCCAGTGCCGCGACGGTGCCGTCGCCGCCGTCGGCGATCGGCACGATGCGTACCTCGGTCTCGGGGTCGGCCGCGAGGAGCCCCGCGGCCACCGCCTCGTCGACCTCGCGCGCGGTCAGCGAGCCCTTGAACTTGTCGCAGGCGACCACGACCACCCGATGACCCGGCATCACAGGGGCATCACAGGTGGGGGAGGACGTGGTCGCGATAGCGCTGCGCCATGGTGGCGAGCACCTCGTCGGGGTCGCTGGCCCAGACCGCCTCGTTGAAGATCTCGACCTCGACGTCGCCCGCGTAGCCGGTCGACGCGACCATCCGGGTGATCGACGCGAAGTCGATGACCCCGTCGCCCATCATCCCGCGCGCCAGCAGCGCGTCGGCGGGGATCGGCAGGTTGAAGTCGCAGACCTGGTACGCCGCGATCCGCCCCTCCGCGCCGGCCCGCTCGATCTGGGCGGCGAGGTCGGGGTCCCAGAAGACGTGGAAGGTGTCCACGACGACCGCGACCGCGTCGACCGGATGCGGTGCGGCCAGGTCGAGCGCCTGGCCGAGGGTCGAGAGGACCGCCCGGTCGGCGACGTACATCGGGTGGAGCGCCTCCAGGACGAGCCTCACGCCGTGGTCGCGGGCGTACGGAGCCAGCTCGGCCAGCCGCTCGGCGACCCGCTCCCGGGCACCGGCCAGGTCCACGTCTCCTTCGGGGAGACCGCCGACGACCATCACCAGCGCGTCGGTGCCCAGCGTCGCGGCCTCGTCCACCGCCCGCTGGTTGTCCGCGAGCGCGTCCGCGATCCCAGAGGGATCGGACGCGGTCAGGAACCCGCCGCGGCAGAGCGAGGAGACGCGCAGCCCGGCGTCGCGTACGAGCTTGGCGGCCTTCTCCACACCCACCTCCTGCACGCGATCGCGCCACAGTCCCAGGGCCGGGATGCCGGCGCGGCCCGCTCCGTCGACGGCCTCGGCGAGGGTCCAGGAGTTGGTCGTCTTGGTGTTGAGCGAGAGCCGCTCGAGCCCGGTGGTCATCGGGCCGCCTCCGTAGCGCAAGCGCCAGGATACGGACGCGACCCGATGAAAGACCGAACGTTCGCTCGCTGACGCTCGCTCATTGGTCCACTCCTTGCACGGTGAGGAAGGCGCGTATGCGTGCGGCGGCTCGGTCGGGATCGGTGAGGAGCCCGGCGGCGTCGGCCAGCCGGAAGACCTCGGCCAGGTGGGGCACCGAGCGACCGGCGTGCAGGCCGCCGGCCATCGAGAAGCCGGGCTGGTGCCCGTTGAGCCAGGAGAGGAACGCGATCCCGGTCTTGTAGTGGTAGGTCGGCGCCTCGAAGATCTTCCGGCCGAGCGCCTGGGTGCTGTCGAGGAGCGTGCGGGCGCTGTCGGGGTTGCCGTTGTCGAGCGCCTGCAGCGCCGCCGAGGCGGCCGGGTAGATCGCCGCGAAGATGCCGAGCAGTGCATGCGAGAACTCGCCCTCGGCCGTGCCCTCACCCACGATCAGCTCGGGGTAGTTGAAGTCGTCCCCCGTGTAGAGCCGTACGCCGCCGGGCAGCGCCCGGCGCAGCCCGACCTCGTGCTCGGCGTCGAGGAGCGAGACCTTGACCCCGTCGACCTTGCCGGGGCGGGCCCGGATGACCTCGAGGAAGGTCTCGGTCGCCTCCTCGACCGACGAGGAACCCCAGTAGCCCGCCAGCGCCGGGTCGAACATGTCGCCCAGCCAGTGCAGGATCACCGGGCTCTCTGCCTCGTCGAGGAGGGTCGCGTAGACCTCGGCGTAGTCCTCGGCATCACGGGCGACCTTGGCCAGGGCGCGCGAGGCCATCACGATCGTGGTCGCGCCGGTGTCGGCGACGACCTTCATCTGCTCGCGGTAGGCGTCGACGACCGTGGCCAGACCTTGTCGGCCGTCGGGGACGGCGGACAGAGTGAGCTGGTCGGTGCCGGCGCCGCAGGCGATCGAGCCGCCCACGGTGGCCGCCTCGGCGGCCGAACGGCGGATCAGCTCGGCCGCGGCGGTCCAGTCGACCCCCATGCCGCGCTGGGCGGTGTCCATCGCCTCGGCGACCCCGAGGCCGTAGGACCACAGCTCGTGGCGATAGGCGAGCGTCGAGTCCCAGTCGATGTCCGCGGGGGCACCGGGCACGTTCTCGGCCAGGGTGCGGGGGACGACGTGGGCGGCGGCGTACGCGGTGCGGGAGGTGAACGGCGCGGCCGGCTTCGTCCACTCCCGGGGAGCGGCGAGCGTGTGCAGCTCGGTGCCGCCGTCGGGCAGGGGGAGGCGTACGGAGGTCACAGCTCGATCTCTCCGAGCTCGACGCGGCGGCCCTCGGCCGAGGAGGTGAGCCCGGCCTCGGCGAGCCGTACGCCGCGGACGCCCGCCATGAAGTCGTAGGGGTGGTCGCCGTCGCCCTCGACGTAGCGGATGAACTGCTCCCACTGCGCCTTGAAGCCGTTGTCGAAGGGCTGGTTGTCGGGGACCTCGTTCCACAGGTCGCGGAACCGGATCGACTCGACGAGATCGGGGTTCCAGACCGGCTTCGGGGTCAGGTTGCGGTCCTGGGTGACGCAGTGGTGCAGGCCGGCGACCGCGGAGCCGTGGGTTCCGTCGACGTGGAACTCGACCAGCTCGCCGCGGTTGACCCGGGTCGCCCACGAGGAGTTGATCTGGGCGATGATCCCGCCCTCGAGCTCGAAGATACCGTAGGCGGAGTCGTCGGCGGTCGCTTCGTAGCGCGTGCCCTTCTCGTCCCAGCGCTCCGGGATGTGTGTGACGACCTTGGCGGTGACCGCCTCGACCTTGCCGAAGAGGTTCTCCAGGACGTAGTTCCAGTGGGGGAACATGTCGGTGGTCATGCCGCCGCCGTCCTCCTTGCGGTAGTTCCAGCTCGGTCGCTGGGCGGGCTGCAGGTCGCCCTCGAAGACCCAGTAGCCGAACTCGCCGCGGACGCTGAGGATGCGGCCGAAGAAGCCGGACTCGACCAGGCGGCGGAGCTTGAGGAGGCCGGGCAGGTAGAGCTTGTCGTGGACGACGCCGCTCTTGATGCCGGCGTCGGCGGCCAGCCGGGCCAGGCGCAGCGAGCCCTCGACGTCGTCGGCGATCGGCTTCTCGGTGTAGACGTGCTTGCCGGCCGCGATCGCCTTCGTGATGGCGGCTTCGCGGACGAAGGTCTGCTGCGAGTCGAAGTAGACGGTGTCCTCGGCGTTGCCCAGTGCCTCGTCGAGATCGGTCGTCCAACGGTCCAGATCATGTTCCTTGGCGATGTCCTGGAGCTTCTCGGCATTGCGCCCGACGAGGATCGGGTCGGGCTGGATCCGGGTGCCGTCGGAGAGCTCCACGCCGCCCTGTTCCTGGATCGCCAGGATGCTGCGGACCAGGTGCTGGCGGTAGCCCATACGTCCGGTGACGCCGTTCATGATGATGCCGAGCCGTCGTGTCGCCATGTGAGGGTTCCTCGTCTGCTGAGAGTGCTGGAAGCGATGGGGGAAAGCGCTTTCCGTCACGGTATGGCAAATGTGACGCCGGTCGCAAGAGGGCGTTCCGCCCAGCACCCATCGCCGACCCGGCGCGTCTGTCGCACGTCAGGGCGTCGAGTCGGCGCAACTGTCCCGCGTCAGGGCGCCGAGTCGGCGCGTTTGTCTCGGTTCAGGGCGCCGAGTCGGCGCCGGGCAAAGTGGGACAGTTGCGCCGACTCGGCTCGAGATCGTGGGGCAGATGCGCCGAGTCGACGTCAGGTGCGCGGGGGAGTGCTCTCGCGCAGCACGACCTCGCCGTGGACGGACTGCTTGCGCAGCTCCGCGGACGGCTCGCTGAGGACGAGCTCGAGTGCCCGCCGGCCGATGTCGGCCAGCGGGAGACGTACGGTGGTCAGGCCCGGGGTCACGTCCCGGAGCGTGGCGATGTCGTCGAAGCCGGCGACCGCCAGCCCGTGCCCGACCTCGACGCCGGCCTGTCGGCAGGCGGCCAGGGCGCCAAGCGCCATCAGGTCGTTGACCGCAAAGACGCAGTCGACCTCCTGGTCGTTCTCGAGCAGTCGGGACATCGCCCGGTGGCCGCCGTCGCGGCTGAACTCGTCGGCGACGTACGCCGGCTCCGTGCCGGTCGTCTCGAGCCAGCCCTCCGCGAACCCGGCGTGGCGCTCGGCCGAGACCAGCAGGTCCTCGGGCCCGGTGAGCACGGCCGCGCGGCGATAGCCCAGCTCGACCAGCCGCTCGGCCAGCGCCTTGGCGCCGCCGTGGTTGTCGATCACGACGGTGTCGACCGGCAGGCGCGGCTGGCTGATCGCGGCCGCCCTGCCGCCGCCGTCGAGGTAGGAGGTCAGCAGGCCGGCGACCTCGCCGGTGTGGCGTACGTCGGCCGTGTCGCTACCCGCCAGCACGATCGCCCGGCTCCGTTGGCGCCGCAGGGCGGCCAGGAACTTCTTCTCGCGCTCGGGCTGTCCGCCGGTGTTGCACAGCATCACCAGCAGACCGTGCTTCTCGGCCTCGTCGGCCAGGCCGCCGGCGATCGTGGAGAAGTAGGGGTCGGAGATGTCCTTGACCAGCAGCCCGACCGTCTCGGTCGAGCCGCGCGCCATCGCCTGAGCGTTGGCGTTGGGGGTGTAGCCGAGCTTGTTCGCCGCTGCCAGGACACGCTCCTGCAGCTCGGGGCGCACCACCCGGTCGCTCCCGTTCAGCGCGCGCGACGCGGTTGCCAGCGAGACACCTGCCTCGCGGGCGACATCGCTCAGGGTCGCTGCGCGTTCTCCGGCCAACTGACTCTCCTTCGGCTTCCGCTCCTGGAGCCTAAGGCATCCAGCGCTGACGTACGCCGCGCTCCGCGTCTCCTCGCCGGGTCTGCGGTCAGGAGGGACGGCCGAGGGTGGAGGCGCGGGCGACGAGCTCGGGGGTGAAGACGACCTGCTCGTGCTGGTGGGCGGGGTTGCCGACCTCGTCGAGGAGCAGCTCGGCGGCGCGGCGGCCGAGGTCGTGGCGCGGCTGGCGTACGGAGGTCAGCGGCACAGCCGCGGCGGCGGCGAACTCGATGTCGTCGTAGCCGACGATCGCGAGGTCACCGGGCACGGTCCTGCCGCTCGAGATCGTCTGCTGGAGCAGTCCGAGGGCGAGCAGGTCGTTGGCGCAGAACGCGGCGGTGGGGCGGCGCCGAGCGGGCAGCCCGACGAGCCGCTCGCCGGCCGCGCGCCCGCAGGCGACGGTCGGGGCCTCGCAGGAGAGCGTGATCAGGTCCTCGGGGGGAAGGCCGGCCTCGGCCCAGGCCTGCCGGGCGCCCTCGCCGCGGTCGCGGACCTGTCCGATCGACTCCGGCCCACCGACGTACGCCACCCGCTTGTGGCCTTCATCGATGAGATGCTCGACGGCCAGCCGTCCGCCGAGGACGTCGTCGACCGCGACGGAGCAGAACGAGGAGCCCGCACGGGTGCGGTCGACGATGACGACCGGGGTGCCGCGCTCGATCAGCTGGTCGATCTGGGGGTCGTCCGGGTCGACCGGGGTGATCAGGATGCCCTGGACCCGCTGCTGCTGCAGGTGGGCCAGGTGGGCGCCCTCGCGTGCCGAGCGGCCGTCGCTGTTGCACAGGAACAGCGAGAGTCCGGCCGCCTCGGCGGCCAGCTCGATGCCCTGAGCGACGTCGGTGAAGAACGGGTTGCCGGCGTCGAGCATGACGTAGGCCAGCGACTGGGTGCTGCCGGTGCGCAGGGAGCGTGCGGACTCGTTGCGCACGAAGCCGAGGTCGGCCATCGCCCGCTCCACTCGCTCGCGTGTCGTGCGGCTGACCCGATCGGGGCGGTTGAGCACGTTGGACACCGTGCCGAGGGAGACGCCGGCGGTGGCCGCGACATCCTTGACCGAGGCGCTGCGCGGTGAACCCGCAGCCGGAGTGATCGCCACCTGGGCTCCTTCCTGAAACGTTCAATCGCAGCATAGGCCGGTGGGCAGGGATGTGGCGAGCAGGCACGCGTCTGCCGGTTGACCGATTGCGGTCAGGCTCACTAGCGTCCGGATTCTAAATCGTTTCACCGGAGGTTGCCATGGAGCGCGTCTGCTTCCAGCTGCAGGTCAAGCCCGAGCGCATCGAGGAGTACAAGAAGCGCCATGCCGCCGTCTGGCCCGAGATGCTCCAGGCGCTGAAGAAGACCGGGTGGCACAACTACTCGTTGTTCCTACGGCCCGACGGGCTGCTGATCGGCTATGTGGAGACGCCTTCCATCGAGGCTGCCCGGGCCGGCATGGCCGCGACCAAGGTCAACGCCCGCTGGCAGGCCGAGATGGCGGAGTTCTTCGAGGACCTCGACGGCGTCGCGCCCGACGAGGGCTTCCTCCGCCTCGAGGAGGTCTTCCACCTCGAGGACCAGCTCGACAGCTGACCCCGAGGAGTCGGTTCTTGACGCCGAGGGGTCAGTTTCTGACCTCGAGGCGTCGAATTCTGTACGCGGAATGGGCCCGCGGCCAGGAACTGACTTCTCGCGGCCAGAAACTGACTCCTCGCGGTCGACGCTGAAACGAAACGAACCTCGCGCACCACTTGACGCAAGTGACGTGCGCCACTAACGTCGGATGCGCGCTTTGAAACCTTTCAACTCGCAGATAGAGAGGCTCTCCGATGACGACGTTCGACCAGATCTCGGGCGACCTGGCCGCCCTCGAGATCGAGGTCCCCTCGTGGGCCTACGGAAACTCGGGGACCCGGTTCAAGGTCTTCGGCACCCCGGGCACGCCGCGCACCCCCGAGGAGAAGGTCGCCGACGCGGCGACGGTCCACCGCTTCACCGGCCTGGCGCCGAGCGTCGCGCTGCACATCCCGTGGGACAAGGTCGACGACTACGCGGCCCTGCGCGCCTACGCCGAGGACCAGGGGATCGCGCTCGGCACGATCAACTCCAACACCTTCCAGGACGACGACTACAAGCTCGGCGCGCTGACCCACACCGACGCGAAGATCCGGCAGAAGGCGATCGACCACCACTTCGAGTGCATCGAGGTGATGAACGCGACCGGCTCGCGCGACCTGAAGATCTGGCTCGCCGAGGGCTCCAACTACCCGGGTCAGGCCGACATGCGCGGCCGCCAGGACCGGCTTGCCGAGTCCCTGGCCACGATCTACGAGCGCCTCGGTGAGGACCAGCGCCTCGTCCTCGAATACAAGTTCTTCGAGCCGGCGTTCTACCACACCGACGTCCCCGACTGGGGCACCTCGTTCGCCCAGGTCAGCGCGCTGGGTGACCGGGCCGTCGTCTGCCTCGACACCGGCCACCACGCGCCCGGCACCAACATCGAGTTCATCGTGATGCAGCTGCTGCGGCTCGGGAAGCTCGGCTCCTTCGACTTCAACAGCCGCTTCTACGCCGACGACGACCTGATCGTCGGTGCGGCCGACCCGTTCCAGCTCTTCCGGATCCTCGTCGAGGTGGTCCGTGGCGGCGGTTTCAAGCCCGTGGCCGAGGGCGGGGTCGCGTTCATGCTCGACCAGTGCCACAACATCGAGAAGAAGATCCCGGGCCAGATCAGGTCCGTGCTCAACGTCCAGGAGATGTCCGCACGGGCGCTGCTCCTCGACACCGATGCTCTCGCCCAGGCGCAGGAGGACGGCGACGTACTCCTGGCCAACGAGATCTTCATGGACGCCTTCTACACCGACGTACGCGCCGACCTCGGCGGGTGGCGAGAGGACCGTGGCCTGCCCGCGGACCCGATGCGCGCCTACCTCGCGAGCGGCTACCAGGAACAGATCGAAGCTGCCCGTGTCGGCGGCACCCAGGCCGGATGGAACTGAAATACTCATGACCACTGCAGAAGAACTGATCGCGCGCTCGAACCGTCTCGGCGCCGACCCGAAGAACACCAACTACGCCGGCGGCAACACCTCCGCCAAGGGCACCGCGACCGACCCGGTGACCGGCCAGGACGTCGAGCTGCTCTGGGTGAAGGGCTCCGGCGGCGACCTCGGCACCCTGAAAGAGAGCGGCCTCGCCGTGCTCCGGCTCGACCGGATGCGCGCGCTCGTCGATGTCTACCCGGGCGTCGAGCGCGAGGACGAGATGGTCGCCGCGTTCGACTACTGCCTGCACGGCAAGGGTGGCGCGGCCCCCTCGATCGACACGGCGATGCACGGCCTCGTCGACGCCGCCCACGTCGACCACCTCCACCCCGACTCAGGTATCGCGATCGCGACCGCCGCGGACGGCGAGGCGCTGACCACGACGATCTTCGGCGACCAGGTCGTCTGGGTGCCGTGGCGCCGCCCCGGCTTCCAGCTCGGTCTCGACATCGCCGAGATCAAGGCGAAGAACCCGCAGGCGGTCGGCTGCATCCTCGGTGGCCACGGCATCACCGCTTGGGGCGACACGTCCGAGGAGGCCGAGAAGAACTCGCTCTGGATCATCGACACGGCAGCCGCCTACATCGAAGAGCACAGCAAGGCCGAGCCGTTCGGCCCCGCGCTCGAAGGCTATGGTCCGCTGGTCGAGGCCGAGCGGCGTACGAAGGCCGCGGCTCTCGCTCCCACGATCCGCGGCATCGCCTCGGCGGACCAGCCGATGGTCGGCCACTTCAACGACTCCGAAGTCGTCCTCGACTTCCTGGCCAGCGAGGCCCACCCGCGCCTGGCCGAGCTCGGCACCTCCTGCCCCGACCACTTCCTGCGCACCAAGGTCAAGCCACTGGTGCTCGATCTCCCGGCCACCGCCTCCGTCGAGGACAGCATCGCCCGCCTCAAGGAGCTCGCGGTCGGCTATCGCGAGGACTACCAGGCCTACTACGACCGCCACGCTGACGCGAACAGCCCCGCGATCCGCGGCAAGGACCCCCTCATCGTCCTGGTCCCCGGCGTCGGCATGTTCTCCTTCGGCAAGAACAAGCAGACGGCACGGGTCGCGGGGGAGTTCTACGTCAACGCGATCAACGTGATGCGCGGCGCCGAGGGGCTCTCGACGTACGCCCCGATCGACGAGTCGGAGAAGTTCCGGATCGAGTACTGGGCGCTCGAGGAGGCCAAGCTCCAGCGGATGCCGGCGCCCAAGCCGCTCGCGACCAGGGTCGCCCTCGTGACCGGCGCCGCCTCCGGCATCGGCAAGGCGACCGCCAAGCGCCTGGCCGCCGAGGGCGCCTGCGTCGTGATCGCCGACCTGGACCTGGTGAAGGCAGAGGCGGCCGCCGCTGAGATCGGCGGAAGCGACGTCGCCGTGGGCCTCGCCGCCGACGTCTCCGACGAGGCGGCCGTGCAGGCGATGCTCGACGCCGCGGTGCTCGCCTTCGGCGGTGTCGACCTGGTCGTCAACAACGCCGGCCTGTCGCTGTCGAAGTCGCTGCTGGAGACCACCGAGCGCGACTGGGACCTCCAGCACGACGTGATGGCCAAGGGCTCGTTCCTGGTCTCCAAGGCCGCCGCGAAGGTGCTGATCGAGCAGGAGATGGGCGGCGACATCGTCTACATCTCCTCGAAGAACTCGCTCTTCGCCGGGCCCAACAACGTCGCGTACGGCGCGGCCAAGGCCGACCAGGCCCACCAGGTCCGGCTGCTGGCCGCCGAGCTCGGCGAGCACGGCATCAAGGTCAACGGCATCAACCCCGACGGTGTGGTCCAGGGCTCCGGCATCTTCGCCGGCGGCTGGGGCGCCAAGCGCGCCGAGGTCTATGGGGTCAAGGAGGAGGAGCTCGGCAAGTTCTACGCCCAGCGCACCCTGCTCAAGCGCGAGGTGCTCCCGGAGAACATCGCCAACGCCGTCTTCGTGCTCTGCGGCCCGGACCTGACCCACACCACCGGTCTGCACGTCCCCGTCGACGCCGGCGTCGCCGCGGCGTTCTTGCGATGAGCCCACATGTCAGGGTCGCGGCGGTCGACCTGGGTGCCACCTCCGGCCGGGTGATGTCCGGCCGGATCGGTGGCGACCGGGTCGAGCTCGACGAGCTGCACCGCTTCCCCAACGGAGCGGTACGCGTCCACGGCTCGCTCTTCTGGGACGTGCTCGGCATCCATCGCGAGGTGCTCGCCGGCATCCGCGAGGTGGCCCGGACCGGGCCGCTGGACGGCATCGGGATCGACTCCTGGGCCATCGACCACGGGCTGCTCGACCACGACGGCCAGCTCCTCGGCCAGGTCTTCAGCCACCGTGACGCCCGCGTCGAGGGGATCGCGGAGAAGGTCATCGCCCAGATCGGCGCGGCGACGCTCTACGGCATCACCGGGATCCAGCAGCTGCCGTTCAACACGATCTACCAGCTCGTCGCGGCCCGCGGGACCACCGCGCTCGACTCCGCCGAGACGATGCTGCTGCTGCCGGACCTGCTCGGCTACTGGCTGACCGGTGCGATCGGCGCGGAGCGCACCAACGCCTCGACGACGCAGCTCTACGACGTCCGTCAGGGCGTCTGGGCGGTCGACCTGTGCCAGGAGCTCGGGCTTCCCGAAGGGATCCTCCCGCCCCTTCGGGACCCGGGCTCCCTCCTCGGCCCGCTGCTGCCCGGCGTCGCCGACGAGCTCGGCGTCACCACCGACGTCCCCGTGGTCGCGGTGGGCTCCCACGACACCGCCTCGGCGGTCCTCGGCGTCCCCGCGGCCACGAAGGAGTTCGCCTACATCTCCTCGGGCACCTGGTCGCTGGTCGGCCTCGAGCTCGACCGGCCGGTGCTGACCGAGGACGCCCGGCTCGCCGACTTCACCAACGAGGTCGGCGTCGACGGGACGATCCGGTTCCTCAAGAACGTGATGGGCCTGTGGGTCCTGTCCGAGTCGCTGCGCTCCTGGAGCGAGCGCCGCTTCCAGGGCGCTGAGCTGGGCCCGCTGCTCGCGGCTGCTGCGGAGCTCGGGCCGCTGCGTACGGTCGTCGACATCAACGACCCGCGGCTGCTCTTCCCGAGCACCTCGGCCGACCCGATGCCGGAGCGGATCGCCGCGCTGGCCGCCGAGTCCGGCGAGGCGATCCCGCGCTCGCCGGCCGCGATCACCCGCTGCATCCTCGACAGCCTCGCGGTCGCCTACCGTCGCCACGTACGCGCCGCGGCCGCCCTCGCGGGCACCTCACCCGAGGTCGTCCACGTGGTCGGCGGCGGCTCGCAGAACGAGCTGCTCTGCCAGCTCACCGCGGACGCCTGCGGCCTGCCGGTCCTCGCCGGCCCGGTCGAAGCGGCCGCGCTCGGCAACGTCCTGATCCAGGGCAGGTCCCTCGGGGTCGACCTGCCCGACCTGCCCGCGATGCGGGATCTCGTCCGCCGCTCCTACGACGTACGCCGCTTCGAGCCGCGCGACGGCCTCGACTGGGCCGCCGCCGAGGCCCGCATCTCCTGATCCACCCACCCCGAAGGCGACTCCCATGACCGACTCCCTCCCCAACCCCCGGCTCAGCCGCCGCGCGCTCTTCGGCGCCGCAGCCGCCACGCTCGGCACCGCTGTCGTCGCCGGCGCAGTCGGCAGCAACCCCGCCCAGGCCGCCGAAGCCGCGACCACCGCCGGCCTTCCGAACGCCTTCACGAAGGCGTTCCGCAAGCCCGGCACCGCCACCGCAGCGGGTTTCCGCTGGTGGTGGCCGCACGGCCTGGTCGACCCGGTCGAGATCGCCCGTGAGGTGGACCAGGTCGCCGACGCCGGCTTCGGCGTGCTGGAGGTCGCCGACGTCACCCACAGCCTGCGCGCCCGCAACATCGACATCGACGTCGCGGCGTACGGCTGGGGGAGTGCCCCGTGGGTGGCCGGCGTGAAGGCGGCGCTCGCGCAGGCCGCGAAGCGGGACGTCCGGATCGACGTCACGGTCGGTCCGTCATGGCCCGCCGCGGTCCCGACGATCACTCCCGACGACGACGCGGCCTGCACCGAGCTGGTGCACGGGCAGGCGACAGTCGTCGCCGGGTCGACGTACGACGCACGCCTGCCCGAGCCCGTGGTGGAGCCGGCATCCTCCGTGACCCGCTCGGAGCTGGTCACGGTGCAGGCGCACCGCATCACCGGCTACGTACGCGACCGCAACAACAACATCACCAGCACGATCCTCGACCCCGCCTCCTACGTCGATCTGAGCGGCGACGTCGACGGCGAGCACCTCACCTGGACCGCGCCGGCCGAGCCTGCCGGCGCCACCTGGGTGCTGCTCGCCACCTGGCAGCGCGGCTCGGGCCAGGAGCCGGAGGCCGGTCCGCACACCTCGCCCCGCGCCTACGTGGTCGACCACTTCAGCCGTCGCGGCGCACAGAAGGTGATCGACCTGTGGGAGGACCGCGTGCTCGACGGCGAGCTGCGTACCCTGTTCCGCGCCGCAGGCGGCTACCTCTTCGAGGACTCCCTCGAGATCGAGACCGACGCGACGATCTGGACCCGCGACTTCCTCGACGAGTTCGAGGCGAAGCACGGCTACGACCTGCGGCCGTGGCTGCCGTTCGTTCTCGAGAAGGACGAGAAGTACCAGTTCTCGCTCGCGGCCGCGGACCCGGCCACGGCCGACAACCTCCGCACCAACGAGATCCGCGACGACTACAACATCGTCCTCTCCGACCTCTACCGCGACCAGCACCTGCGGCCGATGCAGGAGTTCGCGAGGTCGCTCGGCATGGGCATCCGGATCCAGCCGTACGGCCTGGAGACCGACACCATGCAGCACGCGGCCGTGGTCGACGTCCCGGAGACCGAGTCCCTGGGATTCAAGAACCTGGACGACTACCGAGTGATGGCCGCCGGTCGCGACCTGGCCGGCCACACGGTCCTCTCCTGCGAGGCGATCTGCTACAACGGCGCGGCCTACAACACGACCTGGGGCGCCAACAGCACCAGCCCGACCGCCCAGAACCAGGCGCTGTTCACCATCAACAGCATCTTCGTGGCGGGCGTCAACCAGCTGATGGTCCACGGCTTCCCCTACGTCAAGGCGCCCGACGTCACCTGGCCGGGCTTCGCCGCCTTCTCGCCCTACTACAACAACGCGATCGGCTTCGGTGAGGCGTGGGGACCGCGCACCCCGCAGTGGCAGCACGTCCCCGGCATCGCGGCCTACCTCGCCCGCACCCAGCTGGTCCTGCAGACGGGCGCGCCGAAGTACGACGTCGCCTTCTGGCGCCACAAGGGCTGGGCCTCGACCGGCATCGGCCCGCAGTGGATCACCAACAACGGCACCAAGCTCGGCTGGTCGCACTCGTTCGTGAGCGCCTCGCTGCTGGCGCTCGACGGCGTCGACTTCGCGAACGGCCGCCTGGCGCCCGACGGCCCCGCCTACAAGGCCGTCGTCGTGGGCCCGGACTCGCTGCGCAGCAACGCGTTCACCATGGACATCGACGGCGCGAAGCGGCTGCTCGCACTCGGCCGCAAGGGCTTGCCGATCGTGCTCATCGGGGACTGGTCGCAGGTCACCGTCGCCGGGCGCGACAGCGAGGCGGCCACCGCTGAGGTGCGCTCGCTGATGGCCCAGATCGGCGCCCTGCCGACCACCCGCAGCGTCCCCGAGGCCGAGGTCGGCAACGCGCTGGCAACTCTCGGTGTCGTACGCGACGTCGAGCACGCCGACTCCACCGTGATGCACGTCCGACGCGTCGCCGGCGAGGTCGACCTCTACTACCTCGCCAACGCGAGGCACGCCGAGAACCGGCGGCTCAACCCGGTGCAGCAGGATGTCTGGCTGACCGCCACCGACCGCGCCGCCGTGCCGTGGCTGCTGGACGCGTGGAGCGGTCAGATCACCCGGATCGCGGCCTACGAGCGCGCCGGCGACCGGATCCGGGTCCGCGTCGACCTCGTTCCCGGGCAGTCCACCGTGGTCGCCCTCGCGGCCCCGGGTGCGGGCGTGGCCCGCTCCGTTCTCCCCGTCGCCACCGCTGGTCAGACCGTGGTGGCGCGGGGCGCCAACGTCGCGCTGCGCACGACGACCGCCGGCAGCTTCGAGCTGACCAAGGCCGACGGACGCACGGCGAAGGTGGTCGTCGACCGGGTCCGTGAGCCCGTCACCCCGGCCTCCTGGAGCCTCGAGCTCGAGGACTGGAAGCCGGCGAACCAGGCCGACCCGAAGGACCTCGCCACCTCGAAGGAGGTCGTCACCCGTGATCTCGCGGCGCCTCAGGCCTGGTCGAAGGTCGTCGGTCTCGAGGACGTCTCCGGCATCGGCCGCTACCACACGAGCGTCGACCTCGGCACCGACTGGACCCCCGAGGACGGCGCCTTCATGGAGCTCGGCGACGTCAACGACACCTTCCGCGTCCGGGTCAACGGCGAGCTGCTGGCGCCGTGCGACCCGATGGACTCGGTCGTCGATCTCGGCCACGCCCTGGTCGCCGGCGCCAACACGATCGAGATCGAGGTGGCCTCGACGCTGCTCAACCGGCTGCGCACGGTCACCCCGTCGGTATACGGCGCGGCGACCCGGCAGAGCTACGGGCTCACCGGGCCGGTGCGTCTGGTGCCCTACGTCGAGAAGGTGGTCGCCGGATGAGCGCGGTGTCCCGCCAAGCGATCAGCGTCATGCTGAGACAGGAGTGAACCGTGGCAGCCTCGGGCGGCGTACGACCCTCCTCTTCCACGGACCTTCCCGAGGACGAGGTGGAGGTGCTGGCGTTGTTCGCCCGGGGCCACACGATCGAGCGGATCGCGCGGGAGCTGGGGATCTCCGAGCGCACCGTACGGCGCCGTCTCCGGGCGGCCGCGGATGCGTTGGGAGCGGGGACGAGCGTGGAGGCGGTCGTTCGGGCCGTACGCACCGGACTCATCTGACAACTGATTTGATGCTGAACTGATTTGATGGACACCACTGACGAAGGAGGCCGCCGGATGCGAGTCGCGCTGATGGTCACGTGCATCAACGACGCGCTCTACCCGAGCACCGGGAAGGCCGTCGTACGCCTCCTGCGCCGGCTCGGCGTCGAGGTCGAATTCCCGCAGGCGCAGACGTGCTGCGGGCAGCCGATGGTCAACACCGGCTATCTGGACGAGGCGGTCCCGGTGGTGCGTACGTTCGTGGACGCCTTCGCCGGCTACGACGCCGTCGTGACGCCGTCCGGGTCGTGCGCGGGTTCGGCGCGGCACCAGCACTCGATCGTGGCCCGCCGCTCCGGCGACGAGGCCCTGGAGAAGGCAGTCGCGGAGGTCGGCCCGAAGGTCTACGAGCTCTCCGAGTTCCTCGTCGACGTGCTCGGCGTGACGGACGTGGGCGCCTACTACCCGCACGAGGTGACCTACCACCCGACCTGCCACTCGCTGCGGATGCTCGGGGTCGGCGACCGGCCGCGCCGGCTGCTCGAGGCGGTCCGCGGGATCCGGCTGGTCGACCTGCCCGGCGCCGACCAGTGCTGCGGCTTCGGTGGCACCTTCGCGGTCAAGAACGCCGACACCTCGATCGCGATGGGGGCCGACAAGGCCCGCCACATCCGCGAGACCGGCGCCGAGATCGTGGTCGCCGGCGACAACTCCTGCCTGACCCACATCGGTGGCGTGCTCTCCCGGCAGCGCTCGGGCGTACGCACCGTCCATCTCGCCGAGATCCTCGCCTCGACGGAATCGAGCCCTGCGGAAGGAGCGGCCCGATGACCGGCACGTTCGTCGGCATGCCGGCCTTCCCGACCGCCGCGCGCGAGGCCCTCGCCGACTCCCAGCTGCGCCACAACCTCGCCCACGCGACCGGCACGATCCGTGCCAAGCGCGCCAAGGTCGTCGCCGAGGTCCCCGACTGGGAGGAGCTGCGCCTGGCCGGCGCCGCGGTCAAGGAGTCGGCCCTCCGTGATCTCGACAACCAGCTCGTACGCCTCGAGGAGACCCTCACCGCCAACGGCGCGACCGTCCACTGGGCCCGTGACGCCGCCGAGGCCAACGCGATCGTCGCCTCGATCGCCAAGGCGCACGCCGCGGAGGAGGTCGTGAAGGTCAAGTCGATGGTGACCCAGGAGATCGGGCTCAACGAGGCGCTCGCCGCGGAGGGCATCGCGGCCTGGGAGACCGACCTGGCCGAGCTGATCGTGCAGCTCGGCGACGACCTGCCATCGCACATCCTCGTGCCGGCCATCCACCGCAACCGGGCCGAGATCCGCGAGATCTTCCGCTCCAGGATGGCGGCTGCGGGCCGCCCGGCGCCGGAGGATCTGACCGACGAGCCGGCCGTGCTCGCGGCCGCCGCTCGGGAGCACCTGCGCGAGAAGTTCCTGCGCGCCAAGGTCGGGATCTCCGGTGCCAACTTCGCGGTCGCCGAGACCGGCACGCTCGTCGTGGTCGAGTCGGAGGGCAACGGCCGGATGTGCCTGACCCTGCCCGAGGTGCTCGTCTCGGTGGTCGGCATCGAGAAGGTCGTCTCCCGCTGGGACGACCTCGACCCGATGCTCAGGCTGCTGCCGAGATCCTCGACCGGCGAGCGGATGAACCCCTACACCTCCACCTGGAGCGGGATCACCCCCGGCGACGGCCCGCAGGAGGTGCACGTGGTGCTGCTCGACAACGGCCGCACCCGCGCGCTGGCCGACGAGGTCGGTCGTCAGGCGCTGCGCTGCATCCGCTGCTCGGCGTGCCTCAACGTCTGCCCGGTTTACGAGCGCACCGGCGGCCATGCGTACGGCTCGGTCTACCCGGGCCCGATCGGCGCCATCCTCAACCCGCTGCTCAAGGGCGTCGGGCACGACGAGCAGACCGACTCGCTGCCCTACGCCTCCTCGCTGTGCGGCGCCTGCTTCGAGGCTTGCCCGGTACGCATCGACATCCCCTCCGTCCTGGTCGACCTGCGCGCCCAGGTGGTCGACGCCCACCGAGGTGGCGTGCCGAAGCCGGAGGCCGTGGCGATGAAGGGCGCGGCGTACGTCCTGGGGCGCTCGCGCCGCCTCTCCGCCCTCGAGCGCCTCACCGGTGTGGGGATGCGGTTCGCGCGCCGCTTCGGACCCACCGCGTGGACCGGCGCGCGCGACCTGCCAGAGGCGCCGGGGGAGAGCTTCCGGGCGTGGTGGAAACGGACGAACGGTGGACGGAAGGACGACACATGACCGACGCACGAACCGAGATCCTCGCCCGGGTCCGCGAGGCATTGGCCGGCTCGGCGCTCGAACCCGCCGAGCCCCGTGTCCCGCGGGACCTCGCGCCCGTCGCCACCCCCGGCGTCGTCGACCTCTTCGTCGAGCGCGTTGCCGACTACCGAGCCGTGGTCGAGCGCTGCGGAGCCGATGACCTCGAGGACCGGATCGCCGCCGCGCTGCCGGCAGGTCAGGTGGTCGTCCCACCCGGCCTCTCGGTCCACGTCCCCGACGCGATCGTCGACGACGGCACCCTCACCGCGGCCGAGCTGGACCGGATCGCCGCCGTGGTCACCGAGGCCCGGGTCGGCATCGCCGAGACCGGCACGATCGTCCTCGACCACGCGCCCGACCAGGGCCGCCGAGCCATCTCCCTCGTCCCCGACACCCACATCTGCGTCGTCCGCGAGGACCAGATCGTCCCCGACGTCCCCGACGCCATCGCCCTCCTCGACCCCGCCCGGCCGCTGACCTGGATCAGCGGCCCCTCGGCGACCAGCGACATCGAGCTCGACCGCGTCGAGGGCGTCCACGGCCCCCGCACCCTTCACGTCCTGATAACCCACCCCGAGTAGTCACTTCCTGACGCCGAAACGTCAGTTTCTGACCGTGAAGCGTCGTTGTATGGCATCGAGGAGTCGATGTCTGTGCGCGAGGACCACCCCCGGGAAATCGACCCCTCGCGCTCGATATTCGACGCCTCGGCGTCAAGAACTGACGCCTCGACGAGACTGACCGGATCCGGCCATCGGGCTTCCGGGGTTGTGACGGGGGTCATAGTCTTCGGAGTGCTTTGAAACGTATCAGTCACGCTCCGGAGGACCCGCATGAAGCTCCGCCTGGTCGCGATCGTCACCAGCGCCCTCGTCGTCACCAGCCTCTCGGCGGCGGTGACCCCGCCCGCCGCGTCCGCCGACACCGCGCCTGCCGCGCCCGCCGGCCTGACCGTCGACGACCTCGCTCACCCACTCAACACCGACCTGACCCCACGGTTCGGCTGGCTACCTCAGGACAGCGACGCCAACGAGGTGCAGAGCGCCTACAAGATCGAGGTACGCGACGCCGCCGGTGAGATCGTCTGGGACTCCCGCAAGGTGTCCTCCGCGCAGCAGTCCTACGTCGACTACGCCGGTGAGACCCTCGAGCCCGGCAGCAGCTACACCTGGCGAGTCATGACCTGGGACCGTCGCAAGCTGCCCTCGCGGTGGTCCGAGAGAGCTGCCTTCGAGACAGGCCTCGGCGACACCGACTGGGCCGGCGCGAGCTGGATCAGGCGACCGCCGGGCACCGCGGAGAACCCGGCCCAGGAGAAGGACGAGTGGACCCTGGCCCGCACCGAGGTCGAGGTGCCGCAGGGCAAGCTCGTCAGGGCCCGCAGCTACCTGGCCGCCAGCCACACCGCCGAGCTCTACCTCGGCGGCGAGCAGGCCGACCGGATGAGCAACTTCGGCTACCCGAGCGAGGGCTACTACCGGGCCGCGGACGTCACCGACCTGGTCACGCCCGGCGAGACCCTCGCTCTCGGCCTCAAGCTGCACTGGTTCAGCGGTGGCCAGGGCCGCGCCGCGGGCATCCCCGGCGTACTTCTGAAGCTCGAGCTGACCTACGCCGACGGGGAGACGACCACGATCGTCACCGACGGCTCCTGGAAGGTCCGCCGGGGCCCGTACGTCACCGTCGGCACCCGCAACGGCGAGGGCCTCTGGATCGAGCACCTCGACGGCCAGGCCGCCGAGACGATCGGCGACTGGACCGCGGAAGGCTACGACGACACGACGTGGAACGACGCGGTCGTCCTCGGACGGCACCCGGTGGCACCGTTCACCCACCTCGAAGGCCAGCAGACCAGGCTCACGGAGACCCCCGTCCACCCCGAGCGCATCCTGCAGGCCGAGGACGGCACCCCGGTCGCCGACTTCGGTCGGATCATCCCGGCACGCCCCGGAGTGCACTTCGAGAACGGGGTGGCCGGACGCCAGGTCCCGATCCGGGCCGGCTACGCGCTCGCCGACACCGGCCGGGTGTCGACCACGAGCCTCTCGACGCAGAGCACGAACATGTCCTTCCCCTACACCCAGGCCGCCGGAGCGCAGGACTACCAGGCGGTCGGCCACCTCGGCTTCCGCTACCTGGAGATCCCGGGCGCGGGGGAGGAGATCACGGCCGACGACGTGACCGCGACCGTCGTCCACACCGCCTACGACGAGGACGGCGCCGCCACCTTCGAGAGCTCCGACGCGACCCTCGACGCCGTCTGGGACCTGATGGACCGCTCGCTGCGCTACTCGGTCCAGGAGACCTTCGTCGACACCCCGACGCGCGAGCAGGGCCAGTTCCTGCACGACACGGCCAACATCTCGATCGGCCTGATGTCCTCCCAGCGCGAGCGCGTCGCGTCCCGCCAGGCGATCCGGGAGTTCCTGCTCAGCCAGGAGCGCTACTGGAGGACCGGCAACGACGTCGGCCGCTACAACGCGGTCTACCCCAACGGCGACGGCAAGCGCGACATCCCCGACTTCACCGAGGTCGTCCCCGACTGGATCTGGCGCTACTACCTGGAGACCGGCGACAAGGCCGTCCTCGAGGACGCGTACGACAACCTCACCGCCACCGCCGGCTACATCCGCCGCCACATCGCCGCCAGCGGCCCGACCCAGGGCCTGGTCACCAATCTCTCCGGCGGCTCCGGCCAGTACCTGTACGGCATCGTCGACTGGCCCGCCCACGGCCGCTTCGGCTACGACATGACCACCGCAGCCAGGACCACGGTGAACGCGCTCGGCGTCGACGTGCTCCGCAAGGTTGCCCTGATCGGCGAGGAGCTCGGCCGACCGGCCGAGGAGCTCGCCGCCCTCGACTCCGACGCCGACAAACTGGCTGCGCGGATGAACCAGACCCTGCGCAGGGCCGACGGCACCTACGTCGACGGCCTGCTCGCCGACGGCTCCCAGTCCGCCCACGCCGGCCAGCACGCCACCTCGTACGCCATCGCCTTCGGCATCGCACCGGCCGAGGACGTCCCCGCGCTCGGCGAGCACCTCGCGGCCATGGGGATGAAGCAGGGGCCGATGACCGCCCACGTGCTGCTCGAGGCCATGGCGAAGGCCGGTGCCGGCGCCGGCGTCCTCGACCTGCTGACCGACGAGGACGACTACGGCTGGGCCGGCTGGCTCGCTCGCGGAGGGACGTTCACCCCCGAGGCCTGGGAGCTGAGCGGGTCGGCCAACAGCGCCTCCCACGGCTGGGGCTCGCGAGGCATCATCGACATCACCGAGTCGGTGCTCGGCATCCGCACCACCGCCCCGGGCGCCGCCGAGGTCGAGATCGCCATCCCGGCCACCGGCCTGACCCATGCCAAGGGCTCCGTGGTCACCCAGCGTGGCCGCGTCGCATCCGCCTGGACCCGGACAGCCGACGGGATCACCCTCCACGCCACGATCCCGGTCAACGTCACCGCGGTCGTACGCCTCCCCGAAGGCTCCTACCTGGCCACCGGCCCCGGCGGGGCCGCCCCGGAGCGCCTCGGCACCCGGAACGGCATCACCTCTTACCGGATCGGCTCCGGTGCGTGGACCTTCACGAAGGCAGCGTGAGCACCGATGACTCCGCTAACCTGCCGCAGTGCGCCGAATCGCCGCGCTGGCCGCGGCTCTCTTGATCGCGTCGCTGCCGGCCGCCTGCGGCACGACCGAGCCGCAGCAGACGGCCTGGCCCGGCGGGCTGACCGCCTACGTCGACCAGACCCGGCTGCAGCGCAACACCGGTGAGGCGTTCGTACGCCTCGTCAACGACACCGGCTCCTCGATCGAGGTCTCGCACCTCGAGGTGAGCAGCGACCGTTTCCGGGCCCGCTGGACGGGCTCGGAATCGGTCGACCCCGAGATGGACTTCGACTTCGACATGCCCCGCGGAAAGTGCGGCGAGGGCGGCGACGCCGACCTGACCATCACCTGGCGAGAGACCGGGAAGGAGGAGTGGCGCACCAGCACCGGCACCGCCGAGGACAGGTACGGCAACATCGACCGCCTCCTCGACCGTGACTGCGCCGAGCGCACCCTGAGCGAGGCCGCCGACATCACCGTCGGCGAGCCCCGGACCGAGGGCTCGGGCAAGCAGAGCGTCTTCGTCCTCCCGGTGACCTTCACCCCGACCGAAACACATCCGGAGGTCACCTTCGACGGCTGGGAGGGCACCGTACTCTTCCAGCTCGCCTCCGAGACACCCACCTGGCCGCGGGCGACGCCCCATCCGATGACCGGCGACCCGGTCACGCTGGAGCTGCGGGTCCTGCCTGCCCGGTGCGACCCGCACGCCCTGGCCGACGACAAGGTCGGCAGCCTCTTCCGCGTCCATGTCGGTGGTCCCGACGTCCCTGACGGCGCCAGCTATTTCCTCCTGCTCGACAAGGAGCAGAAGCGCGCCCTCTACGACTTCCTGCCCGGCTACTGCGGCTGGGAGTGAGGCAAGAGTTCACCGGTTCGTGACCTCGGGATCCCCCATCCGGATGTGTCAGGTAGCAGAATTACCAACCGTCCGTAACGCACACTCAGGAGGATTCATGTCCGGGAAGAACCGCTCCGTGCTCACCATGATCAAGCTGCTCCTGGCAGCCCTCGTCACCACGACCGGCCTGTTCGGCGCCAGTGTCGTCTCCGCGCCGGCCGCCCAGGCCGACTGGGCAGCCAGCTGCACCCACAGCGGCTGCGCCGAGGCGCTCAGCTCCAACAGCACCTGGAAGTCGCTGGGCTACCCGTCCTCGCGAGGTTGGTACGACTGGCCGCCCACCGGCACCTGCAACTTCGCCGGCGGCACCTACAACAACTACGAGGGCGAGCTGCCCTCGGGCCACTCCTACCTCGAGTTCGACGTGACCCCGCGCGAATGCGGTGCGCCCCGCCAGTCCTACCGGATCATCCTCGACCGCACCACGGGTGACGTCTACTTCACACCCGACCACTACGGCACCTTCTACTTCCTGACCTGATCCTTTCTCTGTGACGGCCTCTGACCTGGGCGAACACCGTGCCGCCGGCCCAGGGCAGAGGCCGTTTCGTACGTCTCGTGCAACCTGATGAGCCGCTGAAACGTCATGGACACGGAGCCGAGGATCACGAACGGTCAGGAACCCGGCCGTACTCTAGGGACGTTTGTGACCGCGGGAGGGAACACTTTGAGCTGGCAGGGCAATCCGCCTTACACACCCACGCCGAAGCCGAAGAAGAACCGGGTGAGGAAGGTCCTGAAGGCTTTCTTCGTCCTGATTCTGGTGGGCGCGCTGATCGGCACCCTGGGCGTGATCGTGGCCTACAACGCCATCCCGATCCCCAGCGCCAACGCCGCCTACGAGAAGGAGACCTCCTTCGTCTACTACCGCGGCGGCAAGGACGAGCTCGGGCGTTACATCGCCGACTCGCAGGACCGCGACTCGCTGCCCTTCGACGAGATTCCGCAGCTGATGAAGGACGCCGCGGTCGCCGCCGAGGACCGCACGTTCTGGAAGAACAGCGGCATCGACATCAAGGGCATCCTGCGCGCGGTGGTCAACAACAACACCGGCGGCACCCAGTCCGGGGCCTCGACGATCACCCAGCAGTACGTCAAGAACCTCTACCTCACCCAGGAGCGCACCTACACCCGCAAGGTGAAGGAAGCGGTGATCTCGTTGAAGATCAGCCGGCAGGAGTCCAAGGAGGACATCCTCGCCGGCTACCTCAACACCATCTACTTCGGCCGCGGAGCCTACGGCGTCGAGGCCGCCTCCAACGCCTACTTCGACAAGCCGGCCGCGGACATCACCCTCCAGGAGGCCGCGACGCTGGCCGCGATCCTCAACGACCCCAACGACCTCGACCCGAGCAACGGCGAGGAGGCGGTCTCCGCGCTGGAGGGCCGCTACCGCTACGTCATCAACTCGATGGTCAAGCTGGGCATGGTCGACGCCGCCGAGGGCGAGAAGGCGAAGGCCTCGCTGCCGAAGTTCAAGAAGCCGCGCTCCGACAGCCGCTACGGCGGCCAGAAGGGTCACGCGCTCAAGCTGGTCCGCGACGAGCTCCTCAAGCTCAAGGACGAGCAGGGCAACCAGCTGCTCACCGAGGACGAGATCAACGGCGGCGGCCTGCGGATCACGACCACGCTGACGAAGAAGACGATGAAGACCGTCGAGCAGGCGGTCAACGACGTACGTCCGGAGGACAAGAAGGCCTACATCGCGGACGAGAACCAGAAGGGCGACGAGCTCCATGTCGGCGCCGCGACGGTCGACGTGAAGACCGGAGCGCTGCGTGGTTTCTACGGCGGCCAGGACTACCTCGACTCGCAGACCAACTGGGCCGCGACCGGCGCGATGGCCGGCTCGACGATGAAGGCCTTCACTCTCGCCGCGGCGCTGAAGGCGGGCTACTCGCTCAAGGACAGCTGGGACGGCAACTCGCCCAAGGAGTTCGACGCCCTGCCCGGCCACCCGATCCGCAACTCCGGCCAGGACGCAGCCAACCCGAGCGGTCACAGCTATGGGTCGAACATCAGCAGCCTCATGGCGATGGAGCAGTCGGTCAACACCGCCTTCGTCGAGATGTCCGACTCGCTGCCCAACGGCAGCAAGGACGTCTACGACATGGCGCTGGCGGCCGGACTCCCGCCGGCGAACGCCGACTCGGCCCACCCCGGTATCCCGATGACCACTGGTGACTTCGAGCCGGAGGACTTCCTCCTCACCCTCGGCAAGAACCGGACCAGCCCGATCAACATGGCCAACGCCTACGCCACGATCGCCAACGGCGGCGTCCACAACGACGTCTACGTCGTGTCCAAGGTCGTCGACGCCGACGGCACCGTCCTCTACGAGCACGACGACTCGGCGAAGGGCGAGCGCGCGATGTCGGAGGACGTCGCCGACGACACCTCCTACGCCCTCCAGCAGGTGGTCTCCAGCGGCACCGGTCGGGCGGCCAGCGCAGTGGTCCAGCCCGCCGCAGGCAAGACCGGCACCGCGACCAATGACAAGGACGAGGTCTCCTCGGCCTGGTTCGCCGGCTACACACCGCAGCTGGCGACCGCTGTCGCGTACAGCCGCGGTCTCGGCAGCGGTGCCCTGGACGGCTGGCTCGACACCTACTTCGGCGCCGACTATCCCGCCGACACCTGGGTCGAGATCATGGGCCCGCTGACCGACGAGCTCGACTACGAGGCGTTCCCCGAGCCGGCATGGCTCGACGGCGACGCACCCGAGTCCGGCCACGCGCCCTATGTGACGCCGAGCCCCGACCCGAAGCCGAGCAAGAAGCCGTCGCCGTCGAACACGCCGACACCCACGCCGACACCCACCCCGACACCGACTCCGACCCCGACCCCGACGCCGACCCCGACACCGACGCCGACCCCGACACCGACCAAGTCGCCGGGCCCTCCTGACCCCAACCCCGAGGACCCGTCGACCGAGCCCGGGCCGGTCTGAGGCGGCTCCGGTCGACATCAGATGACGTGTCAACGCTTGCTGGGGGGCCTCACTTCCCGCGACCTTGCCCGACACGGTTAGATAGAGCCCGTGTCTGTGATCGCCCCCGTCGACGTCCACGATGACACCGCTCTGAAGGCTTGGTACGCCGTGGAGGCGGCATCGATGGCCTTCGATCGACCCTACGCGTCACATCGCACCTTCGAGGCGCTCGCCAACTCCGTGCGCACCCCGCACGACCATGGCCGCCGCGTCCTGCTCGCCGCGAAGGAGCAGGGCGAGACGATCGGCATCGCCGAGCTCGACCTCCCCGAGGAGGAGCGGAGCCACGTCGTCGAGCTCGGCATCCACGTCCTCCCCGTGCACCGCTGGCGCGGGGTCGGCACCGAGCTGTGGCGAGCCGCCGATGACGTACGCCGCACCAGCGGTCGCACCCTGACGACCGCCGAGGTGACCATCCCCCCGAAGTCTTCCCTGGCCTTCGCGCGGGCGCTCGGCTTCAAGTCCGTACGCCGCGAGGACCATCTCGCTGCCGACCTCCCGCTGCCCCACAAGCCCTTCAACGTGCTCGGCTACGAGATCCTGATGTGGGAGGACCGCACGCCCGAGGACCTGCTCGCCCAGTTCGTCGGCCTGCGCAACCAGATGGGCAAGGAGATGCCGGGCAAGTCCGAGCAGGACATGATCGCCCACACTGCCGATCGCATCCGCTCCGCGGAGAAGAGCACCGCCCGCTCCTACGACCGCATCACCGCCGCCGCCCGCGAGATCCTCACCGGCGAGCTGGTCGGCTACTCGGTCATCTTCCTGGCCCACGGCAGCGACGAGGCCATCCAGGACGACACCTTCGTCAAGTCCGCCCACCGCGGCCACAAGCTCGGCCTGGCCCTCAAGGTCGCCACCCTCGCCGCCGTCCAGCGCGACCACCCCGAGCGCACCAGCATCCACACCTGGACCGACCCGTCCAACGACGTGATGCAGCGCATCAACAAGCAGTTCGGCTTCCGCAAGATCGAGCTCATGCACGAGGTCCAGCGCACCGATCGTTGGTAGGCCGCGTGGGGCTCGAGACCCGCGATCGAGGAAGAGTCAGCCCAACTCACGAAGGATCGCGGCCGGCGGCCGGCGATGCATGCTGTCGCGAGAGCCGACCGTTCAGCTCCTGTGCGGGGACGGGGTAACCGAGGAGGTACCCCTGGGCGGCCTCCGCCCCCAAAGATCGGAGCAGGGCCAGCTGGTCCTCGCGTTCGACGCGTTCGCCGCAGACGGTGAGGCCGAGCGAGTGCGCGACGTCGACGAGCTCCTGCAGCGTCCGGCGGCGTGAGGGTGTGGTCGGGTCGATGTAGGTGCAGTCGACCTTGATGCTGTTCAGCGGGAGCCGGGAGAGCTGGTCGATGGTGTTGTGGCCGGTGCCGACGTCATCCAGGCTGAGCCCGACGCCGAGTCTTCGCAGTTCGTGCAGGTTGTCCACGGCGGATTCGTCGATGGACACGGTCTCGGTGATCTCGAGTACGAGCTGGGCGGGGTCGATGTCGTGGGCGTGGAGGGCGGCCGCCACGTCGTCTCGGATCCGTGGGGTGTTGATGTGCCGCCCCGAGACGTTGACCGAGACGACCAGCCGCCGGTGTCCGTTGCTGTTGTTCCAGTCCGCGAGCTGGCTGGCGGCGCGGTCGATCACCCAGGCGCCGACCCGACAGATCAGGTCGGATGCCTCCGCGACGGGGATGAACTCGGCGGGTGGGACGAGTTCGGTGTCGGGGCGGCTCCACCGCACCAGCCCCTCGTACGCGTAGATGGAGTCGGTTCGTAGGTCCAGGATCGGCTGGTAGTGCAGCACGAGCTGGTCGTGCTCGATGGCATGGGCGATGGCATGGGCGATGGATGCCTGGAGGCCACCATCGCCGGGGCTGCGGTTCGATGCGCCGCTGGTGTCATCAGTGGGCATGGGCTGACTCCCGTTCGGAGATGAGGCGGCCGAGGGCTCTCGACCGGTGGCGTCGCCGCACGGCGGCGACGGCGGGGATGCCGGGTGGGATGCCGTTGATGGCGCCGGCGGGGGTGTGGAACAACCACAGCGACATGGTGCGGAGGGCCGCCCAATCGTCGTCGGCCACCCGGAGAGCCACGACCGACCCGGCGTCGCCCGGGAGGTCGCTGCGTCGAACCACGTGCATACGCACCGAGGAGGCCTGGGGCAGCACGAGCTCCACGACGTCGGTGAGCGGCGGGCTGGCGGGCAGGCGTACGGCGGCGCCGCCGACCGAGATGTCGACCAGCTCGCCGCGGGTGCCGTCGATGGATACCGGTGCGCGGAGCGCGATGCGGTGTGCGTTGCGGCGGGTGGTCGCGTACGCCGGCGAGAGGACTCGTACGGCGCCGAGCACCAGCCCGATCCCGGCGAGCAGGAGCCAGGCGGCGGAGGCCACGGTCGCACCGTCCGTCGCGCGCCACGGAACGAGCCCGAGGGCGCCGGCCAATGAGTAGCCCAGGACTGAGAAGACCGCGACGATCAGCACGATGACCACTCTCGGGACCTTTCCGCGGGCCCTCTCCTCGGCGCCGGCCTTGGGGGTGACAGCGAACTCGAGGGTGCGGCGGGTGAGCAGCCACCACAGGCAGGAGATGCCGACGGGTACCCGGAAGATCCGCAGCGCGAACGACGTCGGCAGGTGCAGGTGGTGACGGAACAGCTGGCGGACGCCCCACATGCGGAGCACGAACATCGCGAGGAAGACTGCGGCGAAGGCGGCCGGTCCGGCTGTGGACGTCTGGGCTCCGCTGAGCAGGATGGCAGCGGGGATGAGGAAGATGACGACGGTGGCGACGCCTTCGAGCCACCACAGCGTGCCGCTGAGGTACTCGTAGTAGTTGCGCCATGACATCCACCGCTTGGCCGCCCAGAGGCGCTCCTTGGCCAGGACCTGCATCGAGCCCAGCCCCCACCGACGCCGCTGCAGCAGATACTGCTCGGGGGTCTGTGGCGCCAGCCCCACGGCAAGCGTCTGGTGGTGGTAGACGGTCTTCCACCCCGCTCGGATCAGACCGAGCGTGGTGTGCATGTCCTCGACGATGGTGTCGGTGGCGATGCCACCGACCTCACGCAGCGCCCGGGTGCGAAGCAGCGAGGTGGAGCCGCACCAGAACGGCCCCGCGCCGTCATGGTTGCGGGCCGCCATCTGCACGTGGAAGAAGATGCCCTGCTCGCCGGTGACCCCGTCGTCGTCGAATGCACCGGAGTTGTAGAACGTCTGCGGCCCCTGCACCAGCGCGATGTCAGGGTCTTCGAACCAGCCCAGCGTCGCGGTGAGGAAGGTCGGAAGCGGCACGTGGTCACAGTCCAGGACCGCGATGACGTCGACGTCCTGCCCGTGTTCAGCCTCCCGTGCGATGAGGTCGAGCGCATGGTTGAGGTTGCCCGCCTTGGCGTGGTCGTGCACCGGGCGACGTACGTAGCGGGCGCCGTACTCCTCACACAAGGATCGGACCCAGTCGCGGTCACCGTCGTCGAGAACCCAGGTCTCGTGGACGGGCTCGAGAGCGCGTGCGGCCGCGATCGTCGGCGCGATCACCTCCACCGGCTCGTTGTAGGTCGGGATGAGCACGGCGACGCGGATGCCCTCGGGCGCCTCGGTCACCGGGGGCGGGGCGCGACTGTCCAGGTTCCACAGCGTCACCAGGCGGAGGATCAGCCCCAGGAGGGGAAGTCCCTCGAAGGCCACGAGCAGCCACGCGGCCGTCCTGTCCCAGCCGCCTGCGGGAATGGTGAACACCACCCGCCACGTGAGGTAGACCAGCAGCGCGCCGATCGCCGTCAGGCCGCCCACATGTGCCAGCAGCCGGGACCGTCGTCGCTCGGGTCGGGGTGCGCCGAGCAGGACCGCCCACCCCGCGAGGCTGGCGCCGGGTTCGACGGTGGCGGCCGACGCCCCGACTCGTGTGATCCGGGCTCGCCGGGCTTGGGAGGCACGCCCTGACCCGTTGTCGTCCGGCGATGTTGATCCGCTCATCCCGAGACTCCCTCATTGTTGGCTTACGCACCATGTTAAGAGCGAAACCGCAGAGATGCAGCGAATAGCGCTATTCCCTCTGTCTATGACCCGGATGCGCTGTTTTGGGCCGGAATATGCCGAAATATGGCCGGATATGCGGATTAATCGCGATTAACCGATGTATTCACGGCACTGCGTTCCGATTCCCCAGCCTGGCGACAAGTTGCGGAGATCGTGCCAAGATGGCAGTTGGAAGACCAATGTGTCGCCATTGTCGAGCTGGACGTGAGCGGGGGTCCATGATGTCTCGGGCTGGGTCGTGGCAGCGGTTCCGCACCGCCTGCATCATCTTCGCGGTGGCCGCCGCGGCGTTGGCCGTGTTCGGGGTCGGGGGTCTCGGCAGCGTGACCGCCGTCCGAGCGGCGTCCGATGGCAGTTTCGTGGTCTTCTCGGCGGTTGCCGCCGTCGCCTGTTTCCATGCCGCAGGGGAGGAAGGGACCGGGAGGCGACTGCCGTGGTGGCTGCTCGGTTTCGCAGCGGCGTGCTACGCGGCCGGCAACGCCATCTGGTTCTACTACCAGGTCCTGGCACCTGAGGCCCAGACCTTCCCGGGCCCCGCCGACGTCTTCTACGTGGCGGTGGTGCCGTTCGCCCTCGCCGCGATGCTCACGCTGCCGGACCGTCCACTCTCCGCCGCGGCACGGGTGCGCGCGATCGCAGACGGACTGATCATGGGCACCGCCCTGCTGTTCATCAGTTGGATCCTGCTCGTCGGACCGCTCGTCGCACAGCTCGGCGAGGTCACCTGGACCTATCTGTTCGTGTACCTGTACTACCCGTTGACCGACATCCTGATCATCACGATCGCGGTCACCCTGGCCACCCGGGCCACCGGAGCCCGGCGCCTCCCGATGCTGCTGGTCGGCGCCGCGTTCGTGGCAATCGCGTGCGCCGACACGGGCATCGGCTACCTGGCGCTGAATGGCCGAGAGGCGGCCGGAAGCGGCCTCGACCTGGGCTGGACGATCGGATACATGCTGCTGGTCCTGGCGGCACTGGTCCCGCCCAGGGAGGACACTGCGGGGCAACCGACCCGGCGGACCCTGCTTCCCGAGCTGCTGCCGTACGTGCCGGTCGGTGTCGTTCTGGTCGTCACGGCCAGCAACCCGGACCGCTTCGGTGACCGGGTACTGGCCCTGCTCCTGGTCACCGTCGCGGCGCTGCTGGTCGTGCGGCACATGCTGACGCTGGCGGACAACGTCCGGCTGACCCGCGGCCTGGAGGGACTGGTCGAACAGCGGACCCATGACCTCGAGCAGCTCACCATGCGTCACCAGTCGATCCTCGACAGTGCCGGGGAGGGCATCGTCGGGCTCGACCTGTCGGGCCGGGTGACGTTCGCGAACCCGGCGGCCGGTGCGCTGCTCGGTCGTTCTCCCGCCGACCTGTCAGGCGCCCGGTTCCACGAGGTGACCAGGGCGACCAACGAGGCCGGTGAGCCGATCGCTGCGGCCGGTGACCTGGTCGCCTCGGCGTTGCAGGACGAGGTGGTCCGCACCGTGACGAACGCGACCTACCAGCGGGCGGACGGCTCCGACTTCGCCGTGGAGCTCACCGTCGCGCCGGCCCGTGCCGCGAGCGGTGTCGCCGGCGGCGTACTCATCTTCCGCGACGTCACCGAGCGACGGACGATCGAGCGGATGAAGGACGAGTTCGTCTCGGTGGTCAGCCATGAGCTGCGCACCCCGCTGACCTCGCTACGCGGTGCCCTCGGCCTGCTCCAGGGGGGTCTGCTGGAGGGGACGCCACCCAAGGTGCAGCGCATGGTGCAGATCGCGGTGGGGTCCACCGACCGACTGATCCGCTTGATCAACGACATCCTGGACGTGGAGCGCATCGCGGCCGGCAAGGTGACGCTCGATCGGCGGAGCGTCGCCGCCGCAGACCTGGCCGACCGGGCGGTGGCCGAGATGCGTGGCCTCGCACAGCAAGCCCAGGTCCAGGTGCAGGCCGAGGAGATCACCGGCAGCGCCGACGCCGATCCCGACCGGATCGTGCAGACCCTCACCAACCTGCTGAGCAACGCGATCAGGTTCTCGCCTCCTGGGGGCACCGTCCGGTTGGGAGCCGTGGAGCAGGACCATGAGCTGCTTTTCAGCGTCAGCGACGAGGGCCCCGGCGTCCCATCGGACCAGCTCGAGGCGATCTTCGGCCGGTTCGCGCAGGTCGACGCCTCCGACACCCGCGAGAAGGAGGGCTCGGGTCTGGGGCTGGCCATCTGCCGCGGACTGGTCGAACAGCACGGTGGGCGCATCTGGGCGCACAGCGAACCGGGCCATGGCGCCACCTTCTACTTCACGCTGCCCGCTGCGGATCCCGCCACTGCCATCGCACCGTCCCCTGAGGAGCGGCCGGCGATGCCCACCGTGCTGGTGTGCGAGGACGACCCGCAGACTCGCGCCGTGATCGGCGAGATGCTTCGGTCTCACGGGTACGCCGTGGTCGGTGTGGCCTCGGGCGAAGAGGTGGTTGCGCGCACAGCCGAAGTGGCCCCGGCTGCGGTGCTCATGGATCTGACCCTCCCCGGCATCGACGGCTGGACCGCTATCGCTCAGCTGCGAGCGGACGCCCGGACCGGCCATGTCCCGGTGCTCATCGTCAGCGGCTCCCCGCCGAGCACCTCACTCGGCAGGTCCTCGCTGGACGTGGCCGCCTGGCTGAGCAAGCCGCTCGACATCACGTCCTTGCTGACCGCACTGAGAGAGGCCATCTCAGGCGACAGACCCCAGCCCTGCGTGCTCGTGGTGGAGGACGACCAGTCGCTCGCCCAAGTGCTCACCACCCTCTTTGCCGAGCACGGCGTGCTGGCCGTGCCGGCGCACACTGCTCGCGACGCATTGCGGCTCGGACGCGACCTCGTCCCCGACCTGTTGCTCCTCGATCTGCTGCTGCCGGACAGCGACGGCTTCGCGCTCGTGGACTGGCTCCGCCAAGACCCTCGCCTGTGCCGGGTCCCCGTGGTGGTCTACACGGCGCTGGACGTCGACGAGTACGACAAGGAGCGGCTGCGCCTGGGGCCGACCGAGTTCCTCACCAAGGCGAGGAACAACCCCGAGGAGGTGGAGCAACAGGTCATGAAGCTGCTCGCCACGGTGGTGACGGGGGCGAGCTCATGAGTCGCCGTGTGCTGCTCGTCGACGACGACGACGCCATCCGTGAGGTGGCCATGGCAAGCCTCGAGCTGGTCGGCGGCTGGGAGGTGGAGGCCGCCGCTTCGGGGCTGGACGCGCTCGACCGTTGCGCGGCCGATCCGCCCGACGCCATCCTTCTCGACGTCATGATGCCCAGGATGGACGGTCCGACGACGTTCGCCCGGCTCCAAGCCGACCCTCGCACCCGCGACGTCCCTGTCGTGCTGCTGACCGCCAAGGTGCAGCCCAGCGAGCGACGACGTTGGGAGGCACTCGGCGTCGCCGGCGTACTGAGCAAGCCGTTTGACCCGCTCACACTCTCCGCCCAGGTGGCAGAACTTCTGGGGTGGGAACCGTGACCGCCCGGTCGGACTCGTCCGGCTCCGCCTTCAGCCAGGCGCGAGCCCGACTCGACGAGCTTGCCGCGCGAGCCCGGGTGAGCCTCGCGGAGAGCCTGGCCACGATCGAGGCGGCAGTCCGGGTCCTCGAGGCCGGAGCCCTCGACGAGGAGACCGAGCGGCAGGCAGAGCGCGCCGCCCATCGGATCGCAGGAACGGCCGGAACGGTCGGCCTGCCGGACGCAACCGAGCCGGCCCGAGCGATCGAGCAGGCGTTCGCCGGCCATGCCCGGGCCGACGACGCCCGCCGGATGGCGCGCCACGTCGCCGAGTTGCGCAGAGCGCTGGCTCCCGCCGACACGGAGTCGTTCACCGCGGCCGCGTCACACCCGACCAGCCGGCTCCTGGCGATCCATGCCGCTCCGTCGTTGGCGGCCAGGATGGGGTCGGTCGCGACGTCACACGGCCTGGCCGTGACCGAAGACAGGGCCGAGGAGAACGTCGAGGCGGCAATCGTCGACCTGGACGTGCCCGACGCCGAAGCGATCATCCAACGTTGCGGCGCGGCGCGCCCGGCCGTCCCTGTCGTCGTCCTCGCGGAGACCACGTCCGTGACGGACCGGCTCCGTGCCGCGAACGCGGGTGCCCACCTGGTACTGCCTCGAGACGGACCTGCCGCCGAACCGATCGAGGCAGTCACCTCGCTGCTCGGCCAGCGGCACCACGACCGCCTCCGTGTGCTCGCCGTCGATGACGACCCCCTCAACCTCGCCCTGCTGCGCGAGACGTTGGCAACCGAACCGGTCGAGGTGAGCACGCTCGAAGACCCGCGCACCTTCTGGGGCACACTCGAACGCGAACGGCCAGACCTCGTGGTCCTCGACGTCGACATGCCGCATCTGGACGGCATGGAGCTGTGTCGCACCATCCGCACCGACCCGCGCTGGTCGGGCCTGCCGGTCCTGTTCCTGACCGCGAGCACCGGACCCGCGGCAGTCGACGCCGTCTTCGCCGCCGGTGCCGACGACTACGTGCCCAAGCCGTTCAACCCCAGCGAGCTACGGGCCAGGATCCGTAACCGGCTCGAGCGCGCCGAGATGTACCGGCGGCTCGCCGACACCGACCCACTGACCGGCGTGGCCAACCGGCGCCGGCTCGAGCGCGACTTCCACCGGCTGTGCGGCCTTGCCCGACGACACAACCAGCGGTTGTCACTGGCCCTGCTCGACATCGATCACTTCAAGAGCGTCAACGACACCCATGGTCACGGAGTGGGAGACCAGGTGCTGGTCCGTCTGACCGACCACCTGACCGCGGAGTTCCGTGGCGAGGACGTGGTGGCTCGGCTAGGTGGCGACGAGGTCGCGCTGCTGGCCTTCGGAATGTCAGCCGCCGACGCACAGCGGCGGCTGACAAGCGTCCTCGGCTCACCAGGACTTGTCATCAGCCCGCCGGAGGCACAGGAGCCGCTGACCATCAGAGTCAGCGCCGGCGTCGCAGACGTCGATGTGCACGACGACACGCTCGAAACGGCGCTCAGGACCGCAGACGCCGCACTGTACGACGCCAAGCGCTCCGGGCGCGCGCGGGTGGGCATCGCGAACCGAGAGAGCCATCAGCACGAGCCGGCGACGGCAGCGGGTGGCAAGGCGTCACTGCACATCGACCCGGCAGTGCGGGACTACTACGCCACGATGGTCGAACGCGAGCGGCTCGAGATCACCGGCCATGGCAGGCTGGAACGTCTTCGAACCCAAGAGCTGCTCACCAGGATGCTGCCACCCGCACCGGCGCGGATCCTCGACGTCGGCGGGGGCACGGGCGTCCACGCGCGATGGCTGGCCAACGCCGGGCACGAGGTGCATCTCATCGACATCGTTCCCGAGCACGTCGTGGAGGCACTCAGCCACGGATCGGCCTTCACCGCGGCACTGGGCGACGCACGCCAGCTCGACGAGCCCGACGACTCCGCGGACGCGGTGCTCCTGCTCGGCCCGCTCTACCACCTGCTCATCCGGACAGAGCGAGTCCAGGCGCTGCGCGAGGCACAGCGGGTGCTGAGGCCGGGCGGCACGCTCGCCGCGTCCGTCGTCAGCCGGCACGCGGCCTTGCTCGCCTACGCCACACGTGCCGAGCAGGACGCCGAACGTCTCGACCTCGCCATCAATACCGTGGCCCACGGAGGGTACGACCCGAAGCTCGGCTTCACCACGGCGTACTTCCACACACCGGACGAGATCGCGAGCGAACTGCATGCGGCTGGCTTCCGCGAGGTCCGCGTCTTGCCGATCGAGGGGCCCCTGTGGACCAGCGTCAAGACCTGCACCGACCCACTCCACCTGGACCGCCTGACCGAAAGCGCGGTGCTCTGCGCCCGCGCCCTCGAAGACGATGCCGCGATGCTCCCGGCCAGCGCACACCTGCTGGCCATCGGCCACGCCTGAGACCTCCTCGGCCGAGGAGGTCCGTCGGGGCCGTAGCAGTAGGCCGTGCGGGGCTCGAACCCGCGACCCAAGGATTATGAGTCCTCTGCTCTAACCGACTGAGCTAACGGCCCGGGCAGATCCTAGCGGGCGTGTCCGCCCGACTCTCGCTCGACCAGCGGAGCGGCTCAGCCGTTCCGAAGAACCTGATAGATGGTTTCGGACGACGGAGCCGGGCGAGGTACGTCGTTCCAGCCGATCTCGGTCGCCTTGGCAGCGATCGCGGACCTGACCTGGGCGGCGTCCACGTCATCCTCGAAGAACGCGATGGACATTCCGTTCCCGGTCGCCGGGTCGACCAGGTGATAGGCGCCCAGAACGCCGGGAACGGACTTCGCGGCATCGATCACCCATTGCCGGTCATCGTCAGGCATGGGTTCCCACACGGCGACTCGAGCGAACACGGCTACCTCCGATTCGGCGACTGGCCTGCCGAGGATGCCCCCGGCCTCACGATGTTAGGACGAGTGGCCGTGATTCGGCGATCAACCCTCGGAGTCGATGAGGTATCGGCCGTCGGTGTAGACGAGCCCCAACGTCACCGTGCCGCCATCCTGGCGGCCGTCCTTCATCGTGTACTTGTAGGTGTACGTCACCTTGAGCGGGTCGACGCTGGGGGAGACCGAGACGACGCTGGTGCTCGCGACGGAGCCCCACCAGTCGCGGTAACCCTCGATCCCGCCGCTGCTGGACTGGAACGCCGGGGTCAGCATCGAGCTGAAGGCACCGTCGGGGTTCGCGGGTGCGGTGGCGAGGTAGTTGCGGATGAACGCGTCGATGCCCTCGGCGGTCGCGCCGGCGGTCGCGCTCGCCGAGGGGCTCTCGCTCGGGGTCTCGCTGGCGGTCTCGCTGGGGGTCGAATCCTCCGATGGCTCGTCCGACTCCTCGTCGGCGGCGTTCTCGGTCTGCTCGTCGGTGGCCTCCGACAGCGGCGAGGCAGAGCTGACCTGCTTCGGCTTGGCAGACGGCTCGTCCCCGCGGTTGGCCCAGAGCGCCCCGCCGAGCAACAGCACCATGGCTACGGCCACGGCGACGAGCGCCACCGGCCACCACCTGCGCCGGCCGGCGGCGGCAGGCTTCGACGCCACCGCGCTCGCGGGCGTCGCCGTCTCCGCAGAGACCGGCGCCGCGACCGCGGCAAGGGTCTGCGTACGCAGCGCCACCGGCTCCAGCTTCTCGGCCGCAAGCCGTCCGGCCAGGAAGTCGACGACGTCCTCGGCCGACCACCGGTCGGCGGGGTCGTACGCCATCGTGTGCTCCAGCAGCGGCGCGAGCCGACCGGCCAGCGGCGTACGCGGCGGCTCCTCGTGCACCACCCGATACAGCGTCGCGAGCGCGTTGTCCCCGATCCCGTAGGGAGGCTCGCCCGCCAGCGCCTGGAAGAGCGTGGCCCCCAGCGACCACATGTCGCTGGCCGGGCTGGCCCGCCCGCCGGTGGCGATCTCCGGAGCCAGGTACGCCGGTGAGCCGGTGACCTGCCCGGTCTGGGTGGTCTGGGAGTCGACGCCACGCGCGATCCCGAAGTCGGTCAGCTTGGCACGGTCGGCACGGCCGACCACGATGTTGGCGGGCTTCACGTCGCGGTGGACGATGCCGGCGGCATGCGCTGAGCGCAGAGCGGAGGCGATCTGACCGATCAGTCTTGCGGCGTCCTCGACGGCCAACGGTCCGTCGTCGCGCACCATGTGGGCGAGAGTCTTCCCCTCGACGTACTCCATCACCAGCCACGGCTTGTCGTCGTCCCGCACGAGGTCGAAGACGGCGACGACGTTCGGGTGGACCAGCCGCGCGGCGAGCTGTGCCTCACGTTCGACGGCGGCATCCGAGACACCGTCGAGCGCGACCAGCTGTTTGAGCGCGACCGAACGCCCCAGAACTTCGTCGGTGGCGAGCCAGACGGCCCCCATCGCTCCCCGGCCGAGCTCCCTCTCGAGCCGGTACCTCCCTGCGATCACCCAGGTCCCCTCAAGTCTCGTCGCGAACGCCAGTGGTCAACTCTAGGGGGTATCGCCTACTACTCTTGCTTCCGGGACAACCCGTTCCGGGCCCCGGAAACACCTTCTGAGAACGATCTGAGAAAGGCACCACGTGTCCATCGATCCCACACTCCTCGACGATCTCGAGTGGCGAGGTCTCATCGCCGACTCGACGGACCGCGACGCGCTCCGAGAAGCGCTGTCCGGCGGGAGTGTGAAGTTCTATATCGGGTTCGACCCCACCGCGCCGAGCCTGCACATGGGCAATCTCCTCCAGATCACGATGGCGATGCGCCTGCAGAAGGCCGGCCACACGCCCTACGTCCTGGTCGGTGGCGCCACCGGCATGATCGGTGACCCGCGCGACTCGGGGGAGCGCACCCTCAACTCGGCCGACACGGTCAAGGAGTGGGTGGAGAAGGTACGTAAGCAGATCGAGCCCTTCGTCTCCTTCGACGGTGACAACGCCGCGACGATGGTCAACAACGCCGACTGGACGGCGTCACTGTCGGTGATCGACTTCCTCCGTGACATCGGCAAGCACTTCCCGGTCAACCGGATGCTCGCTCGCGACACGGTCAAGAAGCGCCTCGAGGACGGCATCTCCTACACGGAGTTCTCCTACATCCTCCTGCAGTCCATGGATTACCTGAACCTCTTCCGTACGCACGGGGTGACCCTTCAGTTCGGCGGTTCGGACCAGTGGGGGAACATCACCGGCGGTGTCGAGCTGGTCCGGCGGGTCACCGGCGAGACGGTTCACGCCTACACCACTCCGCTGGTCACGAAGGCCGACGGAACCAAGTACGGCAAGACAGAGGGCGGCGCGCTCTGGCTCGACCCGACCATGATGTCGCCCTACGCCTTCCACCAGTTCTGGCTCAACGTCGAGGACGCCAAGGTGGGGGAGATGCTGCGGGTCTTCACCTTCCTGTCCCACGAGGAGATCGAGACCCTGGAGGCGCAGCACGCGGAGAAGCCGTTCCTGCGTGTGGCCCAGAAGGCGCTCGCCGATCACATGACGACTCTCGTCCACGGGGCCGGGGAGACCGAGCAGGCCAAGCAGGCCGCAGCCGCGCTCTTCGGCGGCGGCGACCTGGCAACCCTGAGCAGTACGACGCTGGCCGCCGCGATCACCGAGGCCGGTGCCGTCGAGCTGGAGCGCGGTGACGAGCTGCCGACGTACGTCGACCTCCTCATCGCCGCCGGCCTCGTCTCCTCCAAGGGGGAGGCCCGCCGCACGATCTCCGAGGGCGGGGCGTACGTCAACAACGTCCGTGTGGAGGACGCTGAGGGGTCGCTCGACGAAAAAGAGTTGCTCGGCGACGGCTGGGTGGTCCTGCGCAGGGGCAAGAAGAAGTTCGCCGGCGTGCGCCTCAAGTAGCCGCTGACCTGCGAGAACGCCCCAGGGAAGGTGACCGCCTTCCCCGGGGCGTTCCTCGATTTGGCAAGGGCGTCACGGAGGCGTAATGTTCATCTGGTCGCCGGGGTGCGGCGGGAAGCAAGCTCGAGTCTTCGAGCGGGTTTCCGGCCCCTGAGTTGGCCGCCAACATTCTCGAGCATCAGCTCGGTTCAGAGTCTCCGTCAGATCCTCGGATCAGACCACAGAGTCACGACGAATCGCAGCGAGATTGTCTTGTGCTGTGTTGGTGTGGATGTCGCTTTTATCCGAATATGGTGTGAATTCGCCGAATTGGAGATGAAAGCGGGATCCGATAAAGTCCTCCAGGACTGAGGCGGATAAGGCTTCGAACTTTCAGCGAGAAAGCGCGGAACGCGCCGAATTGCGAAAGCGAGAATAGCTCCGCTAAAGTCGGGTAAGACGAAGCAGAAACACAACTGTTAATCCAGCGGAAAGCGCGGAAACGCGCCGAGTTGGAAAGCGAAAGTGGCTCTGATAAAGTCTGCGAGGCAGAACCGGCCGAGGGGTCTGGAGCTGGCAAGGAAACGCGAGAGCGGCGAATTGCGAAAGCGAAAGATAA
>NZ_JBITCR010000013.1:12963-143358 GCF_044453405.1 Nocardioides sp. NPDC051685 | reverse complement strand
CATACCCACCCGTCGGCCTCGGCGTCGGGGGCCCCCCCGGCACCAACCCCCCCGCCCCCGCGGCACCCAGCCGCCCGGCGGCCCGCGGGGGCCCCCCCCCCCCCGCCCCCCCCGCCGCCCCCGCGCGCCCCCCCCCCCCCCCCCCCCCCCCCCCCCCCCCCCCCCCCCCCGCCTGGATGACATCGCGAATACGGGTGAAGTACTGCTGTCGCAGATCTGCACCCTTGGCCATCGACTCCTGGTCGGCCAGCCGGACGACTTCACGCTGGAACGCCACGGTCGCTGCACGATCCTCGACGTGGTAGAGCATGAACGCGTGAAGAGCTGCCGCAAGCTGCTCGGCGGGACTGTCGAGGTGGTCGAGCATGTAGTCGATCTCGGCCAGGCGGCGTGTCATGTAGGACTCGTGCAGCGCGGCCAAGATCCTGTCCTTCGTGCCGAAGTGGTGCACGATCGTGCCCTTGGACACGCCGAGCTCTTTGGCGACGAGGCCGAAGTTGACGCCGTCGTAACCGATCTCGGCGATGTGCCGTGTGAACGTGTCGAGGATTTCGTTGTACCGTCCAGCACCGGCAGCCATGGGTCCTTCTTTCCGCGAGTTATCGTCGATCTCGTTTGGTGAAGAGTTTAACGAACCTGACCGCACATGCGGTCACTCGAACTTTGCTTTGAGATTACGTTTGAGAATCTTCCCTGTGGCGTTGCGGGGCAGAATGTCGACGAAGGTCACGCCGGTCGGACACTTGTAGTGGGCCAGCCGCTGGCGCGCGTACGCGATCAGCTCGGCGGCATCTGCCTTCGAGCCGCTCTCGGGGGTCACGACTGCGTGCACGGTCTCGCCCCACTTCTCGTCGGGCAGGCCGATGACCGCAACTTCAGCCACTGCAGGGTGCTGAATCAGCACGCGCTCGACCTCTGCGGGGTAGACGTTCTCGCCGCCCGTGATGACCATCTCCTTGACCCGGTCCTCGACGTAGAGGTATCCATCCTCGTCGATTCGGCCGGCGTCTCCGGTCCGCAGCCAGCCGTCCACGATGGTCTCGGCCGTCGCCTCGGGCTTGTTCCAGTAGCCGATCATCATCTGGGGCGACTTGACCCAGAACTCGCCGACCTCTCCTGGCGCCGAGTCCTTGCCGCTGCTGGGATTGACGACGCGCACCTCGCTGCCCGGAAGTGGACGTCCGGCAGAAGCACGCAGCTGGGGACGCTCTGGGTTGCGGTGGTCGTCGGGACCGAGGACGCAGAAGACGCCGGACATCTCCGTCATGCCGTAGACGGAGTACAGGGGAGTGCTGAGAGTCGCGAGGGTCTTGTCCATGAGGGGCGCCGGCATAGGGGAGCCCCCGTAGCCGATCACCTGGAGGCTCTTCGTGGCCTCGACGATGTCGTCCTGCGCCAACAGCATCTGGATGAGAGCGGGCACGAAGAAGGCGTGCGTCACCTGGTGGTCCCTGATGGTCGCCAGGAGGTCCGCGGGGACGGCCTCGCGGGCGACGATCGTCAGCCCGCCGGCGTACATGCCGCCGATCGCCCAGCTGGTGCCTCCGACGTGGAAGAGCGGCATCGCGACCAGGTTCACCGTCGACTCGTCCATCCGGTACGCAGGCAGCAGCCCCTCGCTGTGTGCAGCGAGACCGCCCTGGGAGAGCATGGCGCCCTTCGGCCAGCCTGTCGTGCCTGAGGTGTACAGCTGGAGGAAGCAGTCAGTCGCCTTGGCGTCGTGGCGGTCGGTGAGCGGCGTGCCGCTTGCGACGAGACCTTCGTACTCGTCCTTGTCTCCGCCCAGGACCACGATCCTCTTGAGCTTTGGCAGTTCGGCACGGATGTCAGCGATGGCCTCGACGAACTCTGCGCCCACGATGAGGATCTCGGCTGCCGAGTCGGCGATGACGTAGGCAAGCTCCTCACGCGAGAGGCGGAAGTTGATGACCGCGTGGGCGGCTCCGAGAAGCGAGGCGGCGAAGGTCGTCTCGAGGCAGGCGGGGTGGTTCTTGTCGAGGGTGGCGATCCGGTCGCCTTCGGTGATTCCTGCGGCACGGAGGGATCCTGCCAGTCGCAGGATGCGGTCGTGGAGCTCGGTCCAGGTCCAGGTCTGGTCGCCGAAGACGAGTGCGGCGGCGTCCGGTTTTTGGCTGACTTGGCGCTCCACTATCTCGAAGATCCCATTGGGGGTGACGGCCATGCTCATGCTCCTGACTGTACGTGCGGTCAACTGATGGCGACAGCATAAGCCCTCTGTGACCGGCGACACAAGGTTGACTGACCGTCCGTACGGTCATTATTGTGGATCTTTGCCAGTGGGGCCCACGCCAGCCGTGGCTCGAGGCCCCAGATCTACCACCGGAGGATCACTGCCGTGACCACTGAACTGCGCGATATCCTCACGCCCTCGATGTACGCCGACGGCATCCCTCACGAGCTCCTTCGTGACCTGCGGCGTGAGCACGCCGTCGTGCGGATCGACGAGCCCGCTACCGATGTCTTCGCGGGTGGTCAGGGCTACTGGCTCGTGCTCAGGCATGCCGAGGTGAGTCACGTGTCCCGTCATCCCGAGGACTTCTCCTCGTGGAGGGGCACCAGCTTCCTGCGCGAGCAACGGCCGACCGATGTCGCGGTCCTGCGCCGGATGATGCTCAACATGGACCCGCCCGAGCACAGCTCGTTGCGCAAGATCGTGAACCGGGCGTTCACGCCTATGGCGATCCGGAACCAGCTCTTCGATGCGATCAAGCGGCATGCTCGTGAGGTCGTCGATGCCATCTCTGAGACCGGTGAGACGGACTTCCTCGCGAACGTCGCTGCCGAGATGCCGCTCCTCGTGCTCGCCGACGTCCTCGGTGTGCCGCCCGAGGACCGCAAGTTGCTGTACAGCTGGACCAATCGCCTCGTCGGTATCGACGACCCCGAGTACGGTGGCGACCCGAAGGGTTATCTCTCGGCCTTCACCGAGATGTTCGCCTACTGCCGTGCTGCCACCGAGGAGCGCCGCAAGGAGCCGAGGGGCGACTTGTGGAGCACGGTCGTCAACGCCGAGGTGGATGGTGAGTACCTCTCCGACGATGATCTCGATCGGTTCTTCCAGCTGCTGGTCATCGCCGGCAATGACACCACGCGCAACCTGCTTGCCAACACGATGCTGACGCTGTCGGAGCATCCGGACCAGCTCGCTCTGCTGCGCAGCGATCTCTCGCTTCTTCCTGGGGCCGTCGAAGAGGTCCTGCGCTTCAGCCCCTCGGTGATCCAGTTCCGGCGCACCGCGACACGGGACCTGGAGCTCGCCGGTCAGTTGATCGCCGAGGACGAGCGCGTCATCATCAACTACGCGTCTGCGAATCGTGATGAGAGCGTCTTCGAGAATCCGGACAGGTTCGACATCACTCGCGACCCCAACCCGCACATCTCGTTCGGGGACGGCACGCACTACTGTCTGGGCGCCAACCTGGCGCGTATGCAGGTGCAGACCCTGCTCACCGAGCTCTTCACCCGGCTCCCGGACATCGAGGTCAGTGGCGAGGCGAGCCACATGCAGTCCAGCTTCATGAACGGCATCAAGCACCTGCCGGTGAGCTTCACTCCGGCGGGCAAGCGGGGGCCACTGGTCGTCGCGGGCGCGGACCTGTCAAACGGGCCCGCAGAGACCGACGCGCCGGTCGCCGAGTCCGCGACGCCGGTTCATGGCACGCCGATGCTGGTCCTGTTCGGCTCCAACTTCGGTACGGCGGAGGAGGTCGCCGACGACCTTGCCGATGCCGGGCGCGTCCGCGGCTTCGACGTCCGCGTAGCTCCGCTCGACGAGGCGGTGGAGAACCTGCCCACCGAGGGAGTCGTCCTCATCACCACGGCCACCTACAACGGCACGCCGCCTGACAACGCCGTCAGGTTCGCGGACTGGATCACCAACGGATCACCTGACCTCGCGGGCGTGAAGTTCAGTGTCTTCGGATGTGGCAACCACGAGTGGGTGCCGACGTTCCAGGACTTCCCGCGATTCATCGACAATCGTCTCGACGAGCTGGGTGCCACTCGACTGCATTCCCGTGGTGAAGGCGACGTCGCTGCGGACTTCGACGGCGACCTCCAGGCCTGGGATGCCGCCCTGTGGCCCGACCTGGCCGAAGCCTTGGGCGTCGACCTGGGAGCTGTTGGGGGATCGGGCAGGCCGCGCCTCCGCCTCGAGTTCCTGCCCAGCGACCGGCCCAGCCCGTTCGTCCAGTCCCTCGACGCCCGGCCGATGCGCATCATCGAGACCCGCGATCTGTCGAGGCCGAACGGTCCGGTGGAGGTCCGGCCGGTCCGCCACATCGAGCTCGCGCTGCCCCAAGGGGTCACGTATCAGGCCGGGGACCATCTCGGCGTCATCCCGCACAACAGCGACGCTCTCGTCGCGCGCGTCGTCGAGCGGTTCGCCCTGGCGCCGGATGCCTGGGTTCGGCTGGACGCGGACGAAGGCGTGAGCTCGTTCCTCCCGGTGGGGGAGCGGGTGACCGTACGGCACCTGATCAGCGACTACGTCGAGCTGCAGGGGGTCGCTGGGCGCCGTGACATCGAACGTCTCCTGGAGCACACGGAGTATCCCTGGAGTCGAGCACGCCTCGAAGGCCTCCTGGACGCGGACACGTACCGTGCCGAGGTCCTTGCCCGTCGACTTTCCGTGCTTGACCTCCTCGAGATGCATCCGACGTGTCGGCTGCCGTTCGAGGTGTTCCTGGAGCTGTTGAGCCCTCTGTCGCCGCGCTACTACTCGATCTCGTCCTCGTCCCGGATGCACCCTGACTCGTGTTCGATCACAGTGGGTGCACTCATCGACGACGCGCGATCGGGGAACGGTACGTTCCACGGCACCTGTTCGAACTACCTGTTCGACCAGGAGGTCGGTCGGGTGGTGCATGCCTTCGTACGGGACACGTCCAGCTCGTTCAGGTTGCCCGAGGATCCGGCGGTCCCGGTGATCATGATCGCTTCGGGCACCGGGCTCGCACCATTTCGTGGCTTCCTCCAGGACCGTGCCGAGGCCAGACGAGCCGGCGCGGAGTTCGGGCCGGGTGTGCTGCTGTTCGGCTGCCGCCACCCGCAGTCCGACGAGCTCTACCAGGGCGAGCTCGAACAGCTTGCCTCGGAGGCGGGTGTCCAGCTCGCCTGCGCATACTCGCGTGTGCCGGGCCTGCCCCGCGTCTACGTCCAGGACCGGTTGCGCGAGATGGGTGCACACGTGCTCGACCTGCTCGATCAAAATGCGGCGATCTACGTCTGCGGGGCGGCAGCCGTGGCCGACGGAGTACGTTCGACGCTCATCGATCTGCGCTCCGAGCTGCGTGGGGAGAATGCGGAGGACGCCGAGGTGTGGATGAAGGAGCTGGCTGACGATCGGCGGTGGCTCGTCGACGTGTGGGCCAGCGGGTGAGCTGACCACTGCCCGGCGCCTCGCGACATCCCTGGCCGCTCACTGCGTCCGGGGTGTCTCGGTCCTCATCCGGACTGCGGTGTCGCCGAGTGCGACCGGGTGGTCGTTGCCGCACCTGATCTCGGTGTCGATGGTGGAGCCGCACTGCTTGTGGATGAGCTCGACGCCGGTGTCGTGGTCGTCCTCGAGGAGCTCGCCCCACTCCATCAACGAGACCAGGACCGGGAACAGGCGTCCGCCGAGGTCGGTCAGGACGTACTCCTGACGTGTCCGTGAACCCGGCTCCTGGTACGGGCGACGGGTGAGCACGCCGTGTCCGACGAGCTCCTTGAGTCGTCCCGCGGCGACTGCCTCGCTGAGGCCCGAGCGATTGACCAGGTCCTCGAACCGGGTGGCACCGAAGAAGACCTCCCGGAGCAGCACCATGGCCGACCGCGTCCCGATCAGTGCGAGCGCGCGCTCCATGCGGCACGTCCCTGTGACCGTCCAGGCGTCGCGGTCGGCAAACCCACCTTGCCGTTCCATGACGGCTACGGACGCTGCGGCGGGGGTGTCGGTTCGGTTGACCATGGAGGCATTGTATCTCTGGCTTGGCATGACCAAAGTCAGACGTTACGCTCCTGCCTATGGCTTTTGACAGTCAGGTGGCCGACGTCGAGGACCCTCTTCCGGTCGGGCCTGGCTCGCGCCGCCGGTGGCTTGCGGTGATGGTGGTCTGCGTCGGTGTGATGATGTCGTTCGTCAATGTCTCGTCGACGCTCTCGGCCCTCACCTTCATCCAGCGGGATCTGCACCTCTCGGGGCCGACGTTGATCTGGGTGTCGAGCGCGTTCCCGCTGGCGATGGTGAGCCTGCTCATGTCGGCAGGGACGTTCGGGGAGCTGTACGGGCGTCGGCGCACCTACTTCGCCGGCGTCGTCCTTGTCGGCGTGGGGAGTCTGGTTGCATTCCTCGCAACCAGCGCCGGTGCCTTGATCACAGGTCAGGCGGTGATGGGCGTCGGGGCGGCTGCCGCCATGCCGACGGGGCTGTCGATCGTGAGCAACACCTTTCCTGACCAGCACGAGAGGGTCCGGGCCATCGGCGTGTGGGCGAGCACGGCCGGCATCGGGCTCACTGTCGGTCCGTTGGTTTCCGGGGCATTGTTGGACAACTTCTCCTGGCACGTCGCATATCTGAGCAACGTGTTCCTCGCCCTGGTCGGGGCGGCGCTCGTCCCGGCCTTCATCACCGAAGGCAGGCACCCGAGTCGTCGGCTGGACCCGATCGGCGTGGTGCTCGGCTCGGTCACCATCGCGGCGCTTGCGTTCGCCATCATCGAGGGCGGCTCACGAGGCAATGCGAGCGTGTCCAGCATCGCTGCGTACCTGATCGTGGCGGTCAGCCTGCCTGCATTCGTCGTGGTCGAACTGCGACACCGGGATCCGATGCTGGATCTCCGGTTGTTCCGCAGTGCCTCCTTCACCGTCATCCAGCTCGTTGCTGCTGCGGCGATGTTCGGATTCGTCGGCGTCTCGCTGTTGGCGATCCTCTACCTGCAGCGGGTCGCTCACCTGGATGCTTGGAGCACCGGTGTCCACATGCTGCCGTGGATGTTGAGCTACGTCGTGGTGAGCGCGGTCGCCGCCCGTGTGGTGGGTGCTCTTGGATTCGCCGCGACTCTCACGGTGGGGCTGTTGCTCATGGGGGTGGGGGCGCTCGCACTGCTGCGCGTCGGGATCGTAGACGGGTACGGCGCGATGTGGCCCGCCCTGCTTGCCATGGGGATCGGATCCGCCCTGCTCATCGGACCGTCGACAGCGGCAGCGGTCAACAGCGTCTCCTCCCTGCAGGCCGGCATGGCCTCTGCCGCGGTCAACACATTTCGACAGTTCGGGTCGATGCTCGGGGCCAGCATCCTCGGCACCATCGCCACGACTCAGTTCCCTCGACACCTGACTAGGGACCTCGCCGAGGCCGGCGTCAGCCCGGACGTCGCCGACGGCGCCGTCGCCGCGGCTGTCCGAGGCATCCGTCCCGAAGTGACGGTCTCGCTCCGGCCCCTCCTGGATCAGGCCGTCCCGGAGGCATTCACCAGTGCGCTGCATCTGGGCTTCGCTGTAGGTGGAATCACGCTGCTTGTCGTGGCGATCCCGACGGCCGTCTTCGTTCGCCAGCGTTGACCAGCTCACCAGGCCCGCGGCCAAGCTTTGGGGCGCTCTCGCTGTGCACAGACTCGGTAGTCGGGGGAACTTGAGTCGCTCAGCTATCGCCGAGGAGCTCAGCCATCATTCGCATCGTCGATGGATCGTCGTTGATGAGCATGGTTGTCAGCAGAGACTCGCGCCAGGCTGCCAGGTCGTCGGAGATCTTTGCCCTGGGGCCGACGAGTGCCACCTTCTCGACGAGTGAGAGAGGGACGCTCGCGATGGCCTCGTCCTTGTGGCCGTCGAGGTACAGATCCTGGATCTTGGCGCACTCCTGCTCGTAGCCCATGCGTGCAAAGACTTCGTAGTGGAAGTTCGCGCCCTTGGCGCCCATGCCGCCGATGTAGAGCGCGAGGAAGGGTCTTACCCGGTCGGCGGCCGCCTCGATGTCGTCGTCCACCTCGACCTTGACGATGCAGGAGATCTCAAAAGACTCCGCGGTGGTGCGAGCTCCCGGTCGTGACCACCCCTCGGCCAGTGCCGCACGGTAGTGCGCGTCGTCGAAGGGTGAGTAGAACAGCGGGATCCAGCCGTCAGCGATCTCAGCGGCGAGGGCGACGTTCTTGGGGCCCTCGGCGGCAAGCAGAATCGGAATGTCCGGACGTACGGGGTGCAAGGTCGATCGCAAGGACTTGCCCAGGCCCGCCCCGCCGTGGATCGGGAGCTGGTAGTGCTCACCTTCGAAAGCGAGTTTCTCGCGCTGGAACGCCTGCCGCAGGATGGCGACGTACTCCCGTGTCCGCGCCAACGGCTTGGGGTACGGCTGGCCGTACCATCCCTCGACCACCTGGGGTCCGGATGCGCCGATGCCGAGAACGAACCGACCTCCACTCAGATGGTCCATCGTCATTGCGGCCATCGCGGTCGCCGCGGGCGTGCGTGCCGACATCTGGACGATCGCGGTGCCCAGTCGCACCGACGATGTCTGCGATCCCAGCCAGGCCAGGGGTGTCAGCGCATCTGAGCCATAGGCCTCGGCTGTCCAGATGGAGTCGAAGTGGAGATCCTCGGCCAGGGCGACGGCCTCGGCGTGTCCGCTGGGCTGGCCACTGCCCCAGTACCCGAGCGCAAGCCCGAGTTTCAGATCATGGGTCATGAGTTGGATCCTCCGGGTGAGATGGTCGCGCTGATTGTTCGGCAACGTCGACACGTGGCTGGAGCCGGCCGGGCCGTCCCTGTCCCGCTGGCGGACCGCAGGCCCTCATGGCAGGCAGGTCAGCGTCCATTGTGACAACCGGCCGTACGTGCGGTCAGTTTAGGGGTGTAGTGGGTGTCACACAAGGCCTCCGTCTGCGCGGTCTATGGCGTTGGCGACGAGGTCATCGGGCCGGTCGGTCTGTGATGCCGGCTCGAGCGGCTCGCCGAGCCGTCTCTTGCGCCGTGCTCGAATCCTTGATTATGGTGACCGCTCGTACGGTCACCTTCGGGTGGCGCCGGCGCCGAACCAGTCGAAGCGAGGCCCTTATGCGACGCTCACCTGTCATTGCTGCGGTCACTCTCGTTGCTGTGAGTCCCTTGATGGTCGTGCCTGCATTCGCGGACACGTCATATCCGGAAGACATCGGCGCCTTCGGTGTGGTGTTCGCTGACCCGTCGGGCCACGAGTGTGTCGATGTTCAGGATGACTCGGGTGAGCGGTGCAAGCCGACCGCGGTGAGTGTTGCGGTTCTGCCGACCGGGAAGATCCTGTACTGGGACGGCATCGAGGGGATGAACCACATCGGGCTCAACGTGGTTCTGGAGTTCGGTGAGAAGGCGATGGGCGACCAGGCCCGGGTGATGGACGTGTCCGGCGCGGACCCGTCCTGGTCGGTGCCGACGCCCGGGGACACCAACGGCAACCCGGGCGGATATGACGAGAACGCCGAGTACCTGCCGCTCATCCCGCATGACAACGACAACAAGAGCAACGACGGCAACCTGTTCTGCGCGGCGCACGTCTTCCTTCCCGACGGGCGGCTGCTGATCAACGGGGGCACCGCCTACTACTCCGAACCCAGCATTCCGGGTACCGACTACGGCGTGCTCGAGCCGACGGGGATCAAGAACACCCGCATCTTCGACCCGAAGACCAACACGTTCGAGCCCGCCGCCGACATGAGCTACGGCCGGTGGTATCCGTCGACCGTGAGTCTGTCGAGCGGCAAGGTGCTGACGGTCAGCGGTGTGCGCAAGCTGGTCAAGCCGATCTACCCGGACAGCCCTGTCACCGACTGGCTGACCAACGTACGGCAGACCGAGACCTACGACCCGGCCACTGGCAAGTGGACGAAGAACCCCTCCAGCGCCGACAAGTCGCTGCCGCTGTATCCGCGGATCCACATGCTGCCCGACGGCAAGGTGTACTACGACGCGGCGGGGCAGGCATTCAACCCGATGGGTGAGGCCTATGACGAGGCCATGTGGAACATGACCAGCGTCTACGATCCGGCCAAGCAGTCGTGGAAGAACCTCGGCGTCCCCACGATCAACGGTGTTCCTGCCGGCTTCCGTGGCTCCGGCTTCTCGGTCATGTTGACGTTGAAGCCCGACCGGGATGGCACGTACGGCTCGGCCGACGTTCTGTCCGGCGGCGGTGTCCTCGGAATGACTCCGGGCACATACCTCGGCTCGAACAGTGCGACGCTCAACACCATCGACACCGCGAACGGCGACAAGTTCACCAGCAGGTCGGTCGAGCCGATGCACCACCCGCGCTGGTATGCCAACGCCGTGGTGCTGCCCGATGGCAAGGTGTTCGTCGCCAACGGCGCCAACGTCGACGAGGATGTCGCTCCTGGCAGCGGCTTCCCGATCCGCGACACCGAGATCTTCGATCCGGAGACCGGCAAGTGGACCAAGACCGCGGCTCAGACGCAGGGCCGGACGTACCACACGACCGCGACCCTGCTGCCGGACGGCCGGGTCATGCTCGGCGGGCACGCGCCCTTCCCGTTGATGTTCGGACCGCAGAACAACATCCTGCACGACACGGTGGGCACCAGCCGGAACACCACCGATCCGAGCTTTCAGATCTTCTCGCCGCCGTATCTGCACTGGGGCGAGCGGCCGAGGATCACCACGGCGCCGGCCAAGGCGGTCAACGGCGGCACGATGAAGATCGTCGTGGACAGTCCGACCTACATCAGCAGCGTGCGGCTGGTCCGCAACCCGTCGATGACCCACCTCGTCGATCCCGACCAGCGCACCGTCGAGATGGCGGTCGTCGAGCGATCGGGCAACACCCTGACGCTGGCAGTCCCGGACAACAAGGTGCTGCCGCCCGGCCCGTACATGGTCTTCGCAAACCGTGACTCCGAGCGCGGCGAGATCCCGTCGGTGTCCAAGCAGGTCATGGTCAGCAGGAGCTGAGCAGTGCGTCGCGCAGGCTTGGCCATCGCGGCGGCCGCAGTAGCTGTCGCGATGGTCAATTCCAACGTCCCCGTCGCTGCGGCCCACGGCGGGGATGCCGAGGCGGTCGAGGGTGCCTATCGGGCAGTGATCCAACAGGCTCCGCCCGGAGTTGCGGTACACCCGCTTCAGGGCCGCGTGGCGGGATTCTTCGTCAAGGTCAGCGCCGGGCACCTGCTCGTCGTCGATGGCGAGGACGGCGCGGATCTGGCGCGGATCGGTGCGGCCCACACCGTGGCCAGCGGCAGCTGGCTGGACCCGCGTGTGCGCATGCCTACCGAGATGCCCGCTCACAACCACCTCGCGGTCGTTCGGCACTGGAGCATCCCGGTGACCTACGACGGGGCATCGGGTGATATCCGCGGGGTCGTGGCGTGGGTCCCGAGTGGTCCGTATGGCGGCGGCATTCCCGCGCACGTGCTCATCGGTATCGGCGGCGGGGCGCTGGGCTTGGTCGTCGCGTTGCTGATCTCAGCCGACGGCGGCGTGACGCTTTTGCGTTCGTTCCGGTGACGCGACTGCGTGTCCAGGTGGGCGCGTGGATCGCTTGCATGATGCGGACACATCTCCTAGTCTACACAAGGACCTGACCGCTTGTACGGTCAAGAGATCGAGGAGGCTCTCATGGCGACGAACCCCAGCGGCAAGGGTGGGTTGGCCCGCAGACAGTTCTTGACGTACCTGGTGGCCGCGCCGACGCTCACCGTCGCGGCTCGCTGGGGCCTCGACGTCGAGCCAGCTGCGGCGACCGTCCCGAGTCCGCCGCGGCCCTCGGAGCTCTATGACGTCGGTGACTTCTACAAGCAGGCATGCGAGCCGACGAAGAACATGGTGCTGTTGGAGGTGGCCGAGGACGGCGCCGCCTGGTTGCGACTTCACCGCATGGAGGTGGGCCAGGGGATCACCACCGCCTGCGCGATGCTGGTGGCCGAGGAACTGGACCTCCCGCTGTCGAAGGTGCACGTCCCGATGCGCGACGCCGATCCGGCGCTGCTGTTCAACCAGCTCACCGGCGGGTCGACCTCGATGCGTACGGTCTATGAGCCGATCCGGCGAGCCGCGGCCGAGGCGCGGTCACGACTGATCGCGGCGGCTGCTCTCCGGTGGGACGTCTCGGCGGGACAGCTGACCACGCGCGACGGCCTGGTGGTGGCTCCGGACGGGCGCACGGCGACGTACGGATCGCTCGCCGTCTCCGCCGCCGACCCCGGGCTGAGCCTGGCCGGCGTCGCAACGAAGGCGGCATCGGAGTTCAGCGTGATCGGCAAGCCGATCCGCCGGATCGACGCGCGTGAGATGGTGACCGGTCAGTTCCGGTACACCCTCGACCTCGACGTGGCGCCGGGTGCGAAGCCGTGCCTGGTGCACAGGGCGCCGACGATTCAAGGCACGCCGAAGCGGGTGCTCAACGACGCCGAGGTCCGGGCGATGTCCGGAGTGATCGACATCGCGGTGATCGAGACCGGGGTGGCGATCCTGGCCGAGACGTTCGGGCAGGCGTGGGACGCGAAGAAGGCGCTGCGGGTCGACTGGAACCCGGGTTCGGTCGACGGTCTGTCCAATGAGGACATCTTCAACAAGCTCGAGGCAGCGACGATCCCGCTTGCGGTGCCGGGTGTCCTGGTGGACACCGTCGATGCCGAATTCCGGTTCGCCCCGGTGAGCCATGCCCCTCTGGAGAGCAACTCAGCTGTGGCCGACGTGCGGGCCGACCGCGCGGAGATCTGGTCCGGGCTGCAGACGCCGATCTATGCGCAACAGGACATCGCCGAGAAGCTGGGACTGCCGCAGGACGCAGTGAAGGTGCACGTGGTGCAGTCCGGCGGCGCGTTCGGGAGGCGGCTGTTCCACGATGGGGCGATGGAGGCGGCCCTCGCGTCCAAGGCGTTCGGACGGCCGGTGAAGCTGATGTGGACCCGGACCGACGACATGCGGCACGGCAGGATGCGTGGGCCCAGCTTCCACCGGGTGCGGGCCACTCTCGCGGCCGGCCAGGTGGCGTCGTACGAGCACCGGATCACCCAGACCAAGACCGACTTCAGCCACGGCATCGGCGAGATGATCACCGCGAAGCTCTCCGCCGGCGCGGGCAACCTCACCTACGCGCAGAGCTTCTTCAACCTGATGGTCGAGTGCCCCTACGACTTCGGCGTCGTCACCGAGGTGCTGAACGAGCCGGAGGACATCCACCTCAACACTGCATCCTGGCGGTCGGTGTACTCGGCGATGGTGCGAGGTGCCGAAGAGCTGGTGGTCGACGAGATCGCCGCCAAGCTCGGCAAGGACGCCTACAAGTTCCGCCGCGAGTACCTCAAGCACGACGCCGCCCGTGCGGTGCTGGACAAGGTCGCCACGGAGGGCGGCTGGGGTCGAAAGATGCCACCTGGGCACGCTCAGGGAATCGCACTGCACGTCGAACACCGATCGTCGTGCGCCTTCCTGATCGAGATGGACGCCACCGACCCGAAGCGGCCCCGGGTGTACCGGGCCACCATCGCTGCCGACGTCGGCCGTCCGATCAACCCGCTGGGGATCGAGGCGCAGATGATCAGCGGCCTGACCGACGGCATCTCCACCACGCTGCGTGCCGGGCTGCACATCAAGAACGGCCTTCCCCTGGAAGGCAGCTACTCGCAGTCGCACTTCGCCCGGCAGAAGGACAGCCCGCGCGACGTGAAGGTCTTCGTCATGCCGCCCAGCCGGGAGGAACCCGGCGGCGTCGGAGAGCTGCCGGTACCTGCCGCTGTCGGTGCTGTCGCCTGCGCCTATGCGCGAGCGACCGGCACCTGGCCGCGCCGCTTCCCGATCAACTTCGACGTCGACTTCGACCCCTTCCCGCCCAACTGACCGGAGCCTCCCATGCCCTCCTACACCTTCACCGTCAACGGCAAGAAGACGACGGTCGACGCACCCGCCGACCTCGCGATGCTCTGGGTCCTGCGTGACAAGCTCGGCATCACCGGGCCCAAGTTCGGCTGCGGCATCAATGTCTGCAAGGCCTGCACCAGCCACCTCAACGGCAAAGCCTTCAACCCCTGCGTCACCCCGGTCTCGGAGTGCGCGGACAAGAACGTCACCACCATCGAGGGCCTTGCCGAGGGCGACGAGCTGCACCCCGTGCAGCAGGCGTGGCTGGACCAGGACGTCGCCGAGTGCGGCTACTGCCAGCCCGGACAGATCATGGCTGCCGTCGACCTGCTAAAACGCAATCCCAACCCCAGCGAAGCCGAGATCGAGGAGATCGAGAACGTCTGTCGCTGTGGCACGTACTTCCGCATCCGCGAGGCCATCAAGCAGGCCGCTCGCGAGATGGGCGGTGCCTGATCTGCCTACATCCTCGAACTGATGGATCGGACCGCCGCCGAGTACAGAGTGGGGCGGCGTCCAGGTCAAGGTGATGCAGAGGACCGCGCCGGTGACCGCAGCTGTCGAGGGTCGTCGTCGAGAGGGGATGTTCAGCGTCTGTTCGGCGACCCAGGACGACGCGTGCGCCGCGTCTCGAGACGATCGAGCCGCGGCGTACGTTGCGTTGGACCTGCGCGTGCGGGTGGTCGCGCAGTCTGGCGAGGGGTTAGGAGACGAGTCCCAGCGCCAGTTGCGGGAAGCGGTATAGCAACACCAAGAGGAGCAGCATCGGGACTACGAAGATCAGCGCTCCTGTGAACATCGACTTGATGGGAATGTAGGGGGCAACACCCTTGAGCACGAAGACGTTCATGCCGATGGGCGGCAGGATCAGCCCGATCTGGCACAGCACGACCAGGACCACGCCGAACCAGATCGGGTCCCATCCCGCTGACGTGACGATCGGGAGCATGATCGGCACCGTGAGGACGATCATCGCGAACTCGTCCACAAGCGCCCCGAGCATCACGTACAGCAGCACGATGCCGGCGAACAGCCCGATCGGGGGCAGCTCCATGTCGACGATGAGCTCAGCCAGGACGTTGGTCATGCGAGTCATCGCGAGCACCTGCGTCAGTAGGAGGCCGCCGATCACGATGCCGAAGATGAGACCGGTCGTGCGTACGCTTCGCTGGACCGCGGTCCAGACAGTACTGACAGACAGGCGACGCGTCGACAGGCCCATGACGAGCGCGATCGCGGCACCCAGCCCCGCTGCCTCGGTCGCCCCGACCCACCCCAGGTAGAGGCCGCCGACCACCACCACGAACACCAGGCCGATCAGCAGGACTGCCACGACCAGCGTCCACTGTGATGCGACCGGGATCCTCGTGGCCGGGGGTGCCAGCCGCGGGAAGGCCATCACCAGGATGGCGATGGTCATGGCGAAGAGGGCTGTCAAGATGATGCCCGGCATCAACCCCGCGATGAACAGCTTCCCGATCGACTGGTCCGTCAGCAGCCCGTATATCAACATCGCGGTACTGGGGGGAATGAGGATCCCGAGTCCACCCCCGGCAACCATCGCACCGGATGCGAGCCGTGAGTCGTAGCGCGCCTCTGACATCTCCTTGCTCACTACTCCGCCCAGGGTTCCCACCGTGGCGACGCTGGATCCGGAGGCGGCGGAGAACAGAGCACAAGCGCCCACAGTCGCGAACGCCAACCCGCCTTTCAGACGCCAGAGCCAGCTGCGGACCGCGGCATAGACGTCCGCCGTGATGCCTGCGACGGCCAGCAATTCGCCCATGAGGACGAACATCGGCACGGTTACGAGCGTGTAGTTGAGGGCGTTGTTCCACAGGATGGAGTACACGACGCCTGACATGAGGTTCCAACCGCCTTGCACGAACAAGAGCACAAGCGCCGGGACTGTCATCGAGATGGCCACCGGAGCCCCGAGGGCCATCAGCGCGACCATGGCAGCCAATGCGATGCATCCTACGACGATGAGGTCCACTAGAGCTCCCCGGTAGTTGGGTCTGCCGCGACGGGTAGACGATTGGTCACGTGCAGGTATGCACGCAGGAGTGCTTCGAGCGCCCAGCCGAAGAAGCCGATGACCACGAACACCTTGAAAGGTTGTGTCGGGATCGCGATCAGCCCGGTCCCGTCCAGCTGGGAGCTGGTCCTCATCGCGATCGTGAGCATGACAAGGGCCAGCGCCAAAGCGACGGCGAAGGTCAGGAGATCAGCTGCTGCGGCGAACAGGCGTCGCGTGGCTCCGGGGAGTTTCTCGACGACCATGTCCACTGAGATGTGTGATCCGGTCCGCTGGGTGAAGGCGAGCGACGCCATCGTCAGCGTCAGCATCATGTATTGCACGAGGTCCACGACGCCAAAGATCGGCTTGTCCAGCGAACGCAGGACGGCGTTGGCCACGAGCAGTGCCATGATGCCCACCATCATCAACCCTGCGAGCCAGGCAAGTGCCGTCGTGATGGCGCGCACGACCACCTCGACGGACTTCACGAGCACTCCGAGCATCTGTCGGCACAGAAACAGCGCACGACGGTCATTTCTCGAACGGCCTGTCAACGCCGGCATCGTCCATCAGCGTCAGCCACTGCTCGGCCAGAGCGCTGCCGTCGAAGCCCTTGGAGTCGGCTTCCTCGACCCAGGCAGCCCACTGCTCTTCGGCTGCCGCAGCTACGGTGGCATCGTCCTCATCGGTCATCGAGTTGACCGTCAGCGCTCCGGACGCCTCGAGCTCGTCGATGGCCGCTTCGTTGCCTGATAGCACCTGGTCGAGGTCGTCGTGCAAGAGTTCCTCCGCCTTGGGCAGCAGGTCTTCCTCGAACTCCGTGCGCAACGAGTCCGAGAGCCCGTCGAGGAACGCATCGCGGACGCCGAGAGAGACGACGGTAGAGGCGATGTTGGCCTCGAAGAGGTGCGGAGCGACCTCGTGGATCTTCACGCCCAGCGACGTCTCGACCGGGCTGTACGCGGCCTTCACGGTCCCGCGCTCGAGCGCCTGGTACATCTCTGCTGACGGCACCTGCACGGGGTCGCCGCCCAGGATGGACACCAGCTGCGCTTCCACCGGAGAGGAGACCCGAACCGGGAGACCTTCGATGTCCTTGATCGACTCGATTGGTTTCGTACCCCAGAATTGGAACGGGGTCGAGACCGAGGCGCCGATGATCTCGACGCCCGGAACGGTGAACTCGTCGCCTTCTGCATCCAGGTAACGTGCGACGATCTCGTTGCCAGCCTTTCCTTCTGGCACCGCACCGATGAGGTTGCCGACGCTCAGCCCGTACAGCGGCGAGTCCAGGAAGAAGACAGGAGCGACCACTCCCATGTCGTAAAGCCCCGACTCGAGGTCGGTCAGGACGGTCGTCAGCGACCCGAGCGTGGTGGCGTCATAGATGTCGACCTTGACGCGGCCATCAGTCTGCTCCTCTACGTACTCCTTCCACGGCAGGAACACATGCTGGTTGAGGTGCTGTGTCGGGGGTACGCCCGTGTTGATCTTGATCGTGACGGTCTCGCCGCCGGACCCCGATCCCGACTCGAGCCCACAGGCGGCGAGACCTAGGGCGAGTGACAGCGCGCTGGCAGCAACTGCTGCCTTCTTCATCCACATGGTGTGACACCTTCCGGACAGTCGCGACCCTCGGTAGCCGCGCCTATGGCGGGTATACTGTCTGAGCAGTATACTTGTGTCAATGGTCACATTTTCGCGCTCGCTTGGGCTCCTGCTCCGATGGACAGGGGTCTGGAAGTGGTTGTTCCGGACAACGGTGGACTGGGTCTGCTGCTGGCCTCACGGGACCGGTGGGGGCGCCTCGCGAGGCTCGGGTGAACTCGGGCTTTCAGGCTCGGCTGGGCAGGAACCTCGCCTGTGCGCCCGAGTAGTCCGGCGGCGGTTATGTATTGTGACCTCCGTCACTGTCGCCGTCGCGTGAGAGCAGATCGATGGTCGAGGAGGGCACATGGAAGTGCACGATGTTCACCCCCCTGTGGAAGACAGGGTTGGCAAGGCGCGAGCCGTCGCAGGGAAGGCATCACTTCCCCTGGAACGTCGAGCTTGGGCAGAGGTGCCCAGTCTCAGCGTCCGCATCATGTGTGAGGTCTCCAGGGACCACGGCCTGGACCCGGAGCCGTTGCTCCGTGCAGCGCACATCCCTGTCGACCTCCTGGCGCGTGGGGAAGGTCGGATCGGGTGGCGTCAGGAGCTTGCCTTTCAGCAAGCGTTCGCAGCGGCTACCGAGCACAGATCTGAGATCTGGGTCGAAACCGGGACGCGGTACCAGTTTCCAGCCTTTGACTCGCTGGGCTCCGCCATGATCGTTGCGCCGACGCTGCGACACTGGAGAGAGCTGCCGGCCACCGTTGACATGTATTACAGCGCTGTCACTTATCACACGTTCGACGAGCCCGAGACCGGGAGCTCAGGTGTCGAGATCAGACTGCCTTCCGACGTCCCTCCGTCGAGTCCCTTCTATCGCTTCTCAGTCTGTCGAGACGTCGCCGCCATGGCGGCGGTGCTCAACGACCTGTGGAACGGACCGTTCCCGCTCGACAGGGTCGAGTTGCCGATGGCTTCGGTGCCGCCGGCACTGACGAAGCTGGTCGGTCGGAAGGCGGTTCTGAGCCGAAACGCGGCGCGGATCGGATGGCGCAGTGAGCTGCTGGACGTCCCGCTCCCGCGATCGAACAGGCTTCTGTACGACGTGTACGCCAGTAGGGCTGGGCACGCTGACGACTGGGTCCGGCCGTCGCTCAAGCTCGATCAGCAGGTCGCTGCGATCCTGGGCAGACCCGGGAGCGCAGGGATGACGCTGACCGACATCGCCCACGAGCTTTCCGTATCCAAGCGGACGCTGCAGCGCAGGCTCGATGAGTGTGACGTCAGTTTCCGTGAGTTGCGAGAGGCGGCGTGTTTGCGGGAGGCGTGCCGACTTCTGGCCGATACCGACCTGTCGGTCTCCGAGATCGCTGCACAGCTCGCCTACGTCGAAGTCGCAAGCTTCAGTACCGCGTTCCGGCGTTGGTCGGGTGCAACCCCGAGCCAGTACCGACAACACAACAGACGCCCGGGCGACAGCGACCCGCTCTTCGGGCTTCCGCTCAGCCTGGCCGTCGACTAGCTGTGATGCCTTGGCACGGCGAGTCGTCAACGGGCGCGTGGGGTCAAGGCAGCGTTAGCGTGTGACACGAAGGCCTCCGGTCGGTGGAGTGTGTGAACTAGACAGCTCCACTTCACAACCGGGGGCCTTCGTCTGTCAGGCAGGCTCACCGAGGGCAGTACAACCTTCCTGAGCATCGCAACTAGTCGATCGCGAGGTTGACTCCCGGCAGGCCGAGGGCTGCATCGTTCCTCTCCATATGGCGAGCCACGTCTGTCGCGACGCTCACCCACATCGTCGAAACCGCGACGTACGTGGTGCCTGTGTGCTTGGGCGAAACCCACCGTGAGGTCATCGTCGGATCAGTGAACCGTGGAGAGTCCGCAAGCCGTTTCGAAGGGGCCATTGCGCTTGACGCGGCGTGTTTCCCATGGTTCGCGAGCACCGCCACTCCGGGTGTCACCTGTGCTGCAGTCGCCAGCCAGGCGTGACGGTCGCGTCCGGCACCGTACTGGCAGGCGTTGGGCGCAGGCTGTTTGTCGCGCTCCTTGCCCAGGCGACGCGTCGCGTGCTCACAGCCCCAGGTCCTTCGCGATGATTGTCTTCATGACCTCGCTGGTGCCACCGTAGATGCGGGTGACCCGCGCGTCGGCGTACAGGCGAGCAATCGGGTACTCGGTGATGTAGCCGTAGCCGCCATGGAGCTGGAGGCACTTGTCGATCACGCGGCCGGCGACCTCGGTGCAGAAGAGCTTGGCGCGGGCCGCATCCGCGATCGACAGACTGCCGGCGTCGAGAGCCTCGAGTGCCGCATCGGCCATCAGGCGTGCCGCGGTGGCCTCGGCCGAGCACTCAGCGAGCACGAACTTGGTGTTCTGGAACGATGCCACGGCCTTTCCGAACACAGTGCGCTCTTGGACATAGCGCTTCGCGAAGTCGATCGCGGCCAGCGCGGTCGCCGCACCACCAAGCGCGATGGTCAGACGTTCCTGCGGGAGGTTGAGACCCAGATAGTCGAAACCCCTGTCCTGCTCGCCGAGGAGGTTCTCAACAGGAACCTTCACGTCCGCGAAGAAGAGCTCGGCAGTGTCGGAAGCCTTCTGGCCGATCTTCGGCAGCTTCTTGCCGACCGCGAAGCCCTCGGCCTTGGTGTCGACGCAGAGGATCGACAGTCCGGCACGGCGGTCGGCCGGGTCGAACGCCTTGGTGCGGCACACGACGAGGACGATGTCGGCCTGCGCTCCACCAGTGATGAACGTCTTCGCGCCGTTGAGCACGTAGTGGGTGCCGTCCTCGGACAGGGTCGCCTTGGTGCTGATGTTGGCGAGGTCGGACCCAGTTCCCGGCTCGGTCATCGCGAGGGCGAACATCGTCTCACCGCTCGCGAATCCCGGAAGCCAACGCGCCTTCTGCTCGTCGCTGGCGAGGTGCATCAGGTAGGCGAGGATCAGGTTGGTGTGCACGGAGTAGCCGCCAAATGTGACGCCGGCCGTTGCAGCTTCCTCGATCACGATCGCGTTGTACTTGAAGCTCGTCTCGCCGCCGCCGCCGAACTCCTCAGGGACCTGCATGCCCAGAATCCCGAGCTCGCCGAGCCGGTTGTAGAACTCCCGAGGGACATGTCCCTGCTCCTCCCAGGCGTCGTGGTTGGGGACGACCTCTTTGGCGATGAAGTCCCGGACCATGGCCCGAAAGGCCTCGTGGTCCTCGTCGTAGATGTTGGGGCGCATGATGTTCTCCGGTAGTGACAAGTGACGGACATTGTCATCCGTCTTCTCTGACGATAGCGTGCCTGAGCGCTAGCTGCCAGGCCTTGCCTGTGTGGATGTACAGCCACTCGGCTTGTCGTCATGTGAAGTGACGATTGATTACAGATGACAGAACTTGTAACCTATCTGAATGTGATGCCCGCCACTCTGCAGGGCTCCACCTGATCTGGAAGGACTCCTGATGTCGCTGATCACCACCGACCGGGCAACTGATGTTCCAGCCGACCTGCCGTTCGGCCGGGACCTCGGACGCACCGTCAACTACGAGCAGGCCGTTGGCCGCTTCGGTCGCCCGGCGGTCGACCACTTCACCGACCACTTCAACATCGGTGATGAACTCGGCTACCGCGCCTTTGCGGCGCTGAAGCCCCTGAAGGGCGGCCGCGGCATGTGGATGAGTGCGGTTGCCAAGGGGATTGATGCCGTCGAGTCGGCACCACCCGAGCTCGTGGAGCTGTTCCGGCACGTCGACACCGTCCCCGAGTGGGTGGACTGGGAGCAGTTGCGCCGTGGGAGCATCGCCTACTGGCGCCCCGGAAAGCTGGTTGTCATGGCGCTCGCCTATGCCGCGATCGGGGCGGGTTTTCGCACCTACGGTGGTTCGCGCGAGTTGGTTCTGAGTCGACGCCTGATCGACCGAGACCAGGTCGGCCGGAGATTGGTCGAGACGCTTCGCTGGGTCGCCAACGCCTCCAAGCCCGACGGCATACGTCGTGACGGCGATGGCTTCCGGATGACGATGGAGGTCCGATTCATCCATGCAGCAGTGCGTTATCACTGTTCGCGCGACGAGAACTGGGACTGGAACGACTGGGGTATCTCCGTCGACAACGGGTCCGCCGTCTACACGATGGGCACGCTCTTCGCCGAGTCCGTCATCAATGCCCTGACCAAGGTCGGAATCAAGTACAGCGACCAGGAGATCGAGGACATCGTCGCCCTGTGGCGATACATCGGGCACATCATGGGCATTCCCGAGGACATCAACTTCACGGACTGGGCGGATCTGCGGCAGAAGTCCGACATCATCCGCATGGTCGAGCATCCCGCTGATGACGGCTGCCGGACGCTGATGAAGTCGCTCACGGACTACATGTGCGAGGAGACGATCGAGGGCTACGAGGTCCTGCCGCCCTTCGTCGACAAGCGTCTCGACGCCGATCAGAAGCGGCAACTGACCTACGGTCTGATGCGCGGGTGGGCTGGCGACGACATCTGTGACCAGCTCGCCGTACCCGACAACCGGCTCCGTGTGCTGGTACCGCTCATGCGGCCCTTTGTCGGTGCGTTCGACTGGGTCAACCGTCGCCGGCCGTCGTACGACGCGCAGGCCGCGGCAACGCGGGCCCTGGAGGAGTTCGGTGTCGCCATCGCATTGAACGAAGGCGATACGGAGGTGGCTCCTGCTGACGACGTCGTGGCCCGGCTCGCCGCCAACTCTGCTTCGTCAGCAGCGGCAATGCGTGACCACAGGCGCTGAACCACCAACCCGGCGACCGTCGCCCGACCGATCGCCTCGAGCAACAGTACCGACAAGAAGGTGACCCGATGACAATCTCTACCGCCCCGTCCACGATGAGACCGAGTGGCCACGTGCTCCAGGATCCACCGGCACCGGAGCTCGATGACCAGGAGCCGGTGACGACGACCGTTGCCCGACTTCGCTCTGCTTTCGCCACCGGAAGGACGCGCGACTTCGCGTGGCGGGAGCGGCAGCTCCGTGCGATGCTCGCCATGCTGGAGAACGAGGAGGCGGCTATCGCGGCCGCTCTCGGCGAGGATCTCGACCGGTTCCCGGGTGCTGCGTGGTCTGCGGACATCGCCACCACCCGTATCGAGGTCCGAGACGCGCTCAAGAACTTCCGCAAGTGGGCGCGCCGTGAGCGTCACCTGCTTCCCCTTTCCACCTGGCCCAGCCGTGGCTTCATCGAGCGAGAACCACTGGGGACCGTACTCGTCATCGGCGCCTGGAACTTCCCGTTCTACCTCACCCTCGGCCCGCTCGTCGGCGCGCTCGCGGCCGGCAACGCTGTGGTGGTCAAGCCGAGTGAGCTGGCTCCTGCTTCGTCGCGCACCATCAAGGATCTGGTTGCGAAGTACCTGGACACTGATGCGGTCGCGGTCGTCGAGGGTGGAGTCGAGGTCACGCAGGAACTCCTCGCCCAGGGTTTCGACCACTGCCTCTTCACCGGATCGCCGCAGACCGGCAAGAAGATCATGGAGGCAGCTGCGGCCACTCTCACTCCGGTCACCTTGGAGCTCGGGGGAAAGTCGCCGGCCATCGTCACGGCAAGCGCCAACCTCGACGTCGCGGCTCGCCGGATCATCTGGTCGAAGCTGGCCAACTCGGGCCAGACGTGTATCACCACCGACTACGTGATCGTCGAGCGGAGCGTACAGAAGGAGTTCCTCGAGAAGTTGCTGGCAACGGTCGAGGCTTTCACCGAGGAACGTCCTGACGGCCAGCCCGTGATCAACCGCCGCCAGTTCGGCCGCTTGACCGGGTTGCTCTCAGCAGACCACGGGGGGCGGATCATCGCAGGTGGCGGAGCCGATGACCAGCGCTGCCTCATCGACTTCACCGTGGTCCTGGACCCGGCCCATGAGTCGCCGCTCATGTCGGAGGAGATCTTCGGCCCGATCCTCCCGGTCATCACGGTGGACTCGCTCGATGACGCAATCGCTTCCGTCAAGCGCGGTCCCAAGCCGCTTGCCGCTTATCTCTTCAGCAACAGCCGTTCCGACCACGAGCGCGTCGTCAGAGATGTCAGCGCCGGAGGCGTCGTGATCAACCATGCTCTCCTTCACTGCATGTCGCCGCAGCTACCGTTCGGTGGCGTCGGAAACAGTGGGATGGGGTCCTACCACGGCAAGTGGGGGTTCGACACGTTCTCGCACCTGAAGTCCGTGGTCAGGGCCTGGGCTCGTCCTGACATTCCCCTGCTCTACCCGCCGCACACCGAGGCGAAGGCCCGCATCGTGCGCAAGGTCCTCTAGCCTGATCCCCCCAAGTGCCTGAGAAGCCGCAGCCCGGACCGACATGGACCGGGCTGCGGCTTTCTTGCCACTCGCGACACGAGCCGGTGGCAATGCCTATCTGACGCATGGATACCAGGCCCCGCCGAGGTGACCGTCGACGGGGCCTGGTCGATTGGAGGGCTAGGGCTGAAGGACGACCTTGCCTCGTACTTCGCCACTGGCGACGGTCCGGAAGGCCTCGACGGCATTCACCAGCGGCTCGACGCTGTGGATGTGCGGTTTGATCCCGTTGACCTCGCAGAACGCGACAAGCCGACGTAGGTCGTCGAGAGAACCCATGGCTGTGCCGACAACCCGGAGTCGATTGGCAAAGACGCGACCGAGCTCGGTCTGGGCGACATAGCCCGACGTTGCGCCGGCGACCACCACGGTCCCTTGCGGCCGCAGTGACTTGAGAGAGTGGTCCCACGTCGCGGCGCCGACCGACTCCATCACCGCATCGACCCGGGCAGGGAGACGGGCTCCTGGCTCGAAGGCCGCGTGAGCTCCGGCCTCGAGGGCGTACGAGCGCTTGGGCTCGTCACGTCCGGTGACCCACATGCGGAGTCCGGCAGCTCGTCCGAGGGTGACGAGGGCGGTCGACAGGCCGCCGCTTGCACCTTGGACGAGAACGGTATCGCCGGGAACGACGGCTGCCTGACGGAACAACATGTTGTACGCCGTGAGCCAGGCGGTGGGAAGACAAGCGGCCTCGGCAAATGACATCCCGGCAGGTTTGGGAACAAGGTTGCTCAGCGGTGCGACCAGACGCTCCGCGAAAGCGCCCTGGTGGCGCTCAGAGAGAACCGATGGACGGCCGGGCGTAGGGGAGTCGACGGGGTCCGTGACGACAGCGTGGACGATCACCTCCCGGCCGTCCGCAGCGATTCCTGCCGCGTCGCAGCCGAGGATCATCGGCAGGTTGTCCTCACCCAGCCCGACGCCTCGCAGCGACCATATGTCGTGATGGTTGATCGACGCGGCCTTCACCTCGACCGTCGTCCATCCGGGCGGCACAACCGGTTCGGGCCGGTCGCCGACGCGAAGGGCGCCAACCGGATTCTCGGGGTCGAACTCTTCGACGAACGCAGCGAGCATCAAGAATCTCCTCTAGGGCGTATCAGGCGAGTTGGTCGCGGAGTTCACGCTTGAGGATCTTCCCGGCGGCTGAAACCGGGATGCGGTCCATCACGACCACTTCGCGGATGCGCTTGTAGGGGAGAAGCTGGGCGTTCACCTCGTGCATCAGCTCATCGGTGTCCAGGTCGCCGTCGGGTACCACGAATGCGACTGGCATCTCACCCACTGCTGGGTCGGGACGTCCGACGACGGCGGCCGCGCGTACCGATGGGTGGGAGATGAGGAGCTCCTCGATCTCGCGGGGATACACGTTGTAACCCTTGTAGATCAGCATGTCTTTGAGACGGTCGACGACGGTGAGATAGCCGTCGTCATCGAAACGCCCTAGATCCCCGGTGTGCAGCCAGCCGCCCTCGAGTGTCTCGGCGTTCTCCTCGGGACGATTGCGATAGCCCACCATCACCTGTGGGCCTCTGACGCAGATCTCCCCGGATTCGCCGGGTTCAGCCTCCTTGCCCGTGACGGGATCGATCAAGCGAATCTCGGTGTCGAACACCGGCAGGCCGACGGTGCCCGGCTTCTGCTTCGCAGACCGTGCTGTGGGGTTGGACGCGACGCCCATGGTCGCCTCGGTCAGGCCGTAGCCTTCGCAGATGACGACCCCGGGGAACCGTTCACCGAGGAGGCGGAGATGTTCGTGTGGCAGCGGTCCGCCGCCCGAGCTCAACGCACGAACTGACCCCAGTTCACGGGTCGCCAAGTCCGGGTGTGCCAGCAGGCTGGCGAACATGGCGGGCGCCCCGCTCATCGAGGTGACCTGAACGCGCTCGGCCTCGGCCAGGTACTCCGCGGGCTTGAAGCGGTCATGATGAACAATCGTCACTCCGGCGACGAGCGGAACGCTGAGCGAACCGATGCAGCCCATTGCATGGAACCACGGGGTCAGGTTGATGATGACACCTGTTCCGAGGCGGACCGGCCAGTCCGCCTCGGTGCCGATCTGGTCGACGGTGACGCGCCCTACCTCGTCAGTGGTCGGTACGGCGCCGTGGTTCCAGGCGACGTACTGCAAGACGTTGCTCACCACATTTCGATGGGTGAGCTCGACACCTTTGGAGAGTCCCGTGGTGCCCCCGGTGTAGGAGATGTGCGCGAGGTCTTGGTCGACGTCGATGGTGACATTCGGAGGGTTGCTGCTGTCGGCGGCGGCAAGGAAGGCTTCGAACCCCACCTGGTGAGGTGTCGTCGCGGCGTTCACCATGACGACCAGCCGCACCTGATCGCTCAGCACCGCCTGAATCGGCGTCGCGGTGTCGGGGTGCGAAACGACGGCAACCGCATCGGCGTCGGTGAGCTGCTTGGCAAGCGGCATCTCTGGGAGCAACGGGTTCGCGGGCGAGAAGGTCGCGCCCGCCAACTGGATTCCGTAGTACGCGATCGCGAACTCAAGGCAGTTCGGAAGATGTACGAGAACGGTCTGGCCCGGCCCGATCCCGCGTGAGGCAAGACCGTTGGCGAACGCGCAGGCCTGACGCCACAGTTCTTGGTAGGAGAGACGCTGGTCCGTGTGCTGGAGAGCGATCCTGTCATCGAACCGCGCGGCGGCACCCCGCAGGAGATCTCCCACTGGGACGCTCGGATAGTCCAGGGACCGGTGCATTGCTGCCGGCCAGTGATCGTTCGGGGGAAATGCAGCACCCACGGGGACACCTCTCAACGCTCTGGAATGACATCAGACAGTAACTGTCATCTGTCTTCCTTGTAAAGACCGTGTGCGGTCGAGGATCCCAGTGCAAGCGCGGACGATACGATTGCCATTGGTCCGTATGGGCCGGCGAAGCAAGGCTCGAAAGGACGATGGCAATGGCGGGGTTTGTGCGCGGGCGCGCCGAGCTGGATACGCGCGGCCGGATCTTGTCGGCTGCGGCAGAGTTGCTTCCCCGGTTCACCATTGCAAAGCTGACGATGGAAGACGTCGCGCGCGCTGCCGGTATCGCGAGGCAGACCGTCTACAAACACTTCCGGAGCAAGGACGACCTGGTTGCCGAGCTCATAGCGATGGAGCTGCGAGCCAACCATGGCCCGCTCATGCGCGACCTTGCGCGCAAAGAGCCGAGTGCTGAGGGCCTGGTGGTCCTCTTTATGGAGCAGCTCACAGTCGGTCGCCAGTTTCCCCTGATCGACCCCGTGCTCGACCCGGCCATCGCCCCCCGGATGGCAGAGCTCATTTTCGGGGTTCCTGCCGTGCTGGAGGCGCTGGAGGAGATATGGCTGCCGATCCTCGGTAAGTACTCGGATGCCGGCGTGATCCGCCATGGTGTCGAGCATCGTCGGATCGTCCGCTGGATCACGTATCAGCAGTTCTGGCTCATCACGCACCCTGACGTCCTCGCCAAGACCGATGACGACCTCGAGCCGTACGTCCGCGATTTCATCCTCGGAGGGTTTCTGCAGCACTGACCTGGCGGGCCTCGGGCTCAACTCGTTGGAGGGCCGGCTCGCGGCGTGCCATACTTGTGACGACATGACGGATGACAGAATGTGTCGTTCGTTCCAACTCCTTGCCGGGTGAGGTCATGAGTTCAACAGCCGTAGGTACACGCGATCGGATCCTCGAGGTCGCGCCCGACGTTCTACGACGATTCACGCTCGCAAAATTCGGCATGGAAGACGTGGCACGCAGCGCGGGCATCGCGCGCCAAACCGTCTACAAGCACTTCGCGAGCCGCGATGACCTGTTGATCGCGATGTACGTACGGGAGATGCTCGAGAACCAAGCGCCCCGTATGGACGTGGTCATCCAGCGAGAGCCGTCAGCCGAGAACCTGCTCGACGTCTTCATGACCGAGCTCGACCTTGCGCGCAACTACCCGTGGTTCGACGACACTCGGGAGCCGGGCATGGGTCCCAGAGTCGCGGAGATGATCTTCCACTCCGAGAGTATGACCCGGGCGCGCGAGCAGATCTGGTTCCCGATCCTGCAGCGGTACGCGCATGCCGGGATACTGCGAAAGGACTTGAACCTTTCCGCGACGGTCAGGTGGCTGACCTACCAGAAGTTCTGGCTCCTGTTTCACCCGGACGTCCTCAGCGAGGACGAGCTGGAACGGCGGGAGTATGTCAGGCAGTTCATCATCGCCGCCCTTGTCGAGCGCACCTGAACCGTCGGGATGTCGGCGTGCTAACGCACCGTCCCTGCTGCGCGCAGCGATGCGATGGCCTCCGTGTGCATGCCGACTTCGCTCAGCACGTCGTCTGTGTGATCGCCGGGATGCGGTGCAGGGCGCTGAATGCGTCCTGGTGTGGCGTCGAATCTCGGTGCCGGCGCGGGCTGCAGGACTCCGGCATGTTCGACGAAGGTCTGCCGAGCCGCCAGGTGTGGGTGCTGGGCCGCTTCATCCCAGTCCAGGACCGGAGCAAGGCATGCATCTGACATGCCTGCTAGCTCGACCCACTCATCCCGTGTCTTGGTGAGGAACAGTTCAGCCCACCGCTTCTTGGCTCCTGCCCAGCCTTCGGGGTCCATCCGGTTGGGTGGCAAGTTCTCCTGGGACATGCCGGTGAGACGGACGAGCTCGGCATGAAACTGTGGCTCGATCGCCCCGACGGCCACATACTTCTCGTCGGCGCACTCGTACACCTCGTAGAAGGGTGCGCCTGTGTCGAGGAGATTCTGCCCGCGGCCAGAGCTCCAGATTCCCCGGTTCCGGAGTCCGTGGATCGCTGTCGTCAGGACGCTGGCGCCGTCGACCATGGCTGCGTCGACCACCTGGCCTCGACCTGAGATCCGCGCCTCGAGCACAGCGGCAATCGCTCCGAAGGCCAACATCAGGCCGCCGCCACCGAAGTCCCCGACGAGGTTCATCGGAGGCACCGGACGGCCGTCGGCGCGACCGCAGGCATGGAGCGCCCCGGTCAGTGCGATGTAGTTGATGTCGTGTCCGGCGAGGCTTGCCATGGGCCCGGACTGGCCCCACCCTGTCATTCGGCCATAGACAAGACGCGGGTTGCGGGCGAGGCAGGCGTCGGGACCCAGGCCGAGCCGCTCTGTCACGCCGGGACGGAATCCCTCGATGAGCACGTCGGCTGTGGCGACCAGGTCGAGAACCACGCGACGGCCTTCCTCCGATTTCAGGTCAACGGCGATGGACCGGCGTCCGCGATTGAGGATGTCCGGGTGAGCACCGTCAGGCCGCTCATCTGGGACTGCTTCGATCCGGTCGACCCGGATGACGGTGGCGCCCATGTCGGCAAGCATCATGGCGGCGAACGGCCCCGGTCCGATACCAGCGAGCTCGATCACGCGCAGCGAGGTCAGGGGGCCCGAGGCATCGGCGGGAGGATCGATGGTCATCGTGTTCTCTGCACCATCGGTCATCATCGGGCCTGCCAGACCGGGGTACGCTTCTCCGCGAAGGCCCGCGGGCCCTCCTTCGCATCCGCCGACTCGCGAACTGCCGCGCGCTCGTCAGCGGAGATCTGCCACAGCGGCGTCTCGGAGATCACGACCCCGTCGACGATGTGCTGGCCAACGCGCTTGCTTGCCTGTACCGCGAGAGGCGCGTTGGAGGCGATCTCCTGGGCCAGGTCGAGGGCTGTGGCGAGGACATCCCGGGCGGGCACGACTCGGTTGACCAGCGCTAGTTCAAGGGCGCGCTGTGCGTTCACCGGGGCTCCGGTGAACATCAGCTCGTAGGCGATCTTCCGGGGGACTTGCGTCGGCAGTCGGAAGACACCGCCTGCGCCGGCAATGATGCCTCGCTTGACCTCGGGAAGCCCGAAGGTGGCGCTGTCGGCCGCGACAGCGAGGTCGCTGGCCAGTACGAGTTCGGTGCCACCGCCAAGAGCAGGGCCATTGACGGCCGCGATTGTCGGCTTGGAGATGTGATGGCTGGCGTAGCCCGCGAAGCCCCATGCTGCGCGTTTTCCCTCAGTGGGCAGGAGATTCTCGCCACGGGCGATGGCTTTGAGATCGGCGCCGGCGCAGAACGACTTGTCACCCGACCCGGTGAGGACGACGACGCGGACCTCTGGGTCTGACTCGGCGGCCTCCATGGCATCTCCGAGCGCCGTCGTAACGGCGACGTCGATGGCGTTTCGGGCCTCTGGGCGATTGATGGTGAGCACGAGTACGTGGCCATGGCGCTCAGTGAGGAGAGGTGCTGTTTCGGTGGATTCCGTCATGGATGAACCTCCAGGTGTGCACCGCATCTCGCGGCGCTCAGGTGAACAGAGAACTGATCTGGGGTGTCGTGAACCCTCCACCACAGGGTAGACAAATAACACAAGATGTCATGTGTCGTCGACCTATGAGTCGAGCCAAGGCAAGCGGAGTTTCCAGGGATGCTGGACTAGGCAGCACATGACAACTTCTGTAATGTGTCGCCTGATCGATTCTTGAGTCGTCGGCGCATCGCCGTTGTCGACCAATTACGTCCGAGGAGGACTCCGATGATTGACGCCGTGATCGTTGACGCTGTCAGGTCGCCGATGGCGAAGGGCAAGGCGGGGGGTGCGCTCTCGACCGTTCACCCGGTGGAGCTGCTGGCTCAGACCATCAAGGGTCTGCTTGACCGGGTCGACATCGACCCGGCGGAGGTCGACGACGTGCTGGCCGGATGCGTCAGCCAGGTGGGGGAGCAGGCGGGCAACGTGGGCCGCATGGCGTGGCTCGCCGCCGGGCTCCCGATTCATGTCCCCTCGACCACTGTGGAGCGTAAGTGTGGGTCCAGCCAGCAGGCGGCCCACTTCGCTGCTCAGGGCGTCATGGCCGGTGCCTACGACATCGCTGTCGTGGCCGGGGTCGAGTCCATGAGCCGGATCCCGATGGGAGCCAGCACGATCGGCATGGACCCCTACGGTCCGTCGGTGGCGCGTCGCTTCGCGCCGGGCCTGGTTCCTCAGGGCATCTCGGCGGAGCTCATCGCGTCTCGCTGGAAGCTCTCGCGCGAGCAGCAGGACGCCTACGCTGTGAACTCGCACGCTCGGGCGGTGGCACGGCAGTCGGCTGGCGGTTTCGACCGCGAGATCGTCCCGATCACCGTTCCCACGGAGGATGGCGGCACGGTCAGCGTCGACCGAGACGAAACTCCCCGTCCTGGAACGACGCTCGAGAAGCTGGCTGGGCTCAAGCCGGCATTCGAGAACCCGGCATCGGCCGAGCGCTTCCCCGAGATCAACTGGTCGGTCACGGCGGGCAACTCCTCCCAGATCACCGACGGCGCGAGCGCCATGCTGGTCATGAGCGCCAAGCGCGCCGAGCAGCTCGGCCTCACCCCGCGTGCCCGCTTCCACTCGTTCGCTGTCGCGGCCGACGATCCGATCCTGATGCTGACCGGTCCGATCCCGGCCACCCACAAGCTCCTCGCGCGGTCGGGCCTTTCCATCGCTGACATCGACCACTACGAGATCAACGAGGCATTCGCCCCCGTCCCGCTCGCGTGGCAGTCCGAGTTCGACGCAGACCCGGCGAGGCTCAACCCGGTCGGTGGCGCGATCGCTCTTGGTCATCCGCTGGGTGGCTCGGGTGCGCGCCTCATGACCTCCATGCTCTGCGCGCTCGAGGACAGCGGTGGCCGCTACGGACTCCAGTCGATGTGCGAGGCCGGCGGCATGGCCAACGCGACGCTCATCGAACGTCTCTGACCCCCCATCACACGACCCTTCCGAAAGGAACACCATGAAGATCGAGCACGCTTCTGTCCTTGTCACCGGCGGTGCCTCCGGCCTCGGCCTGGCCACTGCGCGGAATCTCGCGAAGTCGGGCGCCACCGTCACCATCCTCGACCTCCCCACGTCGAATGGCGCGGCCGTGGCCGAGCAGCTTGGTGGCCGCTTCGTGGCTGGCGATGTCCAGGCTGAGGAGTCTGTCAACGCCGCCCTGGATGTCGCCGAGCAGTCTGGTCCTGTCCGCGCGGTCGTGCACTGCGCAGGCTCGGGTCACACGCTGCGTATCCTCGACAAGGACGGGAATCCCGCACCGATCGAGCCCTACGCCAAGGTCATCAACCTCAACCTCATCGGCTCGTTCAACGTGCTCCGGCTCGCGGCTGCGCGGATGGCCCGGACAGAGGCCGTCGAGGGTGAGCGCGGCGTGGTCGTCATGACCGCCTCGGTCGCCGCTTTCGAGGGCCAGATCGGCCAGATTCCGTACGCCTCGTCGAAAGCCGGCGTCGTTGGCATGACCATCGTCGCCGCCCGCGACCTGGCGAGCAAGCAGATCCGTGTGTGCACCATCGCCCCCGGCATCTTCGAGACGCCGCTCCTCGGCCGTCTCTCGCAGGAGGTACGCGATTCGCTGGGGGCTTCGGTTCCGCACCCCAAGCGCCTCGGTGCGCCCGAGGAGTACGCCTCCCTCGCTGCCCACATCATCGACAACCCGATGCTCAACGGCGAGACGATCCGCCTTGACGGCGCGATCCGGATGGCTCCGCGGTGACCCATGGATGAGGTCGAATGGCAGGTGGTGGACGGCATCGGGACCCTGGTCCTGAACCGACCACATCGCAAGAACGCAATCGACACCGGCACGTGGCAGGGGCTGCAAACCGTCCTCGAGTCGGTCGTCGACGACCCTGCGGTGCGGGTGCTGGTCCTCAGGGGTGCTGGGACGGACTTCTCCGCGGGTGCCGACATCTCGGGTGGGGCTTCGACTCATGCGACGCAGTTGGAGCGTATGGAGTGGTTCAACAGAGTCGTCAGCGCCCTCCACAACCTGCCCATCCCGACCATTGCCCAGGTCGATGGGGTCGCCTTCGGTGTCGGAATGAACCTCGCGATCGGATGTGACTTCGTCGTCGCCAGCGACAGGGCTCGCTTCTCGGAGGTGTTCGTCAAGCGTGCCCTGTCCGTTGATGGAGGCGGAAGTTGGCTCCTGCCGCGTCAGGTGGGCTTACGAGCAGCCAAGCGCCTCTGTCTGCTGGCCGACGCCATCACTGCTGCGGAGGCCGAGCGGATCGGCCTTGTGACGTCCGTAGTGGCGCCGGAGGAGCTCGAGGCGGAGGTGGGCGCTCTTGCGTCCCGTCTGGCCGCAACCTCGCGGCTAGCGCTCGCCCAGACCAAACGGCTCCTCGAGGAGGCCCTCATCACGACCTTCGAACAGGCGCTGGAGAACGAAGCCCGTGCGCAGGCCATCAACGTCGCGAGCCAGGACTTCGCCGATGCCATGGACGAGTTCCGGAGGGCCGCATCCAGCCGTCCCGCCCCGGTAGAAGCAGGAGTAGACAGTGACCGATCTTGAGTACGCCGTCGCCGACCACGTTGCGACCATCCGTCTCAATCGTCCGACCAGGAAGAACTCCTTTACTTTCGATATGGTCGATGAGTGGGCTCGAGCACTGCGCTCTGCGGAGGCGGACGAGGACGTTCGGGTCGTCGTTGTCACCGGTACCGGCGATTCCTTCTGTACGGGCGTCGATCTCGGTCTCTTGGAGGATCGCCCGCGGACGCCCATCGCGGAGAAGAACATGCTGGCGAATCGGGTCCACCAAGTCGCCTATGCCGCGGAGGCGCTGTCGAAGCCCTATCTGGCGGCTATCAACGGCGTCGCAGTCGGCGCCGGCGTGGACATGGCTCTGATGGCCGACATCCGGTTCGCTGGCGCGTCGGCTCGCATTTCCGAGGGCTATATCCGTGCGGGGCTGGTGCCTGGAGACGGCGGTTGTCACTACCTCCCCCGAACGGTTGGAACCGCCGACGCGCTTCGACTCCTCTGGACCGGTGACTTCCTCGATGCCGAGGCGGCGCTCAAGCTCGGCATCGTCAGTGAGGTTCGTCCGGACGACGAGCTCGACGCTTGGGTGCAGGAGTTCGCTGCTCGTCTGGCTGGTCAGCCTCCCGTTGCCATACAGATGATCAAGCGGGCCGTGTATGCCGGACTCCGTGCCAACGACCTCCGCACTTCTCTGGACCTGATCTCTTCTCACTTCGCGGTGGTGACCTCGACTCGAGACGCCCAGGAGTCAATGGCGGCCTTCAAGGAGCGGCGCCCCGGAACATATGTCGGACGGTGATGAGATGACCACGAACGCGATGGCCGTGCCGGGGCAGTCCTATGAGTCGCTCCGTGATGAAGTGCGAGGGCTGGTCCAGTCCTGGCGTCAAGCAGGTCGCTACTCGCCAAGTAGTGATAGTTGGCTTCGGGGCTTTGACCCAGAGTTCAGCAGGGAGCTCGCTGCACGCGGCCTGATCGGCATCACGTGGCCAACGGCGGTCGGAGGGCGTGGACTCTCCAACGTCGCCAGGCTGGCTGTGACGGAAGAGCTGCTCCGTGCGGGGGCCCCGGTCGCCGCTCACTGGGTTGGTGACCGACAGATCGGCCCCGCCATCGTTCGCCACGGCAGTGAGCGGCTCAAGGCGGAGATCCTTCCCGGCATCATCTCGGCTGACTATGTGTTCTGCCTGGGGATGAGTGAGCCGGAGGCCGGCTCCGACCTCGCTTCGCTGCAAACGACCGCGTCACGAGTCGAAGGCGGCTGGCTGGTGAAGGGCCGCAAGGTCTGGACCAGCGGTGCGCACCATGCGACTCACATCTACTTGCTGGCCCGCACCACCCGGGGTGAGAAGAAGCATGTCGGTCTCACGGAGTTCATCGTGGATATGGACAGTCCTGGGATCGCAGTATCACCGATCGTCGACTTGGCAGGCGAGCATCACTTCAACGAGGTCAGCTTCGACGAGGTCTTCGTCCCCGAGCATCGTGTACTTGGCGAAATCGACCGTGGCTGGGCACAGGTGGTCGAGCAGCTGTCGTTCGAACGCGGGGGTCCGGAACGATTCCTGACGACGTACCCGATCTTGGCCGAGATCGTCGAGGCTCCTGCTGAGGCCGTTGCTGATGTAGCCGTCGATGTTGGTCAGCTGGTGGCGCGGCTCGCCACCTTGCGCGAGCTGGCCTGGCAGGTGGCGCGAGCCCTGGACGCCGGCGACGCTCCGGTTCAGCAGGCAGCCACACTGAAGTACCTGGGCAACGCCTTCGAGCATGACGTCCTCGAGGTGGCTCGCAAGGCCTTCGACGGTGGTCACGGGCGACGCGGTCGCCTCGGGGGGAGCGGGTTCCGTTCGGCATTGTTGGCATCGCCTGGCTACAGCATCCGCGGCGGAGCTGCCGAGGTGCTGCTTTCGCTCATCGCTCGACAGGAGATCATGTGATGGACGAGCTCGCAGCAGCGGTCGACGAACTGATCGCTAACCTGATGAAGGACCGGCAGGCGCCTGACCCCGATCGCCTGCCTGAGGTGTGGGCCGCAATGGGCGAGCTCGGTCTCACCACGGTCGGAGTCCCGGAAGCTGCCGGTGGATCCGGTGGCGCCTTGTCCGACCTCGTTTCGCTCGCCGTCTCGCTCGGTCGTTACGCAGTCAGCTCTCCCCTTCTGGAGCATGCAACAGCGAGCTGGGCTATCGCAGAGGTGGGCCCACTGCCGGGGGGAGTATGCACCATTGCGCGCGGCCCCGAGCTCGTCGATGAGAATATGGCTGTCAACGAGGTGCCGTGGGGTCGCCATGCAGACACGATGGTTCTGCTTCCGGCCGAGTCAGGGATTTACCTGGTCGACCTCCACCACGAAAGCGTCATGGTGACTCCCGACGTCAACGAGGCCGGCGAGCCTCGTGACGCAGTCGTCTTTGCCCGGAGTGCCGTACGCCCCCTCCTAGGAGCTCCGACCGCAGAGATGATCTCGAATCGCCTCGCGCTCTTGTGGTCGGCGACTCTGGCGGGCGCTGTCGAAGGCACGTATCGGTTGACGCGTGAGTATGTCAACACTCGTCATCAGTTCGGGGCGCCCCTTGTGAAGATCCCGGCAGTAGCGGCGCTACTCGCGACGGTGAAGGCTGATCTTGTCCAGGCGGAGGCGGCATTGTCGCGTGCACGGCAACGGACCGCGACTGACCTCGAAGGTGACGCCGCCACCGCGGCGGTTGCTGCTGCCCGGGTGATCTCAGCGCGGGCTTCCACAACCGCGGCACGGCTCAGCCACCAACTCCACGGCGCCATGGGCATCACAGCCGAGTATCCGCTCTACCTGCACACGACACGGCTCTGGGCCTGGCGTGACGAGGCTGGCACTGAGGTGTGGTGGGCGCGATTGCTTGGTGAGAGAGCGCAGCGCCTGGGTGAGACGGATCTTTGGACGGTACTCACTAGTTGAGGACGGCTCTCGGCCACGACAAATCGTCGAGTTCGGGAAGCAGGACCAATCGCTGGCGGCGACGGGATCGGCCCGTCGTCGCCTCGGTGTTTTCGATGACTTGCCTTGTCGAACCAGCAGATTTCAAGATTCCGAAACTTCGTGGCAACGAGCTCTTGCCACACACATGACAAACAACGTAACTTGTCACCCAAGCTGCTGTGTGACGCAGCACACGCACGGCCTCGGGGACGAGGCGCCCACCTCGGAGGAGAGACGTGAGCCAGGACTTGGATAGCGGCGGGCGGGTCTATCAAGGCCCCCCGATCGATCCGGATGGCCCCTATGCGGGGACGTTGTCCCGCGTGACCTCGCGCGTGCCAGCACCGATTCGCACGGTCACCTCCGAGGCGGGGGGTATGGCAGCACTTCTGGGAAAGGTTCTTTGGAGCGCGGTCCGTCACCCGCGCGGGTACTGGGGGGCCGTTCTCGACGAGACCCATTTCACGATCAAGCGGTCGTGGCTGCCGATCACCATCGCACTGACGGGATTCCTGATGGCCCTCGCGGTGCCGTCGGTCCAGTTCATCTCGGTGGCCGGAGTGGGTGAGTTGTACGGCCCGCTTCTGCTCGTACAGTCAACCCGCAGCTTCACGGTCTGGGTTGCGACCCTCCTTGTCGCGGGGGTGGTTGGTGCTGCGTGCACGGCGGAGCTGGGTTCGCGAAAGGTGCGCGAGGAACTCGACGCCATGGAGGTCATGGGCATCGACCCGGTGCGCGAACTCGTGGTGCCGCGCATTGTGGCGATCGCATTCATCACGACCTTGCTCGCTATCCCGGCCGAGCTCATTACCGTGCTCTCCTCTCAGCTCGGATCGACGATCATCGGCGGCGTCCCTGCCGCTGACTTCTACGGCGCTTTCGTCTGGACCACGATGAGCACGGTCGAGATCGCCGCCCTTCTCCTGAACTGTTTCCTGGCAGGCCTGCTCATTGGGGCTGTCTGCTGCTACAAGGGCCTGTCTGCAGCCGGTGGAGCAATCGGACTCGGACGAGCTGTCAACCAAGCCGTGGTGACCGCCTTCATCGCGTTGTTCGTGATGCAGTTGGGCTACAACGCCATCATCCTCGGCTTCTTCCCGGGACTGGGGGCCATGCGATGACCGACTCCAACCTGAACCCGCAGGTGGCGGGCCTGACTGTGGCAGCGGACCCCCAGGCCAAAGCACAGCGCGAGGAAAGTCATCCCGCGCCCGGATTCCGCCTGCGTGCCGCGATGGAGGATGCCGGTGCCCTCATCGCCTTCGGTATCGATGTGGTCAAGTCGCTGCCGACATGCGTGCGGCTGTACCCGGCCGAGGTCGCACGGCAATGCGCCGTGCTGATCCGCTCCAACGCGCTGGTGATCCTGTTCATGATCTTCATGCTGGGCGCCCTCGTCGGCATCACGACGTCCTTCCTCTTCGAGGGCGTTGGCCTGGAGTCGTACGTCGGTGCGGTCCCTGCGGTTCCGATGCTGCGCGGCGTCATCGAGATGGTCTTCGGCTGGGTTCTGGCCGCCAAGTACGGGTGCGGCATCGTCGCCGAGCTCGGGGCGATGCGCATCAGCGAGGAGGTTGACGCCATGGACGTCATGGGCGTCCGCTCGCTGCCCTACCTCGTCGGCACCAGGGTGATCGCAGCAGTCATTGTGCTGCCTGCCCTGTTCGTGATCTCACTGATGGTCTTCTTCCTCTCCAGCAAGGTGTTCTTTGTCGATCTCCTGGGCGCTGTCTCTGGTGGCGGATACGACTACGTGCTGTTCCTCCTGCAGGGACCGAAGGATCTCATTGCTTCCACGCTGTGGGGCACCATCGTCGGCTTCGTGATCACGGTCGTTGCTTGCTTCTACGGATACAACGCATCCGGTGGCCCCGTTGGCGTCGGCCGCAACACCGCACAAGCGATGCTCGTCAACCTCGTGCTCATCAGCGTGATCTCGCTCCTTCTAGCCCAGATCTTCTACGCGAACAGCTACGGCTCTGCCATCGGGACCTGAGTCCCGATTCGCTGCCCGAATCATGCCCTCTCAGGAGACCACTATGACCACAATTCTCCCGCAGGCCGAGAGCACCGCTCGGCCCGCGTCGGACTCGCACACCATCGAGATCCGCAACGTGTACAAGAGCTTTGGTTCATCGCACATCCTCAACGGACTGACCCTTGACTTCAAGGATGATGCGATTACGACCGTGCTGGGTCCGTCCGGCACGGGAAAGAGCGTTCTGCTCAAGCACATCGTTGGTCTTCTCGAGCCTGACGCGGGCGAAGTCCGGGTCTTCGGAACGGATATCTGGCGTGTCTCCGCGGAGGAGCGGTTCAACCTTCGCAAGCGTTTCGGGGTTCTGTTCCAGGACGGCGCACTCTTCGGCTCGATGAACCTCTATGACAACGTTGCGTTCCCCCTCCGTCGCCACACCGACAAGTCGGAGGCGGAGATCCGCGACATCGTCATGTCGAACCTGGTGGAGGTCGGCCTCGAGACGGCAATACACAAGGCACCGAATGAGATCTCGGGAGGTATGCGGAAGCGTGCCGGGTTCGCACGCGCTCTGGTGATGCGGCCCGACGTCGTGCTCTTCGACGAGCCTGACTCCGGCCTGGACCCGGTGCGCACCAAGTTGCTCTCGCAGCTCATTGCCAAGGTGCACGCCGAGCACGGCGGGACATACATCGTCATCACTCACGACATCCCAACCGCTCGCACCGTCAGCGACTACGTAGCGGTGATCTGGAAGGGGAACGTCGTGCACTATGGCGACGCTGACGGCGCCTTCGACTCCGACAATCCCTTCGTGCGCCAGTTCCTGGCGGGCGCCGCCGAGGGCCCCCTGGGGATGGACTGATGGCCGGCCCCACATTCACCCGCACGCGCCTGCTCCTCGCCGGCGGCCTCGCTGCTGCCATCGGTGTTGTTGCCATTTCGGTCGCGAGCGATGAGACCTACGAACTCGACGTGGTGGTGCCAGCCGCGGATGGCCTCGTCAAGGGTAGCGAGGTCCGCATCGGCGGTCAGGACGTCGGCCAGGTGACCGCACTCGGAGTGGAGGGCGATCAGGCTCGGCTGACCCTTGAGATCGATGGCGACAGAGGGCCCCTGCACGCGGGCTCCGATGTCCACGTTCGTTGGAACTCGGTCGTCGGGCGTCGGTACGTCGACGTCGAGCCCGGTCCTGTCACGAATCCGGTCTTCCCGGAGGGAAAGGTTCTCCAAGGCACGACCGAGCGGGTGGAGCTCGACGACGTCGCAGCCGCCCTCGACGAACCCACGAGGGCAAAGGCGAAAAAGCTGGTTGGTCAACTGGACCGTACCCTCAGACGGAGCGATACGGACCTGAACAAGACCTTGGCGGAAGCCGGCCCCTTTGTCGAAGCGCTGGTGGCGGTACTCGACGGCGTGGGCAAGGACGGTCAGGCGATCCGGACACTCGTGACCAACCTGCATGAGGTCACAGACGAACTCGCCCGCCGGGATGACGACGTCGCTACCACGGTTGCTGATCTTCGCTCGCTTGTCGCCGTGGCTGTGCAGCACGCTGATGAGCTGGCCGCTGCGCTCGACGAACTTCCGTCGACCCTCCGCACGACGAACGACCTACTGGTCAAGCTTCCTCGCGCCGTCGATGAGACGACCCCGCTGCTCGAAGACCTGCAACCGGCGGTCCACGAGCTTCCCTCGGTCGCACGAGAACTCGATCCGGTCCTACAGGACCTGCGCCCCGTCGTCGCTGAGCTTCGCCCCACGCTCGTTGGCGTCGACAAGCTTCTCGAGCAGACACCCGGCCTCCTCGACATCGCCACCGAGACCGTGCCAGATGCCGAAACCGCCCTGAACCAACTGCAGCCCGCGGTGAGCTTCCTTCGACCCTATACGCCCGAACTCGTCGGCTTCCTCACGAACTGGTCCTCTCTCTTCTCCGCGAAGAACGCCTCAGGACACTTTGGGCGCGCGATGATTCCGGCTTCGGTCTCGTCCTTCACCAGCAATCCCGGCGTCATGCCGCCCTCTATGTTCCAGGCCAAGGAGCCGGCCCCGGGGTCCCTGGTCGACCAGCCGTGGACGGATGCGAATGGAGATAAGGTCCGATGAACAACAATGTCCTCCGACGCGGTATCGGCGTTGGTGTTGGCGTAGCGCTGCTCGCCACAGGGTTCGCTGTGACGCGCGATGATGCGGACCACCAGAACGCGATCAAGGTCACGGTTGCGGATGCAGGACAGCTAGAGAAGGGGGCCGAAGTCAGGGCCTCAGGTGTCCGTATCGGCGAGGTGTCCGACATTGAGCTGACCGAGGGAAAGGCCCTCCTGACGCTCCACGTGTCGCCCACCGTCCTCCCCCTCCACGACGACGCGTCCATCAAGATCAGGCCGGTGAACCTCCTCGGTGAGAACTTCATCGACCTCGACCCCGGATCTGACTCGCGACCGTTTGCGCGCGACACCGTCATCCCCGAAAGCCGTGCATCATCCGCCGTCACGCTCCAGGACCTCCTGAACACCTTCGAGGACCCCACCGCTGCGGGACTCGCGTCCGTCGTCACCACCCTCGGTGAGGGTTTCGACGGCAACGGTGCTGAACTCGCCAAGGCCCTGAAGCTGCTGAGTGGCGCGATGCATGACTCGGAACGTGTGGGGCAGATCCTCTCGGAGCAGAACGACATTCTCGCGAGTCTGGTCGAGTCGACAGATCCGGTTGTCGGGGCGCTTGCGGCCGACGATGGTCAGCGCCTCGACAGCCTTGTCGAGTCGACCCGTGACACCCTTGCCTCGCTCGAGAACCAGCAGGTAGCCCTTGAGCAGACCATCGAGGAACTCCCGGCGACCCTCGCCTCTGCTGAGCGGACGCTGGCCTCGTTCGGCGACACCGCCCGGGCGGGCGCGCCGACGTTGCGAGCGCTCCGCCCTCTCACGGGCGACCTCGAGCAGGTTGTCGCGGAGCTCCGGAACTTTGCCGATTCAGCGGACCCTGCACTCGCCTCGTTGAAGCCGGTGCTGAAGGAGGCCGAGCGGCTGCTCGAAATCGCCGCTCCAGTGGTCGCCCAACTGCGGCAGGCCGGCCCCGATCTGGCCACGACCGCATCGAAGCTGAAGCCGGCCAGTCGCGAACTCCTCGACGTACACCTGCAGGACGTCATGGACTTCGTTCGCAAATGGGCGCTGAGCACCAATGGACGTGACGGTCTGTCCCACTACTTCCGGGGCGTCGTCTACGTCACCCCGACGACCTTGCAGTCGTTCGCCGACTCGCTCGTCCCGGTTGGCACGGCAGCGCCGGGTTCCGCATCTCCCGATGTGCCGTCCGGCCCCACAGGATCCGTCGATGACCTCCTGGGAGCACTCGGGGACCAGTCGAAGAAGTCGACGAGGTCTGCCGAGGATCCCGCTAGCGCGCTCGGACTCACCGCACAGCAGGAGGAGAACCTCCTCTCGCAGTTCCTTGGAGGCAATCAATGACCCCCCGCCCGCTCCACCGGGACGTCGCGCGAACGATCGTCGTGGGACTGTGCGTCCTCGCCGGGCTCGCGGCCGTCGCGTTCGTCGGTGCCATCGTCCAGGCCGGTGGTGCACTTCCCGGCCGTCGCTATACCGAGGTGAAGGCGCAGTTCGAGGATGTCGGCATCCTCAAGGCAGGCAAGGAGGTCAAGCAGGACGGCCTTCGCGTGGGCACGGTCAGCGACGTCTCGCTCGTTGACGGCGTAGCCCAGGTCACCCTTCGGCTCGACGGAGACGTCGATGTCTACAAGGACGCCACCGCGTACGTCGGCAACTTCTCGGCCCTCGGCAAGAAGTATGTCGGATTCGATCCCGGTACGGCAGCTTCCGGCGAGCTCGGCAACGATGTGATCGCCGTGTCGTCGACCAAGGACTCGAACTCCCTCGAGGACGTGCTCTCGACGTTCGACCCCAAGACCAGAAAAGCAGTGCGTGGCGCTGTTGCCGAGCTCGCCACAGGTACCGCAGGTCACAGTGACGACCTACGTGATGTCCTCGAGGCATCTCCGGACCTGCTGGCTGACCTGGAGACCGTCATGGAGGCGACCGGCAGCAGCGAAGCCGAGGTCTCTGCTCTCCTGATGAGTGGCGACCGTCTCGTCAACCGCTTCAACGGTCGGCAAAGGCAGATCGATGGCCTTGTGCGAAACCTCGACAAGACGGTCGCAGCCGTCGGAGTCGACGAGGGCGAGCCCCTGGAAAGGACCGTCGGCAAGCTCCCCGAGGCCTTGGCCACAACGCGGAAGGGCCTCGACGACGTCGAGGCGCCGCTGGACGACGCCGCGGTCGCGCTTCGCCAGCTCAAGCCGGGTGCTCGGGCCCTTGGTAAGGGGACGCCCGACCTCCGTGGTTTCCTACGGGAGTCTCCGCCCACGCTCGACAAGCTGCCTCGCGTCTCGGGTACGGCGAGTCCGGCAATTGCCTCGCTGACCGATACGGTTGCGGATGCGCGTCCAGTCGTGAGACCGCTGGCTTCCTCCCTCGAGGATTCGGCGTACTTCCTCCGCCTCTTCGCGCCGTACATTCCAGACACGGGACGCTTCTTCTCGCAGCATGATCTGTTGTCCGGAACGCTGGAGGGCGATGACAACAAGCACTACTTCGCCGCCCAGCTCACAGGTCTTGGGCTCTTCAGCGTTGCGGGCGTGCCTGACCCCCTGTACCGCTCGGAGCCGTACCCCTGCCCAGGTACTGCTTGGAACAAGTCGACCCGCACCAACTGCAGCGGAGGAGCGAAGCGATGAGGACACGTCATCCCAAAGCCGCTACCGAAGTCGTGCAGGGCGCTCCTGCCCGGGCACGTGCGGCCCGCGCTCGGAACTTCAAGCTGGGGGTGAACTTCTACGTCATTCTCGCCCTGCTGTTCGTGGTGCTTGCCTCCAAAGCGGAGATCCAGTCACTGCTGAGTGGCGGGCAGACGATCACGGCCGAGTTCGCGGACAGCTACAAGCTCCGGGAGAACGACTCGACGGTCAAAGTCGCCGGCCTCACCGTGGGCAACGTGACTGACCTCAACCGGACAGACAACGGCACCACTATCGTCACCATGAAGGTCGACGAGGACACCCTTGCGAAACTGGGATCCAGTCCCTCGGCACGTATCGAGCCGCGCACGATCCTCGGCGGTCGCTATGCGATCGAACTCCATGCGGGCGGTGACGGCGGCGAGTTCGATGGGAAGATTCCGCGAGAGCGGACGGCGGCGCCGACAGAGTTGGACGTAGTCACCGAAGCTCTCCCGAAGAGTGCGCGTCAGGCATTGCAGAGGCTCATCGGGACAACCGGAGAGTCGCTCCACGCCGGTGACGACGAGGTCGCGGGCCTCCTCGAGTCGGCGCCTGAGGTACTCGAGCCAGGAACTGACGTGTTGAGCGCTGCTCGCGGCAGCCGGCCTTCAACTGATCTGCCGTCCCTGGTGACGGACCTGAACACGACGGCAGACGTGTTGAGCCGGAAGGACCAACAACTTGCTGGTATCGCCCGCAACCTCAGTGTGACGAGCGAGGTCCTGGCCGACAATCGCGGAGCCGTAGGCGAGACCATGGCAGACCTCCCCGAGACGCTCCGCACCACCAGGGCCGGAATGTCCGGCCTCGACGGGAGCGTGACTGCACTGACGGAGACGGCAGAGGACCTTCGTCCGTCGGCGCCTGAACTCGTCCACCTCATCGAGCGGCTGGAGCCGCTTCTCCGTGACGCCCGACCTTTGCTGGCTGACCTCAAGCCGCTCCTGCGCGACACGCGTCCGGCGGTCGAGGAACTCGTACCGACTGCTCGAAATGGGCGAAAGGTACTCACCGACCTACACGGGCCTGTGCTCGATCGGGTCAACGGTCCGGTGTCGGACTTCGTGCTCAACCCCTGGGAGGGGAAGGGGCCGTACAAAGGTGGTGCTGGTGGCTACATGGCCGATCACAAGTTCTATGAGGAACTCGCGTACATGGCCACCAACATCGACCGGGCCTCGATGTCTCAGGACGGGAACGGCTCCACCCTCGCCTTCCAGGCAGGTGTGGGACTGAGCTCGCTCTCAGGCCTTCCGTTCGATATGGAGAGCCTCGTGGCTCTCGCCCTTGACCAGGCAGGGATCTCCGGGTCGCTGCGATCGTCCATCTTCGAGAACCTGGGGCTGGCGCCGTGAGCAAGTATTCAACCGCTGTGGAGCGAATCCGTAACACTCCCGGGCTGACCGTGGATGTCCTTCTCCTGGTCACTCTGGTTGTCGTGGGCGTTGTCGTCACCTCGTCCATCGTCGGCAAGTACCAGCTCTTCAAGCCGTGGAACGACAAGTACGAGTTCGCCGCGGAGTTCGACGTGGCGCCGGCGATCCAGCTGGCGGCACGCCAGGAAGTCCGGATCGCCGGCGTGCCGGTGGGGCGGATCACCAAGGCGGAGCCGACCACGGACGGCCACGCTCGTGTGAGTTTCTCCCTCGACGAGGGCCACGAGGTCTACCAGAACGCCCGCCTCGTGCTGCGATCGAAGTCTCCGCTGAACATCATCTATGTGGCGCTCGACCCCGGCGACCATTCAGCCGGAAAGCTCAAGGAGAACGGCGTCATTCCGATCGACCAGACCGAGCGGATCGTGCAGCCCTATGAGCTCCTCGACGAGCTCGATGCCAGGGCGCGGGCCGCGTTGACCGACCTGGTCACCCAGGCGGACATTGCTCTGGCTTCCGCGCCGCGTGACCTTCCCGAGGGCGTCGCTGGTGCTGACGCGGCCGCGGAAGCGTTCACCCCAGTGGTGAAAGCACTCCAGACCCGCCGAGCCAACGTGCGCCGACTAGTGACGTCGTTGTCGCAGATTGCCACCGCCGTCGGCCAGGACGACAAGCGTCTTCGACAGCTGGTGGACTCGCTCAGCGACGCGTTGACAGTGGTCACTGAGCGAGATGCCGAACTGTCGGCCTCGCTGGCACGACTGCCCCGAGTCACAAAGAACCTCCGGACGGCCATGGCAGACGCCAAGTCTCTCACCGACGAGCTGACACCCGTGCTCCAGAAGCTGCACAGCTCCTCGGAGGACCTGCCCGCAGCCATCAGCGGTCTGGCAGACACCGTCGACAGCGCCTCTTCGCTGGTCGCCGAGGCCCGTCCGGTGGTTCGTAAGGCGGGCCCAGTCGTCAATGACCTGCGGCCCCTGGCCGGCAACCTGAACTCCTCGTTGCGTGACCTGACACCTGTGACCGCGAACTTGCCGCAGGCCACCGAACGGCTTGTTCCGTGGTTGGACGACCTTGGCGGATTCGTCTACAACACCTCGTCGTCGTTCAGCCTGGGTGATGTCAACGGCGGTCTTGGGCGCGCGCACGTTGTGGTCAAGGTCGACGAGCCCACCGGCGGTGGTCTGCGATGAGCCCCGTCAAGACAGTAGCCGGGGGAGTGCGCGCCGTGCTCACCGATCCACGTCTGCGGACGGTCGTCGCCTTCACGCTGGCGTGCGCGGTCGGATTCGGATATCTCTGGGTCAAGTCCGGTGGAGAGATCCCCGTGATTGCCAGTCGGAGTGACGACTACCGCGTGACGTTCGAGGCCGACGACATCAAGAACCTGAAGGACTTCGGTGAGGTCCGGGTCGCCGGGGTGCGGGTCGGCCGGGTCGAGGCGACCGAGCGTGACGGAGACAAGGTGAAGGTCACGCTCAGCATCGAGGACCAGGCAGCTCCGCTCCACAAGGGTGCCAACGTCCGCGTCGGAGTGAAGTCACTTGTGGGCTCGTCGTTCGTCGAGCTCGCGGACGGCAAGGGTACGGAGCTCCCCGACGGCTCGCATCTCAGCGGATCGGCGGTCACACCGGCGATGGACGTCGATGAGCTCCTGGACACTCTGGACGAGCCCACCCGCCGGCATCTGGGCAGTGCACTCCAGGGTCTTGACCGGGCCACAGGGGATCGGGGCGAAGACATCGACGCGTTGATGAGCGGCCTCGGGGGAACCGGCCGCGAGGGTAAGACTGTGGCCGATGCCCTTGCTGATCAGAGCAAGGATCTGAAGCAGCTGACCGTCGAAACACGAGTGCTCCTCGATGCTCTCGACACGGGGGAGGGCCAGATCGTCGCTCTTGTCGGTGATTCGCAACGACTGACTCAGGTCACGGCAGCGAACCAGAAGGAGATCGAGGAGTCCGTCCGTCAGCTTCCAACCCTCGTTGGCAACCTCGAGACAGCAGCGGGGAGCCTTAGTGAGCTCAACGGTTCGCTGGCGCCTATCGCGGCCGATCTACGGACTGCGGCGCCATTGCTGTCCAGTGCCCTCGTCAACCTGCGACCGGCCGCGCGTGACCTACGTGCGCTCGTCCCAGACCTGGATGGGGTCCTCGACGCTGCCCCAGCGACGCTTACCCGGATCGAGCCGTTCGACGAGACTGTGCAGAATGCGATCCCCGAGGCACGGACCACTCTTGCGGACGTGCAGCCGATGCTGAGCTACCTCGCACCATACGGCCGTGACCTCGGCGTCCTGTTCGCCAGCTTCGGAGCCTCGTTCGACCAGTATGCCGAGGACGGGGTCATCCCGATCCGCCTCACGGCCACGGCAGAGGGGGCCGGAACGGTTCGAGGGAACCCCGTTCCGCTCGTCTCCAGCGAAAAGGGCGGTCTTCTTTGGAACAACCCGTATCCGCAGCCCGGCGACGTCGACAATCCTCGTCCCTTCGGGACAGGCGACTATCCCCGCGTCAAGAAGGCACCCTGAGGCTCCGATGAAGGCGCACAACCACGAGACAACGGCAGGGGGACGGCGTTGGCGGCTGGCGCTCGTCGCGCTCGGCGTCGGTGCAGCTGTGGTGGCAGGGCTGTTCCGGGTCGAGCTCACGACCAGCACAGAGTCGTTCCTCCCGTCCTCGGACCCGGTTCAGCGGGCATTCTCGTCGAAGTCGGACGACTTCGGGGGCGACCCCCTCGTTGTACTGCTGGAGACCGAACAACCCCGGGCACTCTTCTCGGAGCAAGAGCAGCTGCTCCGACTCGTTGGCTTGGAAGGCGAGCTGGCGAAGATTCGGGACGTGGCTGCCGTCTACGGCCCGGGAACGGTCCTCAACCAGACCGCGGGGGCGGCCCAGGACATGCTCGCCCAGATCTCGGGCAGACGCGATGGGTATCGCAACGAGGTCATGGCCGCAGCTCGCAAGAAGGGGCTTTCGAAGCCCGAAGTGGAGGAGCTCGGCCGTGCGGCGGTCGCCCGATTCGACGAGCGGTACGGGACGTTGCTTGTCAGGGGCATGCCAGCGGGGCTCCCGACGCTGAAGAACCCGCGCTTTGTTCAGACGATCCTCTTCGACGAGGAGACCCTGGCCGCACGGCCGCGTTGGCGCTACCTGATCCCGTCGCCCACGACAGTGGCTGTCCTGGTGCGTCCCCGTGCAGACCTCGATGCAGCGGGAACGTCACGGCTTGTCGACCGTGTCGAGTCCACGGTGACGAAAGCAGACCTCGACGTGAGCCGGACGACGGTGACAGGTTCTCCGGCGATCGCCGCGGGCCTCGCCGATCGAGGCCGTAGCGAGTTTCCGCTGCTCGGCGCGACTGCCATCGGCGCGGTCGGCATCATCTTCCTGCTGCTGAAGTGGACGCGTCGTCGCCGGGACCGTATGAGGCCGATCGTCGCGGCCCTGATCGGAACGGCCACGACAATCGCCGGGTTCGGTTGGCTCGGGCATCCGGTTTCGCTCGGTGTGGTGGCGTTCCTGCCCATCCTCATGGGTATCGGAAGTGACTTTCCGCTGTACTGGTCCCGGGGCAAGGCTGACAGGGCCGTGCTCGTAGCGACCGGCGCTGCCGTGGTCGGTTTCGCGTCGGTGGGACTCTCTCCACTCCCGTTTGTTCGAGAGCTCGGCCTCGCTCTCGCTGCCGGCATCGTTTTCACGGTCACTGCAGCGGTCGTCATGCGTCACCTGCTCGGTCCGGTTCCACCGCCCGATGGGGTGTCGGAAGGCGCACGGGAGCTTCCGTCGTTCTCGCCTCGTGTCCGGGCACTCGCCGCTCTGTGCATCTTTGCGAGTGCCGTCGTGGGGTGGAGTGCGCTCGCGGGACTGCGGGTGGAGTCTCAGCCCGACAAGCTCGCGGAGGGTCTGCCCGAGCTGGCCGCAGCGCGCTATGCGGAGGAGACGCTGGGATCGAACGGTGAGGTGACGGTGGTGATCGACGGTTCCAAGGTGACTGCCCCCGAAGTGCTGGCGTGGAGCCGTGAGGCGCAACGGCGTATTGTCACCGAGCTCGGTGACCGCGTGCATCCGGTGCTCAGCATCGGTGACCTCCTCAGCTTTCTCGGTGCCGAGCCGACGGCCGCGCAAGTCGATGCCGCGGTTGACGCGATCCCGCCGTACCTGTCTTCCGCAGTGCTGCGATCGGACCGTGAACAGTCCCTGATCGTCCTCGGGGTGGAGTTCGAAGGTGTCGATGAACTCGGGGTGCTTCTCGAGGATCTCGACGAGGCGATCGGAGATCCCCCGGCGGGGGTCGATGTCGAAGTCGTCGGACTGCCGGTCTCAGCGGCCCGAGGCCTCGAAGTGGTGTCGAGCGGGCGCATCCTGATCAATCTGGTCGGCATCGCTTCGGCGACACTGGTCATCCTCGTCGGCCTGCGTTCGTTCCGTGACGCCGCCCGCGCCCTCGCGACGATCGTGGTCGCAACGGGCTGGGTCGGTCTCATCGCCTCCATCACCACCGGGTCGTTGAGCCCCTTGACGGTGGCCCTCGGGTCGCTGGTGGTAGCCACAGGATCGGAGTTCGCCATCATGCTGCGGCGAGGAGACGGCGTACGAGCAGTGGCGACCGCAGCCCTCGCCGGCACGGTTGGTTACCTCGTGCTCGCGCTGTCGGAGCTCGCTGTGCTTCGGGACTTCGGCCTCCTGCTCGCGGCGGGCGTGGCCTGCTCGTTCGCAGCCGCACTGGTGGTGGACCGCATCCTCTGGCCTGATACGCCAGCCGTCGATGCGATGTCGAATGCCGCTACAACCCATCAACCGGATGCGACCCAGACAGTGATCGCTCCGCAACGTACAGCAGAGGAAGTCGTGTCATGAGTCGGAACAGCAGAGAGAGGATCCTGTCCGTGTTCGAGAACCGTCGCCGGGCCATCGCGGTGGGCCTGGTCCTGCTCGCAATCGCTGGTGTGGCAGTAGGCGTCGTCGTTCACTCCCGGCAACTTCCTGACGACGCCGCCTTCCGGTTTGGCGACCAGATCGTCACACGAGACGAGCTCGACGACCGGGTGGAAGTACTCGAGGCGCTCTACGGGGTCCGGCGTCCGGAGGGTGGAAGGTCGGTCGACCGGTTCGACCGGGATGCGGCCAAGTCGATGGCTGTCAGTCTCGTGTTGGCATCCGAGGCGGCAGAGCGAGACATCGTCGTCTCTGACAAGGAAGCCCAGACGGAGCTGGACAAGCTGATCGAGCAGCAGCTGACCGGTGGCCGCGACGCCTTCGTGGACTTCCTGTCGACAGCAGGCATCTCGGAGAAGGATGTGCTCGACGAGATTCGAGCGCAGGTCGCTACGTCACGCCTCATCACCGATGTCACCGCCGATGTCCGGCCGGCAACCTCGGAAGAGGCCCAAAGGACCTACGACGAGCATCGCACGGAGATGGTGACGCCCGAGGGGCGAAGCCTGATCAACGTCGTCGTCGAGACACAGGCCGATGCCGACAAGGTGGCCAGTGCCGCGAGGCGGACCGGCCGACTGGATCAGCTGGCGGCGACGTGGTCGCTCGATGGCAGCACTCGCAACGACGGTGGGCGCCTGGGCGTCGTCACCGCGCAGCAGCTCGAGAAGGGCTATGCCGATGCGGCGTTCGCTGCTCCGAAGGGGGAGGTCTTTGGCCCCGTGCAGACCACCTACGGCTGGAATGTCGGGCAGGTCGTCAACATCGTTTCATCGAAGCCGGTCGGGTTCGACGATGTGCGTAAAGAGATCGAGGAGCGCCTCACGGCCGAGAAGAAGCTCAAGGTTTGGCGCGACTATCTCAAAAAGGCACTCAAGAACGCGGAAGTCGAATATGCCGACGACCTGCGTCCCGCCAATCCGACGGCTCCGCCTGAGGACGCCGTGGGGTCGGCCGAGCCCAGCCCCGGCACCTCGACCGAGACACCATCTCCTGCCGCGGGCGGCAACTGACCCCCTGCAACCACGCTGAACCGAGGGGTGCACATAGCCGAACCGTCCAGCCTTGGCGAGATCTGCAAGAGCAGGACTCTGGTGAGGTTCGGTGCCCTCGTTCCTCTGAGGACCGCGTATGCAAATTCTTCCGGATCTCAACATGGGGTCCCTGCGTTCCCCCTTGATGTTCCCAGAATCTCCTCTGACCTAGTTTGACACGAGATGTGCGCATGTGGAGGGGAGCTCTTCCGCGTCCATCAGTCGTGCCCCGCGTCTGTGGGCTTGTCCTGTCCCTGAGGGATCTGCGGCCCCGCAGAGATGGAATTCCTGTCCCAAATTCCTGTCCTGGGACATGTTTGCGTCGCATTGTCGTCCGATGGGCGGGCGCGCATCGCCCTGGCATGAAGTCGAAAGTCGCTGACGCGCCTCCGATAACTTCCGCCGATCCAGCGTGGGTACGTTGCCGGTGCATTGGGATCGAGCACGGCACATGCATGTTCGGTCCGCATCCGCGGAGTAGCCGAGACGGTACCCGCGATGGCCCGTTGTCGGAGCGTTGAGCGCGACAGCCGTACACCGCGCGTACCCAAACCTCATTGAGACCCAGCGGCCGACAAACAGCGGGTGGTCGGCCGCGGAACGGAAGCGACATGACCAGCAATCACATCAACGTTTGCGTCATGCCCCATGCGGGCGGTTGGCACAAGGCGTCGTGGCGGCGCCCGGACACCACGGGCAACGACATCTGGAACCCGGACCTGTGGCGTGGAATCGCCCAGACCGCCGAGCGGGGCAAGCTCGACGCCGTCTTCATGGCGGACAACCAGTCGGTCTGGCCCATGTCGAACGAGCTGCGGCACCTGACGGCGAAGGTCGGCGTCTGGGACGCGCTCATCGCCGTCACGATGATGGCGAGCGTGACCGAGCACATCGGTCTCATTGCGACGGCCCACACCCAGTTCCACCAGCCCTACATCCTGGCGCGCCAGCTCGCCTGCATCGACCACCTTTCCGGAGGCCGGACCGGATGGAACGTGGTGACATCCGGTAGCCCGTTCGATGCCGCCAACTTCAGCGGTGCAGGTCAAGTGTCCACCGAGTTGCGGTACGACCGGGCGACCGAATTCGTCGCCCTGGTGAAGAAGCTGTGGGACAGCTGGGAGGACGACGCCTATCTCATCGACAAGGAGGCCGGCGTCTTCTACGACGCAAGCAAGATGCACCCCACCGAGCATCATGGCACGCACTTCGACGTCGCCGGGCCGCTCAACATCATGCGTCCCCCGCAGGGATACCCGGTCATCGCGCAGGCTGGCAGCTCCGGGCCGGGCAGGGAGTTTGCCGCGTCGGTCGGCGAGGTCATCTTCACTCCACTGACAGGCGATGCCGGTCGGGCCTACACCGAGGGACTCCGCGAGGTCGCAGCCTCGAAAGGTCGTGGGCGGGCCGACATGAAGGTTCTGTCCCAGATCACTCCGGTCATCGGGCGGACCGACCAGGAGGCGCAGGACAAGTGGGAGTGGCTGGCGTCCCATCTCGATCCACGGCTGGCTCTGGACGACATGGAGGGGATGCTCGGCGTCGACCTCAAGGGATACGACCTCGACGAACCACTGCCCGAGCTAGGCGACAACCGACTCACGGAGGGATACCGACAGGCCGTCCTGTCGCTCTCGATCGATGGACGAAAGCCCACCCTGCGGGAGCTCATCGCCCGGTTCAACGTCCCCGGCACCGTGGTCGGTAGCCCCGAGACGATCGCTGACTACATGGAGAACGAGGTCGACAGCGGGGTGTGCGATGGCTTCATCCTCTGCCTGCAGGGCACTCCCGAGGAGCTCGAGGACTTCGTGGACCTGGTGGTTCCCGAGCTCCAGCGACGCGGACGGTTCCGCACCGAGTACGAGCACTCGACCTTGCGGGAGACGCTTGGGTTCAAGCGACCCGCAAACCAGTTCGCAACCACACTGGATCGTGTGCCTTCCGAAGCCATTTGATGTGACCCCCCGAGGATCCAAAGCCGTCGACCTTCCATCGGTCGGTATCACCTGCGGTGTAGCCGCGCCTACGCGTGGCCGGTCCAAGGGCGCAAGGCCTGGGATGTCATCTTCACGCAACTGCTTGGCGCGGTCCCGATATCACTCAGCACCGCGCCGTTCCTAGTGTTCTAAGCCACAGTCGTCCAGGTATTCGATGGCCGACATTCTCCAAGGTCGAACCGGTGAGCGCTGTTGTCGCCGCCGGCGCGACCTCTGTCACGAAGGACTCATCATGAAGGAAATCAGCGGCCGCACCGCCGTCGTCACGGGCGCCGGCGGAGGCATGGGACGATCGATCGCGCTCGAGCTCGCCGCCGAGGGAGCGAACGTCGCCGTCGTCGACCTCGACAAGGACGCTGCCGAGGCAGTCGCAGCGGAGATCGGCGCCAATGGCGGAAAGGCTGCGGCGTACGCAGTTGACGTCTCGAAGCTCGATCAGGTCGAGCAGCTCGCGGAATCGGTCTACGAGCGGTTCGGTTCCGTCGAGATCCTCGTCAACAACGCCGGGGTGACCCTGCGGCCGTTCCGGGCCTCGTGGGACACGAGCTACGAGGATTTCCAGTGGGTCATGGCAGTGAACTTCTGGGGCGTGCTGCACGGCCACCATGTCTTCGTTCCGCGGATGCGCGAGACTCCGGGCGAGAAGCACATCGTGAACACCTCGTCGATGGCCTCTCTCGTGGCCGTCGCGGGACACTCGGCCTATTCCGCCTCCAAGAGTGCGGTCGACGGGCTGTCGCATGCCGCACGCGAGGAGCTGAAGACCCAGGGGATCGGCGTGAGCATCCTGCATCCCGGGCCCGTCCGGACGAGGATCGTGACAAGTGAGCGCCTCCGGCCCTCGGAAGAGCAGTCCGACAAGCGCGGCGTCAAGTCGTGGACGGACTACATCGTGCAGCCGGAGAACCCGGCCGTCCAGAGCGCGGTCGAGCAGCTCGAGGACGCAGACGTCGCGGCAAGCCCCTGGGAGTACATCACCCCTGACGCTGTGGGACGGATGGTGATCGACGCGATCAAGGACAACAAGCCGCACATCCTGACCCACCCGGCGCCGGCGGAGACCCTGCAGAGCCGGTTCGACGACATCCTCGCCGGCGCCCCAGCGCCTCGGCAGGACTGACCGGCGGCAGGCTGACCGGCCCAAGACGCACCGTCACGGTGAATTCGGGCATCCGACGAGCCGAGGCGACCAATCCAACAGAGCAAGGAGCCCAGACCATGGCTATCGCAAGTGAGTTCGAACTGGTCGTCGCAGCATGCGACGCCGACGGCAAGTCCCATTTCATCGAGGCGGGTTCGCCCGCGACGATGGAGATCCCGGGGGCGCTCGATGGAGCGTTCCTGTGGTCCACCGGGGGTGTCGCGTCCCTGCCGACGAGCATCGGTGCCGCTCCCGCTGACATGTCCTTTCCTGGACCGGGTGGGTCCAACCTGGGTGTGTTCCGATTCCCCGCCCGTTCAGCGGGAAAGCTTGACGTCGCTGCGTTGGATCGGGACGACGTCGAGGGCGACGCCCACGGGGACGCGGGTATGCACCGAACAGACACCATCGACTACGAGATCATCATCTCCGGAAAGGTCGACATCGAGCTTCCGGGCGGGCAGGTACGGACGTTGTCACCTGGATCGATCCTGGTCATGGCCGGTGCTCCGCACGCGTGGCGCAACCACTACGACGAAGACTGCACCTACGTCGCGGTCGTCGTCGGTGCCAACGCGCCGACCAACGTTGGGTGAAGGGCCCGCGGACCACTGCCCCAGCTAGCCGGCCGATCCGGCCGGTCGATGCGTTCGCTGGGATCTTCATCGCCGAACATGCGGTGCAGATCCCGGCGGGCGAACTCAGTCTTCTCGCATCCGCGCTGGCACACGCCACGGAAGACGCGGGCTGCAGGGAAACCCGCTGTACAGGCTCGGGGAACCGAAGAGAGATGGCCGGGTCGACCCTGTTCTTCCTGAGCGATCAGGTGCCCTACATGACCGTACAGCCGACATCCAACGACGGCGGTACGTCGATCTGCCACTGAGCCTCGACAACGGACCGACACTGCAATTTTCCGCTCTATCAGCTTCCACTCAGGTCGAAGGAACAGTCACCGTGAATCGAACGACGGCCCCCACACCGCGGAGCGACGAACTCGTACGCAGCGTCTCCCGGAAGTTCTACGGACGCATTCTCATCATGCTGTGCGCCTTGATGTTCTTCTCCATCACGGACCGGGTGAGCTTGAGTTTCGCCGGCCCCGGCGGAATGAACGAGGAACTCGGACTCTCTGCCACGGCGTTCGGGTTCGCCGCAGGCATCTTCTTCTTCGGGTACGTCCTTTTCGAGATTCCCAGCAGCGCTGCCATGAGGCGCTACGGGGCGAAGAGGTGGTTCCCTCGGATAGTCATCACCTGGGGTCTCGCTCAGACACTCATGGCCTTCTCAGCCAACGAGATCATGCTCTACGCGCTGCGTGTTCTCCTCGGCGTGGCCGAGGCCGGCCTGACTCCGTGTGCTCTCGCGTACATCGCCTACTTCCTCCCGCAGGCCAAGCGTGCCTTCGCCTATTCGATCTATATGTTCGCCGGAACGGTGTCGATCATCGTCATGGGACCGATCTCGCTCGCGCTCATCCCGTGGGGTGACTCGCTTGGCATCGACTTCGCCGGCTGGCGCATCCTCTTCCTTGTTGCCGGGATCCTTCCGATCATTGCCGGCATCGTGGCCTACTACGTCTTGCCTGATGGCCCCGCGCAGGCAAAGTGGCTGACCCCGGAGGAGCGGACGTTCCTCGCCGAGATCGGTGCGGCGGAAGGTTCGGACGCTGCCTCGCACTCGTTCAAGGCGGGGTTGCGAAGCGGACGGGTCTGGCTGCTCGGCATCGCTTACTTCTTCTTTCCGCTCGGCACTTACATCTTGGTCTTCTTCCTCCCCACCGTCCTGACCGGTTGGCACGAGAGTGACCCGAGCATCAACCCCAGTATCCTCAGTTCGTTGCCGTATGCACTCGCTGCCATTGTCGCGATCGCCATGGGGTTCTCGGTTTCACGACTGGGCAAAGCTGGTGTTCACGTCGCCGTCGCTCTGAGCATCGGACTCGTCGGCGCCATCATCGTGGCAAACGTCAGTGACCACGCCATCAACTACATCGGTCTGTGCCTGGTAGCCATCGGAGCGCTCGCTCCGACCGCGACGTTCTTCAGCATCGTGTCCAAGGTGTTCGCCGCGGCGGCCGGCGCGTCGGCCCTTGCCCTGGTCAATTCGCTCGGCGTCATCTCCGGATTCGTCGGCCCCTATGTGACGGGATTCATCCTCGACACGGCGGGGACGATCGCACCCGTGTTCGTCCTCGTATCCGCCGGGTTCTTCGCTGCTGGCACGGTGTCGGTCGTCATGGACGTATATGGCGAACGCCGGCAGCGCAGACTCATCGGCGAAATTGCCGAAGACACCTCGGGCCTCGGTAGTCGGGAATGATTCATGTGCGCTTAACGAGGTCGCAGTTTTTGTCGGTGCCAACGCGCCGACCGCATCACCGGTTATTCGGCCGATCCGACCGTGTCATCGTGTCCGCCTCGGGCACAAATGGTTGACCACTTCATATAGGAGATGAGTTCGTTGTCACGTACAGATCCGTTGCTCTTCAATCTTTTCATCATGAACACGCCATCACACATTTCACCTGGGATGTGGCGACACCCCGAATCTCGTGCCGTCGAATACAACTCGCTCGACCTGTGGGTAGAGATGGCTCGGCTCGCAGAACGAGGCCGGTTCGACGGGATCTTCATCGCCGATATCTTCGGGTTGTACGGCGAGTTCCGTGGTTCGTGGGATGTCATCGCCGAGCATGCGGTGCAGTTCCCGGTGAGTGATCCCAGCGTGCTCATCTCCGCGATGGCACACGCCACCGAGGACTTGGGCTTCATCTACACGAGCTCGATCCTGCAACAGCATCCATTCGCCTTCGCCCGCGCCGCCTCGACACTGGACCACCTGACAAAGGGCCGTATCGGCTGGAACGTCGTCACCAGCGTGTCGAAGAACGGCTCGCGCAGCATGGGGTTGCCTACGATTGTCGATCACGACGAGCGCTATCGATGGGCCGAGGAGTACACCGAGGTCGCCTACAAGCTGTGGGAGGGCTCGTGGGAAGACGCGGCTGCGGTGAAGGATCGCGGCACCGGCCTGTTCTCCGATCCCCGCAAGATCCACAAGATCAACCACGTGGGCGAGCGTTACAGCGTCGAGGGTCCCCATCTGGTGGAGCCGTCGCCACAACGTACCCCTGTCCTCTTCCAGGCCGGCGCGTCGCCAGCCGGTATGGCTTTCGCCGCTAAGCACGCCGAAGGTGTCTTCATGATCTCGGGCCCGCCGCAGGCGTCCGCGGCAAAGGTCGAGAAGGTCAAGGCGTTGGCCGCCCAGGCCGGCCGGAAAGCGGACGACATCCTCTTCATCGAAGGGCTTACCTTCATCGTGGGTTCGACGGAGGAAGAGGCTCGACGCAAGGAAGCCGAGTACGACGAGTGGAACGACCTGGAGGCTCAGATGGCGGTGATGAGCGGCACCATCGGTGTGGATCTCAGCACCTCCGATCCCGATCAGCCACTCGAGGACCTGATCGAGCAGGCCCCGGGCATGAGAGGCGTGATCCAGCTTGTCATCGACACGGTGCCTGACCGGCGAGCCACGGTGGCAGATCTCCTCGCTTTCTCGGCCAAGCAGTGGCGGGTCACCGGCACGCCCGAGACCATCGCCGACAGGCTCGAGGAGTATCGAGCTGCGGGCGTCGACGGCATCAACATCATGTCCATGCTGGTTCCTGGCACATACGCTGACTTCATCGACCACGTCGCGCCTGAACTGCAGCGGCGCGGGCTGATGCGACGTGAGTACCAGCCCGGGACCTTGCGTGAAAAGCTCTTCCCCGGCCGCGGACCGCGACTTGAGGAACACCACGTGGCTGCACAGTGGAGAAACCTCGACCGATCGTGACTTTACGGATGCGCCGTCGGCCTATGCGAGCAAGGTAGGTCGGCGGCGACCTGGTCTGTGCCCGAGAAGAGTCCCTAGAGTACGTCAGGTTCTCGGCCGTGCCTTCGGGCGGTGGACAGATAGGTCCGGTGTCCGTGAGCAAGGTGAGGCGCCCGTCCTGCTTGCCGGGCGTCCCGGATCTTGCCGAGCTTCTTGACGTCCATTGGGACTAGTTCACGCGGCTTATCGCGTTCGTAACGCCTGCCGGTTGCCCGTGAAGCACGGATGACCTCGCCGGTGATCGGGCCGTTCTCGGCCGGGTGGGGCACCTCGTGGCGGCGCGGGATCCGCGAGACCGTGCGGGCTGGACGATGAGTCGCCGACCATGAACGGTCAGCCGGGCACTACCGTGAGACACGAGAACCTCCGGATGGGAGTGGGCCTTCGACAAGCCCCATCCCAACCGGAGGTTCTCTTTGTTCAACCAGGTACGCCGCTACCAACGTCTTGGCCGAGTACACCTAGCGCCCCGACTTGCTCCGCGTCAGAGCGTCGAGCACCGGGCGCCAGCGTAGGACGTAGGAGTCCAGCGCTGGATCTTCGTCGTAGTTCGCATCGAGGAGGTACAGCCCAGGTAGCGCACACGTGCCGCCCAGTTCAGCGAGGACGGGCTTGAGCATGAACTCGGGCGCAAGTGCATGATTCGGCGCGCCGCCGAGCATGAACGGAACCGCAACCACATCTGCCAGGCCGGTCCCCCCAGGGAACTGATCGAGGAAGAGCTTGAGCAGGCCTGTGTAGCTCGCCTTGTAGGTGGGGCTGCCGAAGATCACCAGCGTCGAGGCCTGCACGGTCCTGACCGCTGAGGCGACCGCCTCGTCATTCCAGGAAAGCAGGCCGGGACCGAGGTGGACCAGATCGATGACGTGATCGGGCGGCGCACCGGACAGTTTCTCTGCGAGCATCGTGGACGCGGCGAGTGTGCGGGATGCTGGCTTGGGATTCCCTATGACGACAGTCGTAGTCAACAGAAGCTCTCCTGGGGCAGACCGCGTCCGAGCGACGCGGTGACAGTGTGGATTCCTTCGGCGGGATTGCCTCAGTCGTGGATCGTGTCTTCGTAGTCCCGCTGCTGGTCAGCTGGCAGAAAGCGCTCCTCCAGCCCGCGGACGTCTGCATAGCTCGGCTTGACGAACGCATCTCCCCACCCCACGAACTCCTCGCTGCCCTCGATCTCGAACAGGCGGTTCAGGTTCTCGTCGATCGCGGTCAGCTCACCAGAGTCGCGCACCTGCAGCAGTAGCTGCCAAGGCGCCTGTACGGCCGGCATGATGAACGGAACGATGTTGATGGCCTGCCCCATCTTCGAAAGTTCGGCCACGGGTGGGGTCGGTCCGGCGTGGCGGCTCGCGATCGCATACGAAGGACCGGGCGTCTCAGCCATCAACGTACGCACTTCGTCCCAGGAACGGATGCCTTCGTAGAAGATCACGTCGACGCCGGTTTCCTTACGGTACAGCTGACCCCTGCGCAGGGCTTCCTCGAGGCCGCCGCCTGCGGCGCCGTAGCCATCGGTGCGTGCGGTGATCACGAAGTCGGGGTCGAGCTCATCCCGGGCCTCCACGGCTGCGCGTAGGCGCCCGATCGCCTCCTCGTCGGACACGATCGCGATTCCTGCCTGACCGCCCGCCTTCTTGGGGTCACGTTGATCCTCGAGGTGGATCCCGGCCACGCCTGCGGCAATGAACTCCTGGACGGTCTTGCGGACGTTCTGGATCCCGCCATAACCGGTGTCCGCGTCGCAGTACACCGGTATGTCTACGGACTGAACGATCCTCCGTGCAGCGTCGATGATCTCGGTCCGAGTCATCAGTCCCACGTCAGGAAGCCCGTTCCACCACGACATCATGCCGCCGGAGACGTGGAAGGAGCCGAACCCCGCGCGCTCCGCCATCTGTGCATGAATCGGTAGGACGCCGAACGGCATCAGCTCCGTTCGGTCGCTCTCGAATATCCGGCGGAGCCGGGTCGTCTTCTTCTCGCTCATCAGGTCACCTTTCGGTAGGAGATGCGGTGTCGTGCCAAGGCGAGCACTTCTTTCGGCAGCGGCGCCTAAGGGTCCTCAAGCGGACGGTCGGAGCTATGCACTCCGCGCCTGTCTGAAATGAGCAACGACCTGACCGGTGCCTTTGAACCAGTGCTGATCAACAGCATGGACCGGTTGCCGATGCCGTCTAGTCGCATATGCGGGCATGACGCGAATTCATAAGAATTAGGCGGGAAGGCGACATTCAATCGTGAAAACCGTCGAACGTCACTGCGTCGCGTGGCGGAAACGCCCAACTCTTCGGCGTCTTCGCGTTACCGGAACCGCGACCATTGTTCATAACGTCACTGGTCCAACCTCATCTCCATCAGCCACAAGGGTAGGAGGCACCCAGCGTGAGCACAGTTCAGCTTGACGTACTCGACAGCAACCCGGCCACGAGGACACCGACCCTGCGCGCGGCCTATGGTTGTTTTCCAAGTGGTGTTATCGCCGTCTGCGCGCTTCGTAACGGCCAGCCCGTCGGCATGGCCGCGAGTTCGTTTGTCGCCGTCTCGATGGAGCCGGCGCTGGTCTCGGTATGCGTACAGCACACCTCGACGACCTGGCCGCAACTGGCTGATCGGCCGAGGCTTGGCCTCTCCGTGCTCGGCGCCGGCCACGACGCGGCCTGCCTCCAGCTCGCGGCGAAGACCGGGAATCGTTTTGCTGGTCTGGACTGGTCGGCCACTGATGATGGCGCCGTCTTCCTTCAGGAGTCAGCGACCTGGCTGGACTGCAGCATTGACCAGATCGTGCCCGCTGGCGACCACGACATCGTGCTGCTGCGTGTCGAAGGCCTCGAGATCCATGAGGGTGTCGGCCCACTGGTCTACCACGCCAGCGGGTTCCACAACCTGCGCCAGCCCACGACCGTGGACCAGTGAACCGCGCGGTGGACCAAGCGGTATCGCTGATCCACCAGCCGCGGAGATGTTCTGCTGCTGACGCCGGCCGTGGGCGCCCGCGCCGGGTCTGATCGCGGAGGGCAAGGCAATCCTGCGGTTCGCCCGTAACAGAAAAACGGATCACCCCGGAAGGAAGACGATGTTGCAACACCCTCAAGTCTTCGTCATGCCCCGTTCGAGCGGTGAGGGCCTTCCCTCCTGGCATCGCCCGGACACAACGGGACACGACAGTCTGAATGTCCACGCTTGGCGTGAATCTGCCGAAACCGCTGGAGGGGGCAGGCCCCACGCCGTCCTAGTTCAGGAGTATGCAGGACCCCCGGAGCTGTGCGCTCACCTGGACGTATCAGGTAGCGGCTCGTCCGTGCCCGTTGAGGACGCGGTGTGAGAACCCCGCGATTCCTGGTCACCACCCCACTGCCGGATCCGGCCACTGCTCTGCTCGCCGCTGCGGGATCGGTCACGGTGTGGGAGCACGAGCACACCCCGGAGGAACTGGTGGCCGCATGTGAGTCGGGAACGTACTCGGTCGTGCTGTCTCAACTCACCGATCGCCTCGGTGCCGAGGAACTCGCGGGTGCGCGGATCGACGGGATTTCGAACTACGCGGTGGGCTTCGACAACGTCGACGTCGCGGCGGCGACCGCTCGCGGAATCATGGTGGCGAATACGCCCGGGGTGCTCACGGCCCCGACAGCGGACATCGCGATGCTCCTGATCCTCGCTACCGCCCGTCGTTGTGTTGAGGCCGACGGATTCCTTCGGCAGGGCGAGTTTCTCGGTTGGTCGCCGAACCTGCTGCTGGGTAGTGACGTGACGGGCGCCACGCTCGGCCTGATCGGTGCGGGTCGCATCGCTGCCGCCACGGCGCGCCGTGCCGCAGGGTTCGACATGACGGTCCAGCATTGTTCGGCCCGTGGCCCGCACAACGAGGTTCAGCCCGGGGCGTACGTGGATCCTGCGCTTGGCCGCCGGGTGTCTTTCGACGAGCTGATCGAGACCTCGGACTTCGTCTCCGTTCACGTTCCGATGTCGGCGTCGACTCACCACCTGATTGACCGCCGGGTGCTGGCGCGGATGAAGCCGAGCGCGATCCTCGTGAACACCGCACGAGGTCCGGTCGTCGACGAGAACGCACTGGTGGACGCTTTGCGCCACGGCGTCATCGCAGGGGCCGGCCTGGACGTGTACGAGAACGAGCCGGTGCTGGCACCGGGGCTCATCGACCAGGCAAACACGGTTCTGCTCCCGCATCTCGGCAGCGCCACCGTGGCCGTGCGGTCGAGGATGGCGGAACTGTGCGCGCTGAACGCGCTCGCGATGGCGCGTCGGGAGGTTCCACCGCACCCGGTGAACCCAGAGGCGTGGGTCGCATGACGGTGATCGTTGCGCCCGACAGCTTCAAAGGAACGCACTCCGCGCCCTCCGTCGCGGACGCGATCGCTCGCGGTCTCGAGGCGGCGGGAGCCAGGACGCTGAGGCTGCCTGTTGCCGATGGTGGTGAGGGCACCCTCGATGTACTCCGGGGCCCTTTGTGCCTCGATATCATCGAGGCCGACGGGGTGAACCCTTGGGGCTCCCCGAGCCCAGCGAGATGGGGCCTTTCGCCCGACGGTATTGCCGTCGTCGAGGTCGCCCAGACCTGCGGGCTGACGACGACGCACGACGGGATTCGTGATCCGCGTACCGCCGACACGGTGGGTGTTGGTCTTCAGATCGCCCACGCTGCCCGTCGTGGAGCGCGCGAGATCGTGGTGGCGGCCGGTGGTTCCGCGACGACGGACGGTGGCGTCGGGGCGATTTCCGCGATCGAGGCCGCCGGCGGTCTCAGCGGAGCAGCAATCACAGTGCTGAGCGACGTCCGGACTCGTTACTGTGACGCCGCGACCGTGTTCGGTCCGCAGAAGGGCGCCGACGCGGAGGACGTCGAATTCCTCACGCGACGACTGCACGCCAACCGCGCCAAGCTTCCGCGCGACCCCCATGGGATCGAGGGATCAGGGGCCGCGGGCGGCCTCGCCGGTGGACTGTGGGCCCAGTTCGACGCCCGTATCGTCTCCGGAGCCGGATTCGTCCTCGACGCACTGGGATTTGCTGAGGCGGTCACATCCGCCAGAGCGGTGATCGTGGGGGAGGGGCGCCTCGACGCACAGACGGCGGAGGGCAAAATCATCTCCGAGATCCTGCTGCGATCCGCGGGCGTCCCGGTGCATGCGGTCGTCGGTTCGGTCGAGGACAACGCGCAGGCCCTGCCGGTGTTTGCCGACATTCGTGTCGCGTCCACCATCGTCGAGCTGGAGGCCGCGGGCCGCGAACTCGGTGCGCGGTACCGATGAGAATCGGCCCGCAACCGACGCGACGCCCGACGCCAGGGCCGTCGTATCGGGTGTCCTCATTGCCCGGAAGCTTTCGGCTCCTCGAGCCCAGCAGGCGTCAGCCATCCCGCTGATGCCTGGTCGATGGCAGAACCTATCTCGCGACAGCCAGGACGACTCTTGGATCGACGGCCAGCAAGATCGTGGTCGGGGTTGCTGCCTCGATCAGCATTGAGCGCATGGCTGTTGTCGCCTTGTACCGCGTTTGATCGTTCGTTGCCGGGATACCGGCCGATCAAGGAATCCTGTCCGGACAGTATACAAAATCGTCGAGGTTCTGTTACGTTCGTCACGCCGTTGGCTGCAGCCTCCGTGACGCACGACCACTGATCGATATGACTGAGGAGAGTCGATGACAAGGTTCGAGAACAAGGTTGTGTTCATCACCGGAGCCGCGCGAGGGCAGGGACGAACTCACGCGCTGCGGCTCGCGGAGGAAGGCGCCGACGTCATCGCCCTCGACCTTTGCGACCAGATCGGCTCGGTCCCCTACGCCATGGGTACATCCGAGGACCTCGACCTGACCGTGAAGGAGGTGGAGAGGCTCGGGCGCCGCGCCGTCGGGTTGACGGCCGACGTCCGCGACCTCGAGGCGCTCCAGGCAGCATTCGAGCGGGGTGTCGAGGAAATCGGACCGGTCGACGTCGTGATCGCAAATGCCGGCATCGCACCAATGTCGGTGCATCACGACGATCAGCAGTGGCACGACGCGCTTGCCGTCAACCTGACCGGCGTCTACCACACAGTGCGGGTGGCCGCGCCGCGCATGGTGGCCCGTGCCCGTGGAGGCGCGATCGTTCTCACCAGCTCGACCGCCGGACTGATCGGGATCGGCGGCAACTCCCCGGGCCTGCTGGGTTACACCGCGAGCAAGCATGGCGTTGTGGGACTCATGCGCTCCTTCGCGAACTGCTACGCAGAGCACGGCATCAGAGTGAACAGCGTGCATCCCTCCGGCGTCAACACGCCGATGATCGTCAATGAAGCTGTCGGCGCCTACTTCGAAAGTGACCCCAAGATGGCCGGCGCACTGGCGAACGCGATGCCCGTGCCGATGATCGAACCTCAAGACGTCTCGGATGCGGTGGCGTGGCTGGCCTCTGACGAAGCCCGATACGTCACGGGCGTCGCTCTGCCTGTCGACGCAGGGCACGTCAACCGCCGATAGTGGCAGGTGCCTGGCTCTGCAAAGAACGGCGGCAGTCGGCCTCAGTGATCTCCGCTCCGTCTGACCCGTCGGCGGCTCTGCTCCTGGCTTGGCCGTCGGTGAGAGTGCGCGATGATCAATCTGGTCGGACGCTGCTGGGCCGCCTGCGGAACTCGGCATAGAACGGGCCATCGAGGTCCCACGGCTGATGACGAGTCTCACGGCCTGAGGTAGCTGCGTGGTCCGCAGCGGCTGGATCAGGATGCCGAAGCCCCGAACGACGAACCCGGCCAGGTCATCGTTCGGGGCTCGAACCCACGATCAGGTGGTTCAGCCGTAACGCAAGACTTCCCTGCGGGCCTCACCAGCCGCGAGTCGCCCGTACGAATCGTTGATCTGCTTCAGCTCCACCTCCCGGCTGACGAGCTCATCGAGCTTGAACTTGCCGTCCATATACAGGTCGACGATGAGCGGGAGGTCGATTCGAGCACGGATACTGCCGAAGGAGGTCCCCGTGAGGACGCGCTCGGTGAGCAGCAAGCGGGGGTCGAAGGTGATCTTCGCTCCGTCAGCGGTGACGCCATTGATCACCGCAGTGCCGCCGCGGTGGATGCAGTTGAACGCCATCATGATGGTAGCGGGCACGCCGACGGCCTCGATCGCGTAGTCAGCGCCGTCGTGCCCGCAGATCTGCCGGATCTGGGCCAGCGCACTCTCCTCATCGGTACCGTCGACGGTGTGTGTCGCACCGAACTCACGGGCATGCTCGAGCTTGTGCGGAAGGCGGTCCACAGCGACGATCTTCGCGGCTCCGACCAGCGCGGCAGCCTGGATCGCGTTGAGGCCGACGCCGCCACAGCCGATGACGACGACGGTGCTGCCGGCGTGGACCTTGGCCTTGTTGACGACCGCACCGAAGCCGGTCGCGACCCCGCAGCTGACCAGGCACGCCAGTTCGAGCGGCGCATCCTTGCGGATCTTCACCAGTCCCAGTTCGGGCACGACGGCGCGCTCGGCGTGGGTCGAGAGCTGGAAGAAGTGCAGAATGTCGCTTCCGTCCGAAGGGTCCTTCATCCGGGTCGTGCCGTCGGCCATCACGGTGCGGTTGGCATCGCGGAGCTCACACAGGTTGAATCGGCCCTGCGAGCAGTACCAGCAACGACCGCACGATGGCTGGTAGGAGGTCAGCACGTGGTCGCCGACGCTGACCGTGGTCACCCCGGGGCCGACCTTCTCGACCACGCCTGCGCCCTCATGCCCCAGCACGACAGGGCCAGGGTGAGCCATGGACCCGTCCATCACGTGGAGGTCGCTGTGACACAACCCGCTGGCCACGTAGCGGACGAGCACCTCGCCGTCCCGGGGCTCGTCGAGGGTCAAGGTCGTGACGTCGAGCGGCTTTCCGGCGCTGCGCAGCACCGCCGCGGAGATGCTCGTCGACATCAGCCCTCGACCTCCTCTTCGAACGCCAGGATCGCAGTCTCGTCGATCCGCTTCGAGCGCCACTCCTCCAGGATGCCGATGTACTCGACCGGGCCGCCACCGTAGACCGCGGCGAACAAGGGTTTGCTCGCCGCCTCCAGGTCGCCTTCGTTGTTGTAGTAGCCGGGTGTACAGGCGCGGGTCGCCTCCTCGTTATAGACAGACTTCTCCGCCATCCGGTCCTGCCAATCCGACTCAGCCTCGGCAGTGATCTCGAGCGAATCCACCCCCCGACTGTTGAGGTCGGCGATCACGGCCGCGACGTGCTTGGCCTGCTCGCTGTTGACGTACAGGATGTTGATCGACACTGCGGCGCCGCGGACTCCGCCGATGACGTGGAGGTTGGGGAAGCCGTGGGTGTAGATGCCATGCAGGTTGGCCGCGCCTGCAGCCCAGCGGTCCTCGAGAAGCAGCCCGTCGCGGCCGCGTACGTCGAAGCCACCAGAGCGGCCAGGGGAGATGGCCGCCTCGAACCCGGTTGCGTAGATGATGCAGTCGACCTCGTAGGCCTGGTCGTCGAAGTGGATGGCGTGGTCGCTGATCCGGTCCAGGCCGCGGCCCTGGGTGTCGACCAGAGTCACGTTTGCGCGGTTGAAGGTCTGCAGGTAGCTGTCGTGGAAGCCGGGACGCTTGCAGTGCGTCGCGAACCAGGGCTTGAGGGCCTCGGCTGTCGCGGGGTCGTCGACCAGATCGTCAACGCGCTGGCGAATCCGCTCCATCTGCTTGAGGTCGTTGGCCATGATCGCCTGCATGTAGGCGGCCATGTCGGGCGCCGAACCGTCCTCGGGGATCTCCAGCGGCGGGAAGCCCCAGATCTGGGTCCACTGGTCGCCGACCATGTCCTCGGCTTGGGGGATGCCCGCGAGGATTGAGTCGAAGTTGGCCATGCGCTCCTTCTGCCACCCTGGCGACTGGCTGGCGAACCAGTCGGGGTCCGTCGGACCGTTTCCGCGTACGTCGACAGCGTTGGGCGTCCGCTGGACGACGTACAGGTGGTCGGCCGCCTCCGCGAGGTGAGGTACGACCTGGAGCGAGGTGGCCCCGGTGCCGATGACGGCGACACGCTTGCCAGCGAGGCCGGTGAGACCGCCAAAGGAGTCACCGCCGGTGTAGTCGTAGTCCCAGCGGCTGGTGTGGAACCACTTGCCTCGGAAGTCCATGAGTCCGGGCACGCCGGGAAGCTTGGGCTTCGAGATGAGGCCCCCGGTTCCGAGCACCACATGGTGCGCAGTGATCCGGTCACCGCGGGTTGTGGTGGCGATCCAACGCCGCGCCCCCTCGTCCCACGTGAGGTCGTCGACGCGAGTCTGGAAAAGGGTCCGCGACTCGAGGTCGAAGCGGTCGGCGATGGCTTCGGCGTGCGAGCGGATCTCGGTGCCGTTCGCGTAGCGCTCGCTAGGGATCGTGCCGATCTCCTCGAGCATGGGGAAGTAGATGGACGACTCCACGTCGCAGGCGATGCCGGGGTAGCGGTTCCAGTACCACGTGCCTCCGAAGCCGGCTCCGCGTTCGATGATCCGGACGTCGTGGACACCGCTACGGATCAATTCGGCCGCTGCCATCAACCCGGAGAAGCCCCCGCCGACGACGAGGACCTCCACCTCCTCCGTAACGGCGGCGCGCTGAACGACCTGCGTGACAAACGGGTCGTGGTCCACCTCCGAGTCGATGTCGACGGTGACGTATTGGCCGAAACCATCGGACCGGAGTCGCTTGTCGCGCTCTTCGAGGTACTTGGCAGCGATCTGGTCCGGGTCCAGCGCCGTGGTGGTCGAAGCCTGCGCTTCGGTTTGAGTCATGACGTCCTCCAGGACGGTGAGGGGTGGAGCGGAGCACCAGCCGCAGCACCACCGGTTGTCGTGTGACGTGTGTCACCGGTCGTACAGCACCGTAGCCGAGAAATCTCGAAAAGTATACTGACCGGACAGAACCTTATGGTCACTCGGCCAGCCAATTGGCCACCGCCTGCAGGGCATCGGCCGCTTCGGGTAGGCGAGGAGTGAAGTTGTGCCAGACGTGGATCATCCCGGGCCATATCTGAAGAGAGCAATCGACCTTGGAATCTGTGCAGCGGGCGGTGAACAGCTCGGCGTCCGGGCGAAGCGCCTCGAGTTCGGCGGTCTGCACAAGCGTTCGCGGCAGTCCGCGGAGGTCGGCGAGCACGGGGGACGCGAGTGTGTCGGCTGGATCGGTCACGCCGCCCAGGTAGCTCTCGCACATCCAGGTGAGCATCCAGCGGGGCAGTTGGGGGTCGTCGGCAAGCGCCGTATCGAGTGTCGGATTTCCCATGCGCAGGTCGAGTAGTGGCGAGAGTAGGACGCATGCGGCCGGCAGCGAGTGTCCCTGTTCGCGCAGTAGCAGCATCGTGGATACCGCGAGGGCGCCGCCAGCGGAGTCGCCGGCGATGACGAGATCGTGAATGACTCCAACCTGTTCGAGGAGCCAAGCCCAGGTGCGGGCCGCCGCGTGGGGCTGTTCGGGAAAGGTAGCTTCCGGTGCGAGCGGGTAGTCGAGCACGAGTACCGGTCGTCCAGTCCGCTTCGCAAGGTCGGCCGCGATAGGGCGAGCCGTCACGATGGACCCCATCACGAAGCCGCCGCCGTGCAGGTAGAGGATCGTCTCTGTGTCCCGCGCCCGTGTCGGACGGATCCATTCGGCAACGCCACCCGGAGTGGAGACCTGCGACAGGCTGACTCCCGCCGGCAAGGGGCGAGCGCTCATCGCGGTCTCGTATGTGTCGCGATGACGCGCCACCGGCCACTGCGGAGTCGCGGGATCTCTGCGCATCGCCCTCACCAGGCCCAACACGTTCGGGCTGAGGCGATCCTCCCTTGGCGCGACGGGGGTCTCGTGCATGTTGTTTCTCCTCGAACTTGATGGAAGGTGTGATCCAGGGTATATACTGACCGCACAGTGTACTTCATGAGAACGCAGGTGACAGCCGTGGAACCCAGCAACAACAGCTTCGAGCCCGTCGTGACCTTGGGCGGACTGGCGGACGCACCCGTCGACCGGGATCGGCTCTCCCAGGCGCTCGAGTCCGCCAACATCCCGACACTCGTCGGTGTGCTGGCGCAGGTCGAGGGCACTCAATGGCTCCGTGAGCCCTATCTCCCCACTCGCACGAAAGGTCTCTCAGACCATGCGACGGGCGACCTTGACCCGCAGGCGCAGGCCGAGATCCGCATGGCCGCGCTCAACCTCACCATGAGGTTCGCCCAGGATCCGTCCTGGTCTGTACCGGAGACAGACACAGAAGAACTCACCCAGATCATGAGCGCCTGCATGGGGGAGCCCGTCGGTGAGAACTATGCGCAGATGATGGCCGAGGAGATGGGCCTGCGCCCCCGCTTCTCCCCGGAGGCGTTTGCCGACCTCCCTGACAAGGATGACTACAACGTCGTGATCATCGGTGCCGGCACGTCGGGAATCTGCCTGGCGGTTCAGCTCAAGCAGGCGGGAATCCCCTTCACGATTCTTGAAAAGAATCCCGACATCGGGGGGACCTGGTTCGAGAACCGGTATCCCGATTGTGGGGTTGACACGCCCAGCTACTGGTACTCCTACTCGTTCGCACCGAGCAACTGGAACCGCTACTACTCCAAGCAGCAGGACGTTCACGCGTACCTGTCCCGCACAGTAGACCGGTTCCGGCTTCGTGAGCACATCCAGACCGGCGTCAGTGTCGATTCGGCGGTGTATGACGAGGGGACGGGCCGATGGACAGTGGCGGGAACGGGACCCGGCGGTGCCGTCGTCGAGGTCAAGGCGCGGTTCATGGTCTCGGCGGTGGGGCAGCTCAATCAGCCGAAGGTGCCCACGATCGCGGGTCAGGACGAGTTCCGCGGCGACCAGTTCCACTCGGCCCGGTGGCCGGCCGGATTCGACATCTCCGGACGTCGCGTCGCAGTGATCGGCACCGGCGCGAGCGCCATGCAGCTGGTTCCCGCGATCGCCGACGATGTCGCTGCCATGACCGTGTTCCAGCGGTCCCCGCAGTGGGTGGCGCCGAACGACGAGTACAGCCGCGCGGTGACCGATGACATCCGCTACCTCATGGAGCACGTCCCGTTCTATGCCGCCTGGTATCGCATGCGGCAGGCTTGGGTCTTCGGCGACAAGGTCTACGACAGCCTGATCCGTGACGAGGACTGGCCCTCCGACGCGCTCTCGATCAATTCGGTCAACGAGGGCCACCGCAAGTACTTCACGTCGTACTTCGAGCGACAGCTGGACGGTCGGCCGGACCTCATCGAGAAGTCCCTGCCTGCCTACCCGCCGTTCGGCAAGCGGATGCTGCTGGACAACGGCTGGTTCACCGCGCTTCGCCGGCCCAACGTGACCTTGGAGACCGGAGCAGTCACGCGGATCACCGAGGATGCGGTCGAGACCAACGACGGGACGAGGTACGAGGTCGACACGATCGTGTACGCGACCGGATTCGACAGTCTCAATCTGCTCGGCTCCCTGGAGGTCAGGGGTCGCGAGGGCGTGGTGCTGAGAGACCAGTGGGGTGCCAATGATGCACGCGCCTACCTCGGCATGACCGAGCGCATGTTCCCGAACATGTTCATGCTGTACGGGCCGAACACCAACCTCGGCCACGGCGGAAGCCTGCTCTATATCACCGAGTGTCACGTCCGCTACATCATGTCCCTGATCGCGCAGATGGCGGCAGCGGGTGCTCACACGGTCGAGTGCCGTAACGAAGTGCGCGACTCCTACAACGAGGAGGTCGACCGCGCACACGAACGGCTCATCTGGACGCACCCGGGTATGGACACGTGGTATCGGAACGAGCAAGGTCGTGTAGTGACCAATGCGCCGTGGCGACTCATCGACATCTGGAACCAGACGACCAGGGCGGACCTCGATGACTACGACCTCGGCCAGGTCTCGGCCGACCGCGCCGTCGCAACCGAGGTTTCCTCATGATCGCAGGTCGGGACTACGAGACGTTGCGCGTCGAGCAGGTCGCGCCACACGTCGTCCAGGTCACCCTGTCCCGGCCCGACCGGTTCAACGCGATGAACCCGGCGATGTTCGAGGACCTGGCGAACGTAGGCCTGGAACTGACCGCCGACGACGACGTTCGTGCAGTTGTCCTGACCGGCGCAGGCAAGGCGTTCTGTGCCGGGGGAGACCTCTCCAACATGGAGGGCCTCGAACGGTGGTCGACAGCCAGGATCAGGCGCCACCAGGCTCGCGGCGTGGCCGCCATGGCGGCGATACGGGCCATCCCTGTCCCGATAGTCGCCGCTGTCAACGGTCCGGCAACCGGGGGTGGCCTCGCCCTCGCCCTGGCCGCCGACATCCGTCTGGCCGCGCCGTCGGCCAGATTCGCAGCAGCCTTTACCCAACTGGGTCTCTCGGCGGGCCAGTTGGGGACCAGTTGGCTGCTTCCGCGACTCGTCGGATCGGGACTGAGCGCCGAGTTGCTGCTTGTCGGCCGCACCATGGAAGCGAGCGAGGCCGAGCGCGTGGGCCTCGTGAACCGGGTGGTGCCGGCGGACGACCTGCTCGCCGCAGCCCTCAGCATGGCGTCCGACGTCGCCGCGCTGCCTCCGGAGGCCGTGCGCGCGACGAAGGCGGACCTCGTGACGAACCTCGAGACCACCACTTTGGTGTCTGCGATGGACGTCGAATCACGCACCCAGACCGCGCGCCTTCGCGATCCAGAGATGCATGCGGCCCTGCGGGAGCTTCGCGAGCGGTTCGCAGCCAAGGCGGCGTCGAAGAAGGAGCAGGACTCATGACCAAGCCCGACAACTTGGACACCAACATCGTCGACAGCGTCGAGCGCCTCATGGGTGCCAGCCAGGTGGCCGTGGTCGGCGCGAGCGAGAAGTCGATGTTCCTGCGGCACCTGTTCGGCAGCATCGACGGTGCCGTCGGGGGCATGGACACCTCCGCGATCCACGTGGTCAATCCGCGGGCGGAGGGCACGGTCTTCGGACGAACGGCGCTGCCGACGATCGCCGATCTGCCGTCCGAGGTCGACCTTGCCTTCCTCGCACTCGGAGCTCCGCGCGTCGCTCAGGCCATTCCGGAGCTGGCTGCACACGGCATCCACCAGGCTGTTGTGCTCAGCGGCGGATACGCCGAAGAGGGCACCACGGAAGGTGCTCATTTGCAGCGTGAGCTCGTCGAACTGGCGCGCGCGCACGGCGTGGTCCTCCTTGGCCCCAACACGCTGGGATTCGTGAACACGGTGACCGGGCTGACTGCGATGGCGACCAGGCTGCCTCCGGTGCTGCCCCGGGGCGACATCGCGATCGTGTCCCAGAGCGGCGCGGTGGGGTCGACCCTCGTCAATTTCGCCGCCCAGGACCAGATCGGCACGAGCTGGGCAGTCTCGACGGGGAACGAGGCGATGGTCACGGCCGGAGACGTCATCGCGTACGCCGCTCGAGACGAGCACACCCGTGTCATTGCGCTGTACCTCGAGTCCGTGCGCCAGCCGCATGCCTTCCTCGAGGCCGTCGATCTGGCCAACGCCGCCGGCAAGACCGTCGTCGCCTGCAAGGTGGGCCGGGGAGAGGCCGCGGCGCGGGTCGCCGCCGCCCACACCGGTGGTGTCGCTGGAGACGACGACGTTCTCGACGCCGTCTTCCGCCAGCACGGCATCGTCCGGGCCCATTCGGCGGAGGAGCTCGTCTACACCGCGTCAGCAGCGTCGGTCACCGGTGGCCGAGTAGGCCGGCGGACCGCCTTCGTCAGCCTCAGCGGTGGCTTCTGCACCCAGGCGGCTGACCTTGGCGATCGCGCGGGGCTGACGTTTCCCGAGCTCGGCGAAGGCACCGTCGCGGAGGTCCGTACCGTGCCCGAGGCTCCGGAACGTATCTACAACCCCCTGGACACGACCGGTACCGCGACCACCCGGGTCGCGGCTCTCAGTGAGATCGCGGCCGCGGTCTCGGCGGACGAGCAGGTCGATACGCTCCTGCTCGGCGTTCCTGTGCCGCATACGCCTGAGGCGTTGGAGAACCACCTGACCCACATCGTCGCCGAGACGGCCGAGCGGCTCGCTGCCAACGCGGTGCCGACCTACTTCGTCGAGAACGTCGGCGCACGGACCTCCGAGATCGCCGCGAACTACTTCGCTGAGCACAAGGCGCGTTATCTGTCCGGCGGGCTCGCCCACGTGACGCGAGCGTTGGGCCGTCTCGCGAATCGCACCGAGTGGGCCATCGCTCGGTCTACGGCCGTGGAGACGGAGCCCGCGATCGCCGTTTCGGATGTGGAGCCAGGGCCCGAGAGGTGGGACGAGCCGCGCACTCGGGACTTCCTCGACCGTTGCGGAGCGCGGGTGGTTCCCGCGGAGCATGTCGGCGACGTCGAGGCCGCCGTCGAGGCTGCCGGCCGTCTGGGATATCCCGTCGTGCTGAAGGCGGTGGGCACCGACCTGCAGCACAAGAGCGACGTCGGCGGCGTACGTCTGGACATCCATGACGAGCAACAGCTCCGCGCGGAGCACGCCGCACTCGTAACGTCCGTCCAGGCCGGCGCCGGTCGGGCGCCCGACGGTGTCCTGGTCAGCCCGATGCGCGAGCGCGGAGTGGAGCTCATCGTGGGCGTGGTCGCTGACCCGACCTGGGGGAACGTTCTCGCGGTCGGGTTGGGCGGAGTGTGGACCGAGATCATGCGCGACGTCAGCCTGCGCGTGCTCCCCGTCAGCGCCGGCGACGTCGAGGACATGCTCGGCGAGCTCCGAGGTGGTGCACTGCTGGACGGCTACCGCGGTTCCCCGCCTGTCGATCGCGCCGAGCTGGTCCGTCAGATCCTTGCTATCACACGTGCGGTCGCCAGCGCCCCGAGGGAAGTCCTGTCGCTGGAAGTCAATCCGATGCTCGCCCGGGGATCCGAGATCGAAGCCCTCGACGCGCTCGTGGAGTGGGCGACATGACGCCGCCCGCATTCGATTCAGCGGCGGCGGGCACGACCGCAGATCCCGCCGGCTTCGCCGCCGCGCACCACCACCCCGTCCCTCGTACCACCAACATCCGGAAGGAACGTCATGCTTGAACGTCAGGAACTGTTCATCGCCAGCCGATGGGCCAAGCCGCAGGGCAACGACTGGCTCGAGGTCGTCTCGCCGATCACCGAGAAGGTGTTCGGGAGGGTGCCGCTCGCGACGCCCGACGACGTGGACGTAGCGGTCGCTGCGGCTCGCACAGCGTTTGCCGAAGGCCCCTGGCGACGTATGAGCGTCGCCGAACGCGGTGAGGTGCTGCTCCGTGCGGCCGACATCCTCCAGGGGCAGGTGGACGATATGGCTCACCTCCAGATCGACGAGATGGGCTCGCCCCTGGCTTTCATGGGGCCGATCACCGGAGCCGCCGTCGCCTCTATTCGCGCGGAGGTGGCCGAGATGGTTGCCTTCCCCACTGCGGAGCTGCGCGACGGCCCGGCCGGGAAGGTGCTGGTCGAGAAGATCCCGGTGGGGGTTGTCGTGGCGATCATCCCGTGGAACGCCCCGGTGCATTCGCTGATCGGCCGGATGGTCACGCCGCTGCTGGCCGGCTGCTCGGTGATCGCCAAGCCCGCGCCCGAGAGCCCTTTGTCCTGCTACCACGTCGCAGAGGCACTCCTGCAGGCCGGCCTCCCCGAGGGCGTCCTGAGCATCATCCCCGGCGGCGTCGAAGTCGGCGAACGGATGGTGTCGCACCCCGGCGTGGACCGGATCTCCTTCACCGGGAGCACCGTGGCCGGTGCACGCGTCGCCTCGCTGGCAGCGGACTCGTTCAAGAGTGTGACGCTCGAGCTGGGTGGTAAGTCCGCCGCGATCCTGCTCGACGACGCCGACCTCGGGCAGCACCTACCCCGGATCATCGAGAGCTCGCTGCCCAACAACGGACAGCTCTGCTTTGCCACGACCCGACTGCTGGTCCCGGAGTCGCGTCACAACGAGGTGGTCGACGCCGTGGTGGACGCCGTCTCGGCGATGCGCGTCGGCAACCCGCACGACGCCGGCGTGGCGGTCGGTCCGCTGGCCGCGCGACGGCAGCGCGACCGCGTCGAGCGGTACCTCGATCTCGGCCGCAGCGAGGGCGCCACCGTCGCTGTCGGCGGCGGTCGGCCGGCAGATCTGGACACGGGCTGGTTCATCGAGCCGACCGTCTTCACGGGCGTCACCCCGGATATGACGATCGCACGTGAGGAGATCTTCGGGCCGGTGCTCTCGGTCCTCCGCTACACCGACGACGACCACGCGGTTCAGCTCGCGAACGACTCGGAGTACGGCCTCGGGGGCGCCGTGTTCACCGACGACCTGGATCGCGGTCTCGCGGTGGCCCGTCAGGTCACGACCGGGACCTGCCGGATCAACGAGGCGCCCCCGGGTGGAGGCGGTGGCCCCTTCGGAGGGGTAAGGCGCTCCGGTCTCGGACGGGAGCGGGCTCGAGAGGGGCGGGACAACTGCTACGTCCTTCGCTCCATCGCGCTTCCCAAGGGATTCATCCCGACCGTCTGAGCCGCACGGCCAGGCGTCCCACGGCGACCTACCGATCGCCGATCACCTAGAGATTGGATTCGACAATGTCCGTGAACGTGGCACGCAGGATGTGGGCACTCGATTCACCCACCTTCACGCTCGACTCCGGGCTGCTGATGTTCGGGCTGTCCGGCACGATCAGCATCCCGATGCCGGCTTTTCTGATCGAGCACCCGAAGGGCCTGGTGCTCTTCGACACCGGGATGGCGCCCGAAGGGATGCGAGACCCTGTAGAGACCTACGGCGAGCAGATCGCTGGCCTGATCAACCTGCAGGCCACGGAGGATCAGCAGATCGACCGGCAGCTGCAACAGCTGGGCTACCGCCTCGACGACGTCACCCACGTGGTCGCCTCGCACCTGCATTTCGACCACGCGGGTGCCCACCACCTGTTCCCGAACGCCGTGTTCTACGTCGGCCAGGGGGAGTTCGCCTACGCGCTCGCGCCGGACCCGATCGGCGTCTTCGCCTATGCAACCGAACAGGTGCGTAGGATCCAGGGTCTGAACTGGCGTACCGTCCCGGGCATCGACGTGGACATCTTCGGCGACGGGAGCCTGGTGATCATGCCTATGCCCGGCCACACCCCGGGGAACCTGAGCCTACGGGTCCGGCTGGCGTCGCGGACTTTCGTCCTCGCGGGCGACGCGGTGCACCTGAGGGCCGCCCTCGAAGCCGAGTATCCGACGCCCTTCGACCACGACAGCCAAGCCGCCCTGGCCACCCTGCGTCGGCTCAAGCGGATCCGCGAGAGCGAGGACGCCACGATCTGGATCACCCACGATCCGGAAGACTTCGCTGCGCTCGGTCACGCTCCGACCTGCTACGAGTAAGGACCAGCTGTGATTCTGGTCGATTACAGGTGCCGTGGCTGCGGTGGACTGGCTGAGCACTGGACGCCCAGTCCACCCCCGCAGGAGATGTCGTGCGACCTGTGTGGCCATGCGGCCATGCGGGTGTTCGCGGGTCTGAAGCTCGCAGGATCCGCCAGGGAGCCGGCAGGGGATACACCGCGCGTGGAGAGTCGGAGGAACTCCGGGTGCGCCGCTGACCCGGCCATCCCTGGCATGTGCACGCTCACGGAGTCTGCAGCCAGGATGATGTCGGCGCGGGCGCGCAACGACACCAAGGTGATCGAGGCGGAGCTCGCCCGGCAGGAGAAAGCTGCGGCCGTACGTGCGCCGGCTCTGTCCGACGTCGTTGCCGTGTCACCGGCCCATTGAAGGGTCACTCGAGGTGGATCCCGTGAATGACGAGGTCGGCGAAGATCGAGCCCACCTCCTCAGGGCCCAACGGACCTTGTGGGCGGTACCAGCGTGGCATCGAGTTCAGCATTCCCAAGATGGCCAGCGTTGTCACCTTCGTGTTGACCGGGAAGAAGACCCCGGCATTCGCGCCGGTGGCAATGATGCTTTCGACGCCGGTGACGTAGGCGGCGCGCAACCTCTCGATGGTCTCGGCCTTCTCGTGGCTCAGATATCGGGTCTGGTCGACGAATACGCGGACTTCGTCGCTGCGCTCGCCCATCGTCTTCGCGTGGCCGACGATGACACGCTCGAGCTGTGCGACAGCGGACTTCTCGGTCACGTTGCTCATCAGGTCGTGCAGCTGCTGGACGCTTGCTTGTCCGAAGCCGGCGGCGATCGCGAAGAGGAGGTCGTCCTTCGACCCAATGTGGTAGAAGAGCGCGCTCTTCGTGATGCCAGCGGCGTCCGCGATGTCGCGCGTGTTGGTTTCCAGGAAGCCCTGGGACGCGAACAGCTTGACGGCTGCTTCGAGAACGTGGCCGGGAATCGTCGGGATGGCCTCGAGCTCGGGCACGTCCGCTGGCATGGCAAGAACTGGCTCGGCATCCTCGCTGTCGTCAGCGAGAATGCCGTCCACGACGAGGCGGCACAGCGAGTTGGAGACGTCATGCACGCCCAAGAGCCCGTCGGGGGAGTACCAGCGATACGTCTCGGCAAGCGAGCCGAGGATCGCTGCCGAGGCGACGGTCGGGTTGATCGGGCGGAATGTCTTACTCGACGCCCCCACGGCCAGCAGCCGGCGGAGGTGCCCCTCGAAGGCATCGCGTCGACTGATCACCTGCTCCCTGGCGGCGGAGGTCAGGTTGTATTCCTCCTCGAAGAAGACCCGCACCGCGTCCCGATGGTCGACGACCACGCGTACGTACGCCTCGATGAACTCCTGGAGGCCACGTTCAGCACTGACACCCTCCCAGGAAGCGGGTATCAGCTGCTCGGCTGCGCTGAGAAACTGCTCGTGGATGAGGGGCAAGACGTCCTGCTTGGTCGGGACGTAGCGATACAACGTTCGCTTGGTCACGCCCGCGGCTTCGGCGATGGCATCCATCGTGGCGCCGCCGTACCCGCGGCTCGCAAACAGCTCGGTAGCGGCGCGAGCAATGTCTCGACGGCGTCGCGCCGTCGACAGTTCGCTGCGCGAAGCCACCGGTGTGTCGTCGACCGAAGCCATATCTGCACCTTCCGAAACTCGGCTGTGGACCACCTGAGTGATCCTGTTCGGTCAGGATACCGTGAGACGGGGGCTACGCGTGGTGGAGAAACGCTTGGCGATCGGTTCCACCGCTGTCACGGTCCACGGCATTCAAGTAAAACCGTCAGAAGAAAGGCCCTGTCATGACCTCCGTTGAGGACCAGCGTACCGATGTGTCGCCGCCCGAGCCCGATGCTGGGTTCGACGTCACCACCCTGCGAGGGCGCCGTGCGACGCGCCGGTGGGAGAGAACCTCGATCGGGGACGTCTTCGAGCGTCTGTCTTGGAGCTATCCGAACGAAGTCGCGCTCACAGGGGACAGCGGTGAGCCGCAGTTCCGATCCCTGACCAACTGTGAGGCCGACCAGCTCGCGAACCAGGTCGCTCACGCGCTGGCTGCGCAGGGGCTGCAACCGAGCGATCGCGTGATGATGTTCTGCGACAACTCCATCGAGGCGTTCGTGACGAAGATCGGCGTGGCGAAGGCGGGCATGGTCGTGGCCCCGATGAACGTCAACCTGGCACCTGACGTACTCAAGCATCTGGTGCAGCTCAGCGAACCCGCCGCGGCGGTCGTCGACGCCGACCTGTGGCCGAGGGTCGCGGCGGTCATCGAAGAAGCCGGCGTACCCGTAGTGGCGACGATTCTCACCGGCGGAGGCGAGTGCGTCCCGGAGTCGTTGCCATGGAGCTCGTGGGTGGGCTCCCAGCCGATCACCGAGCCCGACGTCGAGATCCACGGAGACGACGTATGGGAGCTGCTCTTCACATCGGGCACGACGTCGATGCCCAAGGCAGTGATGATCACGCACCACTCCACGCAGGTCGCCGCGCTGAGCATGGCTGTGTCGCTCACACGTGGTCTCCGGCACGAGTGCGATGTCCGCCTGACCGTCTTCCTGCCGATGATCTATCACGTGGGCGACCAGCCATTCCCCTTCGGAGCGCTGATGGCGGGAGGGCAAGTCCATCTGGGGCGCGGCATGACGGCGCCGCGTGTCGCATCCGCGCTGCACGGGCACCGGAGCACCGCGCTCTTCGTCGGCTCCCCCCAGTTCGCGGGCGATCTTGTCGAGGAGTTGGAGGCACATCCCGAGTTCGACGTCTCCTCCCTCACCGTCGTGGTCTACGGCTGGGGAGCGATGGACCCGTCGACCATCGAGCGCTTCCAGGCCAAGGCAGGGGAGGACCTGACCTTCGTCGGGGTGTTCGGGCAGACCGAATCGATCGTGTGCCACCGCTTCTGGCCGTCGAAGTGGCCGGAGGTGCACAGGGCGACCGCTCCCATGACGAACTACGTCGGCGTCCCCAGCCCGATGCTGGCATCCGACGTCGTCGACGAGCAGGGGCGCAGTGTCCGCGGGCGACCAGGCGAGGTTGTGTACCGCTCCGCAGTCATGACGCCGGGATATTTCCGCAACGCCGAGGCCACCCGGGAGGCTTTCCGCGGGGGCTGGTTCCACAGCGGTGACAGCGTGATGGTGGACGACATGGGACTGCGCTACCTCGTCGACCGTTACAAGGACATCGTCAAGAGCGGAGGGGAGAACGTCGCAAGCATGCGCGTCGAGGCGGTCATCGCCACGCACCCGGCCGTACAGAGAGCCGCGGTCATCGGGTTGCCGCACCCTCGCTGGGGCGAGGCCGTGACAGCCGTCGTCATCCTGCGAACCGGATGCGAGGCGACCGAGGAGGAGATCATCACCTTCGCCAGGGAACGGCTCGCCGGATACGAGACGCCCAAGGCGGTGGTATTCGTCGATGCCGTACCTGAGACGGTCGGCAAGGTGCAGAAATACCGTCTACGTCAGGACCTCAAGGATCTGTACGAGGGAGGTCGTTCATGAGCGGCCTCAAGGGCAGCGCAGCCATCGTCGGCATGGTCGAGCTGGCACCACGCAAGCTCTCGACGGCCCCGCCCGTGCTCTCTCTGGAGCAGTGGTCCAGGCTGTGCCGCGCAGCTGTCGACGACGCGGGCTTGCAGGTGCGAGACGTGAACGGCCTCTGTGCCACGGCCATCGCCGAGTCGACGAAGTTCGTTCCGGCCACTGTGGCCGAGTACCTCGGTCTCGCGGTCGACTTCGCGGAGTTCGTCGACCTCGGCGGCGCCACCGCTGCGGGCATGGTGGGACGCGCTGCGGCGGCGATCGAGCTCGGCCTCGCAGACGTGGTGGTGTGCTGCACCCCGGGCGGGCCGACGGCCACCTCGCGCCAGGGAGGTTCGCGATCTCCGCTGGCAGCGGACGCCGCACGCGGATCGGTCGGCTCGTCCAGTACGTTGTTCGGGTCGGCCCAGGCGGAGTTCGAGCTTCCCTACGGGTTGGCGGCGCAGAACGCTCCCTACGCACTGGTCGCGCAGCGATACGCCGCCGAGCACGGCTTGGAGCCATCGACCCTCGCCAAGATCGCGGTCGACCAGCGGCGCAGTGCCAATGCGTACGAGCCGGCAATCTTCCATGACCGTCCGCTGACGATCGAGGACGCCCTGAAGTCGCCGATGGTGTCCGACCCACTTCGGATGCTGGACATGGTGATGCCCGTCGCCGGCGGCGCAGCGGTCGTGGTGGCGAGCGAGGAGGTCGCTCGCCGCACACGGCACAGACCAGTTCGGGTCACCGGCTTCGGCGAGAGGCTCAGCTCCAAGTCGCCAGTCCATGTCGAAAACCTGCTCGACACACCTATCCGCGAGGCCGCCGATCGGGCGTTCGCCATGGCGGGCCGTGGTCGCGACGAGATCGATATGGTGTCGATCTACGACTGCTACACGATCACGGTGCTGATGACGCTGGAGGATGCCGGCTTCGCGCCAAAGGGGGCGGGCGCCAAGTTCGTCGCTGAACACGACCTGAGCTTCCGCGGGGACTTTCCCTGCAACACGGTCGGCGGCCAGCTCTCGTTCGGACAGGCCCACGTCGCGGGCGGGATGCATCACGTTTGCGACGCGGTTCGCCAGGTCTCCGGTCGAGCCGGGACGAACCAGGTCTCGAACTGCGACGTCGCGTTCGTCAGCGGCAACGGCGGCATCATGAGCGAACAGGTCGCGCTGATCCTGGAGGGAGCGTGACATGACCGGGAACGCGATCAGCAAGCCGCTCCCCGAGCCGACCGACGTCTCGGCCCGCTATTGGGAGGGTCTCGAGAGTGGCGAGATCTGGATCCAGTACTCGCCCTCGACGCAAGCCTGGGTCTTCTACCCTCGCGCGTTCGCACCGGGGAGCCTGGCAGACGACCTCGAGTGGCGCCAGATCTCCGGCGCCGGCGAGGTCTACACGTTCACGATCAGCCACCGGCCCACCATGCCGGCCTGGGCTGACGAGCTGCCCCAGGTCATAGCCGTCGTGCGTTGGGACGAGGGCCCGCATGTGGCGACCGAGTTGGTCGGGGTGGCGCCCGAGAAGGTCCGAGTCGGGCTTCGAGTCCGGCCGGTCTTCGTCCAGCGCGACGGAGTCACTCTGCTGCACTACACATCCGAGGAGCACGAATGAAGACCGAGATCAGCGTCGACCCGCCCCCGCTCGAAGTGCCACGGCAGCTGTTCGAGCTGATCGGGACAACCACATGGACGGGGGAGGGACAGGTAAGAGCGCGCGACTTCCAGCGATGGGCCCTTGCCGTGGGTGAGACCAACCGGCTCTACTTTGATCTCGACGCGGCTCGCGCGGCCGGCTACGACGCCCTGGTGATGCCGCCGATGTTCCTGCCCATGGTCGTCCGGCCGCTCAAAGCACTCGCGGACCTTCGTGAGGACGGCAGTGTGCCGGAGTACGACCTGCCGGGCCTCCCGGCTCGACGAATGGCGGGCGGGGATCGCTTGACCTACGCGCGAGTGGTCTTGGACGGAGAGCACCTGACCGCGGAGCGGGTGCTGAGCGAAGTCGTGGCCAAGCGCGGCCGCTCGGGGGACTTCCTCCTTGCGACGTGGACAACGACGTACCGCGCCGGCGCGGGCGAGCACGTGGCCGAGACGACGTTCTCCCTGGTGGCGCGATGAGTGCGGCGGCAAGTGTTCAGCCCGGAGACGCGCTCCCGGAGCTGGTGACGCGCGTGGGCGAGGTTCAGGCATTCGCCTTCAGCGCGGCTACCCACAACCCTCATCGCATCCATTACGACCTGTCCTGGGCGCGGGACCGGGAGGGATATCCCGGCCTCGTGGTGCAAGGACCTCTGCAGACAGCCCTGATGGTGCGGCAGGTGACCGACTGGGCGGGACCCCGAGCGCGCGTCGAGTCGGTTGCCATCAGCAACCGCGCCATCGCGCACGTCGGCCAAGAGCTCATCTGCCGTGCCGAGGTGCAGGATGTGTCGCCCGCGGAGCCCGGTTCGCGGGTAGTCATCGCCGTCACCTGCAGGCGCGACGACACCGTGTTGGCCGAGGGTCAGATAGTCGTGCTTCAAAGCTCCTGACCTGCACGTCCTCCTCGGCCTCCTTGTGTACAGCCGAGAAAATGTGAGTTACGCTACAGGGGATCCTGACTGGTCAGGATCCCCTGTAATGCTTTCAACAAGAGGAGTGGAAATGAGTCTTCAGGCAGCCGAGGTCCGACAGGCCAACAAGGAAGTCGTGCAGCGTGTCTACGACGCGGTGGCATCGGGTGATATCGCGACGTTCCTTGCCCAATGTGCTGAGGACATGGTGCTGGTCGAAGCCGACTCCTTGGCGGTCGGCGGCACCTACCGAGGGCGGGAGTCGGTCCTGGGGTGCATCGGTCAGCTCGCCGAACACTACGACTGGTCGACGCTGGAGGTGGCGGAGCTGGTGGCCGATGGCGACGAGCGCGTCGCCGCCCTCGTCTCGGTCAAGGCGGCCGGGCCGGACAGGGCTGTCTTCGAGATCTCGGAGTGGTGGCTCGTGCGAGATGGCAAGGTCGTCGAGTGTCGGCCCTTCTACCTCGACACGCAGCGAATGAACGAGGTGCTCGCAGCGAATGCCGCAGCGCGCGCTGACGGCTGAGGGGTGTGGGGAAGTCCCGTGAGCACAGTGCTCCGCGTTGTCGGCGAACTGTGCCCACGGGCCCCGCTCCAGGGTCTGGTCAACCGACCATCGTGAGCCCGCCGCTCACGCTGAGCACCTGGCCGGTGACGAAACCGGCCAGGTCCGAGGCGAACCACAGTGCCGCCCCGGCGATGTCCTCTGGTTCGGCGATGCGCCCCATGGGGGTCGCCCGGGCGAGGGCTTCGCGCTTGTGCTGCGGGAGGTCGGCGAGGAGCGGGGTCCGCGTCGGCCCAGGGCACACACAATTGACGTTGATCCCGTAGCGCGCCACCTCGCGCGCGAGGGACTTGGTGAACGAGATCATCGCGCCTTTCGTGCCCGCGTAGACGCTCTCGCCGGAGTTGCCCACCCGGCCGGCATCGCTCGCGATGTTCACGATGGTGCCTCCCGCGCCTTCGGTCACCATCGCCGTCAAGAACGCATGGGTCACCTGAACCGGACCGCGGTAGTTGACGTCGATCAGGAGTGGCCACACGTCCGCGGTGTTCTCCAGAAAGGGGCCGAAGCGATCGACCCCGGCGCAGTTGACGAGGATGTCGACCCTCGAGTGTTGGCGCAACACCTCGTCACGAAGGCCCAGGACGGCTGAATTGTCCTGAATGTCGACGCCGTGGCCCGTCGCTCGACTGCCCGTGGCAGCGCTGATCGAGTCCGCGGTTTCGACGGCTTCGCGCGCGTCATGACCGACAACCGCGACCGCGGCGCCGGCGTCGGCCAGTGCACGGGCGATCGCCCTTCCGATGCCTGAGGTTGCGCCGGTCACGACGGCACTTCGCCCGGCCAGATCGATGGAAACGCTCATGCTCGATTCTCCCTGCATGCCGGCCCGGTGGACGGCCGGGCCGAACTCTAGTAGTATACTGTCCGATCAGTACCCTATCAGGTGAAGAGGTGGCATGGGATCCGCAATGCTTCTCGGCGGGCGGCGTACACCGTTCGGTCGACGCAGAGGACGACTTGCAGGGGAGCACCCTGCGGAGTTGCTGGGGCGCCTGACCCGGTCGACGCTCGAGGTGCTCGACATCGACCCACGCGAGGTCGACCAGGTCCTGACGGGATGCGTGACGACCGCGGGCGACCAGGCCAACAACGTGGGACGCACCGCGTGGCTGACAGCGGGCCTGCCCGCGGAGGTAGCGGCCACGACGGTCGACGCCAAGTGCGGCTCCAGTCAGCAGGCGGTCCACCTGGGCGCAGCGCTCGTGGCCAGCGGCCAGGCCGACGTCGTGGTGTGCAACGGCGTCGAGCACATGAGCAGCCACCCGCTCGGCCAAGACGTCGGAACCGGCATGGGCGACCCGTACGCAGCGCCCTACCGGGCGATCTACGAAGTCACCAGCCAAGGCGAGGCTGCTGAGCGCATCGCCACCCGATGGGGGCTGGACCGACAGCGTTGCGACGAGATCGCCGTCGCCTCGCAGCAGCGCGCTGCCGCCGCCATCGCTGGGGGTCGGCTGGCCGCCGAGATCCTGGCGGTGGGCGACGTCGAGACCGACGAGGGACCGCGGCCGTCGACAGCGGAATCGCTCGCGGCGCTGTCACCGGTCTTCGCCGAGGACGGCGTACTCACCGCGGGCAACTCGTCCCAGGTCTCCGACGGGGCGGCCTGCGTGGTCGTCGTATCGGAGGCATACGCCGCGAGGCGAGGCCTCGCCCCGCTGGCAGAGATCGAGCACCAGGTGCTGGTCGGCGTCGATCCAGTCATCAAGCTCACCGGACCCATCCCCGCCACCGCCACGATCCTGAAGCGCTCAGGTCTGGGTCTGGACGACATCGGCGTGGTCGAGGTCAACGAAGCGTTCGCAAGCGTGCTCGGCGCATGGCTCGACGAGTTCGACCGTCCTCTGGAGTCGGTGAATGTGAATGGCGGCGCTATCGCCCTCGGCCACCCGGTCGGCGCCAGTGGCGCCCGCCTGATCCTCACGGCTGCCACGGAACTAGGCGTCGCGGGCCACGAGCGGGCCCTCGTGACGATGTGCTGCGGGGGCGGACTCGGCACCGCCACGATCCTCCGGGCGGCGCGATGACGGGCGCGAGCGACGTCGGGCCGTTGCGGGTCGTGCGCGACGGGCACATCGAGGTGTGGACCATGGCTCTTCCCGAGCAACGCAACCCCATTACCGGGCCCGACATGGTCACAGCGATGGTGGCCGCGGTCGACGCCGCCGAGCGTGACCCCGAGGTGCGATGTGTCGTACTCACGGGGGAGGGGCCCGCGTTCTCCGCCGGTGGCAACATCAAGGAGATCCGAGCCGGACTCGGGTACTTCGGTGCAGCTCCGTTCGAGGCAGCCCAGGGGTATCGCGACGGCATCCAGCGGCTTGCCCGCGCCGTGCAGGGCCTGGAGCTGCCCATCGTCGCCGCCGTGAACGGGCCAGCCGTCGGCGCCGGGTGCGACCTCGCCATGATGTGCGACCTTCGGGTGGCCTCGACACGCGCATCATTTGCTGAGAGCTTCGTCAAGCTCGGTCTGATCCCTGGTGACGGTGGAGCCTGGCTGTTGCGGCGCGCTGTCGGTCCGGCGCGGGCCGCGGAGATGACACTGACCGGCGACGCCGTGGACGCCGCGCAGGCGCTGGAGTGGGGCTTGGTGAGCGAGGTCTGCGAACCGGACGAGCTGCTTGACCGTGCACTGTCGTTGGCGAACCGGATCGCGGTGAACCCGCCGCGTGCTGTCCGGACCGCCAAGCGGCTGCTGCGCGACGCCGAGCACCAGCGATTCGGTGACGCCCTGACGGTGGCCGGGGCCGCTCAGGCGATCGCCCACCAGAACTCCGAGCACCGCGAGGCCGTGGGCCGTAGGTCACCGGACGAGGTGCGTACGTCATGACGGGATCCTCGCTTCCCAGCTCCCCTGAGCGCGTGCTGCCGCCACCGGGAGATCTCCAGGCCATGCGGCAATACGTCCGGGACTTCGTGGCCGAGGAGCTGCTCCGCGGCGGCTTCACCCCTCAGGTCGACGGCTGGATGGGTGGGTTCGACCGCGACTTCAGCCGCCGAGCCGCGGCTGCAGGTCTGGTCGGGATGACGATTCCCGTCGAGTACGGCGGGCTGGGCAGGACGTTCCTCGAGCGGTTCGTGGTCACCGAGGAACTGCTCGCCGCGGGTGCGCCGGTCGCAGCACACTGGTTCGCAGACCGACAGATCGCCCCCAGCCTGCTGCGCCACGGGAACGAGGAGCAACGTCGCCGGATCCTGCCCGGCATCGCCGCCGGCACCACCAGCTTCTCGATCGGCATGTCCGAGCCCGAGTCGGGCTCAGACCTGGCCTCGGTGCGCACCCGTGGCCGTCGAGTCGAGGGCGGCTGGCTGATCAACGGCAGGAAGGTGTGGACCTCCCACGCCCATCGGGCGGATCTCATTCTGGTCCTGGTGCGGACCACGGCTGGCTCCGAGAGGCATCAAGGCTTGAGCCAGGTGCTGATCGACCTTGCGGCCCCCGGGATCCAGATCAGCCCGATCATTTCGATGAACGGTGCGCACGACTTCAACGAGGTGGTCTTCGAAGACGTGTTCGTGCCCGACCGTGACGTCGTGGGCGCGCTCGGCGAGGGCTGGCGGCAGGTCGTCTCCGAGCTGGGCTTCGAGCGCAGTGGTCCGGAGCGTTTCCTCTCGGTCCAGCCTGTCCTGGAGGAGGCCGTCGCGATGATCCGATCGGGCCAGCTCACGCGCCCGCCAGAGCTCGGGAGAGACCTAGCACGGTTGATGGCCCTGCATCACGCATCGACCTCGGTGGCTGAAGCGCTCACCGCAGGCACCGCCGCGGACGAGCTCTCCACTGCGGTCAAGCTGACGGGTTCGAGCCTTGAGGGCGACATCCTCGAGCACATTGCCGCCGTCGTCGACGGCTCCGATCCTGCCCTCGGCCGACTGTGTGCCCTGCTCGACGCGGGCCTGTTGGCTCGTGCCGGGTTCACGCTGCGCGGTGGCACCAACGAGATCCTCCGCGGCATCCAGGCCCGTGCACTTGGTCTGCGGTAGCCCGGGCCCGGCCGGTCAGCAACATCGACACTCACAGGAGTCCTCCCATGTTCCATCTGCCGCAGTCGCAGCGCACCGCCGATGCCGAGGTCATCGCCCTGGTTGAAGAGGTCATGGCGGATTGGTCCGCAAGTCACGCATGCTTGCCCGGCGTTCTCGACCGTGAGTTGTGGCAACATCTCGCCCGTCTTGGACTTGACGAGCTCACGTCGACGGCCGGCGGGACCTGGGTCGACTCGGTCGCGCTCCTTCGAGCTGCCGCCCGTCACGCGGTTCCGGCACCCCTTGTCGAGCACGATCTCCTAGCCCGTTGGGTCTCCGAGCACGCTGGAATACCGGTCGTCGGGATCGGGTCGGGGGCGGCGTATCAGCCGATCTCACCTCGTGACCCGCATGTGATCACCGCTCGAGTTCCGTGGGCTGGTCTCGTGGACAGTCTGGTCGCTGTGTGGAGGCACGGCGATGAAGCCTCGGCCTGTGTGGTCGCGGTTGACGATCCGGCGGCCACCGTCGTAGAGGGGACCGATCTGTCCGGACGGCGGGTCGACCGAGTGCGCATCGACACGCATGGGATCAGTACGCCGCAGAGGATCGACCCCTCGGTAGCAGAGGCGCTCGAACTGCGCGGTGCGCTGGCCCGCGCCGCGCAACTGACCGGTGCCATGGCGTCCTGCGTCGACCTTGCCTCCGCGTACGCGGTGGAGCGGGAGCAGTTCGGTCGACCGATCGGAGCTCACCAATCGGTTCAACGGCTCGTTGTGGACGCTGCCGTCGAGACCACCTTGGCGGCGAGCGCTGCGGATGCGGCAGCGTGGGAGGTCGACCACGGCACGGCGGAATCGTCGCGCCTGTCAGCAGCCGCTGCCGTCTCGGTCGCGTGGCACGCCTCATCCGTGGTCATCCGCAACGCGCATCAGGTGCTAGGGGCTATGGGCACGACAGCCGAGCACGCCTTGCAGCGACGAACCCGCGCGATGCTCGCGTGGCGCTCCGACTACCGGGGTGGGCAGCACTGGGACGCCGAGATCGCAGGCGCAGTCGAGGGTGGCAGCGCACCTGTGTGGTCGGACCTGGTCCCTGCTTCATCTCAGGTGACGAGTCGATAGTCAGGATCGAGACATCGGCGCATGTTCGAAGATCTCGTCGCCAACCGTAGAGACATCGCAATCGGAGCCTCCCGCGCAGCCAACGAACTCGTCTCAGGGGACGTCTTCCCCTGAGACGACCACGGGTCTGGACAACGCCTGAGGGCCACGAGACCGGGCAGCTTCACGCGCTCCGCGCGTAGGCGATCCCGACACCATCATGCCGACACCGCATGGTCCCCGGATGAGTCCACGTCGACCAGGGCGGGGGCCAGGTCGTCGGTCAGCCCTACGATGGATGCAAACAGCCCGGTATCTGTCGTGAGTTTCCCTGGACGGCGTGATCGAAGGGTTCACCCAGACCAAGCAGATCAACGTCAGTTTCGAACAACTGAGCACCGCAGCGAGAATGGTCAGCGGAGGATTGCTGCAGGGGAACCAGAGACGATCGTCATCGTCGACGGGGCGCCCGGCGATCGGCCGCTTCAGCGGCATCTTCAGGGACGTTGCCAGGCTTTGATGTCGGTGGATTCGCGACGGATAAGACGCTGCCGAACCGGCGGAGCTTGTAGACGAGCCAACGCTACGGTCCCGACCGACGTGCAACCAAGTAGAGGTCGAGTCATCAGACGGGAGACGACGGTCGTCGACGAGCAAGAGACTCGCTATCTGACGCCCGCGGAAACCAGCTTCATCCCATCGGCACTCAGGCTACGCGTGTCGGCAGTTCCGATGTGAACGCCAGTTGCTGATGAACGGTGGCTAATAGCGACGGTAGCCACACGGCAAGCACGTCCAGGGTCAACCAAGTCGAACGAAGCTCGGGTGTCTTGGTTAACCGGCAGCGCGCTTGGAACGAGTGGGTGGCTCTGCGGGGCCCTCGCCATCGTCGCGGTTGTAGATGTGTTTCTTGATGTGCTCGTCGGCGAGGTCTTTACGGCCCGTGGCTGTGAGGACTCGGGAGAAGTCGAGGCTGGGGATGTCATCGTAGGGGGCTGCTTTCATGGCGATCTCGGCTGCTTCGCGGGCGATCTCGTGTTCGTGTTTGGCGAGAGCTCGGTTGACGACGACGTGGGCTGTGTCGGCGACCATAGAGACGGCGATGTGGTCGTGGCGCTGACCGTCGAGGGGACCGCTACATATCAGCTGCACTCCGGGACCACCATGGCTGGTGCCCAAGGTTCAGGGCATCCAATCCGCTCCGTGCTGGTTGGCCGAGGTTCGCAAGGGTTTCCCGAGGCGTCGAGAACTTCACGACGGTGCAGGGGTCGACGGGGTCGAACGTCGCTACAGCAGATTGAGGGCGAGATACCATGCCCGATCGCATGCCCCACGTGCAGACCCCGACATGTTGGTGTGCGTGATAGACCGCCTTGCCTGGGCATTCCCGGCGACCTCGCCGTGCTAGATCGTGAACTGTGGGGCGATACACCTGGCTCCTTCCGACTATCAACCAGGCCCGTGCCAGGCCTAGCACGGATCGGGCGCTCGTTGCCTCGTTGCGGCGTGCGTTTCGATGAGGTCGGGTTCCAGCGCAACCTGAACGAGCCGACGACGGGCCTAGATCGCAGAGGCGCCCCGGCCCAGCGCGCCGCGCGGGACAGGTGTCGTGTCTTACCGAGGGAGATTGTGGTAGGTGGTCCATGGGCACATCATGGGGACGAGACGCCGAAAAGCGGCGGCTGGCGCTGGAAGACGTTGAGAGGTGTCTTCGCAGGTCAGCCACCGCTTTCGGTGACTACTGACAGAGGCTGGAAAGTGCCGGATCAGATGTCGTAGTAGAGCTCGAACTCGTGCGGGTGCGGGCGGAGCTGGATCGGGAGGATCTCGTCGTTGGTCTTGTAGTCGATCCAGGTCTCGATCAGGTCGGGGGTGAAGACGTCGCCCACGGTGAGGAAGTCGTGGTCGCTCTCCAGCGCCGACAGCACGGCACCGAGGGAGGTCGGCACCTGGTTGATCTCGGCCATCTCGTCCGGCGGCAGCTCGTAGATGTCCTTGTCGATCGGAGCCGGCGGCTCGATCTTGTTCTGGATACCGTCGATGCCGGCGAGGAGAAGGGCCGAGAAGGCGAGGTACGGGTTCGAGGACGGGTCCGGGAACCGGGTCTCGACGCGCTTGGCCTTCGGGTTGGTGCCGGTGATCGGGATGCGGACCGCGGCGGAGCGGTTGCGCGAGGAGTAGACCAGCGAGATCGGAGCCTCGAAGCCCGGCACCAGGCGGTGGTAGGAGTTCACGGTCGGGTTGGTGAACGCGAGCACCGACGGGGCGTGCTTCAGGATGCCGCCGATGTACCAGCGGGCCATGTCGGAGAGGCCGCCGTAGCCGGTCTCGTCGTAGAACAGCGGCTCGCCGGCGTTCCAGATCGACTGGTGGACGTGCATGCCCGAACCGTTGTCACCGAAGACGGGCTTCGGCATGAAGGTGACCGTCTTGCCGGCCTCCCAGGCGGTGTTCTTGACGATGTACTTGAACTTCATGACATCGTCGGCAGCCTTGAGCAGGGTGTCGAACTTGTAGTTGATCTCGGCCTGGCCGGCGGTGCCGACCTCGTGGTGGGCGCGCTCGACGAGCAGGCCGGAGGCCTCGAGGTTCTTGACCATGACGTCGCGCAGGTCGGCGAAGTGGTCGGTGGGGGAGACCGGGAAGTAGCCGCCCTTGTAACGGGTCTTGTAGCCCAGGTTGTCCGAGCCGTCGGGGTTCTTGTCGGCACCCGAGTTCCACCAGGCCTCGACGGAGTCGATCTTGTAGAACGACTCGCCCTCGGAGGTGTTGTAGGCGACCTTGTCGAAGATGAAGAACTCCGCCTCGGGGGCGAAGAAGGCGGTGTCACCGATGCCGGTCGAGGCGAGGTACGCCAGCGCCTTGCGCGCGATGTTGCGCGGGTCGCGCGAGTAGGCCTCGCCGGTGATCGGGTCGTGCACGAAGTACATCAGCGCGAGGGTCTTCGCGGTGCGGAACGGGTCGATGTAGGCAGTCGTGACGTCCGGGTACAGCGCCATGTCGGACTCGTTGATCGCCTGGAAGCCACGGATCGACGAACCGTCGAAGGCCATCGGCTCCAGGTTGAACGACGACACCGGCACCGTGAAGTGCTGCTGAACGCCGGGAAGGTCGACGAAACGGATGTCGACGAACTCGACCCCCTCGTCAGAGATGAACTTCAAGAGCTCGTCGTCAGTGCTGAACATCAATCCTCCTTGGCTCACCCGGGCGGGAAGAGCCAGATAGGTCTCTCGCGATCGAGGCCGGACCCTGATGGACCCGACCGTGCCACGCAAACTACGAAGGGACGGTTGCACAGGAGTGTCGCAAATGTTTCAGCCATGTAACAGGTTGTGTGATTTGAACGGCAACCATCCCGATCTCATCCCTCAAGACGTTGCCGCCTACCCTTGCTGGCGTGACCAGTTCCGCCACCCCTGTGACACCTACTCTGCCTTATCCCACCGCGAGCTGGGGAAGGCGCGTCCTGGCGCTCTTCGTCGACTGGCTCGCCTCGTCGCTGGTGGCGTCGGTCTTTCTCGGCGTACGGGCGCTGCCGTTCGGGTCGCTGCTCGCCGGTGTCGACCCGCGGCCGACCGACAATCTGTGGATCCTGGTCGTCTTCATCGTGCAGACCGCGGTCTTCACCACGCTCGGCGGCGGCTCGTTCGGCAAGCTGATCACCCGGCTGCGTACGGTTCGGGTGACCGCTGGCGAACCGGACGCTCGACCGCCGGATCCGCTGCGGAGCATCGCCCGCCAGATCCTGATCGTGCTCGTCGTACCGCCGCTGGTCTTCCGACCCGACCGGCGCGGGCTGCACGACCTGGCGGCCGGAACCGCGACCGTCACACTTCAGACCTATCGACACGTGTTTCGTCGGGTGAGTTGAGCGCCTTCCGCAGGTAGGTTGGAGCGGTCAGCCGCAGGCAGCGGCAAACACGAAGGGAAGCTCAATGACGCTCAACCGTACTCTCGGGCCACGTGGCCTCTGGCGCCGCGCCGCTGTGGCGGGCGTGCTGGCCGTATCGCTCTCGGGCCTGGTGGCCTGTGGTGGCGGTGGTGGGGCCGGCGGCGCCAGCGAGGGTGGCACGGTCTCGGCCGAGGACATGACCGATGTCATGAAGAAGGCCACCGACATCGACACCGCGCACTTCACCACGAAGATGGACGCGAAGGCCTCGGGCCAGACGGTCTCGATGACCGGCGAGGGTGACATCCAGAAGGAGCCGCCGGCCCAGCACTCCACCATGAAGATGAGCGGCGGCTCGATGAACATGGACCTGGAGACGATCCTCGTCGACGAGAAGATCTACATCAAGGGCATGATGGGCGACTCGTGGATGACCGCGAGCGCCGACGACCTCGCCAAGATGGGCGGCACCAGCCTGGAGTCGATGAGCAACCCGCTCGCCTTCTTCGAAGGTATGGAGGAGTCGATCAAGAGCGCCAAGTTCGAGGGCGAGGAGAAGCTCGACGGCACCGACACCAAGCACTACAGCTTCACCGTCGACTCCGCGGCGCTCGCCAAGAGCCTCGGGTCGACGAGCAGCAGCCTGCCCAAGACGATCGACCAGGACATCTGGGTCGACGGCGACGGCCTGCTCCGCAAGGCCGACGTCGGCATGGGTGACATGGGCACCGTCGAGATGGTGCTGTCCAAGCACGGCGAGGACGTGACGATCGAGGCGCCGCCCGCCGATCAGGTCACGGACATGCCGAACCTGGGCGGCTGACAGCCAGGTCGTACGCAGCAGGGCCGGTCCCCGAACGGGGACCGGCCCTCTGCCGTTTCCGGGCACGGTCTTCGTGGCACTGTGCTCGCATGACTCTCGACCCCGAAAGCACCCGGCAGATCGAGGCGAACCGGGCACGCCGGCCCGGGTGACTGGTATTGGTCGTGCAACGCTTCTGGAACTTCGCCCACGCATCGGAATCCATGTGCGCTGTCGCGTTGGTGGGATGTGGTCCGGAGGCGTCTACCTCGCACGCATCCACTCACGTACTCAAGGGCTCGCTTGAGCGGATCGAGTCCACTCACCTGAAGATGTCGATGAACGTTGGTCCGACGCCCGACGAGGCGATCTATATCTCGCTGGATGCCAAAGCCACGGTAGGGGATGAGGCGCCCTCACAAGCGAGATGGAGTTTCGCCGGCACGAAGCTTGGCTCGAAGGTCGTCGACGTGAGGGTTCCTGACAGCGACGAGGCATACCTGAGCTACACCGACTATGGAGCGGAAGAGAACTGGATTCGGGCGTCAAACGTCAAAGAGCTCGCGTTGCGCGACGAGATCGCCCGCCCGTTGGACATGGTGGAAGCCATCGCGCGGGATCTAGACGGTGCGACCTACGAGGGTGACGATCCGTCGGGGCGATGGAACTCGACGTGGAAATGAAGTCCGGGACGTTCCGGCCCATGTACCTGTGAGTAATGGACGGGAACGTCCCGGACTATCCATTCAAGAACGGGTCAGCGGCCGCGGAGGTTGCCGCGCATGCCCTTCATCGAGGTCGGGACGGGACCCTTCGGGATCGGCATGGCGCCACGGGTGGCGTCGACGGCCTTGAGGCGGTTGAGGATGTCGGTGATCTCGGGGCCGGAGACGTTGCGGCCGATCTTGGTGACGTGCTTGGTCAGCTGCGGCAGCGGCACCTCGTCCTCGCCGTTGCCGGCGACGACGGTCGTGATCGGCACGTCGGAGAGAACGCGGGCGTGGGTGCGCTTGGTGCTGGCCAGCAGGGAGCGGACCTTGCTCGGGCTGTTGCCCTCGCCGACGAGGACGACTCCCGGAGGGCCGACGACGCGGTGCACCAGCGTCTGGCTGCGCGGCTCGACACCGACGGCCTGGGTGACGGTCCAGCCACGGCGGAGCATGGTCAGGGCTGCGTACCCGCCGCCGATCTGGCCCTCCAGCCGGGAGTACATCACCTTCTGGGCGCGCCGCGAGAAGACCACCATGGCGGCGAGCAGGCCGGCCAGGAGAGCGCCGACGATCGTGAAGATCCAGGAGAAGACGCCCTCACCGGGCAGGAGCCAGAAGATCACGCCGGCGACCGCGGCGACGACCACGAAGATCGAGCCCAGGATGAGGCCGATCTTGGGGTCTGACTGCTTGGTGAGCTTGTAGGTCTCCACCATCTGCTGGCGGCGACTCATGCTGCTCGGGTCGGTCTGGGACATCTTCCTCTTTCAGTTCTCGTACGCAGGGACTCAGGAAGCCACGGAGGAGGCGTCGCGCGCCTCGATCGCCTGACGGTACAGCCGACCGGCCCGGTAGGACGAACGCACGAGCGGTCCGGACATGACACCGGAGAAACCGATCTCCTCGGCCTCGGCCTGCAGCTCGATGAACTCCTCGGGCTTGACCCAGCGCTCGACGGGGTGGTGACGCACGCTCGGGCGCAGGTACTGCGTGATGGTGATCAGCTCGCAGCCGGCCGCGTGCAGGTCACGCAGCGCCTCGGAGACCTCTTCGCGGGTCTCGCCCATGCCGAGGATCAGGTTGGACTTGGTGACCAGGCCGAAGTCGCGGGCCTGGGTGATCACGTCCAGGGAACGCTCGTAGCGGAAGGCCGGACGGATCCGCTTGAAGATCCGCGGAACGGTCTCGACGTTGTGGGCGAGGACCTCGGGACGGGACTCGAAGACCTCGTTGAGCAGCTCGGGGATGCCGTTGAAGTCGGGGATCAGGTTCTCGACGCCGGTCTCGGGGTTGAGCTCGTGGATCTGCTTGACCGTCTCGGCGTAGAGCCAGGCCCCGCCGTCGGCGAGGTCGTCGCGGGCGACACCGGTGATCGTGGCGTACTTCAGGCCCATGGTCTGCACGGACTCGGCCACCCGGCGCGGCTCGTCGCGGTCCAGGTCGGTCGGCTTGCCGGTGTCGATCTGGCAGAAGTCGCAGCGGCGGGTGCACTGGTCGCCGCCGATGAGGAAGGTGGCCTCGCGGTCCTCCCAGCACTCGAAGATGTTGGGGCAGCCGGCCTCCTGGCACACCGTGTGCAGGCCCTCGGACTTCACCAGTGCGGTGAGCTCCTTGTATTCCGGCCCCATCTTCGCTTTGGTCTTGATCCACTCCGGTTTGCGTTCGATCGGAGTCTGCGCGTTGCGGACCTCGAGACGGAGGAGCTTGCGACCTTCTGGGGCAGGAGCTTGAGTCACCCGACAAGCGTACGCCGCGTGGGGTTGGAACCCCGAAGCCAGGAGGTTACTGGACGGTCACTCCGGTTCAGCCCAGGCTCGGAGTGAGTAGCGGAACCCGCGGAGTCTTCGCCGGATCGGGCTTCGGCTCGAGGCTCGGGCCCTGGTCGTAGTCGCGCCAGGAGAGCATCTCGGCGATCTGCTCGTGGAGCACAGGCATCGCCTCGGCGTTGCCGATCTGCCGGCCCGCCTCGATCGAGAGGGTGGTCACCCCTGCGTCGGAGATCCCGCACGGCACGAACCGCTCGTACCACCCCAGGTCGACGTCGCAGTTGAGCGAGATGCCGTGCATCGTCACGTGCTGGCTCACCCGCAGCCCGATCGCCCCGACCTTGCGCTCCAGGCGGCGTACGCCGTCCGGGGTCTCGCCCGCGGGCAGCCACACGCCGCTGCGTCCCGGGACCCGGTAGGCGGTGACGCCGAACGCGGCACAGGTGAGGATCATGGCCTGCTCGAGGCGGCGTACGAAGTCGACGACCTTGACCTTCTCCGGCAGCCGCACGATCGGGTAGGCGACGATCTGGCCGGGGCCGTGGTAGGTCACCTCGCCACCACGGTCGACATCGATCACCGGCGCGCCGCCGGGATCCGCAGGACGGTCCTCCGGCTTCGTACGCTTCCCGGCGGTGTAGGTCGGCGGGTGGTCGAGCAGCAGCACGGTGTCGGGCTCTTCGCGGTCCACGACGCGCTGGTGGATCTGCTTCTGCATCTCCCAGGCGTCCAGGTAGTCGATCGTCCCGACCTCAACGAAGCGCAGCTCAGTCACACCGTGATCGTACGCCGGGTCGGATAACGGTTTGGCGACAACCCCGCGCGGGTAAAGAGATTGTGAGCAGAATGCGCGTGTTTCCACTGACTGCGCTCGGGAGCGATCAGTCTTCGGCTCAGTCTTGAAAGGCACAGACGTGCGTACCACCCAGAACCGCCGCCGCCTCGCGGCGGCCGCCCTCGCGCTCGCCGCGATGTCCACCTTCGCCGCCTGCGGGAGCGAGGGCTCCGCAAAGTCGGGGGACACCGGCTCCGACGCCGCGCCCGCGATCGACCCGGGCACCAAGCTCTCCGGCGACGAGGCGGAGAAGCTGATCGACACCGCCGTCGAGTCGATGTCGACGGTCCACGTGGAGATCGACGTCAAGGCCGTGGAGGACGGAGCGAGCGTCAACGCCACCACCGTCGGCGACTACCAGAAGGAGCCGGTCGCGTCCCAGACCAAGCTGACGGCCGAGCAGGACGGCACCCAGACCGTCATGGAGATCATCGCCATCGACGAGACCACCTACCTGCGGATGGACGACGACAAGGAGTGGATGAAGGACGACGGCATGTTCAGCGGGATGGTCGCCGCCCTGACGCCGAGCCCGTTCACCCTCGTCGACGCCGTGCGCGACGAGCTCGCCGACGACTCGACCACCTACGTCGGTCAGGAGAAGGTCGACGGCGCCGACCTCGCCCACTACTCCTTCGCCGTCGGTGAGGACGTCACCGGTGAGGGCGACGGCGACCTCGACGGCTGGTTCGACGCCGATGGCCGGTTGACGCGTCTCTCCCTGGCGATGGGCGAGGACAACGAGATCAGCGTCGACCTCAGCAAGCACGGCGAGAAGCTCACCATCACCGCGCCGGCGGCCGAGGAGCTGATGGACGACGCCTGAGGCGTACGTCGAAATGAGACGACGCCCCGGAGCCAGTGGCTCCGGGGCGTCTGTCTGCTCTTACGTAGATCTCGACCCGCGGTTGCGGCTTCGCAAGCTCAGCCGCACGCTCGCTCGATCTCTTCGCGTTGTGACCCTGCTCGTTCCTCGCAGGGTCACAGGCTCAGATCTCGAACTGAGCCGCCTCGAGACGCTTCTTGACGTCCTGGAGGAAGCGGCCGGCGTCGGCACCGTCGACCAGGCGGTGGTCGTAGGTGAGCGCGACGTTGACCATGTAGCGCACCGCGATCGTCTCGCCGAGGTCCGGGTCGTCGATGACGACCGGACGCTTCACGACCGCACCCGGGCCGAGGATGGCGACCTGCGGCTGGTTGATGATCGGGGTGTCGAAGAGCGCACCGAACGAACCCAGGTTGGTGATCGTGAAGGTGCCGCCGGAGAGCTCGTCCGGGGTGATCTTGTTGTTGCGCGTGCGGTCGGCGACATCGGCGATCTTCTTCGCGATGCCCGCGATCGACAGGTCACCGGCGTCCTTGACGACCGGGGTCAGCAGACCCTTCTCGGTGTCGACGGCGAAGGCGATGTTCTCGCGGTCGTAGTAGGTGACCGTGCCGGCCTCGAGGTCGATCCCGGCGTTGAGCTTCGGGTGCACCTTGAGCGCGTCGATCGCGGCCTTGGCGAAGAACGGCAGGTACGTCAGCTTGACGCCCTCACGCTGCAGGAACCCGGCCTTGTTGGCCTCACGCAGGCGGGCGATGTTGGTGACATCGACCTCCATGACCTGGGTCAGCTGAGCGGCCGTGTGCAGCGACTCGGTCATCCGCTCGGCGATCACCTTGCGCAGACGCGAGATCTTCTCGGTGGTGCCGCGCAGCGGCGACGGGGCAGCGGGGGCGGCGGAGGCGGCCGGAGCAGCCGAGGCCGCGGGAGCGGCGGCTGCCGGGGCAGCGGCCGGAGCCGACTTCGCGGCGGCCGCCTGGAGGATGTCCTCCTTGCGGATGCGGCCACCGACGCCGGAACCCTGGACGGTGTCGAGGTCGACGTTGTGCTGGGCGGCGAGCTTGCGTACGAGCGGGGTCACGTAGCCGCCGGGCTGGATGGCCGGGGAACCGTCGGTGGACGGCGCGGCGTGAGCCGGGGCCGCGGGAGCGGCGGGGGCGGGAGCGGCAGGAGCCGGAGCGGGCGCGGCGGCGGCCGGAGCGGGCGCGGGGTCCGGGGCAGGAGCCGGCTCGGGGGTGGGCTCCGGGGCCGGGGCCGGGGCGGCGGGCGCGGGCTGGGCGGCCGGAGCGGCGCCGGCGTCACCGACGAGCGCGAGCACGGCGCCGACCTCGACGGTCTCGTCCTCGGCGACCTTGATCTCGAGCAGGGTGCCGGCGACCGGCGAGGGGATCTCGGTGTCGACCTTGTCGGTGGAGACCTCGAGCAGCGCGTCGTCGACCGCAACGGTGTCGCCGACCTGCTTGAGCCAGCGGGTGACGGTGCCCTCGGTGACCGACTCACCCAGCGCGGGGAGGGCGACCTCGGTGGCGTTGCCGCCGGCGGCAGGCGCGGCGGGCGCAGCCGGAGCGGCGGGCTCGGCCGGAGCTGCCGGGGCAGCAGCCGGGGCTGCCGGCGCCTCGGGCTCGGCGGCCGGGGCCGGAGCGGCAGCCTCGGGCTCGGCCGCGGGAGCGGCGGGCTCCGCGGGTGCGGAGCCCGCGCCGGCCTCGTCGGCCGCGCCGATGACGGCGAGCAGGCCACCGACCTCGACGGTGTCGTCCTCGGCGGCCTTGATCTCGAGCACGGTGCCCGCGACCGGCGAGGGGATCTCGGTGTCGACCTTGTCGGTGGAGACCTCGAGCAGGGCCTCGTCGACCGCAACGGTGTCGCCGACCTGCTTGAGCCAGCGGGTGACGGTGCCCTCGGTGACGGACTCGCCGAGTGCCGGGAGAGTTACTTCGGTGGCCATGGGTTCCTTCGTTCTACGTCTGTTCGTTGCTCTACTTGTATGTCCGGACACGCGCGCCGCCACGACCGGGCCCGAGGGCTCGGCGAGGAGACTCTGTGAGAAGAGAGGCGCATCGGTCTGGGCCGACACCTGCCCGACGCACTCATGATGCCGCCGGAAGAGCGGCCAAGGGCGTCGATCACGGGCCCATCTTGTCACTACCCCCGCAGCGCTGTGTCAACCGGACCACTACTGATCGGTAGCCATCTCGCGTACGTAGTCCACCAGTGTTGCCACCGCCACACCCGTGCCTCCGGGAGTGAGATGGCCCGAGGCGCCCCCACTGTTGAAGGAGGGCCCGGCGATGTCGAGATGGGCCCAGGGGAGGCCGCCGGTGAACTCGCGCAGGAACGCGGCCGCGTACAGCCCACCGCCCCAGCGGATCCAGTCGTGCTGGTTGAGATCGGCCACCTTAGAGGAACGGATTCGCTCGTCCATCCATTCCGGGATCGGCATCGGCCACATCTGCTCGCCGGCCACGTCGGCGGCGGCGAGGACGCGGTCGACGACGTCCTCGGAGCCGAGCACGCCGCTGACCCGGTCACCCAGCGCCATCACCATGTGACCGGTCAGGGTGGCCACGTCGATGACGACGTCCGGGGAGACCTCGGTCGCCCGCACCAGCGCGTCGGCGAGGATCATCCGTCCCTCGGCGTCCATGTTGGAGACCTCGACGGTCGTGCCGCCGTAGTGGGTGACGACGTCGCCGGGCCGGAAGGACGAGCCGGAGATCATGTTCTCGGCCATCGGCACGAACGCGGAGACCTTCACCGGCAGCCCGAGGCGGGCGATCGCGAAGGTCGCCTGGGCCACGGCGGCCGCACCGGCCATGTCCGACTTCATCGTGGACATCGAGCTGCCCGGCTTGATCGTGAGGCCGCCGGAGTCGAAGGTGATGCCCTTGCCGACCAGCGCGATGTGGCCGCGCGCGTCGTCGGGGGAGTAGGTCAGCTCGACCAGGCGCGGCTTGGCCGCCGAGCCCATCCCAACGGCGAGGATGCCGCCGCAGCCCAGCTCGGCGAGCTGCTTCTCGTCGTAGACGGTCGTCTCGACGCCCTCGACCAGGCCGGCCACGTGCACGATGGCGTCGGCGAACGCGGGCGGAGTCAGATCGGCGGGCGGCACGTTGACCCATTCGCGGGTGCCGGCGATCGCCTGCGCGAGGATCTGCGCCTCCTCGAAGGCGGTGACCGCGTCCGTACGTCGTGCGATCGCGCTCAGGAATGCGACGTCGCTCGGTCCCTTGCCGTCCTCGCCCGACTTGCCTCCACCCGACTTGCCTCCGCCCGACTTGTAGGAGGTGAAGGTGTAGCCGCCGAGGAGGTAGCCCTCGGTGACCGCGCGCACCAGGTCGGGGGTGTCGGCCGGAAGGGACACGGCGACGGAGGTCGCGTTGGGCACCGCTCGGGCGGCGGCACCGGCGGCGCGGCGTACGGCATCGGGTGAGTAGGTGCCGTCCTTGTCGGGCCGCCCGAGACCGACCAGCACCAGGAGCTGGGCGCCTATCTCCCCGCCCGCGGGCAGACGGGTGACCTCGCCGGCCTTGCCGCTGACGCCGAGGGTGGCGAGCATCCCGCGCCACCGACGGCCGTAGGCGGCCTTGACGTCCTCCGCGCCGGCGGTGACCTCCACGTCCTTCGCGCCCTGGCCGATGCCGACGACGACCGCCTCGGCACGAGTCTTGGCAGGAGAGGCGGTACGCAGCGTGTAGGTGATGTCAGGCAGGGTCACGCAGTGCAGTGTAGGTGTGGCGCGCCCGGAGGGGGCGTGGACCGGGCTGTGTCGGGGAGGTGCGATAAGTTCGCATCATGGCTGATGAGACCTCCACGGGGGGCGGGTCGGAGCTGCTCCAGTCCCCTCTGCACGAAAAGCACCAAGGACTCGGTGCGAAGTTCGGCGAGTTCGGCGGCTGGTCGATGCCGCTGGAATACGCCGGCGTCGTCAAGGAGCACACCGCAGTTCGTGAGGCCGTCGGGGTCTTCGACGTCAGCCACCTCGGCAAGGTCATGATCAGCGGTCCGGGTGCGGCCGCCTTCGTCAACGCCTCGTTCACCAACGACCTCGACCGGATCAAGCCGGGCAAGGCGCAATACACGCTGTGCTGCGACGAGGAGACCGGCGGCATCGTCGACGACCTGATCGCCTACTACCGCGACGACGAGCACGTCCTGATCGTCCCCAACGCCGCCAACACCCCCGAGGTCGTGCGCCGGCTCGAGGCGACCGCGCCCGAGACGATCACCCTCGCCGACCACCACCGCGACTACGCGGTGCTCGCCGTCCAGGGGCCGAAGTCCGACGAGCTGCTCGAGGCGGTCGGTCTGCCGGCCGGTCACGAATACATGTCTTTCGTGGAGGCCGCCGCTCCCGATGTGCTCGGCGAGGAGATCGGTGTGGTCGTGTGCCGCTCGGGCTACTCGGGTGAGCGTGGCTACGAGCTGATCGTCGCCAACGAGGCCGCCGGCGCGCTCTGGGACGCGCTGCTGTCCCGGGGCGAGGAGCTCGGCGCGGTGCCGTGCGGCCTCGGTGCCCGCGACACCCTGCGCACCGAGATGGGCTACCCGCTCCATGGGCAGGACATCACCATCGACGTCACGCCCAACGAGGCCGGCCTCGGCTGGGCCGTCGGCTGGAAGAAGGAAGCCTTCTGGGGCCGCGACAAGCTCGTCGCCGAGAAGGAGGCCGGCCCGAAGCGCGCCCTGCGTGGCATCGTCGCCGTCGGCCGCGGCATCCCGCGCCCGCACATGACCGCTTCCCTGACCGCTGACGTACCGGTCGGCGAGGTCACCTCCGGCACCTTCTCGCCGACGCTGAAGAAGGGCGTCGGCCTGGTGCTCGTCTCGACCACGGTCAACCCCGAGGCCGAGATCGGCATCGACGTACGCGGCCGCCGCGAGATCTTCCAGCTCACCAGGCCGCCCTTCGTCCCTTCGCACGTTCGGGAGGGCTGATGAGCGAGCGTCAGCGAGCGACCATTCAGTCATTCATGCCGCCGCGTCCGTATTCTGGCGCTTGCGCTACGGAGGTGGTGGCATGAGCATCCCGGACGTACCTTCGGTGTTCAAGCAGCCGACGGCCGCCGAGCGGCCGTGGTGGTGGCAGCTGGTCGACGCCTCGGGCGCCGAGGTGCCGGTCGACGGAGACCTCGCCGGCCAGCGCTTCGCCAACCAGAGCGACGCCGAGTCGTGGGTGGGCGAGGTCTGGCAGGAGCTTCTGGACGCGGGCGTGGCCGCGGTGGTGCTGTTCGAGCACGACCGGCAGGTCTACGGCCCGATGAAGCTGACCGCATGACCCGCTTCGAGTTCCGTCAGGTCGACGTCTTCACCGACGAGCCGCTGCTGGGCAACCCGGTGGCCGTCGTGCACGGGGCCGACGACCTCACCGACGAGCAGATGGCCGCGTTCGCGCGGTGGACGAATCTGTCCGAGACCACCTTCCTCGTGCCCCCCACGGAACCGGCGGCCGACTACCGGCTGCGGATCTTCACGGTCGGCGGCGAGCTGCCGTTCGCGGGTCACCCGACGCTCGGGTCGGCGCACGCGTGGCTCGAGGCGGGCGGGGAGCCCCAGGGTGCGAACCTGGTCCAGGAGTGTGGCGTCGGGCTGGTCGAGCTGCGCCGTGACGGGCGGATCGCGTTCGCCGCGCCCGAGCTGATCCGCGGCGGCGAGGTCGACGAGGAGACGCTGGGCGCCATCGCGAAGGGGCTGCGGATCTCCCGCGACGACATCCTGGGCGCGCAGTGGTGCGACAACGGACCGGGCTGGGTCGGGGTGATGCTCGCCGACGCGGAGGCCGTGCTGGCGATCACGCCCGACCACGCCGTGCTGGGGGATCACAAGGTCGGGCTGGTCGGCCGCTACCCCGAGGGCAGCGAGTGCGCGGTCGAGGTCCGGGCGTTCTACCCGGCCGACGGCGTCGCCTTCGAGGACCCGGTCACCGGGTCGCTCAACGCCGCGCTCGGGCAGTGGCTGGCGGGTTCGCAGCTCCCGGAGGCGTACGTCGCCTCTCAGGGGACCGTCATGAAGCGGCGCGGCCGCGTCCATGTCGAGCGCGCGGCCGACGGAGCGGTGTGGGTGGGCGGAGACACACTGACCACCATCCGTGGCACGGTCGAGCTCTGACCTAGGCTGGGGCCGTGCAGTCCTACCTTGATCTCTTGACCCGCATCCTCGACGAGGGTGTGGAGAAGTCCGACCGCACCGGGACGGGCACGATCAGCGTCTTCGGTCACCAGACCCGCTACGACCTGGCAGAGGGCTTCCCGCTGCTGACCACGAAGAAGGTCCACACCCGTTCGGTCTTCGGTGAGCTGCTGTGGTTCCTGCGCGGCGACACCAACGTGCGCTGGCTCCAGGAGCGCGGCATCACGATCTGGGACGAGTGGGCCGACGAGAACGGTGACCTGGGCCCGGTCTACGGCTACCAGTGGCGCTCCTGGCCCACGCCGGACGGCCGTCACGTCGACCAGATCGCCCGGATCATCGACCAGATCAAGCAGGACCCGGACAGCCGCCGCCACGTCATCAGCGCCTGGAACCCGGCCGACATCGACGACATGGCACTGCCGCCGTGCCACACGCTGTGCCAGTTCTACGTCGCCGAGGGCAAGCTGAGCGTGCAGCTCTACCAGCGCTCCGCCGACGTGTTCCTCGGGGTGCCGTTCAACATCGCCTCCTACGCCCTGCTCACCCACATGGTGGCCCAGGTGACCGGCCTGGAGCCCGGTGAGTTCGTACACACCCTCGGCGACGCCCACCTCTACAGCAACCACGTCGAGCAGGCCCGCCTCCAGCTCACCCGCGAGCCGCGGCCGTTGCCGAGGCTGCGGCTCAACCCGGAGGTCAAGGACATCGACGCCTTCGAGCTCGAGGACATCGCGGTGGAGGGCTACGATCCCCACCCCGTCATCAAGGCCCCCATTGCCGTCTGAGACCGAGTCACGGCGCGTCGTCATGGTCGCCGCCGTGGCCGACAACGGCGTCATCGGCAACGGCCCCGACATCCCCTGGAAGATCCCCGGCGAGCAGGCCGAGTTCAAGGCGATCACGATGGGCCACACGCTCGTCATGGGCCGCACCACCTTCGAGTCCATCGGCCGTCCGCTTCCCGGCCGCACGACTGTCGTCGTGACCCGAGACAAGACCTGGTCGTACGACGGTGTGCTCGTCGCCCACGACATCGACTCCGCCCTCGCCCTGGCCGCGGGGGAGCAGGGCGACACGATCATCGCCGGCGGCGCGCAGGTCTACGCGGCCGCTCTGCCGTACGCCACCGAGCAGGTCATCACCCAGGTCCACCTGACCCCCGAGGGAGATGTCCTCTACCCGCCCTTCGACGAGGCGGAGTGGGTCGAGACGAAGCGCGAGCCGCACGAGACGTATGACCGGGTGTTCCTGGCCCGCGTCGAGGTTCCTGGGGCGGGACGGCGGGTCCGACCAGACCGGCCACCAGCCAGACTTGATCGTGGGCTCGGTTGCGGCAGCGGCCTTTCGCGGGACCAGTAGCAGCCGCGCTGCCAGAGGGATCCGTTTCAGTGCGCTATGACTGAGGATCCGAGTTTGTGAACGATTCACAAACTCGGATCCTCAGTCATAGCGGCCGGACAGTCCTCTTGCCGCGGGGCGACCCCGATGCAGACACTTCCCCGCTTGAGCGGGGAACTCGCAGGTCAGCACAGTGAGCCGTTCGTCTTTGCGTCGATGACCCGCTGGATGAGGTCGGTGGTCGAGATTCCTGATGTGCGAGGGACGTACTGGAGCTTGCCTGCGGTGACTGTGGCGCCATAGACGGCCTCGGCGGCTTCGGGGCTGAGGTCGTCGCCGTGGACCACGTGGCAGCCCGAAGCAACTCAACGTGGCCCGCGTGAAACAGGTCGCCGACCATGTCGACGTAGACCCGCGAGGTCCCCGAGCGCGGTGTCAGAGCGTCCACGCCGACACATCATTCCCCTCATTTCTGTCGGCGCTCGCACGTATGTTCGGCACATGTGGATCAGTACGACCGAGGCTGTGCTCCGGCTCGCCGACGTGCACGTGCTGGGCGAAGCCCAGGCGAAGCGGGTGTTGCGTGCGGGGCTGGCCGGACCGCGGCACCGGGTCGGGTCGGCGTACTTCTATGAGAACGAACGCTTCGAGGAGCTGCTTGCGCGACCGAGGTGCAGTGACGAGGTGCTCGACCGACGGCAGCCGTTCATCGCCCGCGTCGGACGGCAGCGGCCGCTCGACCTGAAAGCCACCTGGGAGGAGCAGGCCGCGGTGATGGGCACCGGCTGGCACCTGCCGCTGCTCACCGCATTCCAGATCGCCGTCCGCAAACCGCTTCCGCTGGTGGCGACCCTCGGCGCCTGGGTGGTCTTCACCGCCGACCTCGTCGGCCTCAACCGGGCAGACCTACGACTCGAGCCACCCGGCGATTGGGAGGCCGAGTTCGCCCATACTTGGCTTCCGATCGAGAACGGACCGACCTGGACGATCTGGGGAACGCCCGTGACGCCACGAGCCGATCCGATGAGCGTCGACTACGACGCGCAGGTCGCGGCCGATCGTGAGCGTCGGGAGCTGAGCTCCACAGCCCGCCTTCGCGCCCGAACGCGCGAGTAGCCAGCTCGCCCCTCTAAGGTAAACCGCATGGAGCTGCGCATCTTCACCGAGCCCCAGCAGGGGGCGTCCTACGCCGACATCCTCGCCGTCGCCCAGAAGGCGGAGGAGCTCGGGTTCGGAGCGTTCTTCCGCTCCGACCACTACCTGAAGATGGGGTCGGTCGACGGGCTGCCCGGGCCGAGCGACGCGTGGACGACGCTGGCCGGTCTGGCCCGCGACACCAGCACGATCCGCCTCGGCACCCTGGTCACCTCGGCGACCTTCCGTCTCCCCGGAGTCTTGGCCATCCAGGCCGCCAACGTAGACGACATGTCCGACGGCCGGGTCGAGCTCGGCCTGGGAGCTGGCTGGTTCGAGGAGGAGCACGAGGCGTACGGGATCCCGTTCCCGACCCTGGGGGAGCGGTTCGACCGGCTCGAGGAGCAACTGGAGATCATCACCGGGCTGTGGGCGACCGAACCGGGGGACACCTTCAGCTTCGAGGGGAAGCACTACACGATCAAGGAGAGCCCGGGCCTGCCCAAGCCGGTCCAGACCCGCGGCCACGCCGGCTCGATCCCGGTGATCGTGGGCGGCGGCGGCAAGAAGCGTACGCCGACGCTGGCCGCCACCTTCGCCGACGAGTTCAACGCCGCCTTCGTCTCCGTCGAGGACTCCCAGGCGCTCTTCGAGAACGTCGGCCGGTTCATCGAGGCTGCCGGACGCGACGACTCCATGGTCTTCTCCGCCGCCCAGGTCCTCTGCGTCGGCAAGGACGAGGACGAGATCGCTCGCCGTGCCGCGGCGATCGGCCGCGAGCCCGCCGAGCTGCGTGAGAACGGTCTGGCCGGCACCCCCGACGAGGTGGTCGCCAAGATCAAGCGCTTCGAGGACGCCGGCGCCAGCCGGATCTACCTCCAGGTGCTGGATCTGAGCGACCTGGACCATCTCGCCCTCGTAGCCGACGAGGTCATGCCGCGCGTCTGACGATAGTCTGTACGCCATGACTGATGCTCCCTTCGGCACCGTGCTCTCCGCACTCGTCACCATCTTCAACGACGACGGCTCGGTCGACCTGGAGCAGACTCAGAAAGTCGCCAAGCACCTGGTCGATCACGGCCACGACGGCATCGTCGTCTCCGGCACCACCGGTGAGTCGCCGACCACGACCCCGGCCGAGGACGGCGAGATCCTGGCCGCGGTCAAGGACGCCGTCGGCGCCCGCGCCAAGATCGTGGCCGGCATCGGCACCAACGACACCCGCACCACCGTCGAGCTCGCCAAGCAGGCCGCCGACATCGGCGCCGACGGCCTCCTGCTGGTGACGCCCTACTACAACAAGCCGGGCGAGCGCGGCATCCGCGAACACTTCCGCACCGTCGCCTCGGTGACCGACACCCCGGTCATCCTCTACGACGTGCCCGGCCGCACCGGCTCCCCGATCACCTTCGAGACCTACCGCGAGGCGATCACCTGGGACACCGTCGTCGCGGTCAAGGAGGCCGCCGGCGACTTCCCGCGCGGCACCCGCCTGCTCGATCTCGGCTACTCGCTCTACTCCGGTGACGACGCGCTCACCCTCGCCTGGCTGGCGCACGGCGCCGTCGGCGTGATCAGCGTCGCCGCCCACGTGCTCGGCGACCAGACGCGGACGATGATCGACGCCTTCGCGGCGAGTGACATCGAGACCGCCCGCAAGACCTATGCGCGGATGCTCCCCGCGATCGACGCCATCATGGGCGTCCCGAACTACGGAGCCACCACTGCCAAGGCCGCTCTCGAGCTGACCGGCGTGATCGACAACCGCAACGTACGAGGGCCGCTCGTGGCACTCGACGCCGACGAGGTCGAGGCGCTGCGAGCCGGGCTGGAGGCCTCTGGCCTTCTCTAGAAGGAATGCCTTTGTCTCACCCACACCCGGAGCTGACCGAACCCGGCAAGCTCCCCAAGGGCGGCCTGCGGGTCACCCCTCTCGGTGGCCTCGGCGAGGTCGGCCGCAACATGACCGTCTTCGAGTACGACGGCCGACTGCTGATCGTCGACTGCGGGGTGCTCTTCCCCGAGGAGCAGCAGCCCGGTGTCGACCTGATCCTGCCCGACTTCGGCCCGATCCGTGACCGCCTCGCAGACGTCGAGGCGCTGGTCCTGACCCACGGTCACGAGGACCACATCGGTGCGACCCCCTACCTGCTCCGTGAGCGGCAGAACATCCCGCTGGTCGGCTCCGAGCTGACCCTGGCCCTGCTCGGCTCCAAGCTGCGCGAGCACCGCCTGCGCGAGACCGTCCAGCACAAGGTACGCGAGGGCGACACGATCACCTTCGGGCCGTTCGAGCTCGAGTTCGTCGCGGTCAACCACTCCATCCCGGACGCGCTCGCGGTCGCGATCCGCACCGGCGCCGGACTGGTGCTGCACACCGGCGACTTCAAGATGGACCAGCTGCCGCTGGACGGCCGGATCACCGACCTGCGCGCCTTCGCCCGGCTCGGCGAGGAGGGTGTGGACCTGTTCCTCACCGACTCCACCAACGCCGAGGTGCCCGGCTTCACGACCGCCGAGAAGAAGATCGCCCCCGCGATCGAGCAGGTCTTCCGGGAGTCCGACCAGCGCATCATCGTGGCCTGCTTCGCCTCCCACGTGCACCGCGTCCAGCAGGTGCTCGACAGCGCGGTCGCGCACGGCCGCAAGGTGGCGTACGTCGGCCGGTCGATGGTCCGCAACATGCAGATCGCCTCCGACCTGGGCTACCTGCACGTGCCCGAGGACGTGATCGTCGACGCCAAGGAGCTCGCCGAGCTGCCGCCGGAGCGCGTCGTGATGGTCTCCACCGGCTCGCAGGGCGAGCCGATGTCGGCGCTGTCGCGGATCGCCAACGGCACCCACAACTTCGTGCACATCGAGCCGGGCGACACCGTCCTCCTGGCGAGTAGCCTGATTCCCGGCAACGAGAACTCGGTCTACCGGGTGATCAACGGCCTCGCCCGCCTCGGCGCCAACGTGGTCCACAAGGGCAACGCCCTGGTGCACGTCTCCGGTCACGCCAGCGCCGGCGAGCTGCTCTACTGCTACAACATCGTCCGCCCGCGCAACGTGATGCCCGTCCACGGCGAGGTGCGCCACCTGCTCGCCAACGGCGACCTGGCCCGCCAGACCGGTGTGGAGAGCGTCGTCTACGCCGAGGACGGTGTCGTCGTCGACCTCATCGACGGCAAGGCCGAGATCGCCGGCAAGGTCGAGTGCGGCTACGTCTTCGTCGACGGCACCACCGTCGGCGACGTCACCGAGTCCGAGCTCAAGGACCGCCGGATCCTGTCCGAGGAGGGCTTCGTCTCGATCATCGTCGTGGTCGACTCCGTCAACGGGGTGGTCTCGAGCGGACCCGAGATCCACGCCCGCGGCCACGTCTGGCCCGAGAACGCCTTCGACCCGATCAAACAGCCGATCGTCAAGGCGGTCAACCGCGCCATCTCCGAGGGTGCGACCGACACCTACCAGCTGCAGCAGGCCATCCGGCGTACGTTCGGACGCTGGGTCTCCTCGACCCACCGCCGTCGCCCGATGATCATCCCGGTGGTCATCGAGGCCTAGGAGAGCGCGAGCAGCACTCCGGCCGTGATCAGCGCCTGGCCGACGTGGTAGGTCACCATGATCGCCAGGTTGGTCAGGCGCGGCGGCTGGTTGCCGTGCTCGGCGAGGTTGAGCCCGATCAGGGTGTCGCTGACGACGAAGATCAGCGCACCGGCAGCGATCCAGATGCTGCCGGTCAGCCAGCCGAGCACGAGCATCGCGCTGATGACCAGGGAGTACGCCACCAGGGCGGCCGCCATCGGACGGCCGCCCATCTGGTGGGCACCGGCAAGGACGCGACGCATCGGGAGCCCCAGCACCAAGGCAACCGCGAAACCCACCCAGGACCACGCGGGGGCGTCCAGGCCGAGACTGAGGAAGGTCACGGCGTACGCCAGGTGGCCGACGAAGAAGAACCCGACGCCGCCGAGGAAGTGCCGCGTGGAGGGCCCGTTCATGGAGATGTCGCCGAGCATCCCGAAGAAGAGCGCGCCGATCAGCCACCATGCTGCCGGCTCGCTGTCGCCGACCGGCCCGACGAGCCCGACGAGCACCGTCACCGCGATCAGGCCGACCATCACCAGCGGCTTGGTCAGGTAGCGGCGCCGGCCCCAGGACAGCCAGACCAGGGTCCAGTCGGCCACGGCGTCGGCGGCGGTGAGAAGGGCGACGAGGACTGTCAGGCTCTGCATGGCGGCAAACTACACCTGTGCAACACACCCCCATGGGGTCCCGGAGCCAGGCCGCTTGGTCAAATACCCTGCTTGTATGGCGACCCGTACGTCTTCCCCGCCGGGTTCGCGGAGCTCGACCACCACCAAGAGCACCCGTCCCCGGAGTACGACCACGACAAAGCGAGCAACGGCCACGAGCCGGGCTCGCTCCAAGGCAACGCCTGCCAAACGCCGCCCTGCCGCCAAGAAGAAGACGACGAACCGTACGCCGCCACGTGCCGTACGCAACGGGCCCAGCCCGATCGCAGTCCTCTTCGACGCCGTCTTCTCGACCATCGCGAGCCTGTGGCTGGCGATCGCCGGGGGAGTGGCGGCCGTCTTCCGTGTCGGCGGCCAGGCCGCGAGCGACCTCGAGCCTGAGCACCGGCGCGACGGCGCCGGCCTGTTCCTGATCGGTCTCGCCGTGCTCGTCGCCGCCGGCGTCTGGTTCCAGCTCGGCGGCCAGTTCTTCGACGTCGTCCGCATCGCCGTGGCCGGTGTCGTCGGCAAGGTCGGCTGGCTGGTGCCGGTCGGACTCGTCGTCGCCGGGGCGCGGCTGATGCGCGACCCGGTCAACGCCGCCCCGGTCGGCCGGCTGGCGATCGGCTGGTCCGCGTTCCTGATGGCCACCCTCGGCATCGTCCAGATCGCCAACGGCAACCCGCAGCCCACCTCCGGCGACAGCAGCGAGCTGCAGTGGGCCGGGGGCGCGATCGGCTACGTCGTGGCCAGCCTGCTGCTCGACGTCCTGCGTTCGACGGCCGTGGTCGTCGTACTCCTGTCTCTTCTCGTCGTCTTCGGGGTCCTGGTCATCACCGGGACGCCGCTCTACCAGGTGCCGAGCCGGCTGGTGGAGCTGCGCGACCGGGCGCTCGGCCTGACCCCGCCCGAGGAGCTGAGCGAGAGCGGCACCAACATCCGACGGGTCCGCCGCAGCGGCAAGCTCTTCGTCGACGACGACACCTTCGACCCGGAGGGCTTCGAGCCCTACGAGACGCCGCTCCTCGAGGAGGAGAAGCCGAAGAAGAAGCGCAAGAAGGACGGGCTCGACATCGCGCTCGCTCTCGACGAGGACTCCGACGCCGACACTCAGCCGGACGAGGTGGCTCCCAGCGATGCGGCCGGCCTGCTGCCGGCGGTCGGCACTGGGTCTATGAACGACGGGGCACGGAAGCCGGGCCAGAAGCGCGACCTCGAGCCGCCGCCGCACGCCGAGCTGCCCCAGCGCGTCGAGCAGCTGATGCTCGCCGGCGACGTCGCCTACACCCTGCCCGGCAGCGACCTGCTCAAGCCGGGCTCGCCCCACAAGGCGCGCTCCAAGGCCTCCGACGAGATCGTCAGCCGGCTCCAGGCGGTGCTCGAGGAGTTCAACATCGACGCCGCGGTCACCGGCTACACCCGTGGCCCGACGGTCACCCGCTACATCGTGGAGCTCGGCGCCGGCGTGAAGGTCGAGAAGATCACCGGCATCCAGAAGAACATCGCCTACGCGGTGGCCTCCGCCGACGTACGCATCCTCTCGCCCATCCCCGGCAAGTCCGCCGTCGGTGTCGAGATCCCGAACATCGACAAGGAGATCGTCACCCTCGGCGACGTGCTCCGCTCCAACGCCGCGCGTGGCGACCATCACCCGATGATCACCGGTGTCGGCAAGGACGTCGAGGGCGGCTTCGTGGTCGCCAACCTCGCCAAGATGCCTCACCTGCTGGTCGCGGGTGCGACCGGCTCGGGTAAGTCGTCCTTCATCAACTCGATGATCACCTCGGTGCTGATGCGGGCCACGCCCGACGAGGTGCGGATGATCATGGTCGACCCGAAGCGGGTCGAGCTCAACGCCTATGAGGGCGTGCCGCACCTGATCACGCCGATCATCACCAACCCGAAGAAGGCCGCCGAGGCGCTGGCCTGGGTCGTACGCGAGATGGACATGCGCTACGACGACCTGGCCAACTTCGGCTTCCGTCACGTCGACGACTTCAACAAGGCCGTCCGCGCCGGGAAGGTGCAGGTTCCGCCCGACTCCGAGCGGGTCCTGTCGCCCTACCCCTACCTGCTGGTCATCGTCGACGAGCTCGCCGATCTGATGATGGTCGCCCCGCGCGACGTCGAGGACGCGGTCGTACGCATCACCCAGCTCGCGCGCGCGGCCGGCATCCACCTGGTGCTGGCCACCCAGCGACCCTCGGTCGACGTCGTCACCGGTCTGATCAAGGCCAACGTGCCCTCGCGGCTCGCCTTCGCCACCTCGTCGCTGGCCGACTCGCGCGTCATCCTCGACCAGCCGGGTGCGGAGAAGCTGGTCGGCCAGGGTGACGGGCTGTTCCTGCCGATGGGCTCCTCCAAGCCGATCCGTGTGCAGGGCTCGTGGGTCTCGGAGTCGGAGATCAACGCGGTCGTCAAGTCCGTCAAGGGCCAGCTGGAGCCGTCCTACCGCGACGACGTGACCGCCCCGGCGGAGTCGAAGCGGGTGCTCGACGACGACATCGGCGATGACATGGACCTGGTGATCCAGGCGATCGAGCTGATCGTCTCGACCCAGTTCGGCTCGACCTCGATGCTGCAGCGCAAGCTCCGCGTCGGGTTCGCCAAGGCCGGCCGCCTGATGGATATTCTGGAGTCGCGCGGCGTGGTCGGTCCCTCCGAGGGCTCCAAAGCACGCGACGTACTCGTCAAGCCGGACGAGATCGACGGCGTCATCGCAACGATCCAGGGGGAGATGTGAGCGAGAAATCACCGGCGGTCGAGACCGCCGACCCTGCTGCCACTGCTGAGGCCGCTGAGTCTGCTGAGTCTGTTGAGTCTGTTGAGTCTGCTGAGGCCCATGAGTCTCATGATGTCGATGTCGTCGAGGTACGCCGCAACGGTCGCCTCGCGCTCGTGGTGGCGCTCGCGTCGCTGCTGGTGGGCCTCGCCTTCGTGCTGCGCGGCGGCATCGAGGGCTACCTCGTCGGCCTGATCCTGCTCGCCGTCGCGGCGGTGCAGGGCTGGACGGCCTGGGACTCCCGGATGCCGCTGCTGCTCGTCGACGAGCAGGGCGTACGCCTCCGATTCGGCCAGACCTGGCAGGGCATCCCGTGGTCGAAGATCGAGTCGGTCGAGCACACCCCGCGTCCGGACGGGATCGAGCGGTTCTGGAAGGACGGCCGCATCGGCATCCTGCTGCACGACGAGGACGAGATGCTCGAGGAGCTCTCGCCGACGGCGCGGCGCCAGGCGATGCTCACCGAGCGCCTCTACGGCCTCCCGTTCTCGCTCCCGCTGGGTCTCTCCACCCGCGTCCTGGGTGCCGGTGACGACGTCACCGAGGCCATCGCCATCGTCGCCGCCGACGGGGTCGAGGTCGTCGAGATCGACCCCGGGCTCGACGCGGAGGAGCCGGAGCCCGAGGCCAGCGACGACGGCACCGACGAGGCCGCTGTCGAGGCCACGGACGACGGCGACACCGCGGTCCGCCCGCCCCTGTCGCAGCAGGCCGGAGACACCAACCCCCGGATGCTCCGGGTCTTGGACGAGCCTGATATCAATGCCGCAGACGTGGCGGACGAGGCGGGGCAGGACCAGGTGGATCGGGACACGGAGCAGGACGAGACGACGCCGAAGACCGACCCCGAGTCCGTGGTGAAGAGTGAGGCGAAGGCGGAGCCGGTCGCGCCGCTGCGCGAGCCCTCGACGGCGGTCCGGGTCGACGTACGCTACGTGCCTGAGGAGCCGCAGGAGACCATCGCCGTCCACGGTGCGAACGCGCTCCAGCTGGACCCGGCGCAGATCGAGTCCCCCCTCCAGATCGACGCGGATGTCGATGCGGATGTCGACGCCGCGGATCCGGTTGCCATCGAGCCGGCCGAGGAGGACCTCGAACCCGAGGGCGTACGCGCGATCGGCGAGCCCGACGAGGAAGTCAAGGCGCTCTCCCCTTCGACACGCTCAGGACACCCCATCGACGATGCCGACGACGAGCCCACCGAGGTGGTGGCGACCAAGGTTCCGGAGATCGGTGCGGAGATCGCCGCGGCCCGTCGCCGGCTTGCCCTGGACATGGATGGCCTGGCCGAGTGGACGCGGATCCGTCCGCACGTCATCGAGGCGATCGAGGTCGACGACTTCGGCCCCTGCGGTGGTGACTTCTACGCTCGCGGCCACCTGCGTACGCTGGCGCGTGTCCTGGGCATCGAGGTCGCGCCGCTGCTGCGTACCTACGACGAGAAGTACGCCTCCGGCCCGGTCAGCCCTCGTGCCGTCTTCGAGGCCGAGCTCGCCCACAGCGCGGCGATCCGCCCGGTTCGCCGGATGCGTGGCGGGCCGTCCTGGTCGGTCCTGGTCGCCGCGGTGATGGCGGTCATCCTGGTCTGGTCGGTCGCCCGCCTGGTCATCGACGGCACCCAGAACGAGCCCGAAGCGGGGGCGATCCAGCTCGACGGCTCGGCCGGCACCGACAGCCCCTACGGCAAGTCGTCGCCGGTCCCGGTGACCATCTCCGCCGCCGGCGGCGGAGCCCACGTGGTCGTGCGCGACTCGCGCGGCAAGGTCGTCTTCAGCGGCGACCTCGCCTTCGGTGAGTCCAAGCAGCTGCAGGTCACCCCGCCGCTGCGCGTCCAGACCTCCGACGGCTCCCTCAAGGTCGCCGTGGGGGACGGCAAGGCCCGGGCCCTCGGCAAGACCGGCGAGGCCGCCCAGCGCACCTACACCGCCAACTAGCACCAACCGCCGACCCGGCGCGTCTGTCCCAAGTCAGCGCGCCGAGTCGGCGCATCTGTCCCGCCTGGCTTCGCCGAGTCGGCGCATCTGTCCCACCGAAATGGGACAGATGCGCCGACTCGACGGTTGTGGGTGGGGCAGATGCGCCGAGTGGGCGGGGATTTCCGGGACAGACGCGCCGGGTGGGCGGGATCTTAAAGAGTTCGGAATTTGGTGACGCGGGTCACATCGCTTTGGGACCATGACATCCGAGAGAGCGCTCTCACGAGTCGCAGGGACTCATCGCTCGTTCATTCGGAAAGCGAGTCATCATGAGAAGTCTCAAGGCATTAGGGGCCGCTGCCGTCGCGGCCGGCGTGATCGCCGTGGCGATCCCGCTGACATCGTTCGGCCAGGCGTCACAGGCCTCGGAGCCGGGCACACCGGCAGGCTGGACCAAGGTGTGGAGCGACGACTTCACCGGTGCGGCCGGGTCGCGGATCGACACGAACAACTGGATCTACGACATCGGCCACTCCTACCCCGGCGGCGCCGCCAACTGGGGCACCGGGGAGATCGCCTACCACTCCGACAGCACCCAGAACGTCTATCAGGACGGCAACGGCAACCTCGCCATCAAGCCGATCCGCGACGGCTCCGGCAACTGGACCTCCGGGCGCATCGAGACCACCCGGACCGACTTCCAGCCGCCGTCGGGTGGCGTGCTCCGTGTCGAGGGCCGCATCCAGATGCCGAACGTCACCGGCGCGGCCGCCCAGGGGATCTGGCCGGCGTTCTGGATGCTCGGTGAACCCTTCCGCGGCAACTACTGGAACTGGCCGGGCATCGGCGAGATCGACATCATGGAGAACGTCAACGGTGCCAACCAGGTCTGGGGCACACTGCACTGCGGCACCTCGCCGGGCGGCCCGTGCAACGAGACGACCGGTCTCGGCGGGACGATCCAGGGCTGCCCCGGCTCGACCTGTCAGTCGTCGTTCCACACCTACGCGATGGAGTGGGACCGCAGCACCAGCCCGCAGCAGATCCGGTTCTACGTGGACAACACGCTCTACCACACGGTCCGCTCGGATCAGGTCGACGCGACCACCTGGAACAACGCGACCAACCACGGCTTCTTCATCATCCTCAACGTCGCCGTCGGCGGTGGCTGGCCCGGCAACCCGACCTCGGCGACCGCCTCCGGCGTGCCGATGCTGGTCGACTACGTCGCGGTCTACGCCAAGGGCGGCGGCACCACCGAGCCGACCGACCCGCCCTCCACGGGGAACCGCGACGCCTACTCCACCATCCAGGCCGAGTCGTACGACGCCCAGAGCGGCACCCAGACCGAGGCGACCACCGACACCGGCGGCGGCCAGGACGTCGGCTACCTCGCGAACGGGGACTGGCTGCGCTACGACGGTGTGAACTTCGGCTCCAGCGCTGCCCACACGTTCTCCGCACGGGTCGCCTCCGGCGCGCCCGCTGGGGTCAGCGGCCTTGTCGAGGTGCGGCTCGACAACGTGAACAACGCGCCGATCGGCAGCTTCTCGGTGGCCAACACCGGAGGCTGGCAGAGCTGGCGTACGGTCCCGGGCAGCATCACGGGGGTGACCGGCACGCACACCGTGTTCCTGCGCTTCACCAGCGGCCAGCCGGCCGACTTCGTCAACGTCAACTGGTTCACCTTCTCCCGCTGACCATTGACCGTCGACCGGTGACCGATGACGCCGGGAGGCGATAGGTTCCACTCATGAACGAGACCCCGGCCGGCCGGCCGACGCTGGAGACGGTGGCGCGGGCGGCCGGGGCCTCGCGAGCGACCGTCTCCCGCGTCGTCAACGGCTCCACGACCGTGCGTCCCGACGTCGCCGAGAACATCCGCCGGGCCATCGCCGACCTCGGCTACGTGCCCAATCCGGCGGCCCGGAGCCTGGTGACGCAGCGTACGGACTCCATCGCGCTGATCCTGCCCGAGTCCGCCACCCGCGTCTTCTCCGACGACGCGTTCTTCCCGGGCGTGATCCGCGGTGTCGGGGAGGCGCTGGAGAAGGCCGACAAGCAGCTCGTCCTGCTGCTCGCCTCGACGCGGTCGAGCCACGACCGGATCCTGCGCTACGTGCACGGGCGCACCGTCGACGGCGTCGTGCTGGCCTCGATGCACGGCGCCGACACCCTGCCCGAGGAGCTGCGGGCGGCGGGGGTCCCGGTCGTGACCAGCGGGCGGCCGCTGGGCGAGGCCACGGTGCCGTTCATCGATGTCGAGCACGCCAGCGGGGTGAAGGCCGCGATGCGCCACCTCGTCGGCCTCGGCCGGAGCCGGATCGCGACCATCGCCGGACCGCAGGACATGGTCGCCGGGCGTGAGCGGCTGGCGGGCTACCTCGCCGGTCTCGAGGCGCTTCCGGGAGCCGTGCCGCTGGTCGAGGAGGGCGACTTCATGCGCCAGTCGGGGATGGACGCCATGGAGCGCCTGCTCGAGCGCGATCCCGCCATCGACGGCGTCTTCGCGGCCTCCGACCTGATGGCCGACGGCGCCCTGCGTACGCTGCGGCGGCTCGGCCGCCGGGTTCCCGACGACGTGGCGGTGATCGGGTTCGACGACGTCGAGGCGGCCCGGTTCACCGACCCGCCGCTTACGACCGTGCACCAGCCGATCCATGAGATCGGCACCCGCCTCGCCGAGCAGATCCTCCGCCTGGTGGCGGGGGAGGAGGTCGAGGCCTCGGTGGTGCTTCCGACGCGGCTGGTGATCCGCGAGTCCGCCTGAACCGGTCGTCCTAGGACGTCGCGCGGTAGCGGCGTTCGGGGCGCCCGGCGGTGCCGTAGTTGAGACGTACGCCGATCCGGCCTGTGCTCGCGAAGTGCTCGAGATAGCGGCGGGCGCTCACCCGCGAGACCCCGATCGCGTCGGCGCACTCGGTGGCGCTCAGCTCGCCGGCGCTCTGCAGCGCGGCCAGGACCGCCCGGGCGGTCTCGGCGCTGAGCCCCTTGGGCAGCCGCTCCCGGGCCTCACGGGCACCTTGGTGGCTGAAGACCTCGTCGATCCCGGCCTGGACCTCGTCGCGGTGCTCGGCACCCTCGGCGCCCTCGGCCCGCTGCCCGATCCGGGCGAGCGCCTCGCGGGAGCGGCGTACGTCGTCGAGCCGGGCGGCCAGGTCCTCGAACGGGAACGGCTTGACCACGTAGTGGGCGGCCCCGCCGGCCGCGGCGGCCCGCACCGTGTCGGCCTCGCGGGCCGCGGTGATGACGATGACGTCGGTGTCGTCGCCTCGGCCGCGCAGCCGGCGCAGCAGCTCGATGCCGCTGAAGTCGGGGAGGTGCACGTCGAGCAGCAGCACGTCGGGGGAGAGGCGGGCGGTCTCCTCGAGCGCCTGGGATCCGGTGGCGGCCACGCCGACGACCCGGAACCCTTCGACGCGCTCCACGAAGCGGGTGTGGATCGAGGCCACCATGAAGTCGTCCTCGACCACGAGCACGGTCAGCTCCGGTGTGGACGTCATCGGGCCTCCTCGGGGGCAGTGGTGGTGGGTGGGGCGAGCGGGGCGGCGCCGGGCAGGGTCGCGATGAAGACGGCTCCAGGGCGCTCCTCCGACCCGCTATTCTCCACCTCGACCTCGCCGCCGCGCGTTCGGCACACCAGCTGCACCAGCGCGAGCCCCACTCCGCGTCCGCTGGCGTCGCGCGGCTTCGTGCTGAAGCCACGCCGGAAGATCTCGGGCAGCCGCTCGGCGGGCACCCCACCGCCGGTGTCGGAGACGCGGACCGTCACGGTCTGTCCCTCGGTCGTCAGCCGTACGCCGACCCGACCGTCGAGCGGCCCGACCAGTGCGGCCGCGTCGACGGCGTTGTCGACCAGGTTGCCGAGCACGGTGACCACGTCGGCCGACCCGTCGGGGGTCAGTCGGGGGAGCGAGCTGGCGCTGTCCAGGTCGATGCTCACCCGGCGTTCCGCGGCCAGGCTGGCCTTCGCGATGAGCAGGGCGGCCACCGCGGGGTCGTCGATCCGGGAGGTGATGTGGTCGCTCAGAGCTGCCCGGCGTGCGGTCAGCCCGGTGACGAACTGACCCACCTCGGCGTACTCCTCCAGCTCCAGCAGGCCGGTGATGGTGTGGAGCTGGTTGCTGAACTCGTGGGTCTGCGCGCGCAGGGTCTCGGTCACGCTCTCGCGGGCATTGAGCTCGCTCTGCAGCGCCACCAGCTCGGTGCGGTCGCGCAGCGTGGTGACGGTGCCGGCGGGGCGGCCGGCGTGGTGGACGCGGTTGCGGTTGAGCACGAGCACCCGCTCACCGGCCACCAGCGGCGCGTCATGCACCTCCTCGGTGCCGCTGAGCAGAGCGAGGGTGTCGGCGGGCAGCCCCAGCGAGTCGAGCCGGCGCCCGGTCGGGTCCGTGGTCAGCCCGAGCAGGTCCCGGGCGCTGTCGCTCATCAGGCTGACCCGTCCGTCGGCGCCGACGGCCAGCACCCCCTCGCGGATCGAGCGCAGCAGGCCTTCTCGGTGGTCGGCGAGGGCGGCGATGTCGCGGGGCTCCAGTCCACGCGTACGCCGCTTGATCAGCCGCGCCAGCAGCCACGACCCCAGCACGCCGAGCGCGAGACCGGCCAGCAGCACGGTCACCGCGTCGGCCCAGGTGCGGGCGAGGCGCTCGGTGAGAGGTGGGTAGTCCTCGGTCACCACGACCACGCCGACCGGATGCGGTGCCTGGGGGTCGGTCCCGGTCGACCCACCGCCGTAGACCGGCACCTGGGCGGCGATCGCCCGGCGGCCCGCGTCGACGATGTCGCCGGACCAGGCCCGGGTCGTCTCGCGCCGGCCGAGGGCCAGGGTCTCACCGATCCGGGTGGGGTCGGTGGCAACGAGGATCGTGCCGTCGAGCCCGGTGAGGTAGGCGGTGTCGGCGCCGGCGTCCGCGGCCCGGGTCTGCAGGTAGAAGCCCAGCGCCTGCCGGTCGGGTTCGCTGGTCAGCCCGTCCTGGACCGCCGCGATCCCGGCCAGGCTCTCGGCGGCGGCGCGCAGCCGGTCCTCACGGGAGTCGCGGAAGTCGGCGTCGCTCTGCCGCAGGGACACGATGCTGGTCGCCACGACGACGAGCAGCAGCACCGAGAGCTGCAGCAGCAGCACCTGCCCGGCGAGCGACAGGTGGCGGCGCGAACCCCGTGACCACAAGTTACACAACCTCCTTTGGTTGCCGAACGGTGACGGCGGTCACCCGGGACTGTGACCATCGCCACTGACCGTTTCAATCCTGAGTCTGGAGGCCAGACGTTGTCGACGCCGACATCGCAGTCCCCGCCCGATCCGAGCCGGCTGCCGCTGCCGAGGCAGCAGCGGCAACCGCGTCGCGCAGCGAGCATACGCCGAACCCGTGTCCTCACCGTCGCGCTCGTGACCTGCCTGCTCGCCGTGGCGTCTGCCTGTGGCGTGACCCGTGGTGCGGAGTCCCGTGACCTCGACATGTGGATCCCGAACAGCCCCGGCGGTGGCTACGACCAGACCGGCCGGGCGGCCGTCGGTGTCCTCGACCGCGACAACCTGACCGGCGGCGACATCCAGGTGACCAACATCCTGGGCGCCGGCGGCTCCGTCGCGATGTCGCGCCTGATGAGCGAGGAGGGCAACGGCAACCTGCTCATGACCATCGGTCTGGGCGTGGTCGGCTCGACGTACTCCTTCGGCGTGGACGCCCGCCCCCAGGACGCCACCCCGATCGCCCAGCTCATCGAGGAGCAGGAAGGCGTGCTGGTCCCGGCCGACTCGCCGTTCAAGACGATCGACGACCTGGTGAAGGCCTGGGCGGAGGACCCCGAGTCCATCGTCATCGGCGGCGGCTCCTCGCCCGGCGGGCCGGACCACCTCTTCCCGATGCAGCTGGCCAAGGCCGCCGGCATCGACCCCAAGGAGGTCAAGTACGTCCCCTACGACGGTGGCGGCCCGCTCACCAGCGCGCTGCTGGGTCACAAGATCGAGGTCGGCTTCTCCGGTCTCGCCGAGTTCGAGGGCCAGGTGGAGGCCGGGGACCTGCGCGTCCTCGCGGTCTCCGGTGACGAGCGTGGCACCGGTGTCTTCGCGGACGCGCCCACGCTGACCGAGAGCGGCATCGACCTGGTCTTCCTCAACTGGCGCGGCATCCTCGCCCCGCCGGGGATCAGCGACGAGCGCCGCCAGGAGCTGATCGACCTGCTCACCCGTATGCACGACTCGAAGCAGTGGCAGCAGGCGCTGAAGGACAACGGCTGGACCGACGCCTTCGTGACCGGCGACGACTTCCACGACCTCCTGGTCGAGCAGGACAAGCGCGTCGCCACGACCCTGAAGGAGCTGGATCTGCTGTGAGCGTCCACGAGACCCAACCCGCAACCGCGCCGGAGTCCAGGCCCACGCGCCGGATCGACTTCGGCCAGTTCGGCCTGGCCGCGTTCATGGTCGTCGTCGGGATCTACACGATCATCGACGCCGCCGGCCTGGAGGTCGGCTTCGCCGACCCGGTCGGCCCCCGCGTCTTCCCGTACGTCATCGGCGCCGGCCTCGTCCTGGTCGGTGCGCTGCTCGCGGTCGCCACCGCCCGTGGCTCCCAGCCGGAGCCCGAGGAGGGCGAGGACGTCGACCTGAGCTCGTCTGCCGACTGGCTGACGGTCCTCAAGCTGGTCACGGTCCTGCTGTTCACGGTCGCCACCGTGAACCTGCTCGGCTGGGCGATCTCGGGCGCGGTGCTGTTCGCCGGCGCCGCCTGGGCGCTCGGCAGCCGCACGCTCGTGCGCGACGTGATCGTCGGGCTCGTCCTGGCGGTCGCCAGCTGGTACGCCTTCTACGTCGGCCTGGGCATCCCGCTCACCCCTGGCGTACTCGACGGGATCCTGTGAGGACTGGGTGATGGAGAACTTCGAACTGCTCATGGGCGGACTCGAGTCCGCCCTGACCCCGATGAACCTGCTCTACGCCGCCATCGGCGTGCTGCTGGGCACCTTCGTCGGCGTGCTCCCCGGCATCGGGCCGGCGATGGCCATCGCGCTGCTGCTGCCCGTGACGTACCGGCTGGAGCCGACCAGCGCCTTCATCATGTTCGCCGGCCTCTACTACGGCGGCATGTACGGCGGATCCACCACTTCCATCCTGCTGAACACACCGGGGGAGTCCGCCTCGGTGATGACGGCGCTGGAGGGCAACCGGATGGCCCGGGCGGGGCGTGGCGCGCAGGCGCTGGCCACCGCGGCGGTCGGCTCGTTCGTCGCCGGCACCATCGGCACGATCCTGGTCGCGTTCTTCTCGCCCGCGCTGGCCGACGTGGCCGTCGACCTGGGCGCGCCGTCGTACTTCGCGCTGATGGTCCTGGCGCTGGTCATGACCACGACCGTGCTCGGCACCTCGGCGCTGCGCGGGTTCGCCGCCCTGTTCATCGGCCTCACCATCGGCCTGGTCGGTCTCGACCTCAACACCGGCCAGCCGCGGCTCACCTTCGGGGTGACCCAGCTCGTCGACCGGCTCGACATCGTGGTCGTCGCGGTCGGCATCTTCGCCCTCGGCGAGGCGCTCTGGGTCGCCGCGCACCTGCGCCGGAAGCCGACGCACGTGATCCCCGTCGGGCGCCCGTGGATGGGACGCGACGACTGGGGCCGTTCCTGGAAGCCGTGGCTGCGCGGCACCGCCTTCGGGTTCCCGTTCGGCGCGCTGCCCGCTGGCGGCGCCGAGATCCCGACCTTCCTCTCCTACCTGACCGAGCGGAAGCTCTCCAAGCGCGGCGACTTCGGGCGCGGCGCCATCGAGGGTGTCGCGGGTCCGGAGGCGGCCAACAACGCCTCGGCGGCCGGCATGTTCGTGCCGATGCTCGCGCTCGGCCTGCCGGTGACCGCCACCGCCTCGGTGATGCTCTCCGCGCTCCAGGGCTACGGCATCACCCCGGGGCCGCAGCTGATGACCGACCACGCGGACCTGGTGTGGACGCTGCTGGCCAGTCTGCTGATCGGCAACACCCTGTTGCTGGTGCTCAACCTGCCACTGGCGCCGCTGTGGGCCCGGCTGCTGCGGATCCCGCGTCCGCAGCTCTACGCGGGCATCCTGTTCTTCGCCTGCCTAGGTGCCTACGCCACCAACCTGGACCCGTTCGACATCGGGCTGCTGGTCGCGTTCGGCCTGCTCGGGCTGATGATGCGCCGCTTCGGCCTGCCGGTGCTGCCGCTGATCCTGGGTGTCATCCTGGGGCCGCTGATGGAGAGCAAGCTGCGCGAGGCGCTGACGATCTCGGGCGGTGACTACGGTGGGTTGCTGAACGAGCCGCTGGCCGTGGTCATCTACGTCCTGATCGCGTTGTTCATCCTGGGCCGGCCGTTCATCGCCCGGGCCCGGGACCGGGCCGAGCAGTCGGCCGTCGTCGAGGAAGAGAAGGAGCTGGTGGACTGATGAGTGAGACTCCCGCAGGTGGCTGGGTGGTCGTGGCATGGGCGCCCGACGTCTACGGCGCGGTAGCGCTGGACTGGGCGCTCGCCGACGCCGAGCGCCGTGACCGTGGCGTCGTGGTCGTCAACGCCTCCCGGGGCGATGCCCTGGTCGACGAGCGCTTCGCCTTCGAGGAGCAGCTCGGCAAGCTCGAGCGCCGGCTCACCGAGTCCGGCCGTCCCCACGAGATCCGGCAGTCCATCGACCCGGACGTCGCCGGCGCGGTCCTCGACGCCGCCGAGCAGCTCGACGCCCGGCTGATCGTGGTCGGCCTGAGGCGGCGTACGCCGGTGGGCAAGCTGCTGATGGGCAGCGTGGCCCAGCGGATCCTGCTCGGCGCGGCCTGCCCGGTTCTCTCCGTGAAGCCGGGCTCGGTCCCCGACTGATCGCCCCGTCCCGGCGCGAGGGTTCGGTCTCAGGCGGGTGTGCCCGTCATACTTCACGGTGATGAGCACTGCGACCGAACCCTCCGCCGAGACCGACCAGCCCCTGGTGTCCGTCGCCATGGTGACCCTCGGGTGCACCCGCAACGAGGTGGACTCCGAGGAGCTCGCCGGCCGGCTGACCGCCGGAGGCTTCCGGCTGGTCGCCGACCCGGACGAGGCCGACACGGTGGTCGTGAACACCTGCGGGTTCGTCGAGCAGGCCAAGAAGGACTCGGTCGACACGCTGCTCGAGGCGGCCGATCTCAAGGAGAACGGCCGGGCCCAGGCGGTCGTGGCGGTCGGCTGTATGGCCGAGCGCTACGGCAAGGACCTGGCTGCCGAGCTCCCCGAGGCCGACGCGGTGCTCGGCTTCGACGACTACCCCGACATCGCCGCCAAGCTCCGCTCCATCCTCAGCGGCGAGACCCACCACCCGCACACGCCCCAGGACCGGCGCCTGCTGCTCCCGATCTCCCCGGTCGAGCGCGACGCCTCCGCCATCTCGGTCCCCGGCATGGCGGCCGTCGACCAGGTGCCGGGTTTCGCGGGACGTACGCGGCTCGACGACGCTCCGTGGGCGCCGCTGAAGCTGGCCAGCGGCTGCGACCGGCGCTGCACCTTCTGCGCCATCCCGCAGTTCCGCGGCTCGTTCGTCTCGCGGCGCCCCTCCGACGTCCTCCACGAGGCCCAGTGGCTGGCCCAGCAGGGCGTCAAGGAGCTCTTCCTGGTCTCGGAGAACTCCACCTCCTACGGCAAGGACCTCGGCGACATCCGGCTGCTCGAGACGCTCCTTCCCGAGCTCGCCGGCATCGACGGCATCGAGCGCGTACGCGTCTCCTACCTGCAGCCCGCCGAGACCCGGCCCGACCTCCTGAAGGTCATCGGCACCACGCCGGGCGTGACCCCCTACTTCGACCTGAGCTTCCAGCACGCCTCCAACGCCGTCCTGCGGCGGATGAAGCGGTTCGGCGACCCGGAGAGCTTCCTGGGCCTGCTCGAGCAGATCCGCGGCCACGCGCCCGAGGCCGGGGTTCGGTCCAACGTCATCGTCGGCTTCCCCGGCGAGACCGAGGAGGACCTCCAGATCCTCACCGACTTCCTGGTCGCCGCCCGGATGGACGTCACCGGCGTCTTCGGCTACTCCGACGAGGAGGGCACCGAGGCCGCCGGCTTCGACGACTCGCTCAAGCTGGACGAGGACGAGATCCGCGCCCGCGTCGAGCACGTCAACGAGCTCGTCGAGGAGCTCACCGCCCAGCGCGCCGAGGAGCGGATCGGGGAGCAGGTCGTCGTGCTCGTCGAGGAGACCTCCGACGGGGAGATCTGGGGCCGCGCCGCCCACCAGGGCCCCGAGGTCGACGGGATGACCTCCCTCGAAGGAGACGTCGAGGGCGTACGTCCCGGTGATCTCGTGAGCGCGACCGTCATCGCCTCCGAAGGCGTTGACCTGGTCGCCGAAGTGAACGGATAGGGTTCGCCGCGTGAACGACGAGAGCACTGCCCCCGAGGAATCGGTGCAGAAGACGAGCAACTGGAACGTACCCAACGCGCTGACCACGCTGCGGATCCTCGCGGTGCCGTTCTTCGCATGGGCGCTGCTCGCCGACGGCGGTGACAACCCGACCCTGCGCTGGGTGTCCTTCGTGATCTTCGTGCTGGCGATGATCACCGACAAGATCGACGGCGACCTGGCCCGCAAGCACAACCTGATCACCGACTTCGGAAAGATCGCCGACCCGATCGCTGACAAGGCGGTCACCGGGATGGCCTTCATCGGGCTCTCGATCGTCGGCGACATCTGGTGGTGGGTGACCGTCATCGTGCTGCTGCGCGAGTGGAGCGTCACGCTGCTGCGGCTCTCGGTGCTGAAGAAGATCGTGATCGCGGCCGACCAGCTCGGCAAGATCAAGACCACCGTCCAGGCGGTCGCGCTCGGCGGCCTGCTGCTGCCGCTGCCGCACGGTTCGGCTCACGGCGGCGCCTTCGGTGACGCGCTGGTGTGGGAGCTGCTCTTCTACGCCTTCCAGATCTGCCTCGCGGTCGCGGTCGCGCTGACGATGTGGTCGGGGGCGCAGTTCTTCCAGGGCGTCTGGAAGCAGCGGGCGTCGCTCCGCTCCTGAATTTCGGGTAGTTGTAACTCCGTTACCGGACGTTCATCGAAGATCCCCGCGAAGAAGGTGTGTGCGGCGTTATTGTCGCGATTCGGTCGGTGCTGAATCGGGCAGACCGCCCATCGCCTTCTACCTTCCACACGCGGGGAGTCATCCATGTTCTCAGCACGTCACGTGCTCGGTTCGATGGTCGGCCTGACGGCCGCCGTCGCAGGCATCGGCGCGGTCGCCATCCCGACCGCGCGCGCCACCACGGCTGCCGAGGTCGTCGCCATCGCCGACATCCAGGGCACCGGCACCACCAGCCCGCTCGTCGGTCAGACCGTCACGACCAGCGGCATCGTCACCGCGGCCTACCCCTCGGGTGGGTTCTTCGGCTTCTACCTCCAGACCTCCGGCACCGGCGGGTCGCTCGACCTCGGGGCCCACGACGCCTCCGACGCGGTCTTCGTCTACCAGCCCCGCTCGGCCGGTGCCGTCACGGTGAAGCCGGGCGACGCGGTGACGGTGACCGGAGCGGTGACCGAGTACGCCGGGCTGACCGAGGTGTCCGTGCCCGCGGCCACCGACATCGTCACCGACGGCACCGGGACGATCGACCCGGTCGTCTCGCAGTGGCCGGCCACCGACGCGCAGAAGGAGTCCCTGGAGGGCATGCTCTTCGCGCCCCAGGGTGACGTCACCGTCAGCAACACCTACGGCGTCGAGAACTTCGGCGAGCTCGGTCTCGCTCATGGCGACCGCCCGCTGCTCCAGCCGACCGAGGTGGCCCGCCCCGGCTCCGACGAGGCCGAGGCCGTCAAGGCCGACAACGCCGCCCGCGGGATCGTGCTCGACGACGGCTCCTCGACGACGCTGCGCCCGCCGACGAGCCGCACCATCCCCTACGTCTCCAACGAGTCGCCGGTCGTGGTCGGTGCCCCCGTCGACTTCCGCGGCCCGGTGATCCTGTCCCAGGGCGGCTCGCCCGCGGCGCCCACCTACCGTCTCCAGCCCACCCAGGTCGCCACCGCAGACCCGGCGTCGTGGCCGGCGGACTTCGGCAACGTACGCAGCGACGCCCCGGACGAGGGCAAGATCGGCCGTCGCGCGGACCTGAAGATCGCCTCGTTCAACGTGCTCAACTACTTCACCACGCTGGGTGACGCCGACGACGACAACGTCGGTGACGGCGGCTGCACGGCCTACAAGGACCGCGCCGGCGACGGCAACAGCGTCAGCGGCGGATGCGACCAGCGCGGCGCCTGGGACCCGGCCGACTTCGGTCGCCAGCAGGCCAAGATCGTCTCCGCGATCAACGCGCTCGACGCCGACGTCGTGGGGCTGATGGAGATCGAGAACTCCGCGCGCCTGGGCGAGACCCCCGACGAGGCGACCAACTCGCTGGTCGCCGCGCTCAACGCGGCCGCCGGCCGCAAGGTCTGGACGGCCAACCCGTCCTCGGCCGAGCTGCCCGACGCCTCCGGCGCCGACGTGATCACCAACGCGATCATCTACAAGCGTTCGGCCGTACGCCGCATCGGCGAGGCCCGCGCGCTGGGTGACCAGAGCGGCGACGACCAGGCCTTCGGCAACGCCCGCGAGCCGATCGGGCAGGTCTTCAAGCCGACGGACGGTGGTGCGCCGTTCCTCTTCGTGGTCAACCACTTCAAGTCGAAGGGCTCGGCTGGTCCGTGGCCGGGCGACGGCGACACCGGCGACGGCCAGGGTGCCTCCAACGAGTCGCGGGTCCGGCAGGCCACCGCGCTGGTCTCCTGGGTCTCCTCGATCCGCGCCGAGACCGGGGTCACCGACGTGGCGCTCGCCGGTGACTTCAACTCCTACACCCAGGAGGACCCGATGCAGGTCCTCTACGAGGCCGGCTTCGCCGACTCCGAGACGCTGAGCGGCAACGAGGAGTACAGCTACTCCTTCTCCGGCCTGTCCGGCTCGCTCGACCACGTGCTCCTCAACCGGCACGCCCAGCGCCGCTTCACCGGCTCCGACATCTGGGGGATCAACTCGGGCGAGTCCGTGCTGCTCGAGTACAGCCGCTACAACTACACCGGAGCCGACCTGCACACCGACTCGCCGTACCGCTCCTCCGACCACGACCCGGTCGTCGTCGGGCTGAAGCGCAACGTGGGGTAGAGGTCACGACCTGCGCGGCCCGGTCACCGTCATGGTGACCGGGCCGCTACCTTGTCCGTATGGCAGCAGTCGACGACCTTCATGCCGCTCTTCGGGACGCCGGCGCGACCCTGGCGACCGCCGAGTCCCTGACCGCCGGACGCCTGGCGGCGCTGCTCACCGAACCGCCGGGAGCGTCGAAGACGTTTCGCGGGGGCTTCGTGACGTACGCGACGGACCTGAAGCACACCCTGCTGGGTGTGCCTGTCTCGGTGATCGAGACGGTCGGGGTGGTCTCCGCGGAGTGCGCCGCAGCGATGGCCGCGGGCGCGCGGGAGCGGTCGGGGTCGACGTACGGGCTTGCGACCACGGGTGTGGCCGGCCCCGAGGAGCAGGAGGGAAAGCCCGTCGGGACGGTCTATCTGGGCGTTTCCGGTCCGCACGGTGAAACAACGGCCCGTCTCGGGCTGTCAGGCTCGCGCGCAGAGATCCAGCGTGATACGTGTTTGTTCGCTGTTGATGAACTACTCGGACTACTTCGGCGGGAACATCGAAGGGTCAGGTAGCGTTGGAGCCAGACGTCACCCAGATGTCGGTGACTTGTGACCTGTAGGAGGCTGACCGCAATGGTGCTCTTCCGTCGACTTCTCGGCGAGGTGCTTCGTGCCCAGCGGCTCGAGCGCGGGATGACTCTGCGCGAGGTCTCGGCGGAGGCGCGAGTCAGTCTCGGCTACATCTCCGAGGTCGAGCGTGGCCAGAAGGAAGCCTCCTCCGAGCTCCTCGCCTCGCTCTGCAGCGCTCTCGATGTCGCCCTCTCCGACGTGCTCCGCGACGTCTCCGACGCCGTCGCCCTCGAAGAGGCCACCATCCTCCGGATGCCTGTGCGCGCCGCGGCCGACGCTGCCGCTGCCTGATCTCCGCGCCGTCCGGGGAAAGTCTTCTCCCCGGAATGTCTCAAAGCGGACGTTCCCGTCTCCTTGCTGGCGTGGGCCCACGACGGGCCCGCGCACTCATGGGGAGATGGTGCAATGCGCATGGCAGTCGAGAACGAGCTTCCAGACCTGACGGTCCCGGTGCCTCGGGGCGAGGACGACTCGGATTCCCCTGACCTGCTCGAGGCCGAGCTGTTCGGGCTGGAGGAGACGCTGAACATCCTTCGCGAGGAGTTCACCTCGGTCGCTCCCGGTGAACGGACCCACGTCGCCCGCCACATGCGGGACACCCGGGTCCGGATCGCGCAGATCCGGTTGCGGCTGCTGCACGGCCGCTAGCTCTGGCAACGAGGGCAGTAGTAGGCCGGGCGCTCCTTGCCGAGTGGGCCGACCTTGGCCACGGTCACGGGGCCGCTGCAGCGGCGGCATGCCCGGCGGCCGTAGACCCACATCTGCCGGGAGAGCGCCCAGTCGGCCTGCATCAGGTCGCGGGCGCGGTGCAGGATCCGGGGGAGCCTGTCGCCGGCGTCGGCGACCGTACGCAGCGGGCTGATCCCTGCGATGAAGCAGGCCTCGGCGGCGTAGATCGTGCCGATCCCGGCGAGGTTGGTCTGGTCGCGGAGCGCCTCGAAGAGCGGCCGCTCCGGTTGCCGGGCGAGGCGCTCGAGGGCTGTGTCTGCGTTCCAGCTGTCGGCGAGGATGTCCGGGCCGAGATGGGCGACCGGCCGTTCCTCCTGGTCGCGGGGGACGAGCTCGACGATGCCGAGGAGGAAGCCGACCGCCTCCCTCCTCTCGGTGCGGAGCACGACCCGTGCCTGAAACCCCGGCTTCGGCCAGCGCCGTCCCGCCTCGAGGACCCGCCAGGATCCCTCCATCTTCAGGTGGGTGTGGAGCGTCCACTCGCCGGTGCGATGGTCGATCCGGGTCAGCAGGTGCTTGCCGCGGGTCACCGTCCCGAGGACGGTGCCGCCGGAGAGATCGGCCGTGGCCAGCTGGGGGACCCGGAAGTCCGTACGCGTCAGCACCTGTCCCGCCAGCCCCTTGTCGAGGGAACGGGCGGTGCGGAGCACGGCGTCGCCTTCGGGCACGTCCTCACCTGCTCGGCGCGGTCAGGCGCAGCCCGCGCGGGGTGGCGATGAAGCCGGCGTACTGGAGCGCCTGACGCAGCGGGGTCTCGCCGGAGCCGAGCAGCGGGGCGCCGTCGGCCTTCTCGACCGTCAGCCGTCCCAGCGCCCCTCGCCTGACGGCATCGGCGAGCGCCTCGGCGGCCGGCTCGAGGAGGTTGGGATCCTCGGACCAGGTCAGCAGCGTGCGGCCGCCGCGCTCGACGTACATCGCCAGCTCGCCGTCGACCAGCACCACGATCGCGCCCGCCTTGCGGCCGGGGCGGTGGCCGTCCTCCGAGACCGGCCAGGGCAGCGCCGCGCCGTAAGGGTTGGCGGGGTCGGTCGCGGCGAGCGCGAGCGCGACGGGCTTGTCGCTCGGCTCGACCCGGGAGAACGTACGCAGCCGGTCGACCGAGCCGGCGGTGCCGAACTGGGCGGCACCGAGGCCCTCGACGAAGTAGCCCCGCCTCGCTCTCCCGGACTCCTCGAAGGCACTGAGCACTTTGTAGACGGCGGCGAACCCTCCCGGCGTGCGCTCGGACTGGACCGCGCCGCGGGTGACCACGCCGTGGCGGTCCAGCAGCCGCTCGGCAGCCGCATGGGCGCGCTTGGTCGGGTCGGGGTCGGGCTCGGGCAGGATCGTCCAGCGCCCGGCCGTCTCCGGGAGGCTGGCTCGCGCCGGCATCCGCGCGCCGCCGGTGTAGCGGCCGCCCCGAGCTCTCGGCGGCGGTCTCCGGGAGCGGTGTGACGGCGTGCCGGAGCGGGTCAGCGCCCGTAGGGGGAGCAGCGTGTCGTTGCTGACCCGACCCGACCAGACCAGCTCCCACAGGGCCGCGCTCAGATCGGCGTCGCTCGGGGTCTTGTCTTCTTCTGTCGTCATCGTCCGGGCGAGCTGGTGGAAGAACCAGGCGCCGCCGGGTTCAAGGGCTTCGAGGATGCGCTCGGCGAGCGGGCCGGGCGGCATCTCGGTTGGGGGCGGCAGGGTTAGTTCGGCGGTGTCGGCCGGGTGCAGCGAGACCCAGCCGTCGGTGCCGGGCAGGCTGCCGTGACCGGCCCAGAGCACCTCGCCGCCGGAGGTCAGCTCGTCGAGGAACGCCGGCTCGTAGTCCACCACCCGGGCGGGCAGGATCAGGCTCTCCAGCGCGCTGGCCGGCACCGGGCAGCCGGCGAGCTGGTCGACGACGCTGAGCACACCGTCGACCCCGCGCAGTGCGCCCTTGCGTACGGATGTCTTCTGCCACGCCGGAAGGAACCTGCCCAGCGCCGCCGGCTCGACGGGCTCGACCTCCTTGCGCAGCCGGGCCAGCGAGCGCCGGCGCAGCATCCGGAGCACCTCGGCATCACACCACTCCAGCCCGCTGCCGCCCGGCCGGAACTCGCCGTCGAGCACCCGCCCGCGGGCCGAGAGCCGGGCCAGAGTGTGCCGCACGACCGCCTCGCCCAGCCCCAGCCTGGCGGCCACGTCGGCCGCCGTGAACGGCCCGTGCGAACGCGCGTAGCGCGAGACCAGGTCGCCGACCGGGTCCTCGACCGGCTCGGTGAACGCCGACGGTACGCCCGGAGGAACCGCCACCCCCAACCCGTCCCTCAGCCTGGCCACATCCTCGACCACCGCCCACCGAGCCTCCCCGGCCACCCGCACCTCGACCACCCGTCGAGCCGTGGCGAGGTCTTCCAGCGCCGCCGACGCGTCACCCCGGTCGGCCGAGGCGTCACCCCGGTCGGCCGAGGCGTCACCCCGGTCGGCCGAGGCGTCACCCCGGTCGGCCGAGGCGTCACCCCGGTCGGCCGAGGCGTCACCCCGG
>NZ_JBITCR010000013.1:0-12864 GCF_044453405.1 Nocardioides sp. NPDC051685 | reverse complement strand
GTCGGCCGACGCGTCACCCCGGTCGGCCGAGACGTCGCTGGCGTCGGTCGAAACGTCAGCCGGTGACGCCTCGGCCGACCTGAGTGACGTCTCGGCCGACGTAGCTGACGCTTCGCCCGACGTACGCGACGTCTCGGCGAGGGTGGTGCGGGCGGTGATCTCGTCGAGGGTGAGGGGGCCGATGGTGCGGATGAGGTCGGTGATGCCTTCGGCGCCGCGAGCTCTGCGGCCGGGGGCGAGGCGCTGGAGCTCGGCCTCGACCTCGGCGAGGACCTCGGGGTCGAGGAGCTCGCGGAGCTCGGCTCGGCCCAACAGCTCGGCGAGCAGGCCCTGGTCGAGGGTGAGGGCGGCGGCGCGGCGCTCGGCGAGCGGCGAGTCGCCCTCGTAGAGGAACTGGGCGACGTAGCCGAACAGCAGGGACTGGGCATAGGGGGACGGCGAAGGCGTGGCGACGTCGACGATCGAGATCTCGCGCCGCTCGATGCGCTGGAGGAGGCCGACGAGGGAGGGGAGGTCGTAGACGTCGCGGAGGCACTCGCGTACGGCCTCGAGGATGATCGGGAAGCTCGGGTACTGCGAGGCGACCTCGAGCAGGGCGGCGGAGCGCTGCCGCTGCTGCCACAGCGGCGACCGACGGCCGGGGTCACGGCGCGGGAGGAGCAGCGCCCGCGCGGCACACTCGCGGAACCGGCTGGCGAACAGCGCCGACCCGCCGACCTCGGTGGTGACCAGATCCTCGATCTCGTCGGGCTCGAAGACGATGATCTCGCCGGTCGGTGCCTCGGCGTCGGTGTCGGGCAGCCGGATCACGATGCCGTCGTCGCTGTCGATCGCCTGCCCGTCGACCCCGTAGCGCTCCCGGATCCGGGCGTTGATCGCCAGCGCCCACGGGGCGTGGACCGGGCGGCCGTAGGGGGAGTGGACCACCAGTCGCCAGTCGCCGAGCTCGTCGCGGAAGCGTTCGACGACGATGTTGGTGTCGGAGGGGAGGACGTTGGTGGCCTCGGCCTGTTCGTGCAGGTAGGTGACCAGGTTGGCGGCCGCGAACGGATCGAGGCCGTCCTCCTGCGCCCGGGCTTCGGCCTTCGCCCGCGGGAGCGCGCCCAGCTCACGGGTGTAGGCGCCGACCGCCTCACCGAGCTCGGCGGGCCGGCCGAGCGAGTCGCCCTTCCAGAACGGCAGCCGCCCCGGGACCCCCGGAGCCGGCGTCACCAGCACGCGGTCGTGGGTGATGTCCTCGATCCGCCAGGACGTCGCACCCAACGCGAAGACATCGCCGACCCGCGACTCGTAGACCATCTCCTCGTCGAGCTCGCCGACCCGCCGTCCGACGCCCTCACCCACCAGGTAGACCCCGAAGAGGCCACGGTCGGGGATGGTGCCGCCGCTGGTGACGGCCAGCCGTTGCGCTCCCGGACGTCCGGTGACGGTCCCGGCGACCCGGTCCCACACGATGCGCGGACGCAGCTCGGCGAACTCCTCGCTCGGGTAGCGCCCGGCGAGCAGGTCGAGGGTCGCGTCGTAGGCGGAGCGGGGGAGGGTTGCGTACGAAGCCGTCCTCCTGACCAGCGCGAACAGTTCGTCGACGTCCCAGGTGTCGAGCGCCGTGGCGGCGACGATCTGCTGGGCGAGGACGTCGAGCGGGTTGGCCGGCAGGCTCATCGACTCGATCAGCCCGGCGCGCATCCGCTGCACCGAGACCGCGGTCTGGGCCAGGTCGCCCCGGTGCTTCGGGAAGAGTACGCCGCGGGAGACCTCGCCGACCTGGTGACCGGCGCGCCCGACGCGCTGGAGCGCCGAGGCGACGCTCGGTGGTGACTCGATCTGGACGACGAGGTCGACGGCACCCATGTCGATGCCGAGCTCGAGGCTGGAGGTGGCCACCACCGCGGGCAGCCGGCCGGACTTGAGGTCGTCCTCGATCAGCGCGCGCTGCTCCTTGGACACGCTGCCGTGGTGGGCCTTGGCGATCACCTGGGCCGCCCCGTGCGACTGCCCCGACTGCGCCATCACCTGGGCCGGCGGTGGCCCGGTCTGGAAGACCCGGTCGGAGGCGATCTCGTTGAGCCGCGCGGTCAGTCGCTCTGCGATCCGGCGGGAGTTGGCGAAGACGATGGTGGAGCGATGGGCGGTGACCAGGTCGGCGACGTGCTCCTCGACGTGGGGCCAGATCGAGGAGGCCCGCTGCGGGTCGTCGTCCTCGTCCTCGTCATAGGGGCTCGGGGCGGTCATGTCCTCGACCGGCACGACCACGCTCAGGTCCCAGCGCTTCTCGGCCGGCGGCGCGACGATCTCGACGGGCTGGGCACCGCCGAGATAACGAGCCACCTCCTCCAAGGGCCGCACGGTCGCGGAGAGCCCGATCCGCTGCGCCGGCTTCTCCAGCAGGGCGTCGAGCCGCTCCAGGGTCAGCGCCAGGTGGGAGCCGCGCTTGGTCGCCGCGACCGCGTGGACCTCGTCGACGATCACCGTCTCGACGCTGCGCAGCGTCTCGCGTGCCTGGCTGGTCAGCATCAGGAAGAGCGACTCGGGCGTGGTGATCAGGATGTCCGGGGGAGTGGTCGTCAGCCGACGTCGGTCCGCCACGGTCGTGTCGCCGGACCGCACCCCGACCCGCACCTCGGGCGCCTCGACGCCGAGCCGCTCGGCGGTCTGCCGGATCCCCACCAGCGGGCTGCGCAGGTTGCGCTCGACGTCCACGCCGAGGGCCTTGAGCGGGGAGATGTAGAGCACCCGGCAGCGCTGCTTCTTCTCCGGCACCGGCTCGGTGAGCAGCTTGTCGATCGACCACAGGAACGCGCTGAGCGTCTTGCCCGACCCGGTGGGCGCCACCACCAGCGCGTTGCGTCCCGCCCCGATCGCCTCCCAGGCACCGGCCTGAGCCGCGGTCGGCGCCGCGAAGGCAGCCTCGAACCACGTACGTGTCGGGTCGCTGAACCGCGCCAACGCCGACGTGTCGCTGAAGTGGAGCCCGAAGCCATCTGGTTGGCTCATGGGACCAACCTAGTCGCGACCACCGACACTCAGCGGCCACACTGATCCCATGCACCTCATCAACCTCTTCGGCCCTCCGGCGGTGGGCAAGATGAGCGTGGGCAGGGAGATCGCGGCACGCACGCCCTACCGCCTTTTCCACAACCACGCCACGATCGAGCCCCTGCTGGAGGTCTTCGACTGGGAGATGCCGTCGTTCGGGGTGCTCAAGGACGAGTTCCGGCGACGGGTGATCGAGGAGGCGGTGGCCTCCGAGCTGCCCGGCCTGGTCTTCACCTTCGTCTGGGCGCTCGACCTTCCCGAGGACATGCGGTCGGTCGAGACGCTGATCGCCCCGGTGGCCGCAGCGGGAGGGAGGATCGACTTCGTCGAGCTCTACACCGATCTGACGACCCGCCTCAGCCGTGAGGGCACCCCGGAGCGGCTGGCCGCGAAGCCGTCCAAGCGCGACACCGAGTGGGCCAGGGCCAACGTCGTGGACTGGAACGAGCGCCACGTGCTCTCGACCGGCCCGGATGCGCCGTTCCCGCTGGACTTCCCGCACACCGTCGTCGACAGCACGCGCCTGACCGCGGCCGAGACCGCCGAGGAGATCATCACCCGCCTCGGACTGCCGACCGATCCCTGAAGTTCGCGCGCTGTCCCGAAACCATCGAGCGCTCGGCGCCCAGGTGTGGTCCAATCCCGCTGTGGACCTCGCGCTTGACCTGACCGACCGCGCGGTGAGATCCGCGTCGCTCTACCGGGCGCTGCGCGACGCGCTCGGCGACGGCAGGCTGAAGGCCGGCGACCGGCTCCCGGCCAGCCGCGCGCTCGCCACCGACCTGGGCATCTCCCGCACCACCGTCGCCAACGTCTACGAACGCCTGGTCGCCGAGGGTTTCCTGGAGTCGCGCGTGGGCGCGGGGACGTACGTCGCGGCCGCCGCGGGCACCCGCAGGGCCAGCGCCCCGGGGTCCCTGACGCCGCGCCCGGGCTGGCGGTGGGTGCCACGACCGACGAGCGCGGAGGCGGCGGTCCCGGCGTACGACCTGCGGGTGGGGATCCCCGATGCCGAGCTCTTCCCGTTCGACACCTGGCGGCGGATCCTGGCGGCCGAGTCGCGGCTGCGCGGTCACAGCCCCGGCACCTACGCCTCCCCGGCGGGTCTGCCGAGGCTGCGCGAGGCGCTGGCGCACACGGTCGCCTACCACCGCGGGGTGCGGGCCGAGCCGGACCAGATCGTGGTCACCAGCGGCACCCAGCAGGCGCTCGACCTCGTCGCACGGGTGCTGCTCGAGCCGGGCGACATCGTCGCCGTCGAGGACCCGGGCTACCCGTCCGCACGCGACCTGTTCGCCTCCCACGGTGCCCGCGTGGTGCCGGTCCCGGTCGACGAGGAGGGCCTGGTCGTCGAGCAGATCCCGGAGCAGGCCAGGCTGGTCTACACGACCCCGAGCCACCAGTTCCCTCTCGGCGTACGCCTCTCCCTCCCACGCCGCCGAGCCCTCCTCGCCTTCGCGAACACGCATGACGCGGGCATCGTCGAGGACGACTACGACAGCGAGTTCCGGTTCACCGAGCGACCCCTCGAGCCGCTGCACGCCCTCGACGACCAGGGTCGGGTCGTCTACGTCGGCACCTTCTCCAAGTCGCTGCTGCCGAGCCTGCGCACCGGCTACCTGGTCGCCCCGGGCTCCCTCGTCGACAGCCTCCTGGCCGCCAAGCAGCTCGGCGACGGCTTCGGCCCCGTGCAGCCCCAGGCCGCCCTGGCCCGCTTCCTGGAGGAGGGCCTGCTCGCCCGCCACGTACGCAAGGCGTCCAAGACGTACGCCGAGCGCCGCTCGATCCTCCTGGAGACACTCGGCACCTGGCCGGTCGAGGTGCTCCCGTCGGCCGCCGGGCTGCACCTCTCCGCCTACGCCGAGCTCCCGCTCGATCTGCCCGAGCGCGCTGCGGCCGAGGGCCTCGCGCTGGACACGATCTCCGCCCACCGTCTGCTGCCCGGCCGCGACGGGCTCTTCCTAGGCTACGGAGCCGTCCGGACAGAGACCCTCCCGCGCGGGCTCGAGCGCCTGGGCGAGCTCGCGGGCTGGACGTGACGGCGCTCGTCGGGAGTGGGCCAGCGACCACACCAGACCGGCGCCGCCGCAGACGACCGGACCGAGCAGGTGGGGTCCGGTGAGACCCAGCAGCACCAGCGCCGCGACCATCGAGCAGACCGCCGCCCACCAGGACCCGGTGCCACGAGGAAGCAGCCGCAGCGCGGCCGCCGCCCCCACCACGTACAGCAGGGAGAAGGTCCCCGAAGCCATCAGCAGGAGGGCGTCGGTGGAGGCGCCGGCGACCCAGATGGTCGCGAGGGAACCGAGCGCGACGGCGCAGATGGCGAGCAACGAGCGGCGCGGGATGCCGGATCCGGGCTCAGCCAGGAACCGGGGCAACGCGCCCTCGCGGGCCAACGACGCGCCGAGCCGTGAGCCGCCGGCGAAGTAGGCGTTGATGGCCCCGATGGTCAGCAGCACCGCGACCACGGCGGTCACCGGTCGCGCGGGCTCCCCGAAGCCCAGGACGAGCAGGTCCGCCAGCGGTGCGGCACCCGAGGTGGATCCGAGCGAAGCGACCGTCGCGAACGCGATCCCGAGGTAGAGCACCGTCACGATCCCGAGCGCCAGGAACGTCGCCCGGCGGATGTCGCGCGCGGGGTCGCGATACTCGGCTGAGAGCGAGGAGAGGATCTCCCACCCCGCGAACGCCCACACCAGCATCGCCGCGGCGGTGCCGACCGCACCCCACCCGTGCGGTGCGAACGGCGTCAGGCGCCCGAGCTCGGCATGCGGCAGGGCGACCAGGACCGCCACCGCCAGCAGGACCGCGATGGCCCCGGCGATCCCCAGCTGAACGCCCCCGGACACCTTGATCCCGAACCAGTTCATGACGGTGACCAGCACGATGATCCCCGCCGTCGCCGCCAGCGACATGCTCCGGCCCCCGCCGAAGGCGTCGGCGACGTACGCACCGCCGAATCCCGCCGCGACCGGCGCCCCCACGCCGATCGTCAGGTAGAACGCCCAGCCGACCATCGTGGCGACGTGGGAGTTGAAGGCGAGCCGGGCGTACGTCGCCACCCCGCCGCCGTCCGGATGCCGCGCCCCCAGCGCGGCGAACGTCGCCGCGAGCGGCACCGAGAGTGCGATCAGGGCGAGCCAGGCGACCAGCGAGGCCGGACCGGCCTCGTTCGCCGCCAGCGCGGGCAGAGAGATGACACCGGTGCCGAGCACCGCACCGAGGGTGAGGGCCGCGCCCTGTGGCACGGAGAGTCCGTCGTTCTTCACGAGGAAAACGCTAGTGAGAACGGGGCCCTCCGCGCCCGGCCAATCGGGCCCTCGTCTCCTGGGCCAATCGCCTAACGTACGTTCCTTCGCACTCGCTCCTCATACGCCGCCCGCGCCGCCGGGTCGATGCCCGCGAGCAGCTGCGAGGCATTGGTCGCCCGGTCGACGAAGTCCTGGAACCGGCGCGGCATCGCCTGGGTGATCTTGGTCAGGGACTGCGCCCAGTTGGGCACCCAGACCTCGGGCCGCGGCTCGCGGATGACCGCCTCGATCGCCTCCGCGACGTCCTCGGCGGTGACCGGCTTCATCCCCTTCGCCGGTGGCACCCCGTCGGCGAGCTCGGTCTGCACCACCGCCGGCAGGATGAGCGAGACGTCGACCCCGGAGGGTGCCAGCTCGAGCCGCAGCGCCTCGGAGAAGCCGACCACGGCGAACTTCGAGGCCGAGTAGGTCGCCGCGTCCGGGACCGGCACCCGCCCGACGGCCGAGGCGACGTTGACGATGTGGCCGTGGCCCCGCTCGACCATCGCCGGAGCGACCGCCTTGATCCCGTTGATCGGGCCGTGCACGTTGACGTCGAAGATCGCCCGGGTGAGCGCGTCCTCCTCCTTCAGGACCGGCCCGAGCGGCATGATCCCGGCGTTGTTGACCAGCACGTCCCACGGCCCCAGGTCCGCGACCGACTCGAGGAACGCCCGCCACGAGGCGGGGTCGGTGACATCGAGATGCGCCGCGGTGACGCGTGACCCGAACGAGTCCACGACGTCGGCGAGCAGGTCCGGGTCCAGGTCGCCCACGGCCACGGAGGCTCCGGCCCGGGCCAGCCGCTCGACGGTCGCGCGGCCGATGCCACGGGCGCCTCCGGTGACGATGACGGAGGTGCCCTCGATCTGGCGAGTCATGACTCTCCTTCGGTGGTGCGGACCAAGCTGCGTACGGCCTTCCGGTCGGTCTTGCCGACGCTGGTGACGGGCCCGCTCATCGCGCCCCCAGCTTCCGCAGCGCCTTGAGCTGCCCGTTGCCGAGCGCGACGAACTTCTCGACCGTCTGTCCCTTGAACGGCCCGATCGGGCCCATCCGGGAGGCGGCGAGGGTCTGCGCGTCGGTGAACTTCCGGATCCCGTCCGCGCCGTGGCGGCGACCGAGGCCGCTCGACCCCATGCCACCCATCCCGGCCTCGATGCTCCCGGCCGCCAGGGCGGCGCCGTCGTTGATGTTGACCGCGCCCGCGCGGATGCGCCGAGCGATCATGTCGGCCTCGCGTACGTTCTTGCTGAACACGCTCGCCGAGAGCCCGGCCTCGCCCTGGTTGGCGATCCGGACCGCCTCCTCGTCGCTGTCGGCGCGGTAGAGCGCGAGCACCGGGCCGAAGGTCTCGCCGAGACACAGGTCCATCTCGGACGTCACCCCCTCCAGGACCGTCGGCGCGAAGACGAAGGGGCCCACCTCGGCGAGCGGTTCGCCACCGGCGAGCACGGTCGCACCCTTCGCGACCGCGTCGGTGACGTGGGCGGTGACCTTGTCGAGCTGGGCCTGTGAGGCCAGCGACCCGACGTCGGCCGAGTAGTCGAAGGCCTGCCCGACCACCTGGCCCTCCGTCTCGGCCACCAGCGCCTGCCGGAAGGCGTCGTAGACGTCGGTATGCACGACCACGCGCTCGATGTGGACGCACATCTGGCCGGTGTTGGCGAAGGCGGCCATCACCGTGCCACGCGCCGCCTGGGCGAGGTCGGCGTCGCGGCGGACGATGAGCGGGTTCTTCCCGCCGAGCTCGAGGGAGGCGCCGATCAGCCGGCCCGCGGCCCGCTGGGCCACGATCCGCCCGGTGGCCGTCGAGCCGGTGAAGGCGATGTAGTCGACGTTGTCGATGACCGCCTCACCGGTGGCCGCTCCCGGCCCGGTGACGACCTGCCAGACGTGCTCGGGCAGGCCTGCCTCGGCCATCAGCGCCCGGGCCCACAGCAGCGTAAGCGGCGCCTGCGGGTCGGCCTTGCTGATCACCGCCGACCCGGCGAGCAGGGCCGGGACGGCATCGCCGACGCCGAGATAGAGCGGGTAGTTCCACGGCGAGATGATCCCGACGACCTTCTTCGGCACCCGCACCTCCTTGACCGAGGTGATGCCCGGGATCGCGCCCCGAACCCGCTTGTCGGCCAGGTAGGCCGCGCCGCGGCGGGCGTAGTGACGCGCGATCGTGCCGACCTGCAGGATCTCCTGCCAGGCGTGGAAACGGGCCTTGCCCATCTCCCACTGGATCAGGTCGAGCACCTCGTCCTGGCGCTCGACCAGCAGGTCGTGGAAGCGGAGCATGACGTCGGCGCGGTCCGAGAAGTCCAGCGTGGCCCAGTCGGGCTGGGCCGCCCGCGCCGCGGCCGCCGCCTCGGCGACGTCCGCGGCGGTGACCGACGGCACCGGGGCGGTCGGCTCGGCGTCGTAGGGCGCGATGGCCGTCAGCGTGCCGTCGCCGCCCGAGACCGGAGCCGACACCCACCGGGTCCAGGAGGCCAGCCGTGACTCGTCGATCCATCCGGGACGTACGCTCTCGGCTTCCGACGTCTTCGTGGTCATCGATCTCCTCAGATCCGGGTCAGATGGATGGGGTTGCCGTCCTTCGGGAACGGCAGCGAGCTGTTGTCGAGGGGCGCGCGGTAGCCGGGGGAGACGCTCCACCGGTAGTCGCGCAGGAGCCGGTGGAGGATCGACTTGACCTCCAGACCGGCGAAGTAGAGGCCGATGCACTTGTGCACGCCGCCGCCGAACGGCTCCCACGCCATCCGGTGGCTCTTGTCCTCCCGGCGGTGCGGCGCGAAGCGATCCGGGTCGAAGACGGTCGGGTTGGTCCAGTAGTCCTCCATCATGTGGCTGAACTGGACCCCGACCATCACGCCGGTGTCGGCCGGGATGCGGACTCCGAGGAGGCTGGTCTCCTTGACCGTACGCCGGATCAGCGCCGGCACCGGGGCACGCAGCCGCAGCGCCTCCTTCATCACCAGGTCCAGGCTGGTGAGGCTCTCGATCTCGGCCATCGTGGGGGCGGGGCCGAGGGCGAGGGTCTCCGCGCGGCAGCGCTGCTGCCACTGCGGGTGCTGGCCGAGGTACTGCAGCATCGTCGAGGCGGTGATGGTCGAGGTGTCGTGGGCGGCCATCATCAGGAAGATCATGTGGTTGACGACGTCCTGGTCGCTGAACCGTTCGCCGTCGTCGGTCTCGATGTGGCACAGCACCGAGAAGATGTCGTCCGTCGCGGTGGCCCGTTTGGCGGGCAGGTAGTGGCGCAGGAAGCCCTCCAGCACCTTCCGGCCGCGGAACGCGCGGCCCCAGCGGGTCAATGGCACATCGCCGCGTACGACACCGGCGGCGGCCTGCACGCAGGCGATGAACGCCTTGTTGACCCGGTCCATCTCGGCCCGGCTGGTCTCGGCCGCACCACCCATGAAGATGTCGGCGGCGATGTCGAGGGTGAGCTGCTTGAGCCGCGGATAGGCCTGGAAGGCCGGAGCGTTGGCCCAGCCGCGCATGCCGTGCGCGATCGCCGGGTGCATCGCGGTGGTGTAGGTGGCGAGCCGGTCCCGGGTGAAGGCCTCCTGCATGATGCGGCGATGGGCGTGGTGCTCCTCGAAGTCGAGCAGCATCAGGCCCCGGTCGAAGAACGGTCCGACGATCTGCCCCCAGGCCGGCCCGTTGGCGAAGGCCTTGTCCTTGTTGCGCAGCACCGCCTCGCACGCGTCCGGTCCGAGCGCGACCACGCCGCTCTCGCCGGCCCGGAAGAACGGCGAGACCGGACCGTACGTCTCCCACTGGTGCCGATAGAAGCCGACCGGGTCGCGCGAGTAGTCCAGCAGCCGGCCGAGCCAGGGGAGGCCGCGATCGCCGGGCGCGAGGCGTGGGATCTCGCGAAGCGTCTCGGTCGCTGTCATGATGCCTGATCCATCGTGTCCGACCTCCCGGTCCCGAGTGACTCTGCCGAGGTTAGTCAAGTAGAACGTGTTGCCGCAGCCGTTCGGCGGGCATGGATGTCGCCGGTGCGTTGTTGAGGGAGCGTGGAGAGCTACGAGTCAGTGGTGATCGGTGCCGGCCAGGCCGGGTTGTCGGCGTCCTACCACCTCAGCCGGCTCGGCGTACGCCACGTCGTGCTCGACGCCGAGCGGCGCCCGGGTGGTGCCTGGCAGCACCGCTGGGATTCGCTGACCATGCACGACGTGCACGGCGTGGCCGATCTCCCCGACGGGCGGGCGCCGGGGGATTCCGGAGAGCGGGCCAACGTCGCGGTGCCGAGCTGGTTCGGCCTCTACGAGTCGTTGCACTCGCTGCCGGTGGAGCGACCGGTCTCGGTGACGTCGGTGACCTCGGTCGGAGACCTGCTGGCGGTGCACTCGGCCGACGGGCGGACCTGGTTCACGCGCACGCTGGTCAACGCGACCGGGACCTGGACGCGACCGTTCGTCCCGCACTACCCGGGTGCCTCGACGTTCCTGGGGGAGCAGGTGCACACCCACGACTATCCGGGTGCTGATCACTTCGTTGGGAAGCGAGTCGCGGTGGTCGGCGGGGGAGCCTCGGCGGTGCAGTTCCTCGGCGAGCTCGCGCCGCTCACCTCGGTGCTCTGGGTGACCCGGCGTGAGCCGGTCTGGCGCTCCGACTTCGATGCCTCCCGGGGGCGAGAGGCGGTCGCGCTGGTCGCCGAGCGGGTCGAGGCCGGCCTGCCGCCGGCGAGCGTCGTCAGCGTCACGGGTCTCTCGCTGCGCCCGCAGGAGCAGGAGGCTGCGCGGCTCGGGGTCTACGAGCGGCGGCTGCCGATGTTCTCGCGGATCGAGCCTGGTGGGCTGCGGTGGTCCTCTGGTGCGTTCGAGCCCGTCGACGCGATCCTGTGGGCCACCGGGTTCCGCCCCGCCGTCACCCACCTCGCGCCGCTCCACCTGCGCAGCTCGCACGGTGGGATACCGCTGCTGCGCGAGTCCGCGGACGTCCAGACGGCTGTCACTGCTGCGTACGATCCGCGCGTCCAGCTCGTCGGCTACGGGCCGTCCGCGAGCACCATCGGCGCCAGCCGTGCCGGGCGTGCTGCGGCGCTCGCTGTTCGGCGGCAGCTGGCTGATCCTCGGGTGGCGGAGAGCCAGTTCTCCGGCGTCGGCCGGATGGTCACCTCGGGAGGGTAGTTCGCCGCCTCCGGCGGCTTTGCTTGCGGGATAGTTACGGCGACGAGCACGGTCGCCTCGTACGCTTCTCGTGCTCCGGACGAGTGATGCCCCGGTGGTCGAGCTTGTCGAGACCCCTTGTCGCGGACTGTTCTTCTTGGTGGCTGTGGGCCGCCGACCCGTTCTCGAGGGTCTTCTCGGCGGACCCCGGAGTAAAGGACGGCCTGCGGCCGCCGGCTTCGCCGGCCGCTTCGCGGTCATCTCGACAAGCTCGATACATCGCCTTGACACCGGGGCCCGCCGAGAAAAACTTGGCTGGCTATCGGGGCGGCGGCCCGGGTGTGGCGCGGAGAGATTCGTACGCGGAACGTTGGTGTTGATGGCGGATGGAAGGTGGCCCTTCGGGCCACTTACCATCCACAAGGACGACGTCGTTCGCTGACCGCGAAAAGCACTTCTGAACTGGGAAAATAGGTGGTCGACCCCGGCTCTTTCGCGTAGAATCAGACCCACCACAGCACACCTCTGAGAGGGAACGCGATGAGTCTCGGCCGCGAGATCGACCACTGGGGCACCGACCCCGGCGACCTGATCGGCGCCGCCCTGGCCGCTATCGAGTCCGCCCTCCAAGACCTGCTCGCGAGTGATCCGGCCTATTGGCGGACCGGGCAGAAGAAGGACCTGCTCGAGCGGCTGGAGAGGCTTCAGGCCCAGCAGGCCGCGTTGAAGCTGCGGGTGCTCGCTGCTGCTGGTGATATCGCCGAGGAGACCGGCGACAAGGATGCCTCGGGGTGGATGCGTGCTGAGCTGTTGGTCGACAAAGGTACGGCCCGTTCGCAGATCAAGCTCGCGACCGGGGTCGCGACGTACGACCTCGTCAGTGCTGGCCTGGCCGAGGGTGTGGTGTCGCTGGACAAGGCTCGGGTGATCACGGCGGCGCTGGACAAGATCGACGCCGACCCGGTCGCCAGCCGTGAGGACCTGATCCTGGCCGAGAAGCTCCTGGTTGACTACGCCACCCGGCTGACTGCCAACGAGCTGAGGGTCGTGGGGAAGCGGATCTTGGCCGAGATCGACCCGGTCCGGTTCGAGGATGCCGAAGCCAAAGCCCTCCTCGTCGAGGAGGAACGGGCTCAGCAGAAGACCGCGTTGCGGGTGTGGGACAACCACGACGGCACCCTCGGGTTCGAGGGGGTGTTGCCGGTCTCGGTCGGGATGCGGTTCAAGCGACTGGTGGAGGCCTACGCCCAGCCCCGCAAACAGCAGCTGTTGGACAAGGGTGCGTCGTTGCCGCCGTGGGAACGGTTGATGGGGCAGGGGTTCGCGCGGTTGTTGGAGACCCTCGACCCCGCCAGGCTGCCCCGCCACGGTGGCGACGCCACCACGATCAACGTGGTCATCTCCCTCGAGGAGCTCCGCAA
>NZ_JBITCR010000012.1:94549-154794 GCF_044453405.1 Nocardioides sp. NPDC051685 | reverse complement strand
GCGAGTGACGTCTCGGCAGGCCCGAGATCCCAAGCACGTGCGCGACCCAAGGATTCCGGGCCAGACCGAGAACACCCTGCGTAACGGGTCGGCGGTCATCAGCAAGTGAGAAGCGACCGGCCAGCGCGCCAGACACCGATACCCCGACCACCCCGCAACGCCAAGCTAGGAGACGCTGGAGATCTCCCCCGCCCAACCCCCGAGGAGCTCGGCCTCGTGCGGAGGCGGGCCGGGGAGGCGGCGGCTGGCCGCGTCGGCGCGCAGGCCGTCGCAGATGAGGGCGAGGTAGCGGCGGCGGAGGGCGGCGCTGCGTACGTCGTCGCCTACGTCGATGCGACCGATCTGTTCGAGGAGCACGGTGATGTCGGTGCGGGTGACGTCGGGGCGGAGGATGCCGCTGCCGCGGGCGCCGCGCAGGAGTCGGTTGGTGGTGTGGACGGCGAGCTTGTCCAGGTCACGTAGGCCCTGGTCGAAGTCGAGCTCGCCGCGCAGGGCGAGGGAGAGCCGCGGGAGACCGTCGTCGAGCACCTGGCGCAGGAACCCGGTGAACGCGTGCCAGGGGTCGTCGGTGTCGCTCAGCGCCGCCTCCGCGAAGGCGATGTAGCGGCGGTAGTTGTCGGCGGCGACGGCCCGCAGCAGCGCCTGCTTGTTGGCGTAGCGGCGGTAGAGCCCGGCCACACCCATCCCCGCCTCCTCGGCGACCGCGGCCATGGTCGCGCGAGGGTCCTTGAGCAGAACCTCGCGAGCAGCCATCAGGACCGCACGGTCTGCGTTGAGGGGCGGCATGCCCCAAACCCTACGGGGGCGGGCCAGCCTCAGGCGGTCTGCGACGCTGTGATGTCGGCCAAAGCCGCGATCGGCCGGTTCGGGTAGTCGGCGAACACCCCGTCGACCCCGGCCTCGAAGAGGCGATTCGCCTGGTCACGGCCTGCTTTCAGGGTCCAGACGAAGACCTTCAGGCCGTGCCGGTGGGCTTCGTCGGCCAGGCCGGTCGGCGGCTGCGCCTTCTTGCGGACCATCGACTTCTTCGGCCCGATGGCCTGGGCGTACGTCGCGATCTCAGCGCAGTCGACCGCACCCCACTTCTTGTCGACCAACTGCACGAGCGGAAGCTCGGTGCGGGTGCTCATCTCCCGCACCCACGCCTCGTCGAAGCTCTGCAGCCACAGCCGCTGCGTGGGCAGACCCGGGAGGCCGTTCCAGGCATCCACGCCGTGGTCGGCGAGGGTCTGCAGGAGGATCTCTGTGACGGGGAGGCCGATGGAGGCGAAGTACGTCGGGTGCTTGACCTCGACGTGCAGCCCGACCCGGCGCCCGCGGCGCTGCGACTCGTCGGCGACGAGCAGCAGCAGCGTGTCGAGGGTGATGATCGGCTGGCTGGTCGTCGGCGCGCCGAGGCTGAGCAGCTCGGGGAAGGTGAAGTCCTCGGTGAACCAGCCGGTCCACTTCTTGCCGCCGATCACCTTGGTCGTACGCCGCTCCGCGAACTCCGGGCGCGTGGCCACGTCCGTGGTGCGGGTGAGCTCGTTCTCGTGCCGGAGCACCATCACGCCATCGCGCGTCATCACCACGTCGGTCTCGAGCGCATCCACACCCTGGCGCAGTGCCAGGCGGTAGGACTCCAGAGAGTGCTCCGGCAGATAGCCGGGCGCTCCGCGATGGCCGATCACAAGGGGGCGGTGGGCCGATGCCATGGCCTCAAGCCTGCGTTCCGGCGGCGACGCCGCGGCGGGCGCAATGTGAATGGGACGTTACGAGCGGCGGGCCGTTCGGTTCGGCACCGTCAGGGGGTGTCCTCGCCGGACCAGACGACGTTCTCGCGGATCAGCCGGGCGGGAACACCGGCGACGGCCGTACGCGGCTCGACCTTCTGGTTGCGGACCATGCTCCGCATCCCGACGACCGCGCCGTCGCCGATCTCTACGTGACCCGTGACGATGGCGTCGCGACCGAGCCAGACGTGCTCGCCGATGCGGATGTTGGCTCCGTACGGATTGATCCGCTGCCCCGTCTCGCCATCCTCGAGCCGGTGCATGTCGTCGGTGGCGACATAGACGTTGGCCGCCCAGAGCTGGTCGGGGGCGGTGACGATCGAGCCGCCGTTGCGGGCGTCGATCTGCGCGCGCGAGGTGGCGACGAGGCCGCCGGAGAGGATCACCGCGGAGTCGCCGCCGCAGTAGATCTCGCCCCAGACCATGCTCGTGTCCGGGCCGATGAAGATCGTCGGCCGATCGCCCCCGACCAGCAGCGCCTGCATCGAGGTGATGTCGGTCGCGACCACGATCAGCGCGTCCGAGAACGGATAGAACCCGAGCAGGTCGATCAGCCGCTCGTCGAGGCGGAACCCGTCGCGCAGGTAGAGCGCGTTTCCGCCCTCGTGCCACCACTCCGGCAGAGGTCCGGTGATCTCGCTGAACTCGAGCCCGGTGAGCACCTCCGGATCGAGCCCTGCGGCGATGAGCCGCTCCCGATGTACGTCGGTGAGCGGCTCACCCCTGGTCCAAGACATGCCGGGAACCATAACCCGGTTCAGCTCGGGTACATCCCGCTGGTCACGTTGAGCCAGGTGCCGGTGATCGCACCGGCGCCGTCGGAGGCGAGGAAGGTCGCGGTGTCGGCGACCTCCCGCAGCCGCGGCGACCGCTTGGTCATCCGCATCCCGTCGAGGTTCGCCCGGATCCCGTCGAGGGCCTCCTCCGGGAGCCGCGTCCCGAGGACCCGCTCGAACTTCTCCGCGGTGAAGGTCTCGGTGATGCCGGCCGTCCAGATCCCCACGACGCGTACGCCGGAGGGCCCGACCTCGGCCGCCAGATCACGAACCAGCGCGTCGAGCGCACCGTCGGCGGCACTGGTCCCGCCCATGCCGGGAGCCGAGCCACGGGCGGAGCCGGAGTCGAGCGCGATCACGACGCCTCGGTTCTGCCCCACCATCTGCCGGGCCGCCGCGCGGGCCGTGTTGAATGAGCCGGTGATGCCGCGTACGACCGGCTGGGTGTAGTCCGCCACCGAGATCTCCAGCAGCGGCTGCCCCTGGATGTCGCCACGGTCGGCGACGTTGAACGAGATGTCGAGCGAGCCGGTCTCGGCGACGACCCGCTCCACGAAGGCGACCACGGCGTCCTCGTCGAGCACGTCGACCACCCCGTAGCCGGCGGCGCCGACCTCCTCGGCCCGGGCCGCGAGCGTGGCCTCGGTGCGGCCGGCAAGATAGACCCTGGCACTCGCCTCGGCGAAGGCCTTCGCGGTGGTCGAGCCGATGTCACCCGCGCCGCCCCAGACGATGGCGGTGCGGTCCTGAAGCTGTGCGTTCACGATGTCTCCTGTGGTGAGTGAGCGAGGCCGAGGCGAGCTTGCTCGTCCTCGTGCCGAGCGAGGGAGCCACGCGCGCGAAGCGCGCGTCGCTGTCGTCACGCACCTGGTGCGCGTGATCTGCCCGTTAGGACGTACGCCACCCCATCCACTCATCGGGTAGCCCCGAACTTCTTTCCGACCAGTGCTCAGGTCAGCGCCTGCGGGAGCCCGAAGGCGGGGAAGAGATGGGGCTCGAAAGTGGTGACCTGGGCGACCTTGCCGTCGACCACCCGGAGCACGTCGAGCGTCTGCGGGCGAAAGATCGTCGTCCCCGGCCGGCGTACGTAGCCCGCGACCGCCGGCATCCGGTTGGCGCTCACCGGGGCGAAGCGCCATTCGCCGAGGTAGGTCGGCGAGGACGGATCCAGGTTGGGCAGCACGAAGTCGATCAGCGCCTGCCGGGTGGAGAACCAGAACGGGTTCGGCGGCATGGTCAGCACGGCGTCGCTGGTCAGCAGGTCGGCGATGCCCTCACGCCAGTTGCTCTCCCCCGCCGCGATGTAGGCGTCGATGACCTTGCGCTCCTCCTCGGTCGGTCCCTCGGTGCGCCAGGTCGACCGGTCCTCGGGCAGGTGTCGGCGCAGCGCCGGCTTGGCCCGCTGGAGCAGCGAGTTGACCGTGGCGACGCTGACCGAGAGCGCCGCCGCGGTGTCGGCGGCCGACCAGCCGAGCACCTCCCGGAAGACGAAGACCGCCCGCTGCTGCGGGGTCAGGTGCTGGATCGCGGTCAGGAAGACCAGCTCGATCGTCTCCCGCGCGACCGCCTCCTCCTCGGGACGCTCCGGCTCCAGAAGGGAGTCCGGGAACGGCTGGAGCCACTCCAGCATCTCCGGGGGCTCACCGGTGCCGTGGTCGAACCCCGGCAGCGGGGCGTACGTCCTCGGCCGCCGCTCGTTGCGACGCAGGAAGTCGAGGCAGGTGTTGGTCGCGATCCGGTAGAGCCAGGCGCGCATCGCCTCGGTGTCGGTCAGCTGGTCGCGCCGCTCCCACGCCTTGACCAGGGTCTCCTGCACCAGGTCCTCGGCCTCGTCGAAGCTCGCCACCATCCGGTAGCAGTGCACCCTCAGCTCGCGCCGGTGCTTCTCGGCGGCGTCCACGAACGGTTCCATGGCTGGCGAGCGTAAGCCCTGGTCGGCCGCCGGGAGACCGATTTTGCAATCAATGTCAAACCGGTGCAACACAAACCATCCGCACGACGTACCACGTATGTGGGGCGGTCCTCCCAGGGTCCCGGCCGTTGTGCGAGTGAAGTGGGTCTCCCGGCCGGGGCCCTGGTTCGTCTATCGGCTCAGACGAGCGCGCGAAGCTTGGGGAGGATCTCCTCGCCGTAGAGCTTCAGGAACTTCGCCTGGTCCGGGCCGGGAGCGTGGAAGACCAGGTGGGTGAAGCCCATGTCGAGGTATTCCCTGATCCGGGCGACGTGCTCGTCGGGGTCGGTGGAGACGATGAACCGCTTGGCGGTCGCCTCGGTCGGGAGCGCGTCGGCGAGGCGCTGCATCTCCACCGGGTCCTCGACGGAGTGCTTCTGCTCGGGGGTGAGGCCGAGGGCTCCCCAGAAGCGGGTCGCCTCCATGGCGTCCTCGAGCGAGTGGTCGAAGGAGACCTTGACCTCGATCATCATGTCGACGTCCTCCGGCTTGCGGCCGGAGAGCTCGATGCCGTTCCGCACGGCCGGGAGCAGCGTGTCGGTGTAGAGCTCGGCGCCCTTGCCGGAGGTGGTGATGTAGCCGTCACCGGCACGACCGGCGTACTTGGTCGCGGCAGGCCCCGAACCCGCCAGGTAGATCGGGACCGGGGTGGACGGCTTGTCGTAGATGGTCGCCCGGTCGAGCTGGTAGTAGTCGCCCTCGAAGGTGACCCGGTCCTCGGTCCAGAGCTTCTTGATCACCCGCACGGCCTCGCGGAACCGCGCGAAGCGCACCTTGCCCTCGGGCCACTCCACACCCAGCGGGGCCTCGTTCATCGCCTCACCGGTGCCCATCCCGAGCACGACGCGGTCAGGGAAGAGCGACCCCAGGGTCGCGAAGGACTGCGCCACGATCGCCGGGTGGTAGCGGAACGTCGGGGTGAGCACGGAGGTGCCCATCACGATCCGCTCAGTGCGCGCGCCGAGCGCGCCCAGCCAGGTCATCGCGAACGGCGCGTGCCCGCCGTCGTGTCGCCAGGGCTGGAGATGGTCGGAGATGAAGACCGAGTCGAAACCCTGCTCCTCCGCCATCACGCCGTAGTTCAGCAGCTCCGTGGGTGCGAACTGCTCGTTGGACGCCTTGTATCCGAACCTGATCTCCGTCACGCGCCCACGGTAGCCTCCCAGCATGAAGCAGCCCAGCATGAAGCTTGCGATGCCCTTGACCTACTTCGGCAACCCGCGCGAGACCGCGGACCAGGTCGTCGGCCTGGAGAAGGCCGGACTCGACCAGCTCTGGGTCGCCGAGCCGTACGGCTTCGACGCGGTGTCCCTGCTCGGCTACCTGGCCGCGAAGACCGAGAGGGTCGAGCTCGGCTCGGGCATCCTCAACATCTACAGCCGTACGCCGGGAGCACTGCTCCAGACCGCGGCCGGCCTCGACAACGTCTCCGGCGGCCGCGCGATCCTGGGCCTGGGCGCGAGCGGGCCCCAGGTCATCGAGGGCTTCCACGGGGTGGCGTACGACAAGCCGTTGGCCCGCACCCGCGAGATCATCGGCCTGCTGCGCGCCGGGCTGCGGGGCGAGCGGCTGCAGAGCGACGGGCTCTACAAGATCCCGCTGCCGGCCGACCAGGGCACCGGGCTCGGCAAACCGCTCAAGCTGCTCAACCGGCCCGAGCGCGCCGACACCCCGATCTGGGTGGCCGCGCTGGGCGACAAGAACGTCACCATGACCGCCGAGGTCGCCGACGGCTGGCTGCCGTTCCTCTTCCTGCCCGACAAGGCCCGTGACGTGTGGGGCGAGGCGATCGACAAGGGCCTGGCCAAGCGGTCCGCGGACCTGAAGCCCCTGGAGATCTCTGCCGGTGGCCTGCTCGCGATCACCGACGACCCCGACGAGGCCAAGCGTCATCGCGACACGATGCGCGGCCTGATGGCGTTGTACGTCGGTGGAATGGGCGCCCGCGGCAAGAACTTCTACAACGACATGGCCGTGAAGTACGGCTTCGCTGACGCGGCCAAGAAGATCCAGGACCTCTACCTCGACGGCCACAAGCGCGACGCCGAGGCCGAGGTCCCCGAGGCCTGGCTCGAGGCCGGCAACCTGGTCGGACCGGAGTCGTTCGTGAAGGAGCGGATCGCGGCGTTCAAGGAGGCCGGCGTGACCAGCCTCCAGGTCACTCCCGCCTTCGGCACCGACGGCCTCGCGTCGATCGCGCAGGTCAAGGAGTGGCTGGCCTGACCACCCGGCCGGCTGTGAACTCGCTTACAACCACGGCCGGCCCGAGCGTCCCGCTGTGACCTTGCCCCGGCGGGCATTGGTTGCATGGACGTATGCCTGAGCGGATCGCGAGCGCCATCACCGGACCCGTCACCAAGTGGGTGGTGCTCGGGTTCTGGCTGGTGATGCTGGTCCTGGTGGGGCCGCTGACCGGCAAGCTCGGCGACGTCGAGTCCCACGACAACTCCGACTGGCTCCCCGCCAACGCGGAGTCGACCCGGGCGATCGACGAGCTCGCCAAGGTGCAGGACCCCGACGACCTGACCACGACGATCGTCTACCACCGCGAGGGTGGCCTGACGAAGGCCGACTACACCGCGATCGTGCTGCAGATCCCCGAGATCGCGTCCTTGGACGGGGTCACGAGCCAGGCGTCCGGATCATCGGAAAACGGGGGATCTCGACAGGCTCGATCTCCGGTGATGCCGGCGATCGCCTACCCGACCGGGGAGAAGCAGGGCCAGAAGCAGGGTCTGGTCTCCGCCGACGGGGAGGTCGCCACGGTCTCGCTCGTGGTCAACTACGCCGACGAGGACCCGACCGCCCTGCTCGATCTGCGCGACAACCTGGTCGAGATGACGAAGATCGAGGGCGTCGACGTCCACATCGGCGGCGCGGGTGGCTCCACCGCCGACCAGATGGAGGCCGGCGCCGGGATCGGCGGCGCGCTGCTCTACGCGGCCGCCGGTGTGGTCATCGTGATCCTGCTGATCACCTACCGCAGCCCGGTGCTCTGGTTCCTTCCCCTCGTCTCGGTGCTGGTCGCACTGGTCGTGTCGATGGGCGTCGTCTACCTCTGCGCGAGGTACGCCGGCCTGACCCTCAACCAGATGAACCGGGCGATCCTCGACGTGCTCGTCTTCGGCGCCGGCACCGACTACGCGCTGCTGCTCATCGCCCGCTACCGCGAGGAGCTGGGCCGCCACGAGGACCGCCATCGCGCGATGGCGACTGCGCTGCGCGGGTCGGCCCCCGCGATCATCGCCTCGGCCGGCACGGTCACCGTCGGCATGCTCGGCCTGATGGTCGCCACCATGGGGTCGACCGCCAGCCTCGGCCCGGTCTGCGCGATCGGCATCGTCGCCGGCCTCGTCGTGATGCTGACCCTGCTCCCGGCCCTGCTGGTGATCACGGGTCGCTGGGTGTTCTGGCCGGTCAAGCCGGCGTACGGCGCATCCGGCGAGAAGCAGGGAGGCATCTGGGCACGGCTCGGTGGCTGGATCCGGAAGCGGCCGCGGACGGTCTGGATCGGCACCGCCGCCGTGCTGCTGGCCTGCTGCGGCGGGCTCTCGATGCTCAACATCACCACCCTGGACAGCTCGGAGACCTACACCAAGGACTTTCCCTCGCTGATCGGCGACCGGCTGCTCGAGGAGCACGACCTGGGCGATCCGTCCAACCCGATCCAGGTCGTCTCGGCCCCGGGCAGCGAGAAGGACGTCGTCGAGGCGCTGACCGCGGCGGGCTACGAGGGCGTCACCCCGGTCACCGACGGCACCCACGAGATCGCGCTGACCGCGGTCCCGCTGTCCACCGACCCGATGTCGAAGGCGTCGTTCGACACCGTCGATGACGTACGCAGCGTGGTCCACTCCGTCGACGGGGCCGACGCGCTCGCCACCGGCACCGCCGCGATCCAGCTCGACATGGCCTCGGCAACCGACCGCGACACCAAGGTCGTGATGCCGCTGGTGCTCGGGCTGGTGCTGATCATCCTGATGATCCTGCTCCGCTCGGTCCTCTCCCCGTTGCTGCTGATGGCCACCGTCGTGCTCAGCTTCGGCGCGGCGCTCGGCCTCTCGGCGATCATCTTCGACGCGATGGGATTCGCCGGGCAGGGGCGGGAGTTCCCGCTGTTCGTCTTCGTGTTCCTGGTCGCGCTGGGCATCGACTACAACATCTTCTTGATGCATCGGGTCCGCGAGGAGGCCGTTGCAGGACGGGCCGGTGCCCACGGCGACACCCGGCGGGCCTCGCTCGTCGCGCTGTCGGCGACCGGTGGGGTCATCACCAGCGCCGGCATCGTGCTGGCCGCGACGTTCGCGGTGCTCACCACGCTGCCGCACGTGAGCTTCATCGAGATCGGCCTCGCGATCGCCCTCGGCGTGCTCCTCGACACCCTCGTCGTCCGTTCCATCCTGGTCACGGCCATCAACCTCGACCTCGGCGACGTCATCTGGTGGCCGAGCAGGCTCGCCCGCGGGCGAACGAACGTTCATTCACCGGCAAACGCGCGAACGAACGTTCATTCACCGACAGACCCGCGAACGAACGTTCATTCACCGACAGACCCGCGAACGAACGTTCATTCACCGACAGACCCGCGAACGAACGTTCATTCACCGACAGACGCGACTGGCCGCAGACCCCCTGGTGACCTCCGTGGCCGCCCCGATCCTCGCCGTTACTGAAGGGCTCGGCTGCGGATTCCGCGAAGTGTCTTTACGATGTGCCCTACGACTCGGGTCGCTCGGCCCGGTCGCTCCACTTCACTGACATGCGGGGCGTGCGACATGGGGCCAGACGACCAGGACAAGACGAGACCCGGTACGCCGCGGCCCACGCCGCCTCCGACGCCTCCGACGCCTGAGCCGGCGAACCCGATCGACCCGGACGCGACCCGGATCCCCACCGCGCGTCCCACCCCGCCTCCTCCGCCGACCTCACCCCCGCCTCCCCCGTCCTCGCCTCCGCCTCCCCGGCCGCCGACGGCACCACCCCCGCCGCCACCCACGATGGCGACGCCCGCGGCACCGCCCAGCAGCTACGGCCCTCCGCCGGGGCAGCCGCCGACGGCGTACGGCTCGGCGTACGGCTCGGCGTACGGCTTGCCGTCGCACCACCAGCCGAAGAAGAGCAACAAGGGCCTGCTGATCGGGCTGGGCACAGCGGGCGCCGTGGTGCTCGTCCTGCTGCTGGGCACCGGGGCGTGGGCGTTCTTCACCGGCCGTCTCGGGTTCGGTCCGCTGAGCGCCGAGGACAAGAAGGCCGTGACCGCGATCGCAGCGAACGCGCCGAAGCCGGCCTGGGCCTCGGCCGGGGACGCCGAGTGCGCCGCCGAGCAGCTGGTCAGGGACGAGCGCAGCGACGCCCTGCGCAAGGCCGGGCTGATCACGACCTCCGGCGAGACCGTGACCTTCACCGGCGCCTGGCGGGGACAGCAGGCGACGACGTACGCCGAGGGCCTGCTCTCCTGCTCGGGCGACTGGAGCAAGGCGATCGGCAAGGAGTGGGCGCTGAGCGACACGGACTGCCTCGGTGACGTCGACGAGAGGGCGATGGCCGGCCTGATCACCACGCAGGTCATGGAGGTCGAGGACGCCGGCGTGACGAAGCAGGCCGACAAGGCGGTCTCGGCGCTGGACAAGTGCTACGCGAGCGACGAGCTCACCGCGCCGACCGCGACGGCCACCCCCGCCGTGCTCGGTGTCGACTTCTCGGTCCAGGCGCCTGCCGTCGAGGGCAGCGAGGTCGTCGTGCGGGCGAAGTCGGCCGATTCATCCGAGTGGACCCCGGTGACCGGCGGGAAGGTCAACATCCCCGTGCGCGAGGGCGGCCAGGAGGGCTGCGCGACGTTCGAGGCGTCGATCAGCTACCCGTGGGGCACCACGAAGACCAGCGAGGCCGAGGCCTGCGGCAAGGCCAAGGACCGCCGGCTGTGGTGGACGAAGGACAAGTCGTGCGCCCAGCCGAAGTACGCCCCGTGCAGCTCCTGGACGCTCCACTACGAGGGCTACGAGCTGCTCTCCGGCGTCACGATCAAGCTGAAGCTCAACGGCGGCGACTGCCGCTCGGCCTCCGGGTCGTGCTCGGACACGGCCTTCGTCACCAAGCCGAGCGGCACCTGGACCAACTGGACCGCGCCCAAGGGCTGGAAGGACCGGTTCACCGCGCAGGTCGACGGGCTCACCGCCGTACTTCCTAACTAACGCCTTAACAATTGGTCTCGCCCGTGGCGTTGGGGCGCGACGATCGTTGACGGGACGCTAGGGTTTCGGCAGAGGTCATTCGGGTAAAAAAATCATGGCGAGGTTCTAAAGATGGTTGCGTTCCCCCAGGAAGGCGAGCAGTTCGGTCGCTACGTGATCGAGCGGGTCCTGGGTCAAGGTGGCATGGGTGTCGTCTACCAGGCGAAGGACCCGGCACTACGCCGCAAGGTGGCGCTCAAGCTGGTGCTGCCCTCGCTCACCGTCGACAAGGACTTCATCACCCGCTTCGAGCGGGAAGCCAACATCCTGGCCAAGCTGCGCTCGCGCAACATCGTGCAGATCATCGAGTACGGCGAGGTCGAGGGCACCGTCTACCTCGTCACCGAGTACGTCCCCGATGGCGACCTGCACGGCTGGCTGAAGACCAAGGGCCCGCTGGAGACCGTCCAGGCCCTCCGCCTGGTCGGTGACGTCAGCGACGCGCTCTTCGACGCCCACCGCGCCGGCGTGGTCCACCGCGACGTCAAGCCGTCCAACGTGCTCCTGTGGGAGCGCCAGGAGGGCGAGCTCGTCCCCTACCTCACCGACTTCGGCATCGCGACCGAGGGCGACTCCAACGTGACCCGGGCCGGCTCCGTGGTGGGCTCGCTGCCCTACATGTCGCCCGAGCGCCACATGGGTGAGCAGGCGACCGCGTCGGGCGACATCTACGCCGCCGGCTGTCTGCTGTGGGCCTGCCTGACCGGCAAGGCGCCCTACGCCGGCACCGACTTCGAGCTGATGAGCGCCCACATCAACAGCCCGGTGCCGCGGCTGCCCGCCGCCACGCCGGGCGCCGACCTGATCAACCCGATCATCCAGCGGGCGCTGGCCAAGAAGCCGGAGAACCGCTTCACGACCGCTGCCGAGCTCGCCAAGGCCCTCGACAAGGCCGCCGACCGGCTCGAGGAGACCGGTCTCGGCGGCGGCGTCATCGGCGGTGTCACCGGTGCGGCCGCAGCCGACCTCGGCTCCCGTCCCGGCGTCAGCTACGACACGACCAGCGGCACCTCCGGTGGCGGCACTCCCGTGCCCGAGGCGGAGGCCCAGCCGACGATCGTCAAGCGTCCCGGCGACGGCACCCCGACGCCGGCCCCGCTCGCCAACGAGACCGACTCCACGGTCGTGCACAGCGGCAAGGGCCTGCCCGCGGTCGCTGCCGCCGCCAGCAACGCCGGCACCGGTGCCGGCGGCCAGCCCGAGTGGCTGCCGTCGCACCACTCCAACGCCGGCCAGGGCGGTGGCGACGGCGACAAGAAGAAGCGCTACGCCATCGTCGGCGGCGGGGTCGCCGCGGTCCTGCTCGTCGGCGTCGGCATCTTCACCCAGGGTTTCGGCATGTTCGGTCTCCACGGCGACGACGCCAAGGCGGCCGAGGCGATCGCCAGCGGCGTACCCAAGCCGGGGTGGGCCACCGAGGACCAGATGACCTGCGCGGCCGAGTCCCTGGTCGGGAAGGTTCCGGCCGCCGAGCTGCGCTCCCACGGGATCGTGGACGCGGGCGACGACTGGACCTACACCGGCGAATGGCCCGCCGACGACGCGATGAAGTTCACCCAGGGCCTGCTCGACTGCACCGAGTCCTGGTCGACCGAGATCGGCGACAACTGGAAGGTCGGCGACACCCGCTGCATGGAGAAGGAGGTCGACAAGACCTCCATGGCCGGCCTCCTCGCGGTCACGGACCTCCTCAAGGCCGGCGACACCGGCGCCGCCGGCCCGGCCAGCGAGAAGGCCGTCAAGGCGCTCGACGCGTGCTACGTCAAGGCCGACGCGCTCGGCGCCAAGGTGACCCCCAAGCCCGCCTACATGCAGGTCGACTTCGACGTGCAGGATCCCACCGCTCCCGGCGGGCAGTCGGTGATCGGGATCGCCAAGAAGGGCAGCAGCAGCTACGAGGAGCTCAAGGGCTCCTCCTACGAGCTCCCCGTCACCGAGGGTGGCGTCGAGGGCTGCATCGCGGTCAAGACCACCGTCACCTTCGCCTGGGGCACCGAGAAGGCCACCGACGCCGACGCCTGCGGCAAGGCCGAGCCGAAGAAGCTCGAGTGGATCAAGCAGGACAAGTGCACCGATCCGATCTACACGAAGCAGAAGATCGCGTGCAACACCTGGCGGCTCGCCTTCGAGGGCTTCCAGCCGGGCAAGAAGTTCGACGTGAAGCTCACCCTCAACGGCGGCAAGTGCTCGGACGGGAAGGGCGCGAAGTGCGTCTGGCCCGGCACCCCCGACGGCGAGGGCAAGGGCGCTGTCGTCGACTGGTCCGGCCCGCAGAACTGGACCGCCAAGTTCGTCGCCACGGCGCCCGGCGCGAGTGCCCAGATCGACAACTAGTTCGACAACTGGGCGGCGCCTACTAGGCTGCTCGTGATGAGCGAGCAGCCGACACCTCAGCAGATCCGCCGGGCCCTGGCCCGGGCCGAACGCGGCGCAGCCCTCGACGTGGCGGAGGCCTCGGCTCTCCTCGCCGCCGGTGGCGACGACCTGAAACGGTTGACCGCCGCCGCGGCGAAGGTACGCGACGCCGGGCTGGTCGCGGCCGGGCGCCCCGAGACGGTGACCTACTCGCCGAAGGTCTTCATCCCGGTCACCAAGCTGTGCCGCGACCGGTGCCACTACTGCACCTTCGTGGAGACACCCGGACAGGCGGCGCGCGAGGGCCGCGAGCCCTACCTGAGCCCCGACGAGATCCTCGAGATCGCCGCCGAGGGCGCGAAGCTGGGCTGCCTGGAGGCGCTGTTCACCCTCGGCGACCGGCCCGAGGACCGGTGGCCGGAGGCGCGGGAGTGGCTGGAGAGCCGCGGCTACGAGTCGACGCTCGACTATGTGCGAGCGATGGCGATCCGGGTGCTCGAGGAGACCGGCCTGCTCCCCCACCTCAACCCCGGGGTGATGTCGTGGGAGGAGATGAACCGGCTCAAGCCGGTCTCCCCGTCGATGGGGATGATGCTCGAGACCACGTCGCGACGTCTGTTCGAGACCAAGGGCGAGGCCCACTTCGGCTCCCCCGACAAGGACCCTGCGGTGCGCCTGCGGGTGCTCGAGGACGCCGGCCGGCTCTCGATCCCGTTCACCTCGGGGCTCCTCGTCGGCATCGGCGAGACGCTCACCGAGCGCGCGGAGACGATCTTCGCGCTGCGGAAGGTGCACAAGGCGTACGCCGGGCTGCAGGAGATCATCGTGCAGAACTTCCGGGCGAAGCCGTCAACCGCCATGCGCCACGTCGACGACCTGGGCCTGGACGAGTACCTGGCCGCGATCGCGGTCACCCGCATCGTCCTCGGGCCCAAGGCCCGGGTCCAGGCCCCGCCCAACCTGGTCGACCTCGACGAGTGCCGGGCGCTGCTCGGGGCCGGGATCGACGACTGGGGCGGCGTCTCGCCGCTCACCCCCGACCACGTCAACCCGGAGCGCCCCTGGCCCTCCCTGGACGCGCTGCGCCAGGTCAGCGCCGAGGCCGGCTTCCAGCTGAGGCCTAGGCTGACCGTCCACCCGGAGTACGTCCAGGGCACCCTGCGCGACGGCCAGGCCTGGATCGACCCGCGCGTCCTCTCCCACGTCGAGGCGATCGCCGACGAGGACGGGCTGGCCCGTGACGGCGTCCGGCCCGAGGGTCGCCCGTGGCAGGAGCCCGACGGTGGCTTCACCGCCGCCGGGCGCGTGGACCTGCACGCCTCGGTCGACACGACCGGACGTACGAACGACCGCCGCGATGACTTCGAGACGGTCTACGGCGACTGGGACGCGGTCCGGGAGGCGGCCGTGCGCACGGGCGCCCCTGACGTTCCGGCGGACGACACGCCGATCTCGGGCACCAAAACGTCAGGGATGCGCGGAGACCTCGCGGGCGCGGCAGCCCTCAGAGCGGCCGAGAAGGACCCCGGCAACCTCTCCGACGAGCACGCCCTGACCCTGATGACCGCCGAGGGCGACCTGCTGCGCCAGGTCACCAAGCTCGCCGACGACCTGCGCCAGCAGGTCAACGGCGACACCGTGACGTACGTCGTCAACCGCAACATCAACTTCACCAACGTCTGCTACGTCGGCTGCCGGTTCTGCGCCTTCGCGCAGCGACGCACGGACGCGGATGCGTACTCCCTCGACCTGGACCAGGTCGCCGACCGCGCCGAGGAGGCGTGGAACCTGGGCGCCACCGAGGTCTGCATGCAGGGCGGCATCGATCCCGAGCTCCCCTCGACCGCCTACTTCGATCTCGTCCAGGCCGTGAAGCAGCGCGTGCCCGAGATGCACGTGCACGCGTTCAGCCCGATGGAGATCGTCAACGGCACCGCCCGCACCGGGCTCTCCATCGAGGACTTCCTGATCAAGGTCCGTGAGGCCGGGCTGGGCTCGCTGCCCGGCACGGCCGCAGAGATCCTCGACGACGAGGTCCGCTGGGTGCTGACCAAGGGCAAGCTGCCCGCGAAGACCTGGATCGAGATCGTCTCGACCGCCCACCGCGTGGGCATCCCGACGACGTCGACGATGATGTACGGCCACGTGGACAACCCGCGGCACTGGGTCGGCCACCTCCGTGTCCTCGCCGGCATCCAGGACCAGGCCCGCGAGCACGGCAACGCGGGGTTCACCGAGTTCGTACCGCTCCCGTTCGTGCACACCAGCGCGCCGATCTACCTCGCCGGCGCAGCCCGTCCCGGCCCGACCATGCGCGACAACCTCGCCGTGCACGCGCTCGCGCGGATCATGCTCCACGGCCGCATCGACAACATCCAGACCTCCTGGGTCAAGCTCGGTGTCGACGGCACCCGGGCGATGCTCCAAGCCGGCGCCAACGACCTCGGCGGCACCCTGATGGAGGAGACCATCTCCCGGATGGCCGGCTCCGAGCACGGCTCGGCGAAGACCGTCGCGGAGCTCGAGGAGATCGGCGCCGGCATCGGTCGGGACGTACGCGAACGGACGACGTTGTACGAAGGTCGATGACCGGCCGTGAGCCGTCCCCCTGGCGAAGCCGCAGAGACTGCCCCGGCGGTCGTGCACGTTGTGTTCTACAGGAACCTCAATCTCGGTCATGTCAGGTCGCCGAACCGAGAGCAGTTGGAAGGTGCACTCAATCGGAGCGGCGCCTCACACGTGAAGTCGTTCCAGACGAACGGGACCGTGCTGTTGAAGGCCGAAGACCCCGAGCGGGTTGTGGCTGAGGCAGCCAGCGAACTGGCTGCCGCGGCAGGGTACGACGACACGGCCATCGTGCGGCCGCTGGCAGATCTGGAACGCGTCCTCGCGATGGGGGTGTTCGAGAAGCATCGGTCCCCCCGCACTTACCGCGAAACCGTGACGTTCTTCCAGGGCGGCAAGGAGCCGAGTTGGTCAACGCCGTGGACCAACCCTAAAGACGATGTCGACGTGCTGTACGTCGGAGACGGGATCGCCCTGAGCCTGATCCGCAAACCCCGCAACTCCGCGGGGAGTCCTACCTTCGAACTGGAACGGGCCACCGGTGGCGTGGCCACAACGAGGACCCGCGGCTCCATCGACCGGCTGCTGAATGCCGCCGCAACGTGGAAGTAGTCCGCGTCGTCGAGGTTGGCATGACCAAAATGTCGGTCACATGACCAGATTTCCAGTCATAGCCGGCGTCGGAGCCTCCGGAGGGAGTGGCAGGGGGTATCGGAAACGGCTACCCTCTACGATCCTCGCTGAACCGTTCTCGAGGGAGTGAGATGTCCGACCCCAACGGAAGCACCGCTCAACAACGTCCCAAGCCGACCGAGCTCGCCAACGCGGCGGCCGAGGAGGCGCGCCGGCGGCGGCTCGGGCTGCCCCCGGTGCCGCGGCGGCGGCGTGACCCCGCCCGTCCCGTACGCCGGGCGCTGCGCTGGCTGGTGATCGTCGGCGTGCTCGTGGCGGTGGCCTTCCTCGGCACCTCGACGTGGGCCTACCTCACCGGCCAGATCGGTCCGCTGCGCGGTGACGAGAAGGCGGTGGCACGCACCCTCACGCTCGCCGGCGACACCCCGGCCTGGGCAGACCCCGAGCAGATCCGCTGCGCCGCGGACACGATCGCCAAGGACAAGGGCAGCGCCGGACTCACCGCTGCCGGCGTGGTCGCCAGGACCGGCAGCGGCTTCAGCTACACCGGCGAGTGGCCCTCGGCGCTGGGCTCGCAGTGGTACGCGGAGCTGCTCGGCTGCGCCGACGGCGGTGCGAACAGCTGGAGCAGGCAGATCGCCGAAGCCTGGACCCTCGACAACCCTCGCTGCCTGCGGAAGGTCGGCCGCCCGGCGATCGCCGGCGTCCTCGCGGTCACCAACCTGCGGCTCACCGACGAGGATCTCGCCGCCAAGAACGTCGCCGCGATCACCGCTCTGGACACGTGCTACGCCCGCACGCCCGAGGCGCCGACCGCCGCCGCGGCCGCGGGCTACCGCGAGGTCACGCTGAAGGTCACCGCACCGGAGGTCACCTCCGGCACCGCCTCCATCGACGACGGCGCCGCGCAGCCGACCGCCGGCGAGGACCCGGAGCTCACCTACACCCTGCCGGTCGCCAGGGGCGGCAGCGAGGCCTGCGTGGAGGCGACCACCAAGGTGACGTACGCCTGGGGCACGGTGCGCACCGGCGAGCCGGCCAAGCTCTGCGGCAAGGCGGCCGCAGCCAAGATCGAGTGGCGCACCTACGAGCACGCCTGCCCGAAGAACATGCCGAAGTGTGCCTACATGGCTGCCTACATCGAGGGCCTCTCGGACAACCAGAGCCTGACCGTCACCTACCGGCCGTCGGGTGACTTCAAGTGCCCGCGCAAGAAGCCCTCCTGCAGCGTCACGATCAAGGCCGACGATGCGGGCAAGGCCCGGGCACCGGGCATCCTGGTCACCGGCAAGAAGGGCACGATGGTGGCCACCGCGGGCAGCCTGAAGGCGACCTACCCCCGCTGAGGCGAGAGGCACTGCTCGTAGGCTGGTGGACGTGCCTTCCGACCTCACCTTCGGCGCGACCCGCGGGCCCAGCCCCGACCCGGCTCGGCGCCCCCCGGCCCTGCCCCGCAAACGCCGCCGTTCCCTCGTCGACCTCCCCGGCGGGACGTACGCCGCCGGGGACTCGTTCGGCGAGGGCTATCAGGCCGACGGCGAGGGCCCGGTGCACCCGGTCGCGCTGCCGGGCTTCCGGCTCGACGCGACCGCGGTGACCAACGAGGAGTTCGCCCGGTTCGTGAAGGCGACCGGCCATGTCACCACGGCCGAGCGCGAGGGCTTCTCGGCCGTCTTCCACCTGGCCTACGACGGCTCGCCACGTGACATCCTCGGCCGCTCCCCGGAGGCGCCCTGGTGGCTCGGTGTGCGTGGCGCCTCCTGGCGGACGCCGGAGGGCCCCGGCTCCAACGTCGGCCGCCGGGGCAACCACCCGGTCGTGCACGTCTCCCACGACGACGCACTGGCCTACTGCGACTGGGCCGGGACCAGGCTGCCGACCGAGGCCGAGTGGGAGTACGCAGCCCGCGGCGGCCTCGACGGCTCACGGTTCCCGTGGGGCGATGACCTGGAGCAGAACGGCACCCACCACGCCAACGTCTGGCAGGGCGTCTTCCCGGACACCAACACCGCTGCCGACGGGTTCGTCACGACCGCGCCGGTGCGGACGTACGATCCGAACGGGTTCGGACTGTTCCAGATGATCGGCAACGTCTGGGAGTGGTGCGCGGACTGGTTCTCACCGACCTACTACGCCGAGCTCGTCGACGGACTCGCCGCGGACCCGCGTGGCCCCGCCGAGGGCCTGACCCGGGTGATGCGGGGCGGGTCCTACCTCTGCCACGACTCCTACTGCCACCGCTACCGGCTCTCGGCGCGCTCCAGCAGCCCGCCCGACTCGACCGCGGGCAACCTGGGGTTCCGCTGCGCGGCGGACACGGCCGGCATGGCCGACACGGCCGATCAGCCGGCCGGGTAGAACTCCTTCGGGCAGGTGTCACCCGCGCAGTGGGCGTACTTCTTGTCCAGCGCACGCAGCTGGGCCAGCTCGTCGGCGTACTCGGGGAGCAGCGCGAGCGAGCGGATCTGATAGGGGTCCTCGGCCATGTTGTAGAGCTCTTCGCTGCCGTCGGAGAAGCGGGCGTAGGTCCAGTCACCGAAGCGGATCCCCGAATAGATCTGCTTGCGACCGTCGTTGACCCGCCAGGCGGAGAGCGGGAGCACCCGGTTCTGCGGGGGCGCGGTGAGCCACGGCATGATGTTGACGCCGTCCTGCGGACGTCCCGGCTCGGCGCCGGCGATGGCCATGACCGTGGTGGCGATGTCGGGGTTGCCGACCCCGGTGGACAGGGTCCGCCCGACCGGGATGCCCGGCCCGCGCAGGATCAGCGGGATCCGCTGCGTCTCGCGGTAATGCATCAGCTTGCCGTTGATGTTGTGGCCGCCGGTCGTGTAGCCGTTGTCGGAGGAGAAGATGATGATGGTGTTGTCGAGCTGGCCGGTCTCCTGCAGGCGGAGCACGTGGCTGGCGACCGCCCGGTCGAGCGCCTGGACAGCCTCGACCCGCTGCTCGTGGGCGATCCTCAGCTCGGCCCGCCCCTCCGCGTCGAAGAACTTGCGCGACGGCGAGATCCGTGGGGCATCCGACGGCGTACGGAACATGTAGGGCAGATCCGGCAGCTCGAGGCCGTCGAAGGAGTGCTTGTCCTCGGCGGCCGGCCTGGTCGTGCTGGTGCCCTCGGGGTCGTCCGGATCCGCCGGCCCGCCATGGTGCGGCGCCACGTAGTTGAGCCACATGTACCACGGCTTGTCGGCCCGCTCCGGCGCCGAGATCATCTCGTTGGCCTGGTCCCGCATCACGTAGGTCGTGTAGCGGTGGTAGGTTGTGAGCTTGCCGTTGTGGTTGATCCGCGGCCGGATGAAGTTGTAGGTCGACATGTCGGTCGTCGCCCGCCAGTCGGTCCACCCGGGCGGAACGTCCTTGGCGGTGCCGCGCAGGCCGTAGCCGTTGAGGTACTTGCCGGCGAAGAGGGTGTCGTAGCCGGCCTCCTGCAGCGCCTCGGGCAGCGTGCCGGTGTGGTCCATCGCCTCGTAGCCACCGCGCTCGCCGTTGATCGTCACGGTGTGGTGGTTCTGGCTGTACTGCCCGGTCAGCAGCGACGCGCGGGCCGGAACGCAGATCGGCGTGGGCGCGATCGCCTCCGTCAGCGAGGTGCCCTGCGCGGCCAGGAGCTGGCGGGTGTGGGGCATGAACTCGAGATCGTCGTAGGCGAGGTCGTCCGCCGTGATCATGAGGATGTTGGGCTGGGTGGAGTAGGGAGTCCAGTCGGGCGTCGGCGTGGGCGTCGAGGGGATCATGACCTGGTCGGCCGAGGACACCCGCGCGAACGCTTTCCCGGCCAACGACCCCAACGAGCCCAGCGGACCGGACGATTCAGGCATCACGCCGAGCGCGATCGACGAGCCGGCAAGCGCGGCCACAGCCGCTACCGCCAATCGGGCGCGAGGCGCCATCTACTCTGCTCCCTGGGTCGATCCCCGCGTCGTCTAATGCAGTCCGGTTCCACTCCATACCGGACCGGGTTAACGTTACCGAAGGGGGCCGTGATGACCCCAATGCCCGGCCGATCAGGAGACTCAGGTGAGCGAATCGCGCGAGAACTACGGCGACTACAGTGTCGACGACGAGGATCAGATCACCGGCGAGGACGCGCTCTCCGGAGACGTTCTCGAAGGCGAGGTGCGCGACGAGCTCGACCACGGCATCGTCACCGCCGACCACTACTCCACCGACTACGGCAACACGCCGTGGGAGGAGGAGCACCGTGAGTGCATCGACCAGCGCCGCCACCAGGAGGTGCCGGAGCCGGACCCCTACGCGGTCGAGTACGACGACGCCGAGGAGAACGACGACCCCGACGGCCGCGAGGTGGGCAGCAAGCGAGCGGGCCGGCTCGTCGACCCCGACCGCGGCGCGGGCGAGGACACCGAGTCCGAGCTCTACGGTGTCGATGCCGGCATCGACGGCGCCGGTGCCTCCGCCGAGGAGGCCGCGATGCACATCATCGACGACGAGGACGGCGACGACTACCGCTGAGCCGGCAGGCTAGGCGGTGAGGTCGTCGACCTCGAGCACGATCTCGACCTCGAACCCCTCCGAGCTCTCCAGGTAGAGCGCGGTGTGCTCGTCGCCGCCGGCGTGCGGGTAGCGGTCGGCGTACATCTCGTGCCAGCCGTGCTCGGTCGACGCCGCCCGGATCCTGTCGAGCAGGTCTCGGTCGTCGATCATGAACGCGATGTGGTTGACGCCGGGCCGGAGCCGGTCCTGCGTGCCGTGCTGGTCCTTGGAGTGCTCCATGAAGACGTACGTCCCGTCCGGCGCCTCCCAGAAGTGACCCTTCTCCCCGGCCTCCCAGCCGAGCTCGCCGAAGAGCCACCCCCACTCCCCCGAGGCGGTCTCGAAGTCGTCGACCCAGAGGTCCCAGTGGTGGATCGCCCGCATGCCTTCACCCTAGCCTCGATCTGGTCCGATGCTCCCTGAGTTCGGGCCACGCGAGCGGAAACGGAGTCGCAGGAGGACGAAGCCGCATGTGAGGATCGGGGCGTGAGTGACCTGAAGACCTTCATCGCCGGGCTGCCCAAGGCAGAGCTGCATGTCCACCACGTCGGGTCGGCTTCGCCGCGGATCGTCGCGGAGCTGGCCGCGCGGCATCCGGGGGCGGTGCCGGCAGACGTGGAGCTCCTCAAGGACTACTTCACGTTCAGCGACTTCGCGCACTTCATCGAGGTCTACCTCTCGGTCGTGGATCTGGTCAGGACACCCGAGGACATCCGCTACCTGACCTACGAGATCGCGCGCGATCTGGCGCAGACCCAGCAGGTCCGGTACGCCGAGCTGACCTGCACCCCCTACACGTCCGTACGCCCCGACCTGGCTGTGCGCGAGCCGGGGACCGGACACACGGGGATGGCGATCGAGGCCTACACCGAGGCGCTCGAGGACGCCCGGGTCGGCGCCGAGCACGACTTCGGGATCACGCTCCGTTGGATCTATGACATTCCCGGCGAGTCCGGGATCCCGGCGGCAGACGCGACCCTGGCGTACGCCGTCGACCACGGTCCGGAGGCGCTCATCGGGTTCGGGCTCGGTGGGCCCGAGGTGGGCGTCCCCAGGCCGCAGTTCGAGAGGCACTTCGAGACGGCTCGGGCCGCGGGGCTCCGTTCGCTGCCGCACGCCGGCGAGACCACCGGGCCGCAGACGATCTGGGACGCGCTGACCGTGCTGAAGGCCGAGAGGATCGGCCACGGCACCTCGGCGGCCCAGGATCCCGAGCTGCTCGCCCACCTCGCCGAGCACCGGATCCCGCTCGAGGTCTGCCCCTCGTCCAACGTCGCCACCGGTGCGGTCGCCTCGCTCGAGGAGCACCCGCTGAAGACGTTCGTCGATGCCGGCGTGCCGGTCACGATCAACTCCGACGACCCGCCCATGTTCGCGACCACCCTCAACCAGGAGTACGAGATCGCGGCCGACCTCCTCGGCCTCGACGCCGCCGGCATCGCCGACCTCGCGCGGGCCGCGGTCGACGTCTCCTACGCGCCCGAGGACCTCAAGGCCCGGCTGCGCGGAGAGATCGACACGTACGCCACGTCATAAGGCCTTGACGCGGCTCGGCCCCGCCCGTTTGCTGGTCGCCATGGAGCAGATGCTGGCCGTCAACGGGATCGAGCTGTGTACGGAGACGTTCGGATCCCCTGAGCACCCGCCGATCCTGCTCGTCGGCGGGATGAGTGCCGCGATGGACTACTGGGAGGACGACTTCTGCCGGGCGCTGGCCGCCGGCCGGAGGTTCGTGATCCGCTACGACCACCGCGACACCGGCCTCTCGACCACCTGGCCACCAGGAGCGCCGGGCTACACCGGGCGCGACATGATCGCCGACATCCCGGCCCTGCTCGACGCCTTCGGCCTCGACAAGGGCCACGTCTTCGGCATCTCGATGGGCGGCGCCCTGGCCCAGTGTGCGGCGGTGCTCTATCCGGAGCGGGTCGAGACGCTGATCCTCGACGAGACGTCACCGGCCTTCGCCGGCGTACCCGACCTGCCGCCCATCGGCGAGGAGCTGGCCGACTTCTTCGCGGCGGCCGCGAAGAGCACCGTGCCCGATCCCGACGACCACGAGGCGCTGGTGTCGACGCTGGTCGAGGACCAGCGGGCGTTCGTCCCCGAGGGTTTCGACGAGGCCAGGATCCGCGCGGTGGTCGAGCGGGTCGTACGCCGCACACCCGACATGCGGCCGAGCTTCGCCAACCACCAGGCGATGAGCGACGGCGAGCCGGTCGAGGCGACCCTGGCCGACATCGCCGCGCCGACCCTGGTCATCCACGGCACCCGCGACCCGTTGTTCCCGATCGGTCACGGCGAGATCCTCGCCCGCGACATCCCCGACGCGACGCTCCTGGTCCTCGACGGCGTCGGCCACGAGCCGCCGCCTCCCTACACCTGGGACAGGGTCGTCCCCGCGATCCTCCAGCACACGGCCTAGACCTGCTCGATCTTCCCGAGCACGTCGCCGATCGCGACGGTGCCACCGATGTCGGTGCCGCGGGAAAGCACGCCCGCGCGATGCGCGGCGACCCGGGTCTCCATCTTCATGGCGTCGATGACCGCGACGTCCTGGCCCTCGGAGACCTTCTCGCCGTCGGGGACGAGCCAGTCGACGAGTACGCCGGGGACGGGAGCCTCGAGCACGGCGGGATCGGCCGCCGCCGGTCCTGCCTCGGCCCCGACCGCCCCGCCCGCCGCGAGCCCTCGCAGAAGCTCATCGGGAAGCCCGAGCATCACCCGGCGACCGTCGATCTCGACCGGCACCCGCCGCAGCGGCGGCGCCGGCGCCGGCTCGGTTCGCCGCTGCGCCTCGAGCCGCGGCATCAGCGTGGTCTCGATCCACTGCGTGTGCACGGCGAAACCGTCGGTCGAGAACGCCGGGTCGTCGAGGAGCACACGCGCGAAGGGTACGACGGTCGCCACCCCCTCCACGTTGAGCTCGCGAAGCGCCCGGCGGGCACGTACGACGGCCCTGTCCCGGTCCGGCGCGTGCACGATCAGCTTGGCGATCAGCGAGTCGAAGGCGCTCTGGACGGTGTCGCCGGCCTCGATCCCCGCGTCCCAGCGCACGCCGGGCCCGGCGGGAACCCGCAGCCCCGTCACGACGCCGGGGCTCGGCAGGAAGCCGCGGCCCGGGTCCTCGGCGTTGATCCGCAGCTCGATCGCGTGGCCCGTCGGCGCCGGCGTCTCCGAGAAGGAGAGCCCCTCACCCGCGGCGATCCGGAGCTGCTCGGCGACGAGGTCGACCCCGGTGACCGCCTCGGTGATCGGGTGCTCGACCTGCAGCCGGGTGTTCACCTCGAGGAACGAGATCACCCCGTCGGCACCCATCAGGAACTCGACGGTCCCGGCGCCGCGGTAGGAGACCGCCGCGCAGATGTCGCGCGCAGCCTCGTGGATGCGAGCACGCTGCTCGGCGGTCAGCCCGGGCGCCGGTGCCTCCTCGACGAGCTTCTGGTTGCGCCGCTGCAGGGAGCAGTCGCGGTCACCGACGACCACGACGTTCCCGACTCCGTCGCCCAGCACCTGCGCCTCGATGTGCCGCGGGCGCTCCAGGAACCGCTCGACGAAGCACTCGCCCCGGCCGAACGCGGCCAGCGCCTCACGGGAGGCGGAGTCGAAGGCATCGGCGACGTCTTCGAGCTCGCGGGCCACCTTCAGCCCGCGCCCGCCGCCACCGAAGGCGGCCTTGATCGCGATCGGAAGCCCGTGCTCGCGCGCGAACGCGACGGCCTCGTCGGCGGACTCCAGCGGCCGGTCGGTGCCCGCCACCAGCGGGGCGCCGACGCTCTGCGCGATCCGGCGCGCGGTGATCTTGTCGCCGAGCTTGTCGATGCTCTCCGGACTCGGTCCGATCCAGGTCAGCCCGGCGGCCTCGACGGCGCGCGCGAACTCGGCGCTCTCCGAGAGGAACCCGTAGCCGGGATGCACCGCATCGGCGCCGGAGGCCTGCGCCGCGGCCATGAGCCACTCGATGCTGAGGTAGGACTCGGCGGCGGTGGCCCCGCCGAGAACGTACGCCTCGTCGGCAAGCCGCACGTGCAGCGCGTCGGCGTCCTGGTCGGCGTAGACGGCGATCGACACGAGGCCGGCCTCGGCGACCGCCCGCACGACGCGGACGGCGATCTCTCCCCGGTTGGCGATGAGCACCCTGCGCATGTCAGTCTCCTCGAGTCTCGGCCGTCGACGCATCGGGCGCGACGGTTCGGAAGCGGATGCGGACCCCGGGCGGCAGCTGACCGGCCAGGTCCAGGTCGCGGTCGATGACCGCGCCGATGATCGGATAGCCGCCGGTCAGCGGGTGGTCCGGAAGGAACAGCACGGGCTGTCCGTCGGGCGGCACCTGGATGGCGCCGGTCACCGCCCCTTCGCTCGGCAGCTCGCCGGAGACGTCGCGCTCGAGCGGGACGGCGCCTTCGAGACGTACGCCGACGCGGTCGGAGCGCGGCGTGACGGTCCACTCCTGCTCGACCAGGGCGCGTACGCCGGCCGGGGTGAACCAGTCCTCGCGCGGACCGAGCACGATGCGCAGCTCGACCGTGTCACCGGGAGCGGGCAGCGGCTCGGCGGGCGCCGGGTGGGGGTCGACCGCGTGCGGCGCGGCAGCGGGACCGTGGAGCGGCACGACGTCGCCCGTACGCAGCGGCCGGCCGCCGAGGTCGCCGGGGCCGAGACCCGCGAGCGTGTCGCTGGACAGGCTCCCGAGCGCCGGCGGCAGGTCCAGGCCGCCACGCACCGCGATCACGGCACGCAACCCGGCGCTGACCGCGCCGAGACGCAGCTCCTCGCCGTCCTCGAGCGCGGTCGCGGCGCCGTGCTCGACCGGGATCGGGGGGCCGTCGCTGCGTACGATCGTCGTCTCGGCAGGGGCGCCCGCGACCGCCACGACCGCCGGGCCGGTGAAGCGCAGGACCGCGCCGCCACCTGCGAGCTCGAAGCCTGCCGCGCCGGGCGCGTTGCCGACGGCACGGTTCGCGGCCCGCAGGGCGCGGCGGTCGGCCGTCCCCGACGCCGAGACGCCGAGCGCCGCATGGCCGGGGCGGCCGAGATCCTCGAGCACCAGCTGCAGACCGGGACGTACGACCTCGACAGCGAAGGGGTGCTCGGCAGCCTCGGCCGGCGCAGCCGGTGCGGTGACCGAGACCGACTCACGCTCGAGCCGCTCGAACCGCACCGTCATCCCCGGCGCGAGCAGCGCGGGCGGGTCGCGGTGCAGGTCCCACATCTGGGCATCCGTACGCCCGATCAGCTGCCAGCCGCCGGGGCTCTCCCGCGGGTAGACGCCTGAGAACGTACCGGCGAGGCCGACCGAGCCGGCCGGGATCCGGGTGCGCGGCGAGGAACGCCGCGGCACGTCGAAGAGCGGGTCGTCACCGACGAGATAGCCGAAGCCCGGCGCGTAGCCGGTGAAGGCCACCCGCCAGGTCGCGGCGGCGTGGCGCGCGGCGACCTGCTCGGTGCTGACCCCGAGCAGCTCGGCGACCTCGTCGAGGTCGTGCCCGTCGTAGCGCACGCCGATCGTCACCGAACCCGCTGCCGGAAGGCTGCCGTGGACGGCTTCGACGCGGGTCAGCTCCTTGGCGAGGGTCACCTCGTCCACCAGCGTCGGGTCGAACCGGACGAGCACCGTCCGGGCGGCCGGCACCAGCTCGACGACGCCGGTCGGCGGCTCGGCCACGAGCGCCGCGTGCAGCCGCATCGCGCCCTCGAGATCGTCCTCCTCGACCAGCAACGCCTGATCCGATGCGATGAGCACGTGCCTCACGCCAGATACTCCGAATCCCGTACGTCGGTGATGAACATGTGGCCGGGCGCGTGGGTGAGCGCGAACGGCGGACGCGAGTCCATGATCGCGGCCTGGGGCGTGACCCCGCAGGCCCAGAACACCGGCACCTCGCCCTCGCGCACCTCGGGCGGGTCCCCGAACTCGGGAGCGGCGAGGTCGGCGATGCCGAGCGAGTCCGGGTCACCGACGTGCACCGGCGCACCGTGCACCGCCGGATAGCGCCCGGAGATGCGTACGGCATCCGCGACGCGGTCGGCGGGGATCGGGCGCATCGAGACCACCATGTCGCCGCGCAGGCGCCCGGCCGGCGCGCACGCGCGAGACGTTCGGTACATCGGCACGTTGCGGCCGAGCTCCTGGTGACGGATCGGGATCCCGGCGTCGGTCAGCCCCGCCTCGAACGTGAAGCTGCAGCCGATCAGGAAGGAGACCAGGTCGGGGTGCTCCTCCCAGGCGGCGCCCGCGTCCGTGACCTCCTCGGTCAGCTCGCCCTCCCGCCAGATCCGGTACGCCGGGATGTCGGTGCGCAGGTCGGACCCGGGCGCCAGGGCCGACTCGTAGGTGCCCGGGTCGAGGACCTCGAGCACCGGGCATGGCTTCGGGTTGCGCTGCGCGAAGAGCAGCACTTCAAAAGCCCAGTCGGCCGGCACGGAGATGAGGTTCGCCTGGACCAGGCCGTGGGCGACACCGCTCGTCGGAGCGACCTCGCCCGCCCGGTAGGAGGCGCGCGCGGCGCGCGCCTCCTTCAGCTGGGTGGCGCTCGCGGTCATGCCACCGGCCCTGCCGCCCCGGCGAAGGCAGCGATGGCGATGCCCTCGGCCTCGAGCAGCGCCCTGGTCGCCGCGGCCATCCGGATGGCGCCGTCGCTGTCGCCGTGCACGCAGATCGAGTCGGCGCGTACGGCCACGTCGGTGCCGTCGATCGCCTCGACCACGCCTTCGCGCGCGAGCCGCAGCATGCGGGCCGCGACCGCCTCGGCGTCGTGCAGCACCGCACCGGGCTCGGCGCGCGAGACCAGCTCGCCGCCGGGCGTGTAGGCGCGGTCCGCGAAGGCCTCCGCGGCCGTCGCGAGCCCGGCCCTCTCGGCCACGTCGAGCACGACGCCGCCCGCGAGCCCGAGCAGCACCAGGGACGGGTCGATCGCCCTGACCGCGGCGACCACGACCCGCGCCTGGCGCTCGTCGCGGGCGATCGTGTTGTAGAGCGCGCCGTGCGGCTTCACGTAGCGGACGGCACCGCCGACCGCCGTGGTCAGGCTGATCAGCGCGCCGAGCTGATACTCGACGTGCGCCTGCAGCGTCGCCGACCCGATGTCCATCGCGCGACGGCCGAAGCCCTCGTAGTCGCGATATCCCGGGTGCGCGCCGATCGTGACGCCGTTCGCCACGGCATCGGCCAGCGTCGTACGGATCCCTTCGGGGGTGCCCGCGTGGAACCCGCAGGCGACGTTGGCGCTCGAGACGATCCCGAGCATCGCCGCGTCGTCCGCGACCACCCGGTCGGGCGTGTTCTCGCCGAGGTCGGAGTTCAGGTCGATGGTTGCCTTGTTGTTCACCGTGATCACGCTCCAATGCCGATGAAGGCGAAGATCGGGCCGACCGAGACGATGCCCATGTACCAGCTGAGCAGCGTCGCGAACGTTCCCAGGGCCAGCAGCCACACCGGGTAGCGGTAGCCGTGCAGGACGTCGCGCTGACGGAACCAGCCGACGTACATGAAGATCGTCATGCCGATCGGGAGGATCAGGCCGTTGAAGCCGCCGACGAAGACCAGGATAGCTGCGGGCGCCGCACCGATCAGCAGGTAGAGGACGAGGGAGACCACGATGAAGGCAACCGTCGCGACCTGCAGCCGCCAGCCCGCTCCCAGCTTCTTCGAGAAGGTCGAGATGAAGGTGGCCGAGGTGTAGGCGGCGCCGATGACCGAGGTGATCGCCGCGGCCCAGAAGATCGCACCGAAGATGCGGATGCCCGCGTCGCCGAGCACCGCGCCGAACGCCTGGCCGGCCGGGTTGGCCGCCTGGCTCGAGAAGTCGAGGGTGACGCCCGAGGCGACCACGCCGAGGATCGCCAGGAACAGTACGTAGCGCATGATCCCGGTGACGAGGATGCCGCTCATCGAGGCCCGGTGGACGGCGGCCACGTGCTCGGGCCCGGTGAGACCCGAGTCGAGGTAGCGGTGGGCGCCCGCGTAGGTGATGTAGCCGCCGACGGTGCCGCCCACGATCGTGGTGATCGTCGCGAAGTTGAGGGTGTCGGGCACGAAGGTCTGGCGCAGCGCGTCGCCGACAGGAGGCTGCGATGCGATCGCGACGAAGAGGGTCAGCCCGATCATCAGCAGGCCGAGCGCGAGCACGACCGTGTCGACGACCCGGCCGGCCCGCTTGTACACGAAGATGCCGATCGCGAGCAGCGCCGAGAGCAGGCCACCGACCTTCGGGTCGATACCCAGCAGGGCGTTCAGGCCGAGCCCGGCACCGGCGATGTTGCCGATGTTGAACGCCAGGCCGCCGATCACGATCAGTGTCGCGAGCACGTGCCCGGAGAACGGCACGGCCTCGTTGGCCAGGTCCCCGGCTCGTTTGCCCGAGACGGTGATCAGGCGCCACACGTTCATCTGCAGCGCGAAGTCGATCAGGATCGAGGCCAGGATCGCGAACGCGAACGCCGCGCCGAGCTGGGCGGTGAACGTCGCGGTCTGGGTGATGAAGCCGGGGCCGATGGCCGAGGTGGCCATCAGGAAGATGGCGCCGAGGATCGGTCCTCGGCGTGAGCGGGCGAAGCTCTTCGCGCGCTCGGCGCTGGTCGTGTCAGTCATGGGGGACTCCTGGCATCGGCGGGCCGTGTGGCTGGCGCCACACTCTTCGTGTAGTACACAATGGCACTGATTGTTCAACAATGACACCCTTGCGTGTTAAAATGATGTTTCGATTGTCCGCGGATGCAATTTCCTCCTGGTCCCCTAGGATGCGGTCATGCCCGATGCCGACGACACCCTGACGAACGCGCTGCGCCGGCGGATCATCGACGGCGAGTTCGCGCCGGGCACCCGGCTGTCGGAGATCTCCCTCGCCGAGAAGCTCGGCGTCTCGCGCAACACGCTCCGCGAGGCGTTCCGCGTGCTGGCCGAACAGGGCCTCATCGAGCACGTGCCTCATCGCGGGGTCTCGGTCGCGTCCCCGACGGTGGCGGACGTCGTCGACATCTATCGGGCGCGCCGCTACGTCGAGCCCGCCGCGCTGGCGGCCGGCTCCCCGCTGCACCCGGCGGTGGCCGCGATGCGCGAGGCGGTCGAACAGGGCGAGACCAGCCTCGAGGCGCGCGACTGGCGCACGGTAGGCACCGCCAACATGGCGTTCCACGACGCCATCGTCGCCCTCGCCGACAGCCCACGCCTGGAGCGCCTCTTCCGCGACATCGCCGCCGAGCTGCGGCTCGCCTTCCTCGAGATCGACAACCCCGAGGCCTTGCACGCCCCGTTCGTCACCCGCAACCGCGCCCTGCTCGAGACCTTCCTCGACAAGGGCGGGCCCGCGGCCGCGGCCGAGCTGCAGGACTACCTCGTGCTCTCCGAGCGCACCGTCCTCGGCGCCTTCACCCGACTGCGCCACAGTTAGCCCAGAAACCCCGCCGAGCCGGCTCGTTCTGACCAAAAACCGCGCCGAGTCGGCTCGTCATGACGAGCCGACTCGGCGCGGATCTGTGTCAGGACGAGCCGACTCGGCGGGGTTCTAGGCGGCGACCAGGCCACGCAGGCGCTCGTCGCGCGGCCAGGCGCCGGCCCAGACGAGGACGGCGGTGGCGATGGCGAAGACGGTGTTGAAGGCCGGCTGCTCGAAGACCAGGTTCACCGTCACCGCGCCGCCCAGGTAGGCCGTGATCAGGACCGTGCCCATCGCCCGGGTGGCCGGCACGTGGTACGCCACCAGCGAGAGCCCGAGGACGGCGCCGCAGACGACTGGGAACCAGCCCGGCGCTCCGACCTTGTCGTTGAAATCCATGACGGCCTCGACCCGCAGCAGGTGCGTGACGATGTCGAAGCCGAGGAACAGGGTGACCAGGACGGTGATGACCCAGCCGGCTCGTTGTGCGTTGGTGCTCATCTCGATCTCCTCGGAGGTGGGTGGTGATGCTCTTACCCACGCGTCGAGCCACCGTCTGGGTTCTCGACATCGGACCCGAGACTTTTCTGAGGAGAGGGACGACCAGCGCTCACCCCAGAAGAGCCCGGGCCTCCGGCGAGTCGTAGAAGCTCGACAACCGTCGACGGATCAGCTGCTCGAGGACACCCGCCTCCGCGAGCGCCTCGATCACCGGCGGCCCGAAGCGGAGGGCCTCCTCGATCAGGTCGTCGCGGCCAAGACCCCACTCCTCGAGCAGCCGGTCCAGGGTGAAGCTCCCGTAGGTGTCGAAGAAGAAGTCGACGCCGGTGTCGACCAGGGCCTGCAGATACTCGGAGTCGCGGATGTCGAGCCAGACCTGGTAGAGCCCGACGAAGAGCGCGACCAGCTGCTCGTCGTCGATGAGGTCGGCGAGCTCGCGCACCGGCCGGGTCGCCAGCGCGTCCCAGACCTCCAGCAGCGCGTCGTACACCTCCTCGTCGGTGACCGAGCTCGCGGCGGTGTCGGAGAGATAGCCGAGCAGCGCCCCGGCGCCCCGCTCGGCGAGCTCGCGGGCGCTCTGGTCGACGGCCGCGCCGACCGGGGTGCCCTTCACCGTGTCCGCCATCCGGCCGGCCACGCGCTCGGCGATCGAGAAGCCGAACGCACCACCCGGAAGGGTGTCGGCGAGCCGACGACCGGTGTCGACGGCACCCCGGGCCGTGCCACGCATCAAGGTGCCGACGCCGGCCTGGATCCCGGAGTTCTCGGCCAGGCTGCGCAGGACCTGCTGGCGCAGCGTACGCATCTCGACGAGGGCCTCGACCAGCTCGGCGATCCGCGGCCGGCTGACCAACTTGCCCAGCTGCGTGTCGTTGGCGGGATGCGCCCTGAGTCTCGTCGCGATCGCCCCGGCGACCTCCGGGATCGCGCCCGGGAGCCGGAAGGTGCTGACGTACTTCAGCGCGACCTCCTTGATCAGGTCGCGCGGCATCACCTGGTCGAGCGTCAGGTCGCTGGCAGCACGCAGCGCGAAGTCGATCTCGCCGGTGACGAGATCGAGGAAGCGTACGCCGCGGATCGCCGCCATCTCGTGGGCGACATGGGCGTCGAGGAGTCGTCGAGCGAGGTCCGGCTCAGTCATGGACGACATTGTCCACGGCCGGGACCGGTCAACGAATCATTCCCACTCGATGGTGCCCGGCGGCTTCGAGGTGATGTCGACGGTGACCCGGTTGATCTCGCTCACCTCGTTGGTGATGCGGGTGGAGATGCGCTCCATGACGTCGTAGGGCAGCCGGGCCCAGTCGGCGGTCATGGCGTCCTCGGAGGTGACCGGGCGGAGCACGACGGGGTGGCCGTAGGTGCGGCCGTCGCCCTGGACGCCGACGGAACGGACATCGGCGAGCAGCACGACCGGCATCTGCCAGATGTCGCGGTCGAGACCGGCGCGGGTCATCTCCTCGCGGGCGATCGCGTCGGCCTCGCGCAGGATGTCGAGCCGCTCCTTGGTGACCTCGCCGATGATGCGGATGCCCAGGCCCGGGCCGGGGAACGGCTGGCGCTGAACGATCTCGTCGGGCAGACCGAGCTGGGAGCCGACGGCGCGCACCTCGTCCTTGAAGAGCTCACGCAGCGGCTCGACCAGCTCGAACTCGAGGTCCTCGGGGAGGCCGCCGACGTTGTGGTGGGACTTGATGTTGGAGGTGCCGGCGCCGCCACCGGACTCGACGACGTCGGGGTAGAGGGTGCCCTGGACGAGGAAGGCGACCTTCTCGTCGGAGTCGCCCAGGATCTCGACCTCGGCGCGCTCGAAGCAGCGGATGAACTCGCGCCCGATGATCTTGCGCTTCTCCTCCGGGTCGGTGACCCCGGCGAGCGCGTCGAGGAACTCCTTCTCGGCGTCGACGATCTTCAGCTCGGCGCCGGTCGACTCCCGGAACGCCTTCTCGATCGCAACCGACTCGTTCTTCCGCATCAGGCCGTGGTCGACGTAGACGCAGGTCAGCCGGTCACCGATGGCCTTGGCGACGATGGCCGCCGCGACCGCGGAGTCGACACCGCCCGAGAGCGCGCAGATCGCGCGGTGGTCGCCGATCTGCTCGCGGACCCGCTCGATCTGGTCCTCGGCGATGTTGCCGATGGTCCAGGTCTGGCGCGCACCGGCGATGTCCCACAGGAAGTGCTCGAGCACCTGCTGCCCGTGCTCGGAGTGGAGCACCTCGGGGTGCCACTGCACGCCCGCCAGCTGCTTCTCGACGTTCTCGAAGGCCGCGACCGGGGTGTCTGCGGTGCTCGCGAGCACGGTGAAGCCCTCGGGCGCCTGGGAGACCGAGTCCCCGTGCGACATCCACACGTTGTGGGCGGGCGGCATGTCCCTGAGCAGGGTGCCGGGGACGCCGACGGTGACCGGCGTGCGGCCGTACTCACGCGCCCCGTTGTCGTCGACGGTGCCGCCCAGGCCCTGCGCCATCAGCTGGAATCCGTAGCACATCCCGAATACCGGGGTGCCCGCGGTGAACAGGCTGTTGTCGATGGCCGGGGCGCCGTCCGCGTACACGCTCGACGGGCCACCGGAGAGGATGATCGCCTTCGGGTTCTTGGCGAGCATCTCCTCGACCGGCATCGAGTGAGGCACGATCTCGGAGTAGACCTTCGCCTCACGAACGCGGCGGGCGATCAGCTGCGCATACTGCGCGCCGAAGTCCACCACGAGAACCAGATCGTGCTCTTCCGCCCCAGGAGCCTGCGTCATGCACGAATCCTAACGACGACGTACGCCACGGCCCAATCTCACCGAGACCGTCGCCGATCCGTCGTTCAACATCTCATAAATGGATGTTAAGATCCATTTATGAGAACGAGCCCGCCGCTGCTGGCGCCGATCTTCCGCTCGAACGGCCAGGCCGCGATTCTCGCCGAGATCCTGCTGACCGGCGAGACCGTCAGCCTGCCCGAGCTCATCCGGCGCACCGGCCTGACCCGCACGACCGTCCACCGGGAGGTCACCCGGCTCGCCGAGGCGGGGATCCTCCTCATCGAGACCTTGGGACGCGAGTGGCACATCAGCGCGAACCCGGACAACCCCGTGGCCGAGCACATCCGCGCGATACTCGCCATCACCTTCGGACCCGGCCCGATGCTGACCGAGGCGCTCGAGCGGATCGAGGGAGTCGAGACCGCCGCCGTCTTCGGCTCGTTCGCCGCGCGCGCATCGGGCGAGCCCGGCCCGCCCCCGGCGGATATCGACGTGCTCGTGCTCGGGCAGCCCGACGTGCGGGAGGTCTACGCGGCCTGCCGTGACATCGGCGACCAGGTCGGTCGGCCCGTCAACGCCACCGTCATGACCGGCGAGGAGTGGCGAGACGCGGTCGAGGCCGATGCCGCCTTCGCCGTCGACGTCCTGTCGCACCCGACCCTTGCCCTGATCGGAGACCTGCATTGAGCGAGCGTCAGCGAGCGAGCATTGGATCTTTCATCGGGCCGCGTCCGTATTCTGGCGCTTGCGCTACGGAGGTGGCCCGATGAGCGTTGCACCCCTGTCCGCAGCACAGGCGGCGGCGGTTCGCTCCCTCGCCCAGAACAAACGGGTCCGGGTCATCACCGCCGGCGGAGACGAACGACGCGCACGGTCGTTCCTGAATCATGCCGAGGAGGCGTACGCGAACATCGCCAACGTCTCCGGCAACCTGGTCAAGCACGATCTCGCCTACGCCGTCATGCATGACGTCGGTGAGGCGATGCTCGCGGCGTACGGCTTCCGTACTGCTCCGGGCATCGGGCAGCACGACGCCGTCGCTCGCTTTCTTGCGGCGATCTTCGACAGCCCTCCGCCGAGCGAGGCTGCCGGTCGCGTCGATGATGCCCGGCGCAACCGCAACGACCGCTACTACCGAGCCCACACACCCTCGGCCGCCGAGACGAAGCTGGCGGTTGAGGACGCCCACATCCTGCTCACCGCCGCGAGGGCGCGCCTGGCGGATTGACGCCCGGCACCTCCACCCCGACAGCCAGGACCGGGCTCGCCCGGAAATGCACCAGGGCCCGGCCGGGGAGGGAGGTGGCCGGGCCCTGATTGCCCGAGGCAGAACTGTCCCGGACGAAAGACCCGGCATGTATTAGGGAGGGAGCAATCCCGGGTCTGATCACTCCAACGACCCCTCTTAACCACAGTTACGGGTCAACCAAAAACTTCCTGCCAGAAACTTCCGGCGAAGTTCGCGTCACCAACACAACAGGTTGGTCACCGGACGTCAACGATGGGCAGCTGCAGGGCAGCCGGCGCGGTTGCCGGCACCGCGGGCGAGGCCGGCCGGACCGGCTGGATCCGCGCATAGCCGGCGCCCAGCTCCGGGCGCGGGTCGGCCTGGTCCTTGTTGGGCCAGAACGCCATCGCCCGCTCGGCCTGCGCGGTGATCGTCAGGGACGGGTTCACGCCCAGGTTGGCGGAGATGGCGGAGCCGTCGACGACGTGCAGCCCCGCATAGCCGTAGAGCCGCTGGTAGGGGTCGATCACCCCGGTCTCCACCGAGTCGCCGATCGTGCAGCCGCCGATGAAGTGGGCCGTCATCGGCTTGTTGAACGGCTCCCCGATCGTGCCGCCGGCATAGCCCGGCTTGTCGCCCGAGCTCATCACCCCGGCCATCTTCCGCACCGCGTCCAGACCGGCCGGGATCCAGGTGGGGTTGGGCTTGCCGTGGCCCTGCTTCGACGACATCCGCCACCCGAAGATCGTCCGCTTCGGGAAGGTCGTGATCGAGTTGTCGAGCGCCTGCATGACCAGCGCGATGACGGTGCGCTCGGACCAGTGCTTGAAGTCGTAGAACGTACGCAGCGAGCGCCGCTGCAGCCACATCTCCTTGAGCCACCGGCGCAGCCGCCGGGGACCACCTTCGGTGAGCACCGTCTGCATCGCCGCGATCGCGTTGCTGCCGTGCCCGTAGCGGACCGGCTCGATGTGGGTGTGCTCGTCGGGGTGCCACGAGGAGGTGATCGCCACGCCCTCGGTGTAGTCGATCGCCGTGTCCGGGGCGATGGCACCGAGGATCGACTCGGAGTTCGTCCGGGTCAGCTCACCGAGACGGTCGGAGATCTGCGACAGGTCTCCGGTGCGCTTGAGCTTGTGGAGCAGCTTCTGGGTGCCGAGCGAGGCCGCCGAGAAGATCACCTGGTCGGCGGTGAACCTCAGGGTCCGGCCCAGGCCCAGCTTGGCCTTCGTGGAGCGGGTCTCGATGACGTACCCGGTGCCGGTCTTGGCCGGGTAGACGCGGGTCACCGTGGTCAGCGGGTGCACCTCGGCGCCGTTCTTCTCGGCCAGGTAGAGGTAGTTCTTGACCAGGGTGTTCTTCGCGTTGTGGCGGCAGCCGGTCATGCACTCGCCGCAGTCGATGCACGTACGCCGGTCGGGACCCTCGCCACCGAAGTAGGGGTCCGCGACCTCCTGCCCGGGCACCTGGCCCGGCCCTCCGAAGAAGACGCCGACCGGCGCCTTGTGGAAGGTGTCACCGCGACCGGACTCGGCCGCGACCTTCTGCATGACCTCGTCGGCCGGGGTCATGTTGGGGTAGAGGTTGACGCCGAGCATGCGCTTGGCCTGCTCGTAGAAGGGAGCGAGCTCGTCCTTCCAGTCGGTGATGTGGCTCCAGGAAGGGTCCTCGTAGAACGGGTCGAGCGGCTCGTAGAGGGTGTTGGCGTAGACCAGCGAGCCGCCGCCGACTCCGGCGCCGGCCATGATCACGGCGTCCTTGACCATGTCGATGCGCTGGATGCCGTAGCAGCCGATCGCCGGCGCCCAGAGGTACTTGCGCAGGTCGAAGGAGGTGTTGGGCAGCTCGTCGTCGGCGAACCGGCGACCCGCCTCGACCACCCCGACCTTGTAGCCCTTCTCGGTCAGGCGCAACGCGCTGACCGATCCTCCGAAACCCGACCCTATGACGAGGACGTCGTAGTGGGTCATGCGCGGCCCAGCGACTTCAGCACCCGCAGCGAGGCGGTCATGAACTTGGCGTACGCCTGGTCGCTCATCCCGAACTGCGGGGCGAAGCGCAGCACGGCCTGCGAGGCGACCGACTGGGTCTCGGTGTAGCGCAGGATGCCCTCGACACCCTGGCGACGGCCCTGGCCGGACTCGCGCATGCCGCCCATCGGGGCGTCGATGCTCGCGAAGGTCGCACCGAAGGCCTCGTTGATGTTGATCGTGCCGCACTTGATCTGGCGGGCGATGCGGCGGGCGCGGGCGGTGTCGCGGCTGTAGATCGAGCCGTTGAGGCCGTACTCGCCGTCGTTGGCGCGCTGGATCGCCTCCTCCTCGCTGTGGAAGCGGTAGATCGAGACGACCGGACCGAAGGTCTCGTTGCCGAAGCAGGTCATCTCCGGGGTGACGCCCTCGAGGATGGTCGGCTCGAAGAAGAACGGCGCCAGGTCGGGACGGGCCTTGCCGCCGGCGAGCACCCTTGCTCCCTTCGCCACCGCGTCCTCGACGTGGGCGGTCGCGGTGTCGACCTGGGCCTGCGAGATCAGGGGGCCCATGTCGTTCTCCCACCCGAGGGTGGCACCGAGAGTCATCGCCTGGGTGCGGGCGACGAAGCGCTCGACGAACCGGTCGTAGACCTTGTCGTCGACGAAGAGCCGCTCGACGCTCACGCACAGCTGGCCGGAGTTGGAGAAGACCGCACGGGTCGCGCCCTCGGCCGCCTTCTCGATGTCGGCGTCCTCGAGGACCAGCATCGGGTTCTTGCCACCGAGCTCGAGGCTGGCGCCGATCAGCCGCTCCGCGGCCTGCTTGGCGACGAGCTTGCCGGTGTTGGTCGAGCCGGTGAAGCAGACGTAGTCGGCGCGCTGGATGATGCTGGTGCCGATCTTCGAGCCCGGGCCGGCGACGACGGTCCACAGGTTCTCCGGGAGTCCGGCCTCCGCGAGCAGCTCGGCGCCAAGGAGCGCGCTGAGCATGGTCTGCGAGTCGGGCTTGATGACCACCGCATTGCCGGCGGCGATCGCGGCCAGGCCGTCGCACAGCGCCATCGTGAACGGGTAGTTCCACGGGCTGATGATGCCGACGACGCCCTTGGGCACGTGGTTGAGCTCGACTCGGGTCAGCACCGGGATGACGCCGAGCTTGCGCTCGGTGTCGAGGATCTTGCTGCTCCTTCGCCCGTAATAGCGGGCGGTCAGGGCGATGTGCAGCGGCTCGTCGAACGCGTGCTTGCGGGCCTTGCCCGACTCCAGCACGATCAGGTCGAGGATCTCCTCCTGCCGGTCGAGGACGAGGTCGTGCAGCTTGATCAGGATGCGCTCGCGCTCGGCGACCGGCGTCGCCGCCCACTTCTCCTGCGCCACCCGGGCCTTCGCGAAGGCCCCGGCGACATCGTCATCGCTCGACTGCGGGATGTGCGCCAGCGGCGCCCCGTCGAGCGGACTGATGACCTCTCGGCTCTCCCCCGTCGTCGCCACGATGCGGCCGGTCAGGCGGGCGACGTAGTCAGGCTCGAGGGCCAGGGACGCCGCGGCGTCGTGCTCGGGATCGAGCGGGCCCTCGACGATCGGGCCGCCGGAAGAGGTGGGGTTCGATGCGCTCATGTACCGAGAGTATGTGACCGGCGTCTCGGAAGCCAGACACGCGTCCCACTAACTCACGATACGAACGTCGGCAGCCCACCACAGATAGCTGTGCTGCTCCGCCGGAAGGTCGATCACGACACGGTCGAGAGGGAGTCGGTCGAGGGCATGGACGGTGCACTCCTCCGCGGGCGTGGCTCGGTAGAGATAGGCGTCCAACGGCCATTTCGTACGCAGCCACTCATCGAGCCGCTCGGCGACCGCCGCGCCGAACCCGGGTTCACGGTCCTGGCGGAGCCAGTAGCTCACCCGGGCGGTGGAGCCACCTGCGTACCGGAGCAGGGTCTGGGCGTCGGCGCCCATCGCCTCCAGGTAGGGGAACAGGGGCTGGACGTAGAGGCAGCCGAGCGAGGAGGTGCCCTCGGGGTCGAGGAAGAGATAGGTGAAGGCGCGTTTCGCCTGATGGTCGGACCAGTGCCGGATCACCAGCGGCAGGTTGTCGTCGCTGCCGAAGCCCTCCAGCGGCCACCTGCCGCAGCTGTGGTCGCGGATCACGTCCGGGCTGGCCAGGTAGGCCTCGGTGTCCAGGTCGAGCAGCTCGGGCCGTAGGGGTGCGAGCACGAAATCCTCGGTCGCCAGCGGCTCGGGGGGATCGTTGACGAGGAACATGTCGCCAGGGTGCTACGTGGCTCTGCGGCGCGCCATGGCAATTCGCAGCCGCTCGAATCTACTGAAACATTGTTACAGTAGATTCATGTCGCCTGCAGAGGTAGATCGCATCCTGGCACTGCCCGCGGATGAGGCGCTCGAGCATCTGGTTCAGCTGCGTGAGAGCCAATGGTTCGAGCGCAAGTCCGGGCGGATCAGCGCCAAGGATCTCGCTATCCCGCTCGTAGCGATGGCCAACGCCGAAGGCGGGTACGTCGTCGTCGGGATTCATGACGGCGCTGCAGATGGCGGGGGCGAAGAGCGGATCAATGCCCTTCGCCAAGCGGCGCACGACTTCACCGTACCCGTCGTTCGCTGCTCCACCACCGAGCTCTCCACTCATGACGGAACCATCTTGCTCGTCGTTCGCGTGGCGCCCGGCGAGCAGGTTCACGAGACCACCAAAGGCGACGTCTTCCTCAGGGTCGGCGACGAGTCCCGTCGGCTCGGATACGCACAACGTCGTGAGTTGGAGTACGACCGAGGCAGCGCCCCCTTCGACGGCACCATCGTCGATGCCGGAGTTACCGACCTCGACCGAGAGCAGGTTGTCTCCTACCAACATGCGATCGGTGCGCAGACTCCCGAAGGAATGCTCGCCGCGCGTGACCTGCTCACCCGCGACGGACGCCTCACGGTGGCTGCCTGGCTGCTGTTCGCCGAGCGGCCGCAGTCGCTGTTTCCCAGCGCCGTGATCCGAGTGTTGCGCTACGCAGACAAGGACCGTGGAACCGGTGCCCGCATGTCTCTCTACGACGACGGCGACGTACGCCTCGAAGGGTCGATCCCCGAGCAGATCACCAAGGCCGCTGCCGTGATCACGGAGTGGGTGCCAAAGGTGCAGGCTCTTGCCCCGAGTGGCCGATTCGAGCCGCGGCCGATCATTCCACGCGACGTCTGGCTGGAGGGGCTGGTCAACGCTGTGCTCCACCGGTCGTACTCGATGGCCGGGGACCACATTCGCGTCGAGGTCTTCCCCAACAGGATCGAGATCGAGAACCCTGGCCGGTTCCCCGGACTTGCCAACCCGACCAAGCCGCTTTCGATCAGCCGCTATGCCCGCAACCCTCGAATCGTACGGGTCTGTTCCGACCTGGGAATCGCCCGAGAGCTGGGCGAAGGAATCAAGCGAATCTTCGAGGAGATGCGGCGCCTCGGACTCACCGACCCGATCTACTCACAGACGAGCGGATCCGTACGACTGACCCTCTCCTCGGCAGACGCACTCCCCGACGATCTCCGCGCCACTCTGCCGAGCGGGGCACGGACGGTCTTGGACACCCTGAGAGTGACCGGCCGCCCGATGAGCACTGGTCAGGTCGCCGAACTCGCGGGCATCGCTCGCCCCACGGCGGGTCGGCATCTGCAGACGCTGCGGAAGCATGGGCTGGTCGTGTGGAACGGTCAGGGACCGAAGGATCCGCGAGCGTCGTGGTCCCTCAGCTGATCTACTGCAACACCGGTGTTTCAGTAGATTGTTTCAGTAGGCACGACTCTCGACGTCAGACGAGATCCTCCACCTCGAGCCGGGCGCGGTCGGCCTCCTCGTCGGTGACCTGGAGCTGGGAGCGGCGCTCGGCCTCGATGCGGCGCAGGTAGTGGTCGATCTCCTCCTTGGTGCGCCGGTCGTCCCAGCCGAGCTCCTCGGCCATGATCTTGGCGACCCCCGGAGCAGCGCGTACGCCGCGGTCGAAGGTCTCCATCGAGATCCTGGTGCGGCGCTCGAGCACGTCGTCGAGGTGGCGAGCGCCCTCGTTGTGGACGGCGTAGACGACCTCGGCGGCGAGATAGTCCTCGGCGCCCTCGAGGGGCAGCGCGAGGGGGCGTCGCTCTTGGATCAGGTCGAGCACGTCGTCGATCAGGCCGCCGTGACGGCCCAGGAGGTGGTCGATCCGAGCGACGTGAAGGCCGGAGCGACGGGCGAGCAGGACACGCTGGTTGGAGCGGGTCTCGAAGCCCTCGGCGCCGACCAGCCGGACCTTGTCGGTGATCGAGTCGCGCAGGGTCATGTTGGTGGTCGTGCCGAGCGAGTGGGCCGCGGCGTCGACCGCGTCGCGCGCCATCACCCGGTAGGTCGTCAGCTTGCCGCCGGCGATCAGCACCAGCCCCGGCAGCGGCGTGACCACGAGGTGCTCACGGCTGAGTCCGGCGGTCTGGTCGGACTCGCCAGTCAGGAGCGGGCGGAGCCCGGCGTAGACGCCCTCGACGTCCTCGAGGTCGAGCGGCTCGCGCAGGATCGCGTTGACGTGCTCTAGGACGTACTCGATGTCGGTCTTGGAGGCCGCCGGGTGGGCGAGGTCGTAGGTCCAGGGGGTGTCGGTGGTGCCGATGATCCAGTGGCGGCCCCACGGGATGACGAAGAGGACCGATTTCTCGGTGCGGACGATGAAGCCCGACTCTGAGCGGATCCGGTCGCGCGGGACGACGAGGTGGATGCCCTTGGAGGCCTTGACGTGCAGCGCGCCGCGGCCGCCGACCATCGCCTGGATCTCGTCGGTCCACACCCCGGCGGCGTTGACGACGGTCTTGGCCCTGATGACCAGGTCCTGGTCGTGCTCGAGGTCGCGGGCCCGGACGCCGACGACCCGCTCGCCCTCGCGCAGGAACCCGGTCACCTGGACCCGGGTCGCGATGTGGGCGCCGTGAGAGGCGGCGGTGCGGGCGATCGTCATGACCAGGCGAGCGTCATCGACCTGGGCGTCGTAGTACTGGATCGCGCCTGTGATCGCGTCGGTGCGGAAGTCGGGGGCGATCCGGGCTACGCCCCGGCGGGTGAGGTGGCGGTGGCGCGGCAGACCGGAGTTGCCGAGCCCGGAGAGCGGGCCGAAGCTCGCCATCCCGTCGTAGAGCGCGAGGCCGGCGCCGATGTAGGCGCGCTCCCATACCGGGTTGGTCAGCGGGTAGAGGAACGGCACCGGACGGACCAGGTGCGGGGCCAGGGTGTTGAGCAGCAGGCCGCGCTCCTGGAGCGCCTCGCGGACCAGCTCGAAGTCGAGCATCTCGAGGTAGCGGAGCCCGCCGTGGACGAGCTTCGAGCTACGCGAGCTCGTTCCCGAGGCCAGGTCGCGCTGCTCCACCAGCCCGGTGCTCAGGCCTCTGGTGACGGCGTCCAGCGCCACCCCGGCGCCGGTCACACCCCCGCCGACGACGAGTACGTCGAGCTCGGTCTCCCCCGCCGCACCGACCATCGTGCCGATCGCGAGATCGCGGCTCTCTGGACTCAGGGCCCCTGTGCGAGTCATACGTTCGAAGTTAACCCACCACGCCGAATTGTCACTTCTGGCGCGCGAGAATTCACCGGCGCTGCCCGATAAGTCACGCAGCCGTCACAGACGGGCGGCGCTGACGAGGGTGGAGAGCCTGCCGGGAGGCATGGATTCCTCGACCACGACCATCGTGTCGCCGTCGGCGTGGATCATCGGGCGGGTGCCGTCGGGCTCGGGCGGGGCGGTGGCGATGGCCACATGGGTGATCCGTCCGCCGGGGTCCTGGGCGAAGAAGTAGAGGTCGCCCGGCCGGACCTCGTCGAGGGGGATCGCCTCGAGCGCGGCGGCCTGGTCGCGGGCGTCCCGCGGGAGACGTACGCCGATGGCCTCTGCGGCTCGGAAGACCAGCCCCGAGCAGTCGATGCCGGCCTCGGTGGTGCCGCCCCAGACGTAGGGCACGCCCAGGTAGCTCCGGGCCTTGGTCAGCAGCGTGGACACGGGGGTGGTGAGGGCGTCCGCCGGCAGCCACCCGGGATAGCCGCGTTCGTCCTTCGAGGAGGCGTGGGACGGGACGACGACGTACGCCCACTCCCCCTGCGTCTCCAGGACGACGACCTCCTCGCCCGGGACGACCTCTGTCTCGTGCTCGGCATCCGCGGCAGGCTCGGCGACGACGAAGGTGGGCCGGTTGACGGTGGTCATGAGAGGACTCCTTCGATGCCGAGGCCGTTCGCCTGGGGGAAGAGGATGCGGGGGCCGTCGTAGCCGATGCCACCTTCGTACGGGCTGGTCCTCGCCCACCAGCCCGCGTCGAGATCCTGCTCGCCGGGGATCCCTGTTGCGGCGACCAGGGCCGCGGCGGCGCCGATGCCGAGATGGGACTCCATCATGCAGCCGACGAGACGGCCGAGACCGTGGCTCGTCGCGACCTGGAGCAGCTCGATCGCGGGCGTGAGCCCGCCGCACTTGGCCAGCTTGACGTTGACCGCGTCCGCCGCGCCCGCACGGATGACGTCGACGAGGTCCTCGAGGTCGAAGACCGACTCGTCGGCGAGGATCTGGTAGGGCTGGTGACGACGGACGTACGCCATCGCCTCCAGGTCACGCCGTGCCACCGGCTGCTCGACGAACTCCAGCTCGACGCCCTGGTCGGCCAGGGTCGTCAGCACCGCCACCGCCTCGTCCGCGCGCCAGCCGGTGTTGGCGTCCAGCCGGAGTACGCACCCCGGGGCCGCCTCGCGGACCGCGAGCACACGCTCGGCATCACCTGCCGCGTCGGTTCCGACCTTGATCTTGAGCGTCGTGAACCCGTCTCGGGCTCGGGCCGCTGCCGCCTCTGCCAGGTCGGTGGGAGTGCCGATGGAGAGGGTGATGTCGGTGAGCAGTGTCGTTGGGATACCCGGTTCACCGGGTATCCCTGCACCTGAGCGCTGTGACGCATGGGACTCCAGGTGCTCGATCATCGAGACGCCTGCCCGGCGCGCGACGAGATCGTGCAGCGCGATGTCCGCACCCATCTTGGCCGACCGGTTCCCCACGACCGCACCCTGGATCAGGCCGGCCGACGACAGATCGGCGGCGGCGCCGATCAGCACATCGGAGATCGGCCCCTCCAGCGCCGCGGCGGAACCGGCGAGCGAGTCGCCGGTGACCCTCCAGACCTGCGGCGCCTCACCCCACCCGACGCACCCGTCGGAGTCCTCGACGGTGACGACGACCGTCTCCGCGAACTCCGTACGCCGCAGCGCGGTCACGAACGGGGTGTGCAGCGGCACCCGGACCCGCTGGGTGCGCACCGCGACGATCGCGGGCGAGGTCACAGGGTCGACCACAGATAGCGAGCGACCTCGCTGATCCGGAACTCCGACTCGTCGTCGTCCAGGCCGGTCGTGAGCACGACCATGACCTGCGGCTCACCCTCGGCGGGACGGATGATCGCCATGTCGTGGCGGACCCCGTCGACCCAGCCGGTCTTGTTGCCGACCACCGCGTCCTCGGGCACGCCGAGCGGGATCGCGTCGCGATACTCCTGGGCGACCAGGATGCCCTCGAGCTCGGCGGTCGACTCGGGAGACAGCAACCGGCCGGAGGCGAGCTTGGTGAGCAGCTTGCCCATGTCGTTGGCGGTCACCAGGTTCTGCAGCCCGGCCTCGCGCGCGGGCGCGTCCTCGATCCCGCGGGAGACCGTCGTCATCGGCGTCACGCCCGCGTCGGCGAGCACAGCGGCGACCTCCTCGAGCCCGACCCGCTCGAGCACCAGGTTGACGGCCAGGTTGCCGGAGACGGTCAGGGAGCGGCGTACGAGATCACCCAGCGGCAGCGCGGAGCCGATCGCCTCCCAGGTCTCGGGATCCTGGTCCTCCTCCCGCGACATCTCGAAACGCGCCCCGGTGACAGCGGAGTCGAAGTCGGGATGCACCCCGATCGGCTCGTCCAGCGACAGCAGCCCGCGATCGCGCAGCCGATAGGCCGCGATCGCGACCGGAACCTTCATCAGGCTCGCCGCGTAGTGCTGCTGGTTGACGTTCTGGGCCTGCGTCGGGATGCCGTCGAGCCCACTGAGCCATGTCGAGACCAAAGGTTCCACATTGGTGAGACTAGTGGAGACGCCCCAGCAGCATCGGCCACCAGGCGAACGAAATTCGTTCGCCCCTCGACGAGCACCTGGACGACATGGTCAGGCCGACTCGGCCGGTCCGTCGAGCTCCTGCCGAACGCGGTTCACATCGTCGATCCAGGCGTCGACGTCCGAGGCCCGGGTGGCGTACTCCTCGGCCACATCGGGCTCGAGCGAGATCCAGAACTGCGAGCTCTGTCCGGCGTCCCAGACCGCGTCGGCGACCTCCTCGGCGGTGAGCGCGCCCTCGGCCGAGCGGAAACCCGGGAGACCGGAGGAGCGCTCGAGCATCGCCGTCTTCACGCTGCGCGCGACGATCGCCTGAGCGACCACGCCCTGGTGCCGGTAGGTGGCGGCGAGCCACTCGGCGAAGGCGATCTCGGCGTGCTCGGTCGCGGCGTAGGAGGGCGAGCCGAGCAGGGTGAGGAGACCCGCGGAGGAGGAGGTGACCACGAACCGGCCGGCGCCGCGGGCGACCCACTCCGGCAGCAGCAGCCGGGCGGCGCGTACGTGGGCGAGCACGTTGACCTCGTACGAGGTCAACCAGGCGTGGTCGGAGGCCTCGAGGCCGCGGCCGCGCTCGACTCCGGCGTTGCCGTACCAGGCGTCGATCTTGCCGAGCTCGTCCCGGGCGGCGTCCACGAGCGCTGCGGCGCCTGCGGCCGAGGCGGCGTCGCCGGGAAACGCGAGGGCGCCGATCGAGTCGGCCACCGAGCTGAGCTCGGCGGCGTCGATGTCCGCCACGACGACGCGACAACCCTCCGCTGCGAACCGTGTGGCCATGGCCCTCCCGATCCCTCGGGCTGCTCCGGTCACAACCACCCCGCTGCCGGGTGCGAGTACGTTCACGGACCGACCACCTCCAGTGGCTTTAGTGAGGGTTAATCACTGTAACCGAGGCCGGTCCGTGAACGTGCGGCAACCTACTGATCAGTACCGATCACGCCGCCCACCTCATTCGGGCAGCCCGGACGAGGGCGGAGCGTCCGAGGCGGCGCTGTCGTCCTCCTCGATGGGCGCGTCACCGATGTCGGTGACGAGCACCGGCGTGAGCGGCTCGGAGGCACCGTTCTTGATCTCGACCACGCTCATCCCGGAGATGCCGAGGTGGGAGTCCACGGAGAACCGGAACGGCGCCAGGCCGGGTCCTTCGAAGGAGCCACCCTCCTTCTCGATGGTTTCGACGATCGACTCCCGGGTCAGGTCCTTGCCGTTGGCCTGCAGCGCCTGGACGAGGGTGTAGGCCTGGGCCATGCCGTAGATCCGGTAGTTGGTCAGCTTCTCCGAGCCTTTCTTGGAGTAGGCGTCCCAGACCTTCTGCCACAGCTTGACCCACTCGTCGTCGGGAGCGTCGACGCCGCTGAGGTACTCGGTCGTCATCATCCCGTCCATCAGCTTCACGCCCTGCTCGGCCGGGATCTTCCCCTTGGTCATCGACGCCAGCAGCCCGCCGACGAGCGCCGGGTCGGAGCCGACGTTCGAGTAGAACCACTTCGACTTGAAGCCGACGCCCTGCGCGGCGATCTGGCTCAGCGCGGTGTAGGACGGCGTGTTGAAGCCGATCACCAGGTCGACGCCCTTGGACTTGAACGAGGACATCTGCGGGGAGAAGTCGGTCGACCCGCCCGGCGTGTACTTCTGCACGTCGACGATCTGGGAGTCGAGGAACTCCCGGGTGCCCTTCTCGCCGTCCTCGCCGAAGTCGTCGTCCTGCAGGAAGAGACCGACCTTGGCGTCGGGCATGTTCTCCTTGACGTACTGGCCGATGACCTTGCCCTCGATCTCGTAGTCCGGCTGCCAGCCGAACGTCATCGGGCTCTTCCCGGGGTCGTCGCCCCACTGCAGCGAGCCGCTGGAGACGAACAGGTCGGGGATGCCGTCGTCGTTGAGCCGCTGCACGACCGCGCGGTGCGTCGGGGTGCCGAGCCCGGAGACCATCGCGAAGATCTCGTCCTGCAGGATCATGTCGTTGGTGACGGCGCTGGTGTTGGTCGGGTTGTACGCGTCGTCCTTGACGACCATCTCGATGTCGCGTCCGTGGACGCCACCGGCGTCGTTGACGTACTCATAGAAGGCTTCATGGCCCGACGGGATCTCCGAGTAGCCGGGCGCGGCCGGGCCGGTCAGCGGGAAGTGGGCGCCGATCTTGATGGTGGAGTCGGTGACGCCGACCGCCGACCCGTCCTCGGAGGGCCGTTCCTTCCCCGCGCCACAGGCCGCGAGGAGCGAGGCAGTGGTGAGGACACAGACGACCTGTACGGCTCTGCGTGCAGTGTTTCTCATGTTGTCTTCTCCTTGGTTGACCCGAGAGTTGAGGCGAGCGCTGAAGTGCGAGAGGCGCGAGACAGGAGCGAGCGCAGGCTGCCGACGATCCCCGCCGGCGCCAGGAGGATGACGAGCATCAACACCAGCCCGTAGACCACCGGGGTGACCTCGGCGGCCTGGGTCGCGCTGAGCCCGGCCGACTCCCCGAGATCGGTCGCGAAGTGAGGAAGGAAGGCGAGTACGCCGGCCCCGATGAGCGCTCCGGTCAGGCTGCCCAGCCCGCCCAGGACGACCGCGGCCAGCAGCGTCAGCGAGAGCGTGATCGTGAACGCACCCGGCGCCGTGAGACGTACGTTCATGGCCATCAGGCCACCCGCGAGCCCGGCAGCCATGGCACTGACGGTGAAGGCGACCACGCGGGCGCGGCCGAGGTGGATGCCGGCGAGCTCGGCGGAGACGTCGTCGTCGCGGACCGCTCGCCAGCGCCGACCGACCCGGGATCGGCTCAGGTTGGCGAGCGCGACGAAGGTGAGGGCGAGGAGCAGCCAGCCGAGGTAGGCGAGGAAGGAGTACTGGTCGATCTCGACGGCGGTGAAGAACCAGATCAGGTCCTGGATCCAGGCCGGGAGCTCGGCCGCGCGGGGCACCGGCACCTGGAGGCCCTGCTCCCCGCCGAGGACGTCCCACTGGTTGGCCAGCCGGGGCACCGCGACCGCCAGCGTCAGCGTCGCACCGGCGATGTAGGGGCCGTGCAGCCGCGCCGCCGGGACGCCGACCACCACCCCGACCAGAGCGCAGACGGCGATCGCGACGAGCAGCGCGACGAAGACGTCGGCCAGGGTCTCGCCGCCGGTGCGGTCGAGCACGAGGGTGGCGGCATAGGCGCCCACCGCCATCAGCGCACCGTGACCCAGGGAGAGCTGACCGGAGAGGCCGGTCAGCAGCGTGAGACCGCCGGCGGCGATGGCGAAGTAGGCCATCTCGGCGTAGCGGGTCTGCAGGTACTGGCTGGAGGAGCCGATGACCGCCATCGCCACCACGAAGGCGACGAGGGCGACGACGAGGTGGCGGGCCAGTGGCACCGAGGCCACCCGACGGACGAGCGGACCGAGAAGAGAGCGCAGACGTTCCATGGGTCAGACCCTCCTGGCCGCAGCCGCCGCGAAGAGGCCGCTGGGACGCACCAGCAGCACCACCATCAAGATCCCCAGGGCGACCAGCGGCGCCAGGTGCTCGCCGACGTAGCCGGTGACGTAGGAGAGCGAGAGCCCGAGGATCAGCCCGCCGATGACCGATCCGAGCGGCGAGTCGAGACCGCCCAGGACGGCGGCGATGAAGCCGTAGATCACGAACGGGTCCATGAACCCCGGGTTCACCAGGTCGCCGCCGGCGATGAGCATCCCGGCCACCGCACCCACGGCGGCCGCGAGCGCCCAGCCGAGGGTGAGCATGCGGCCGACGCGTACGCCCAGGAGGCGGGAGACCTCGCCGTTGAAGGCCGCCGCCCGCATCCGCAGTCCCAGGTCGGTGAAGCGGAAGAGGACGACGAGCCCCGCCATCACGAGGGCAACCACGACGATCGACAGGATGCCGAAGGGCGTGATGCCGATCGAGGTGTCCCCGACCGAGATCGCGTTGGTGCTGACCGGGGCCGGGAAGCCGCGGTGCTGGACGCCGAACGTGATCGCCGTCAGCCCGTGCAGCACCATGAAGAGCCCGAGGGTGAGGATCACCGCGTTGAGCTCGGCCTTGCCCTCGACCGGACGGATGATCACCCGCTCGATCACCGCACCGAGCCCGAACCCGGCGGCGAGCGCGGCCAGGAAGGCGAGCCAGTAGGGCACGTCGGCGTTGATCAGGCTCAACGCGATGTAGGTGGTCACCATCGCCATCGCGGCCTGGGCGAAGTTGACGATCCGGGTCGAGCGCCAGATCAGGCACAGGGCCAGTGCGAACGCGGCGTAGACCGCGCCCAGGACCAGGCCACCGAGGGTGGTGTCGAGAAACTGCTGCATCGTGTCGTCCTCCCTAGAACCCGAGGTAGGCGTGGCGGAGCTGCTCGTCGGCGGCCAGCTCGGCGGCCGGCGCCGAGGCGACGACCTTGCCGAGGTTGAGCACGACGCCGTGGTCAGCGATGGACAGGGCGCTGCGGGCGTTCTGCTCGACCAGGACGACCGTCAGCTCCTCGCTCTGCACCAGACCGCGGAGCAGGTCGAAGATCTGGGCCACGACCCGCGGCGCGAGCCCCAGCGACGGCTCGTCGAGCAGGAGCACGGTCGGCCGCGCCATCAGCGCGCGGCCGATGACGAGCATCTGCCGCTCTCCGCCGGAGAGCTGATGGGCGGTCGCGTCGCGGCGCTCGCCCAGGCGCGGGAAGAGCTCGAAGATCCGCTCGATCGGCATCGGCTCGGAGCCGGTCGCTCGGTGCAGGCCGCCGAGGCGGAGGTTCTCGACGACGGTCAGCTCGGCGATGACGCCGCGCCCCTCCGGGACGTGGGAGAGGCCGTACGAGGTCAGCTTCTCGGTCGCGGTGCGGGTGATGTCCTTGCCGTCCAGCTTGACCGTGCCCCGGGTGGATCTCACCAGCCCGGAGACGGTGCGCAGGAGCGTCGTCTTCCCGGCGCCGTTGGCGCCCAGGACCGCGGTGACCTGCCCTCTCGACGCGGTGAAGGTGACGCCGTTCAGCGCCTTGACGGGTCCGTACGCAGCGCTCAGGTCCTCGACGGCGAACATCAGACCGCCTCCTCGATCTCGTCGCCGAGGTACGCGGCGAGCACGGCCGGGTCGTTGCGGATCTCGTCAGGTGCGCCGGCCGCGATGACGCGGCCGAAGTCGAGCACGGTGATCCGGTGGCAGACCGACATCACCAGGTCCATGTGGTGCTCGACGAGCATCACCGCGGTGCGCTCGGTCAGGCCGGTGATGATCTCGCCGAGCTCGCTCATCTCCTCGGCGCTCAACCCGCTGGCGGGCTCGTCGAGGAGCAGCAGCTCCGGCTCGGCGACCAGGGCGCGGGCGAGCGCGACCAACTTCTTGATGGGATAGGGCAGGCTGCCCGGGTAGCGGGTGGCGTACGACTCGATCCCGAGCTCGCCGAGGACCTCGCGCGCCTTGGCGGCCAGCCGGGCGTCGTCGCGGTGGCCGAGGCCGAGCAGGCTCCGCACGAAGCCGGCACGGGCGAGGCGGTCGGCACCGACCATCACGTTGTCGAGCACCGTCATCCGCTCGAAGAGCCCGAGTCCCTGCAGGGTTCGGGCGATGCCGTGGCCGGCGAGCTGGTGCGGGCGGAGGCCGTGGATCGTCTCGCCGCGCAGCCGGAGCTCGCCCTCGGCGGGACTGACGAACCCGCACACGACGTTGAACAGGGTGGTCTTGCCGGCACCGTTGGGGCCGATGACGCCGAGCACCTCGTGGGGTGCGACCTCCAAGGAGACGTCCTCGAGGGCGCGCACGCCTCCGAATCTCACCGAGACACCTTCGACGGCGAACAGCGGCGTGGCTTGGCCAGGATTCTGCATCGTGCTCCCTTCGGCCCGTTGTGACGGCTCTCACTTTGGACTCTCCGCACAACGGGGGATATGGGCAGTGCGCCCAAAATCCTTCGGGCGTTCCGTCTGAGATTCCTGGCTTTGCTGCGGACCCGGTAGCAGGCATGGGACGCTCCGCACATGGGTGTGACGAGCGACACATCTCCGGACTCGGACCTTCGTCCCCTGGTGGAGCGTGCCTGGGCCTCCCTGGTGAGCCAGGCCGACGCGATCGCCGACGACATCACGCTGACCCTGATCGCGATCCAGCCGCAGTGGTACGAGAGCGCTGACCCGTCGATCCGGGCAGACCTGCGTTCGAGCACCCGGGAGCACGTACGCCGCGGCATCCGCGCCATGGCCGGACTCACCCCGGGAGCCAATCCCGTCGATCTGTGGCGCGAGACCGGCCGGCGGCGGGCGCGGCAGGGCGTACCTCTGGAGTACTGCCTCAACGCCTACACCGTCGGCACCCGGATGCTGTGGGAGTCGATGGTCCACCAGCAGGAGGCGCTCGGGATCGACGACCGGGTGATGGTGCTCGCCGGGCGGCAGGTGTGGACCGACCTGGACGTGCAGAACTCGGTCATGTCGTCGGCCTACCGGAAGGAGGCGGCGCTGCTGCAACGCCGCGACCTGCAGCTCCAGGGCCGGCTCCTGGACGGGCTGGCGGAGGGCCGTGGCGGCGACCCCGCGTTCGCCGCCGAGGTGCAGGAGATCCTCGGGATCGCGGCCGACTCGCAGATGGCCTGCGTCATCGCCGCCTTCGACGGCAACCGCGACTCACCGCTGCGCAACCCGGACGACCGGCTCGAACGCTGCGACCTGTTGTCGTTCTGGCACGTCCGCGGCGACCACCACTTCGGGCTGGTCCCGCTGGGGTCACGCCCTGTCGCGGAGGCCGTCGCCGACCTGGTCGAGCAGCTCGCCTGCTGCAACTCGGGCCGGGTCGGGATCGCCACCGCCGACGACCTCAGCGGCTTCGGCACCGCCTTCCAGCTCGCCACGCACACGGTGGAGACGATCCCCCGGGGACGTACGGACATCGCGGTCGTCGACGACCGCCTGCCGCAGGTGCTCCTGACCGCCTCCCCGGCGGTCTCCTCGCTGCTCGTCCGCCGCACCCTCGGCCCGGTCCTGGCCCAGCCGCCGCACCAGTCCGACGTGCTGCTGGCGACGCTGCGCGCCCTCATCGCCCACGGCGGCTCTCCCACCCACGCCGCCGAGGACCTGATCTGCCACCGCAACACGGTCATCTACCGCATCAAGCAGATCCAGGACCTCACCGGCAGGAGCATCTCCGAACCCGGCGACCGTCTGCTCCTGGCCCTCGCCCTGATGGCCCTGGAGAAATAGCCGAGACGTCAGCCGCGTCGGGGGGGGGGGGGGGGGGGGGGGGGGCCCGCCCCCCCCCCCCCCCCCCCCCCCCGCGGGAAAATACAAAGGGCCCCCGCCCCGGGGCACCCCCCCCCCCGCCCCCCCGGGGCCCCGGCCCCCCCCCCCCCCCCCCCCCCCCACCCCCCCCCCCCCCCCCCCGCGGGGGCGGGGGGGGGGGGGGGGCCCCCCCCCCCCCGACCGGAGTGACGCCTCGGCATCAGATGTCGACCAGGGACCCGAGGCGGTCGCGGTGGAGGCCGGGGAGGCCGTACGCGATCTGGTCGGCCTTGGCCCGCTTGAGGTAGAGGTGGGCGGGGTGCTCCCAGGTCATGCCGATGCCACCGTGCAGCTGCACCGCCTCCTCGGCCGCGGTGACGGCGAGGTCACCGCAGTAGGCCGCGGCGACATGGGTCGCGATCTCGGCCTCCTCGGGGTCGCCGAGAGCCAGCGCTCCGGCGGCGTAGCGCGCGGCCGCGCCGCCACCCTCGACGCTGGTGTAGAGGTCGGCGAGGCGGTGCTTGAGCGCCTGGTAGCCACCGACGATCCGGCCGAACTGACGCCGCACCTTGAGGTAGTCCACCGTCGTGGTCAGGCACCACTGCGCCACCCCGACCTGCTCCGAGGCCATCAGCGCGGCCCCGGCCAGCAGACCGGAACGTACGCCGTCGGCGCCGTGCTCCGCGGCCACGACCACCTCGCCCGCTGCCGGGTCGAGGGTCACGTCCGCCAGCTGTCGGGTCATGTCGAGCGAGCTCACCGGGGTGATCGTCGCCTGGTCCGCGGGGACGGCTCGGACCTCGACGCCGTCGGGCGTCGCAACTGGCACCAGGAGCGTGTCGGCCTCGAGAGCGCCGGCGACCGATCGGACCTCGGTCTCGACGGGCTCCAGCGGTTGGACGGTCGTCGCGGTCAGCGGCACGACCAGCGCCGCCGTGCGCTCCCCCGAGGCCAACCCGGCGAGCAGGTCTGCCCCGGCCGCGGTGGGACCGGCCAGGAGCACGGATGTCGCGACGACCGCGCTGGTCAGGAAGGGCACCGGGGCGACCGAGCGGCCCAGCTCCTCCAGGACGACCGCGGCCTCGCGGGCGGACGCGCCGGCGCCACCGTACGACTCCGGGATCAGCAGCCCCGCGAGCCCGAGCTCGCCGGCGATCCCCTTCCACAGGACCGGGGTGAGCGAGCTGTCGCCGTCGTACGCCTTGACGACGTCGGCCGGGTCGCAGCGCTCGGCCAGGAACGACCTGATCGTGGCACGCAGGTCGGCATCGAGCTCGTTGTCGAGCAGTTCGACGTCACTCATCGCGGACTCCATTCATCGGGGGATGGCCTTCCAGGCCACGTCCTTGTCGACCCGGTGCTCCCCGGGGAGGCCGAGGACGCGCTCGGCCACGATGTTGCGCAGGATCTCCGAGGTGCCGCCCTCGATGGAGTTGCCCTTGGCGCGCAGGTAGCGGTAGACGGCGTCGCGGCCGGCGAAGTCGACGTGCTCGGGCCGGACCATCGCCCACCCGTCACCGTCCTCGTAGCGAAGCCCCTCCTCACCGCGGAGCTCGAGATCGAGCCCGGTGAGCCGCTGGTTGATCGTGGCGAACGTCAGCTTCATCGCCGACCCCTCAGGGCCGGGCTGGCCGACGGCCAGCTTCTGCCGCAACCGCGCCCCGGTCAGCCGGGCCACCTCGGACTCGACCCAGAGCCTCAGCAGCCGGTCACGCAGCTCCGGCGTGCGGTTCTCCGGATGCGTACGCCACGACTCGGTGACCACGCCGAGCATCCCGCCCTCGCGAGGCATGGCGGCGCCGCCGATGGCGACACGCTCGTTGTTGAGGGTGGCGTTGGCGACCTCCCAGCCCTGCCCGACCGCGCCGAGGCGGTGGGCGTCGGGGATGCGGACATCGGTCAGGAAGACCTCGTTGAACTCCGCCTCGCCGGTGATCTGGCGCAGCGGGCGTACCTCGACGCCGGGGTCGTGCATGTCGCACAGGAAGTAGGTCAGACCGCGGTGCTTCGGGACGTCCGGGTCGGTGCGGGCGACCAGGATCGCGAAGTCGGCGTTGTGGGCGCCCGAGGTCCACACCTTCTGCCCGTTGACGACCCACTCGTCGCCGTCGAGGACCGCCCGGGTCGCCAGCCCGGCCAGGTCGGAGCCGGCGCCGGGCTCGGAGAAGAGCTGGCACCAGATCTCGTCGCCGCACCACAGCGGCTCCAGGAACCGAGCCTTCTGCTCCGGGGTCCCGTAGGCCAGGATCGTCGGCGCGGCCATGCCGAGCCCGATCCCGTTGCGCCGCGGGTTGTTGTCGGGAGCGCCGGCCGCCTCGAAGAGGTCGTTCACCAGCGGCTGCAGCGCCCGGGAGACCCCGAGCCCACCCTCGCCCTCGGGGAACGCGACCCACGCCAGGCCGGCCCGGTAGCGCGCGTGCAGGAAGGCGCTCGGCTCGGTCGTCGCGACCGGATGCTCGGCGAGGAACTCCTCGACCCGCCCGCGCAGCTCCTCGGGAGTCACTGTCGACCCTCACGTCGCGCGGCCTGGCGCCGCAGCTCGGCCTTGGCGAGGGCGTTCTTGTGCACCTCGTCGGGGCCGTCGGCGAACCGGAGCGTGCGGATGCCGGCGTACGCCTTGGCCAGCGGGAAGTCCTGGGAGAGCCCGCCGGCGCCGTGCGCCTGGATCGCCTTGTCGAGGATCCACTGGACGGTCGCCGGGGTGGCGATCTTGATCGCCTGGATCTCGGTGTGGGCACCCTTGTTCCCGACCGTGTCCATCAGCCACGCGGTCTTGAGGACGAGGAGCCGCAGCTGCTCGATCCGCACCCGCGACTCGGCGATCCAGTCGCGGATCACGCCCTGCTCGGAGAGCGGCTTGCCGAAGGCGACCCGCTCCTCGACCCGGGTACACATCAGCTCGATCGCCCGCTCGGCCAGACCGATGGAGCGCATGCAGTGGTGGATGCGGCCGGGGCCCAGGCGGGCCTGCGCGATCGCGAACCCCATGCCCTCTGTGCCGATGAGATTGCCTGCCGGGACACGTACGTCGGAGAAGATCAGCTCCGCGTGGCCGCCGTGGTCGTGGTCGTCGTAGCCGAAGACCTCCATGCCGCGCTTGATCGTCAGGCCCGGGGTGTCGCGGGGCACCAGGATCATCGACTGCTGCTTGTGGCGCTCGGCGGACGGGTCGGTCTTGCCCATCACGATGAAGATCTTGGCGTTGGGGTTCATCGCGCCGGTGATCCACCACTTGCGACCGTTGAGGACGTACTCGTCGCCGTCGGCCACGATCGAGGTCTCGATGTTGGTCGCGTCCGAGGAGGCGACGGCCGGCTCGGTCATCGCGAAGGCGCTGCGGATCTGCCCGTCCAGGAGCGGCTGCAGCCACTCCTTCTGCTGCGCCTCGCTGCCGAAGTCGTGGAGCACCTCCATGTTGCCGGTGTCGGGCGCGGCGCAGTTGAACGCGGCCGGCGCGATGTGGCTGCGGCCGGTGATCTCGGCCAGCGGGGCGTACTGCAGGTTGGTCAGCCCGGCCCCACCCTCACCGGGCAGGAAGAGGTTCCACAGGCCGCGCTTGCGGGCCTCGGCGCGGATCTCGCCGAGGACGGGAACGCTGTCCCAGGCCCACTTGTCCGGCAGTGCCGCGAGCTGCTCGTCGAAGACGGCCTCGTTCGGCTCGACGTACGTCTTCTGGAAGTCCCACACCGAGGCGACGAGCTCCTCGGTCCTGGCGTCGGGTGCGAAGTCCATGCGTCAGTTCTCCTTCATTGCAGACAGTCCCATGTCCAGGAGCGGGTGGATCCCGTCCCCGATCTTGTCGAAGCCGGGCCCGACGGTCTGGCCCTTGAGGTAGCGGTAGTGGATCCCCTCGAGGATCGCGGCGAGCTTGTAGGCGGCCAGCCCGAGGTAGAAGCCGAACTCGCTCAGGTCACGCGGGCTGGCCGCGTCGTAGCGGGCGATGATCTCGTCCTCGGAGAGCCAGCCGGGGGCGTTGCTCACGTCGGTCACGGTGCCGTCGCCGGAGACCGAGGCCATCCGCTGGTAGGTGAGCAGGATCGCCAGGTCGGTGACCGGGTCACCGAGCGTGGCCATCTCCCAGTCGACGACGGCGCGGATCTTGTCGGTGCTGTCGGTGAGCACGTTGTCGAGCCGGTAGTCGCCGTGCACGATCCCCGGCCCGGTCGAGGCCGCCTCGGCGGCACCGACCCGCTCCTCCAGCAGCGCGTGGAGCTCGTCGGCGGCGGGGAGGTCGCGGGAGTACGACGCCTCGAGCTGCTTCTTCCAGCGCCGGACCTGTCGCGACAGGAAGCCCTCGGGGCGGCCGAACTCGCTCAGCCCGACCGCGGCCGGGTCGACCGCGTGCAGCGCGGCCATCACGTCGATGAGCTGCTCGGAGATCGCCTTCGTGCGGTCCGCGCCGAGCGGCTCGAGCTCGCGGGCGTAGCGGTAGGGCCGGCCGTCGACCTTCTCCATCACGTAGAACGGCGCCCCGAGCACCTCCTCGTCGTCGCAGAACGCGAACGTGTGCGGCACCGGCACGTCGGTGTCGCGCAGCGCGGTGATCACGGTGAACTCACGCTTCATGTCGTGCGCGGTGGCGAGCACGTGCCCGAGCGGCGGGCGCCGGACGATCCACTCGTGGGTGCCGTCGGAGACCGCGTACGTCAGGTTGGACTTGCCGCCGGAGATGTGGGTCGCGCTCAGCTCGGCGCCGGCGCCCTCCACGTTCTCGGCGAGCCATGGGCCGAGTCGATCCAGGTCGAGTCCGGGCAGGGGTTCCGTCATCAGGCACCTCCGAGTGCGGGGACGTGTCGGGCGAGGGCCTCGCGGGTGGTCGCGGCGTCCTCGTGGAGCACGGCGACCAGCCCGAGGTTCCTGGCGCCGATGATGTTGGGCTCGGCGTCGTCGACGAACGCGCACTCGACCGCGTCGAGGCCGAGCTTGTCGAGGACGAGCTGGAAGATCGCCGGGTCGGGCTTGCGGAGGCGTACGTCCTCGGAGATCACCGCGACCTCGAACGCCTCCTCGATGGCGCCGTGGTCATAGAAGTCGCCCCAGCTGTTGGACAGCAGCGCGACCCGCACGCCCGCGTCGCGCAGGTCGCGGGCGAGATCCCACATCGCGGCGTCCGGGCGCATGCCGGCGAAGAGCCGCTTCAGGACTCCCTCCGGGTCGACCGGGGTGCCGGCGTACGTCTCCAGGCGTTCGGCCAGAAGCCGGTCGAACGCCTCGACCGGGAGCTCGCCGAGCTCGAGCCGGTGGATCGGCGTGCCGGTGTCGACGTAGCGGCCCAGCCACTCCTTGAGCACCGTCGTGAAGCTCTCCGGCTTGATGCCGTCGGCCTGGATCCAGGCCGCGATCGAGTCGCGGACCGGCGTGGTCATCACGCCGCCGTAGTCGAACAGGACGCCCTTGATCTGCTGGGTCATGCGACGTACACGACCCGTCCGACCGTGGTGCCGTCGGCAAGACGCTGGACGCCGTCGGCCACCTGCTCCAGGGACAGCTCCTCGCTGACCAGCGGCTTGATCGAGCCTTCGGCCGCCATCCGGGTGAGCTCGGCGTGGCACTCCTTGACGAGCTCGGGGGCGAGCATGTTGTAGAGACCCCAGTGGAGCCCGACGATCGAGTAGTTCTTGATCAGCGCGTGGTTGAGCGCGGCCTCCTGGATGCGGCCGCCGGCGAAGCCGATGATCAGGATCCGGCCCTCGAACGCGATGCACTTGGTGGAGCGGTCGTAGGTGTCGCCGCCGACCGGGTCGTAGATCACGTCGGCGCCCTTGCCGCCGGTGACCTCCTTGACCACCTTCACGAAGTCTTCGGCGTGGCGGTCGATCACGACGTCCGCGCCGAGCTGCTTGGCGACCGCGGCCTTCTCCGGCCCGCCGACCACACCGATCACGGTCGCTCCGGCGGCCTTGCCGAGCTGGATCGCGGCGCTGCCGACCCCGCCCGCGGCGGCGTGCACGAGCAGCGTCTCGCCGGGCTGGATGCGAGCGCGGCGGTGGAGCGCGAACCAGCCGGTCTGGTAGCCGATGTAGAGGCTCGACGCCTCGGCGTCGGTGAGCGCCTCGGGCGCCGGGAAGGTGGTCGCGGCGTCCATCAGCGCGAGCTCGCCGAAGCCGCCGTAGGGCAGGGCGGCGCCGCCGATCACGCGATCCCCGACCTGGAACGCATCCACGCCCTCGCCGAGCTCGACCACCTCACCGCACAGCTCGACGCCCGCGGTGAACGGCAGCTTGGGCTTGATCTGGTAGAGACCCCGCGCCATCAGGACGTCGGGGAAGTTGGCCGGGCTGGCCAGCACCTTCACGACGAGCTGTCCGGCCCCGGGGGACGGGTCGGACACCTCCTCGAGCCTCATCACGTCCTTCGGCTCACCGAGCTCGTTGATCCGCCATGCCTTCATGCCTGTCCCTCCACGTGCTGCCAGAGTCGGTTCATCCCGCCGAGCCACTTGTCGGTCTGTGTCGCCCGCGCGGCGTAGTAGTCGCCCACCTCCGGGTGCGGGAGCACCAGGAAGCGGTCGTCGGTCGTCGCGGCCCAGGCGGCGTCGGCGACCTGTTCGGGGGTGAGCGCGCCGTCGCGGCTGAGCAGCCCGGCCATCGGTCCGGACCGCTCGAGCATCCCGGTCTGCACCCCCTGGGGGCAGATCGCCTGGACCACGATCCCCTGGTGCCGGTAGGTCACCGAGAGCCACTCCGCGAACGCGACCGCGGCATGCTTGGTGACCGAGTAGGTGGGCGTACCGACCATCGTCAGCAGCCCCGCCGCGCTCGCGGTCACCACGTAGCGGCCCGCCTTGCGCTCGACCCAGTCGGGGACGAGGAGCCTTGCCGCCCTGACATGGGCCATGACGTTGACCTCGTACGACGCCTGCCAGTCCTCCTCGGGACAGTCCAGGCCGATGCCGCGGTCGATGCCGGCATTTCCGAACCACGCGTCGATCTGGCCGAGGTGGTCCTTCGCCGCCGCGACAAGGCGGGCCACGCCCTCGACCGAGGCCGCGTCACCGGCCACCGGATGGGCACCGATCTCCTTGGCGGTCTCGGCCAGGCGTACGTCGTCGATGTCGTTGACCACGACCCTGACGCCCTCGGCGACGAGGCGGGCGGCCAGGGCACGGCCGATCCCGCCCGCGGCACCGGTGACGACGGCGGTGCTGTCGGGAGCGATGGGCATCAGACGCGTCCGCCGGCGAGGGTGAGGCCGCCGTCGACGATGACGAGCTGGCCGGTCATCCAGCCGGCGTCCTCGGAGAGGAGGAAGGAGGCGACGCCGGCGATGTCCTCGGGGACGCCGAGGCGCTTGAGCGGGTAGGCCGACGCGACCTCCTGCTCGCGGCCCTCGTAGAGGAGCTCGGCGAACTTGGTCTTCACGACCGCCGGGAGGATCGCGTTGACGCGTACCTTCGGGCCGAGCTCGACCGACAGCTCCTGGGTGATGTAGCTGAGCATCGCCTTGCTCGCGCCGTAGGTGGCGATCAGCGGCGTCGGCGCGAGGCCGGCCACAGAGGAGATGTTGACGACCGCGCCGCCGTGCTCGGACATCCACTGACGCCAGACCTGCTGGGTCCAGCCGATCGGCGAGAGGCAGTTGACCTCGACGGTCTTGCGGGCCGACTCGCGGTCCATGTCGATCAGGCCACCCGCCTTGGGGTTGATGCCGGCGTTGTTGACCAGCAGGTCGGCGCTGCCGAACGTCTCGATCGCGGTCTTGACGACCTCCTCCTGGTGGGCCGGGTCGTCGGCCTTCCCGGCGATGCCGAGGGCGACCGCCTTGCCACCGAGCCCCTCGACCGCCTCCTCGAGCGCCTCGGGCTTGCGCGCCGTGATGACGACCTTCGCCCCCTCGTCCACCAGCCGCTGGGCGATACCCAGACCGATGCCCCGGCTGGCCCCGGTGATGATCGCCGTACGTCCCTCGAACCTCGACATGCTCAATCCCTCGTGTGCTCGGCTAATCTAAGCGCTTGCTTAGGTGGTGACAGCGGTCACTCTACGGGGTCGCCCAAGAACATGGAAGGTCGGCGTCCAAGCAATGCCGAAGCGTCACCCCCGTCGCCCGAGACGTCACCCCCGTCGGCCGAGGCGTCGCTCCGGTCGCCCGAAGCGTCATCTCCTGACGTCTCGACCGACGTACGTGACGTCTCGACCGACGTACGTGACGTCTCGACCTGCGGGAGTGACGCCTCGACGCGGGTCCGGACCCAGCCGAGGTCAGTCGTCGACAACGCAGTTGTGGGGGGGGGGGGCCCCCGGGGGGGGGGGGGGGCGGGGGGCGCCGGGCGCCCCCCGGGGGGGGGGGCTGGGCGGGCGCCGGCGCCCCCCGGCCCCCGGGACAGCAGGGGGGGGGGGGTGG
>NZ_JBITCR010000012.1:73340-94539 GCF_044453405.1 Nocardioides sp. NPDC051685 | reverse complement strand
GTGCTCGTCCGTGCGGGCGGGTGTCCCCTCCCGGGGGGGCCCCCCCCCCCCCGGTTGTCGCCGCCCCCCCCGGGGGGGGGGGCCCCCCAACCCCCGCGCCCCCCCCCCCACAACTGCGGACTCGGCCCGCCAGAGGTGCGGGTTCGATCGTCAGCCGACGACGACCTCGATCCGCTGGAACTCCTTGAGGTCGGTGTAGCCGGTGGTGGCCATGGCGCGCTTGAGAGCGCCGACGAGGTTCATGGTGCCGTCGGCGACGTGGGAGGGGCCGTAGAGGACCTCCTCGAACGTGCCGACCGGCTTGAACGCGACGCGCTCGCCGCGGGGAAGGTCGGCGTGGTGGGCCTCGTTGCCCCAGTGGAAGCCCTTGCCGGGGGCATCCGTCGCCCGCGCGAACGGGCTACCCACCATGACCGCGTCGGCACCGCAGGCGATCGCCTTGGCGATGTCGCCGGAGCGGCCGACGGCGCCGTCGGCGATGACGTGCACGTAGCGGCCGCCCGACTCATCGAGGTAGTCGCGGCGCGCGGCGGCGACGTCGGCCACCGCGGACGCCATCGGCACCGCGACGCCCAGCACCGTCCGCGTCGTGTGGGCGGCACCACCGCCGAAGCCGACCAGGACGCCGGCCGCGCCGGTGCGCATCAGGTGCAGCGCGGCCTGGTAGGTCGCGCACCCGCCCACGATCACCGGCACGTCGAGCTCGTAGATGAACTCCTTGAGGTTGAGCGGCTCGGCCTGCGAGGAGACGTGCTCGGCCGAGACCGTGGTGCCGCGGATGACGAAGAGGTCGACGCCGGCGTCGACGACGGCCTTGGCGAACTCTTTCGTACGCTGCGGGGACAGCGCCCCCGCCACGGTGACGCCGGAGGCACGGACCTCGCGCAACCGCTCGGTGATCAGCTCGGCCTTGATCGGCGCCTCGTAGATCTCCTGCAGCCGCCGGGTCGCGTCGACACCGCTCAGCTCGGCCAGCTCGTCGAGCAGCGGCTGCGGGTCGTCGTAGCGGGTCCACACGCCCTCGAGGTTGAGCACCCCGAGGCCGCCGAGCTTGCCCATCGCGATCGCGGTCGACGGCGACATCACCGAGTCCATCGGTGCGGCGAGCACCGGGATGTCGAAGCGGTAGGCGTCGATCTGCCAGTCGGTGCTGACCTCGGTGGTGTCACGGGTGCGCCGCGACGGCACGATCGCCACGTCGTCGAAGGCGTACGCCCGTCGTGCTCGCTTGGCCCGGCCGATCTCGATCTCAGTCACAGGACGGATTGTTCCACGGGACCGGATCGAGATCGGAAAGCACGCACCGACCTGGACCGATGACGTCCTAGCCGGGCATCACACCTAGCTTCGCACCGCGGTCAGGAGCAGGTACTCCCACTCCATCGTCCCGGCGTCGAGATAACGGTCGCCGAGGCCGGCGAGCGCCATGTCGAGCTCGGCGGTCCGCGAGGCGTCCTCGGCGATCCCGCGATAGGCGACGATCGTCGGCCCGTAGCAGGCCTTGAAGAAGTCGCGGAACTCCGCGCCGGTCGCGAACGAGTCGATGGCGACCGTCCGCTTCTCGGCCCGGACATCCCCCACCGAGTCACCCAGCAGGTCGCGTACGTGGCTCTCGTCGCCCCACCGCGGAGGCGGCTGGGCACCCTCGGGCGGCGGTGCCATGAACGGCTTCATCGCCGCGAACATCTGGCCGATGAACCCCTCGGGCGTCCAGCTGATCAGACCGATCCGGCCACCCGGGCGCACGACCCGGACCAGCTCGGCGGCGGACTTCTCGTGGAACGGCGCGAACATGATGCCGACACAGGACATCACGACGTCGAACGCGGCGTCATCGAACGGCAGCGCCTCGGCGTCGGCGACGCGCCAGGTGATCGAGTCGGCGCCCGCAGCTTCCGCCCGGGCCTGCCCTATCTCGAGGAGCTCCGGAGTCAGGTCGCTCGCGGTCACGTCCGCCCCGGCGAGAGCGGCGGGGACCGCGGCGTTCCCGGTGCCCGCGGCGATGTCGAGCACGCGGTCGCCCGGTCCGATCTCGCAGGCCTCGACGATGACCCGGCCGAGCTCGGGGATGAGCTCGTCGGCGACCCGGGCGTAGTTCCCCAGGCCCCACATCGCACGATGGCGGGCCTTCAGGTCGGACGGGGCTGGTGTTGCGGTCATGTCTTCCTCCAAGACGTTGACCCGAGATGGGATCTGGAGACTCCAGCCTCACCCGACACCGCCGCGGGCGGACAGCACCGGTTCCGAACTCATCGAAGTTCAGGATCTGTACGTGCTGCCCACCCCCGGCACATCAGTTCCAGTCGTAGGAGAGGACGAAGCCGTACGCCTCGCCGCCGCCCTCCTCGGAGAGCACCATGTCGGCCTCGCCGACGAGGCCTTCGAGGCCGCCGGTGCCGAGACCGGGGATGACGGTGAGGTGGGAGCGGACGGTCTTGTCGGCGTACGTCCCGCTGATCCGCCACACGCAGGAGCCCTCCTGGCCGGCGATGGAGCCGGTGAACTGCTCGTACGCCTCGAAGACCGCGCCGCCGGCGGGGTTGCCGTAGGCGCCGATCATCCTCGCCGTGCCCTTGCCCTCGATCTCGCCGGCGTAGGTGTAGTCGGTCTCGGAGGTGGTCAGGCCGCGCGTGGGGATGTAGACGTCGTCGCCCATCCGGGTGCCTTCGCCGTCGATGTCGACGTAGGCCGCCTCGAGCCAGCGCGCGACGGTCATGGTGGTGCTTGCCTTGTTGCTGTAGCTCTGTTCGGTCATGGGTCCAGCCTGCTCGGGAGCGGGCGGCGCAGGATTGAAGGAACGCGCCATATCGTTGGTGGCATGGCGGGGCAGATGGAGGGCAGGGGCTATCCCGACGCGATCGTGCGGCCGGTGACGGCGGCCCGGACGATCACCACCGAGCGGTTCGCACCCTCACCCGAGGTCGCCGGCCACGTGGACTACCACTGGTACGTCGGCTGGGACCTCGAGCACCCGCACGATCAGCAGGTCATCCCCCAGCCGCGGATCCACGTCGCCGCCGAGGAGGGCCGGCTGCTGGTCCACGGCATCGGCCGGCGCCCGTTCGTCCGGCATCTCACCGGCCGCGGGCACACGCTCGGCGTCTCGTTCCTGCCCGGTCTCTTCCGGACCGTGCTCGGTCGTCGGGTCAGCGCGATCGCCGACCAGGTCGTCCCGGCGCAGGAGCTCCTCGGCGTCGACGACCGGCCGGCGGCGGCGCAGATCCTGTCGTCGGCCGATCCGAAGGAGATGGCCGCCGCGATGGAGACCTACCTCCTGGAGGTCGGTCTCCCCACGGACCCGGTCGCCGAGGACGTACGCCGCTGGGTGGCCCTCGCCGAGGAGGACCGCTCGATCACCCGGGCCGAGCAGCTCGCCGATCACGCCGGCCTGAGCCTGCGGTCGCTGCAGCGCCTATTCAGCGAGTACGTCGGGATCGGCCCGAAATGGGTCGTGCAGCGGTTCCGCGTGCTCGAGGTCGCCGCCCGCGCCCATTCCGGCGACGTCGACTGGGCCGCCGTCGCCGCGGAGCTCGACTTCAGCGATCAGGCCCATCTGGTGCGTACGTTCCGGGAGGTCGTGGGCGCTCCCCCGGCTACGTACGCGAAGGATCTGTGAGCGGTAGCGTGAATCGCGCCTTGGCGGCCTCGCGGGCGCCCGCGCGACGGTAGAAGCGGATTGCTCCGTCGTTCCACTCCGGCGTCTGCCACTGCAGCTCGTCAGCGCCGGCCGCACGCGCCTCGGCCTCCACCGCACCCATCAGCAGGCGGCCGGCCCCTCGACCCCGGGTGGTCTCCCGCAAGTAGAGGCAGTCGAGATGGGCGTACTCGGCCGCCTGCCAGGTCGAGGCCTCCAGGCTCCAGCTCGCGTAGCCGACCAACGCGTCGTCCTTGACCGCAACGAGCACCCGCACTCGCGGCCGAGGGACGAACAACCACGCCGCCAAGGCGGTCTGCAGGTCCGGCCGCGGATCACCGGCTCGCTCGTAGCGGGCATGCTCCCGGATCAGCTCGACCAGCTGGGGCAGGTCGGCGGCCTCCACTGGCCGGATCGAGACGGCTCGGGTCAGGCGGATCCTGGGGTCAGCAAGCACAGGAGATCGCGTCCAACGGCGCGGTCAGCGGGTCCTTGGCACGCAGGACAGGGCCGCGGTCGTCCTCGACGGGATAGCCTTCGCGGGCCCAGTACTCGAAGCCGCCGATCATCTCCTTGACCTGGTAGCCCAGCTTGGCGAACTCCAGGGCGGCCCGGGTCGCGCCGTTGCAGCCCGGCCCCCAGCAGTACGTCACCACCGGCATGTCCAGCGGGATCTCCGCGGCGGCTCGGCCGGCGATCTCGGCGGTCGGCATGTGGAGGGCTCCCACGATGCGGCCCTGCGCCCAGGCGGCCTCTCCGCGTGAGTCGATCAGCACGAAGCGGGCGCGTTCGGCCTGGTCGGCGTAGACATCTGAGGCGTCGGTCTCGAAGGCGAGCTTGCTCGCGAAGTGCGAGACGGCCTCGGCGGAGGCGGCGGGAGAGTTCATGCCCGAATCGTATGGACGCCAGAGCGCGATCTGAAGGCCCGTTCCCCGGCATCTGCGCTGGATCACCTTCGATTTCATGGCATTCTTTCCCCGTGCCCGCGAATCTCCCATTCGAGCCCGACAAGGTCGACACGGCCATCCTGAAATCGCTGCAGGCCAACGGGCGGCAGAGCATCGCCGACCTGGCGCGGCACATCAACATGAGCCACAGCGCAGCCGCAGAGCGGGTGCGCCGGCTCGAGGAGTCCGGCGTCATCTCCGGCTACGGCGCCCAGGTCGACCCGGAACGACTCGGCTTCACGATCCTGGCCTACCTGCGCCTGCGCTATCCCAGCAGCAACTACGACCCGCTTCACAAGCTGCTCGCCGACCTGCCCGAGGTCATCGAGGCACACCATGTCACCGGCGACGACTGCTTCATCATGAAGGTCGTTGCCACCGACATGAGGCACCTCGAGCAGATCAGCGGCAGGATCGGCGCGCTGGGCAGCGTCACCACCAGCGTGGTCTACTCCTCCCCGCTGCCGCCACGACCACTGCTGCCACCCGGCTGATCGGCCGACGGCATCGCGGCCAACGTGGCCAGCGCGGCCGCTGAGGACGAGCCGGGCTCGGCCCGGTAGAGCACGATGCGCTGGCTGGTCTCGGGCAGCACCATCGCTTCGTACGCCAGGTCCATCCGCCCCACCAGCGGATGCCGCAGCCGCTTGATGCCGTAGCCGCAGTCCATCACCGGATGCTCGGCCCACAGCTCGGCGAACAGGTCGCTGCGCTGGACGAGCTCGCCGACCAGGCAGCTGAGGATGTGGTCCTCGGGGTGCAGGCCCGAGGAGTAGCGCAGGAAGCCCACCATCTGCAGCCCGGTGCCCTCGGGGTCGACGAAGAGCTCCTGCCCATCCGGCTCGAGGAAGAACCGGCGGATGAGGTTGGGGCGGTGTGGACGGCCCGCATAAGGCGCATCGAAGTCCAGCCCGTGGCCGTAGAGGCGGTGACCGAGATCGTTCCAGGCGAGCACGTAGTTGGCGTGGTCGACGATGAGCGCCGGACCGGGGTAGTCCATCACCATCGCCACCGCGGCCGGGCGCGGCTCCACGTCGCGGCCGCCCGAGACCGTCCCGATGGGGCGCGCCAGGCGACGCAGGTGGTCGTGCTCCTCGTCGCTCAGCCGCAATGCCCGGGCCAGCGAGTCGATCACGGCGTCGGAGGCGTTGTGGTGGTCGGCCCGCTCCAGCCGGGTGTAGTAGGTCGGCGAGACGCCGGCCAGCATCGCCAGCTCCTCGCGGCGGAGGCCGGGCACGCGGCGGGCGCCGTAGGACACCAGGCCGGCCTCCTCGGGACTGATCGCCGCCCGGCGGCTGCGCAGGAACTCTCCGAGCTCGGTCGTCATGGTTCCCATAGTGCCGCCGCGCGGCGATTTCTTCCTGTCCCTGTCAGTGCCAGGCACGCGGGTGGCTGTCAGGACAGGTGTCTGGCTGGCGTACGTCATCCGGCGGAGCGTTGGGGCCATGACCATGACTACCCAGGCAGAGCCCGTACGCGAGGCCGCCATGACTCGCGGACAGCTGCTGGTGCTCCTGCTGCTGCTCGCCTCCCAGTTCACGCTCACCGTCGACTTCTCGATCCTCAACGTGGCCCTGCCTACCGTCGGGGACAGCCTCGGGTTCGCCGAGGCACGCGTGCAATGGATCGCGACCGCGTTCGCGCTGTGCGCGGCCGGGTTCACGCTGCTCTTCGGCAGGATCGGTGACTACGTCGGCCGTCGGCGGGTCTTCCTGATCGGCATGATCGCGTTGGGCGCCGCCTCGCTGCTCGGCGGCGTCGCCACCTCGCCCGAGATGCTGCTCACCGCCCGGGTCGCCCAGGGCCTGGCCACGGCCGCGGTCACCCCGGCCGCGCTCTCGCTGCTCACCGTCTCCTTCCCGGAGGGCCCGCTGCGGCAGCGTGCCCTGGGGCTCAACAGCGTCGTGATGTCGACCGGGTTCACCGCCGGGGCGGTGCTCGGTGGCGTGCTCACCGATCTGCTCTCGTGGCGCTGGGCGTTCCTGGTCAACGTACCCATCGCGCTGCTGGTGGTCGCCGTCGCGCCGTTCGTGCTGCGGGACTCCGCCGACCGGGAGCGGTCGCGGCTCGATCTGCCGGGAGCCGTGCTGGTGACCGGCGGGCTGCTGGCGCTGGTCTACGGCGCGACCCGTCTCGGTGAGGCCGGCATCGCCGACGTGTGGGGGCTGGCCGCTATCGGCGTCGCGGTGGTGCTGCTGGTCTCGTTCTGGCGCGCCGAGTCCCGTCACCCGCACCCGCTGGTGCCGCTGCAGATCCTCACCCGGCGGACGATCGGATTCGGCAACATCGCCGGCTTCGCGACCTTCGCCTTCGAGTCCTCGCTGGTCTTCGTGCTGACGATGTATCTCCAGCACGTCCTCGGCCTCGACGCCCTGCAGACCGGGCTGATGCTCGTCGCGATGGGTCTGGGCGCGATCATCGGCGGGTCTGTCGGCCCACGGCTGATCGAGGCCTTCGGCGTCCGCAACACCGTGGCCGGCGGTCTCGTCCTCCAGGCGGTCACCACCGGCGTACTCGTCCTGCTCGGGCCCTCCGTCGGCTGGCTCTGGTTCCTCGGGCTGATGAACTTCGTCGGCGCGATCGGGCACGTCGCCGCGATCGTCGGGTTCATGGTCGCGGCGACCTCCGGGCTGCCCGACCACGAGCAGGGGCTGGCCACCGGACTGGCGATGATGACCCAGCAGGTCGCGATCGCGCTCGGCATCCCGATCATGTCGACCGTGGCCACCGCCGCGGGCGGGATCGCCTCGCTCGGTGCGCTGCACGTGGCGATCGCCGTCAACGCGGTCCTGGTCATGGTCGCCGCGCTGCTGGTGGCCGCCGGGTTGCCCCGCCGTGCCTGAGCGAGCGGTCAGGCGGGGATCTTCTCCCCCGCCTCGACCGCGACCGCGAGGTGGTTGCCGGGTGGCGGGAGCGGACAGGTTGCATGGGCCGTGTAAGCGCACGGAAGGTTGGTGGCGCGGTTGAAGTCGACCATGACATTCCCCGCCGAGTCGGGTGTGCCGATGGACAGCGAGCGGTTGGCGGCGTACGTCGTCCTGCCGGAGGTCTGGTCCCGGAACAGCACGTGCAGGGAGCCGGGGGCGGAGCCCGGGAAGGCGATCAGCCTGTGCACGGCACCGCCGGCCTCGAACTCGATCTCACCCGCGGCCTCGTAGACGTGCTCCAAGCCGTCGACGACCGAGCCCACCGTGGTCGGCACCGCGCGGTCGTAGGCGAGGAAGCGTCCGGGTATGGCCCATGCCGGGTCCGGTGCGTACGCGGGCGTCCCGCGGTAGCCGGTCAGGAGGGGATTGCTCGGGTGGCGCGGGCGGATCATGTCGCTGTCGCCACGCCTGGCGATCTCGACGACGGCGTCGCCGAACACGGCGGTGACCCCGTCACCGTCGTCGATGTCACCGAACGCGTGCCTGCCGGTGATCTCGACGCCGTCCACGACCAGCGACTCCCCTGGTCCCAGCGAGACCACGATGCCCTCGGGGCCGCTCGACCAGGCGCCAGGCACGTCGTCGTACGTCTCCGGCTCCTCGGCGAGCCAGCGGATCGAGGTGATCGCGAGGAAGCCGTGGGGCGAGGCGCGCCTCTTCTCGTGCTCCTCGTGCCACACCGCCCACTCCTGGGCGAAGGTCTCGGCGTCGATGACAGTCATGGGGCCTCCCGGAAGGTTCAGAATGACGACATCGGATTGAACTCCGACCGGCTCTGATCCGTGCCCGAAGAGACCACTTCGTGATGAAGTCGTCGCGCGAGACGGCAACCGCCTCAGACGTGGTAGTTCGGCGCCTCGGCGGTGACCTGGACGTCGTGGGGGTGCGACTCCTTGAGCGAGGCGGAGGTGATCCGCATGAAGCGACCCTTCTCCTGCAGCTCGGGGATGGTGCGCGCGCCGACGTAGAACATGGTCTGGTGAAGACCACCGGTGAGCTGGTGGGCGACCGTCGCCAGAGCGCCCTTGTAGGCGACCTGGCCCTCGACACCCTCCGGCACGATCATGTCGTCGTCGGTGACCTCGGCCTGGAAGTAGCGGTCCTTGGAGAAGGACTTCTTGCCGCGCGACGACATCGCGCCCATGGACCCCATGCCGCGGTAGGCCTTGAACTGCTTGCCGTTGATCAGGACCGTGTCGCCGGGGGTCTCCTCGGTGCCGGCGAGCATCGAGCCGAGCATCACGGTGTCGGCGCCGGCGACGATGGCCTTGCCGATCTCGCCGGAGTAGCGCAGCCCGCCGTCGGCGATCACCGGCACGCCGGCCGGCTTGCAGGCCAGGGAGGCCTCGTAGACCGCGGAGATCTGCGGAACGCCGACGCCGGTGACGACACGGGTGGTGCAGATCGAGCCCGGGCCGACACCGACCTTGACCGCGTCGGCGCCCGCGTCGACGAAGCTCTGCGCACCCTCCTTGGTGGCGACGTTGCCGCCGATGACCTGGACGTGCTTGGTGGCCGGGTCGGTCTTGAGGCGGCGGACCATGTCGATCAGCATGCGTACGTTGCCGTGAGCCGTGTCCGCGACGAGCACGTCGACACCCGCCTCGATGAGCGTGGTGGCCCGCTCCCAGGCGTCACCGAAGTAGCCGATCGCCGCGCCGACGAGCAGCCGGCCCTGGGCGTCCTTGGAGGCGTCGGGGAACTGCTCGGACTTCACGAAGTCCTTGACCGTGATCAGGCCGGTGATGCGACCGTCCGTGTCGACCAGGGGGAGCCGCTCGAGCTTGTGCTGGCGCAGCAGCTTGGTGGCCTCTTCGCGGGAGATCTCGGCGGGGCCGGTGATCAGGTCCTTGGAGGTCATCACCTCGTTGACCTTGGTGGTCGCCCACTCCGCGACCGGGGTGAACCGGAGGTCGCGGTTGGTGATGATGCCGATCAGCTTCTGGTCGACGTCGACCACGGGGAACCCGGAGATCCGGTATTCGCCGGCGAGCTTGTCGAGCTGCTCCAGCGTCGCGTCGGGGCCGATGGTGACCGGGTTGGAGATGATCCCGGTCTGGGTGCGCTTGACCAGGTCGACCTGGTAGGCCTGATCCTCGATGCTCAGGTTGCGGTGGAGCACGCCGATGCCGCCCTGGCGGGCCATCGCGATCGCCATCCGGGACTCGGTCACGGTGTCCATCGCCGCGGAGATCAGCGGCACCCTCAGGTTGATCTCGCGGGTCAGCCGGGAGGTCGTATCGATGTCGGACGGCGCCAGATCCGAGTATCCAGGCAACAGGAGTACGTCGTCGTAGGTGAGGCCGAGCGTCGCGAACTTCTCCGGGATCTCCATGAAGAGATTCTACGGTCCGGCTCCCGTGTGGCCGAAAACGCCAGGAGTCATCTGTCCAACGGTTTGAGGTCCCGCACCGGAACCTTGACGGTGAGCAGGTCTCCCGCCATCCGGATCCGGCCGCGCATCCCGGCGGCGAGGACCATGGGCAGGACGGCCTGGTTGTCGGACTGGGTCGTGAGCAGGATCTCGTCGGCGCCGAGCATGTGCGCGAGCTTGGCGGTGTCGACCAGCAGCCTGGTCCCGATGCCGCGGCGCTGCCAGGCCGGGTCGACGCGCAGGTTGACGATGCGTACGTTCTCGTCGTCCTCCGTCGCGCCCAGGACTTCGCCGATGCCGACCGCGACCCCGTCGATCAGGGCGGTGACGGTCTCACCGGAGACGACGAGGTCGGGGGTGCTTCCGGTGCCCAGGCGGCGTACGGGCGGGGTGGTGCCGATCGCCGCCGACTCGCGGCTGCGGTCGAGGACGTCGTTGACGAGGTCGGCCATGGCGGAACCACGCGCGTGCTCGGTCGCGGTGAAGGGGGCGGTGCGGTGCAGCTGGACGTCGACGTCCGCGACCCGCAGCTCCATGGTGTCGTGGACGACCCCGGGCGGGGCCTCGGCCTCGGCGTCGAAGAGCTGGGCGACCACCTCCGGGAACGACATCGGCCGCTCCAGGACATGTCGTGCGGCCTGGACGTAGCGCGTCGGCTGGTCGGCGAGCGCAGCCTCGTTGGCGGCCTGGATCACCATGTCGCACCCGCCCGCGGAGGCGAGCAGCTCAGCCACCCGCAGGTCGTTCCATCCCGGTGGCGTACGCAGCACGAACTCGTCGGTCACCTCGTCCAGCCCGGGGAAGATCTGCATCCCCAGGATGTTGACCCCGGCCTCACCGCAGCGCTGCGCCAGCGCCGCCAGCGTGCCCGGTCGGTCCGGCAGCGTCGTACGTACTCTCCACAACATCGTCCCCGCCATGGGCCCTAGTCTGCCTGTTTCGCTGTTTCTGGTCCGTTACTCAGGGTTAAACCTTCAGTCCGCCGGCGGACGGGGCGGGGTCTGCTCGCCGGCCTCGACGAGCACGTCGATGTGGTTGCTCGCAGGTGGGAGCGGGCAGGTGGCGTGGATCGTGTAGGCGCAGGGCATGTTGGCGGCGCGGTTGAAGTCGAGGACGGCCCTGCCGCCGACCGGCTGCTCGACGGCGAGCTGACGGCAGGCGGCGTAGGTCGTCACGCCGCTGGTCTCGTCGGTGAACAGCAGCCACAGCTCGTCGTCACCGCCGTCGAAGGCGATCAGCCGCTGCGGACGGCCGCCGACCTCGAACGCGACCTCCCCGACGGCGTCGATGATGCTCGAACGGCCCTCGACCACGGACCCGACCGAGATCGGCCGCGTCTTCTCGTAGGCCGTGAAGACGGCGTTGATCTGCCACGACGGGTCCGGAGCGTACGTCGGTGTGCCGGTGTAGTCGCGCAGGAACGGGCCGTCGGGCTGCCGCGGCCGGAGCACGGGCGTGCCGAACCGGTCGGCGACCTCGACCGTCCCGCCGTCGAACGTGGCGATCTCACCGTAGGGATCCACGTGGCCGAAGACGTGGCGACCGACGAGGGGGACACCGTTGAGCTCGAGCCACTCGCCCTCGCCGAGATCGACGACGGCACCCTCCGGACCGGTCGACCAGAAACCCGGGACTCCGGGGAAGCGCTGCGGCCTCGGCCCCAGCCAGTGCAGGCCGGTGATCGCCAGGAAACCTTCGGGACTTCTCAGCTGGGCCTCCCGCTCATCGCGCCACCGCTGCCAGGCCTGCTCGAAAGTCACGCGCTGCACTCTACAAAGACCTGCGTTGCCAGGTCTTGCAATAGCCGCCGACTTTTACCCTCGGGTTCACCCTCAGTGTGCCTGGCTGCGACCCCGCGCGACCCGGGCCAGGCGGACGGCGACGCGGGCCGCGGTGACCAGGACGAGATACCAGATCGCAGCCACCACCAGCAGCGGGACGATCAGGTGGTTGCGCTCCTCGAGCGCCTGCACGACCCCGAGCAGATCGGTGATCGAGAGCACCGAGACCAGGCTCGTCGCCTGGAGCGTCGTCACCAGGATGTCGCCCAGCGCGGTGACCCGGTCGCCCTCGGGGAGGGCCCTCACCGCGTACGCTCCCATCGCCAGCGCCAGCCCCGCGATCGCCGCCTGGACCGGCGTGACCATCCGCATCGCGTCGATGTGCACCCCAGGGATCCCGAGGGTGATGTCGGGGAAGATCAGCGCGATGTTGCCCCACAGCAGCAGCTGGACGAGCACCGGGACGCTGCCGAAGACCCAGACGTACGCCGCCGCCACCCCGCTCAGCACCGGGTTCTCCGACCTGTGCATCCTGCCCACGACGACACCGATCGCCGAGGCCATCGCGAAGACCAGCGCGGTCATCCGGATCGTGAACCAGACCCCGGCGAGGACGTCCGGATGGAGCAGATGTCCGACGACCTCTCGTGGGAGGAGGTTCTCGTTGGTCACCAGGCTCCAGCTGAGTCTTGCGAGAACTACGGCTAGGAGGGCTGCGATCACCCAATCGACTGGGTTGGTCTCGCCTTCGTCGCTGGCAGCCGTTTCGGTCACGACGGAGAACCATCTCGTCCCACGATGACCAGGGGGTTGCGGACAGCTGGTCATTCACTGAAATCGCCGAGTCGGCTCAGCTTTCTAGTAAGAAGGCTGGGCCTGGACGTTCAGCTCGTCGAACCTGACCTTCTTCGCCGAGGCGACCCGCGGGTCGCGCAGGTCGAAGACGTCGAAGCCGCGCTGGATCTCGTTGGAGTAGATGTAGCCGTTGTAGTAGTAGGTCGACCAGGGACCGGCGATGGTCGAGGTGTTCTCGAAGGGGCCGCGGTCGAACCAGGCGATCTCCTTCGGGTTGGCCGAGTCGGTGAAGTCGTAGACCGACACACCGCCCTGATACCAGGCCTGGACCATGATGTCCTTGCCCTTGACCGGGATCAGCGAGCCGTTGTGGGCGACGCAGTTCTCGGTGTTGGACTGGGTGCGGGGCATCTTGTAGTAGGACTTGAAGACGAGCCGGCCGCCCTCGATGTCGTAGATGCCGTTGGCGCCCTTCTCCATCCCGGTCTCCGGGTTGCAGGTCGGCGCACCGCCGCCGCCGAGCTCGTCGGTGAAGACCACCTTGGTGCCGGTGTTGTTGAAGGTCGCCGAGTGCCAGAACGCGAAGTTCTCGGTGTCGGTGACCCGCTCGGTGACGACCGGGTTCTCGCGGTCGGAGATGTCCATCAGGATGCCGTCACCCATGCAGGCGCCGGCCGCGATGTCCTTGGACGGGTAGGTGGTGATGTCGTGGCACCCGGCGGTGTTCGTGTAGCCACCGTCGGGGAACAGCACCGGCTCGCTGACCACCGCGGCCTGCTCCGGCGCCCGCGTCGGGATCTTCACGATGCTGATCTTGTCGTGCGGGGGCTGGCAGTCGGGGTAGGTCGCGCGGGGACCGTAGGAGGAGACGTACGCATAGACGTCCCTGCCGTTCTTGCTCGGTGCCAGCGAGTGGGTGTGGGAGCCGCACTTGGTCTCGACCGCCGCGACGTACTGCGGGTCCTTCGGGTTGCTGATGTCGAAGACGCGGATGCCTTCCCAGGACTCCTTGATCTCGGCCGACTGCGGCACGTTGTCGCAGGTGTTGTTGCTGCGGCTGGAGTCGACGGAGAGGACCAGCAGGTCGCCGTAGACGGAGATGTCGTTCTGGGATCCGGGGCAGACGTACTGCTTGACCAGGCGCGGCCTGACCGGGTTCCTGATGTCGATGACGTTGAACCCGTTGTAGTTGCCCGCGAACGCGTAGTCACCCTGGAAGGCGAGGTCGCTGTTGAGGGCGTTGGCGGGCTCGAAGGCACCCGACTTGGGGATGTTGGCGACCAGATGCATGTTGGGCGACCCGGCGGACTCGCCGGCGGGCACGACCGGGTTGTTGGCGTCGAGCTGGGCGAGGTCGTTTCCGGCGACGCAGGCGGAGGCGAAGTTGTCGCCGAGCGCGGTGATCGCCCGCTTCTCCTCGGCGGTGCAGCTCGTCTGAGCCTCAGGATCCTGGGTGGCCTCGGTTCCGTGGGTGTGGGACTCGTCCGCGGAGGACGGGGCGGCGACGGCCAGCCCTCCTGCGACAACCATGACCGCCGCGATGGGGGCCAGGTAGTGGGTAGGTCGTCTAAGCCTCATGATCGCAAGCCTTCCGAGTCGGCCGCCGTGGGGTGGCACGGGCATGACCTCTCAACTTTAGTAAAACTCGTACACGGCCGGCATGGAATGTGAATAAATTGTTCCTCCCTGCGGCGTCTCGGAAGGAACCACATGCCCGGTAGGCGAGTCGGTGTCATCACCTCGGGAGTCCTGTTGGCGGCCGTGTCGCTCGGCGGGTGCGGAGGTTCCTCGCACGACGCGCACGGTGAGCACTCGCCCAGCCCGCAGGCGGCCACCCAGTCGGCGCCGGTGGTGCAGGGCGGAGCGCCCGGTGAGGCCGCGAGGACGGTCTCGTCCTCGGCCGCCGCCACCGACCCGTGGACCCAGACCGACGCCGACTTCGTGACGATGATGATCCCGCACCACGCCCAGGCCCTGGAGATGACCCGGCTGGCCAAGGAGCACGGCGTCGACCCCGAGGTCGTGTCCCTGGCCGAGCGGATCGAGGCGGCCCAGGGCCCCGAGATCGTGGCCATGAGCGGCTGGCTCGATGCCCGCGGCCTCCGGGTGCCGCGTGCCTCGGATCCCCCGCACACCATGGCCGGCATGCTGAGCCCCGCTCAGCTGAGCGAGCTCGGCAAGGCCCGCGGCGAGAAGTTCGACCGGCTCTTCCTGACCGGGATGATCCAGCACCACCAGGGCGCCCTGGAGATGGCCGAGCCAATGGCGTCCACGGGCAGCGACGCGCTGGCGATCGAGATGGCGATGGACGTCGAGGCCACCCAGTCGGTCGAGATCGAGATCATGGAGAAGCTGCTCGCCTCGCTCTGAGAACCGGTACGTTTCGGCGGTGCCCCTCGCCCCCGCCCGTCGTCGACGTGTGCTGATCGGCTCCGCCGTCCTCGCCTGCCTCGCCCTGATCCTGACCGCGCTCGTCTACACCGGCGTCGTGATGCCCACCCGGCTGCTCGCGGCGAGCTACGACGTACGCGGCATCGACGTCTCCCACCACAACGCCACCGTCGACTGGCCACGGGTCGCCGAGCAGGACATCGCCTTCGCCTGGATCAAGGCGACCGAGGGCTCGGCGCACGTCGACTCCCGCTTCAGCGCCAACTGGGCCGAGGCGCAGCGGGCCGGGATCGCGACCGGCGCCTACCACTTCATGAGCTTCGAGAGCCCCGGCAGCGACCAGGCGCACAACATGATCGCCACGGTGCCGCGCGTCCCCGGCACGCTCGCCCCGGTCGTCGACCTCGAGCCGTACGGATCGTTCAAGGGGAACCTGCCGCCGGCAGCCGAGGTCCGCGCCATCCTCGACCCCCTGCTGGACGCCCTCGAGGACCACTACGGCATCGCGCCGGTCATCTACACCACCCCGCAGGCCTACCGCGCCTATCTGGTCGACGCCTACCCCGACAACCCGATCTGGTTCCGCTCCGTCGCCTGGCCGCCCCGGATCCCGGACGGGCGCGACTGGACCATCTGGCAGTACTCCAACCGCGACCGGCTCGACGGCGTGGGCAGCGAGGACGAGGCGTACGTGGATGTGAACGTGCTCTCGAACGACGTCTCGCTCGATTCGCTGATCGTTCGCTGAAATCGCCGAGTCGGCGCATCCGCCCCATCCCGCTCGCTTCGCTTCGCGAGACATGGGGCAGATGCGCCGACTCAGCTACTGCTCAGTGGCCGTGACCGTGGCCGTGACCGGCCGCGGGCGCCTCTTCCTCTTCCGGCTTGTCGACGACCAGGGTCTCGGTCGTGAGCAGCATGCCCGCGATCGAGGTGGCGTTGATGAGCGCGGAGCGGGTGACCTTGACCGGGTCGATGACGCCCTGGGCAACCAGGTCGCCGTACTCACCGGTGGCGGCGTTGAAGCCCTGGCCGACGCCGAGCTCCCGGACCTTGGTGGTGATGACGTAGCCGTTGTCGCCACCGTTCTCGGCGATCCAGCGCAGCGGCTCGTCGGCGGCCTTGCGGACGACGCGTACGCCGACCGCCTCGTCGCCCTCGAGGCCGAGGTCCTTCTCCAGGACGGAGACGGCGTGGATCAGCGCGGAGCCACCGCCGGGAACGATGCCCTCCTCGATGGCGGCGCGGGTCGCGGAGACAGCGTCCTCGATGCGGTGCTTCTTCTCCTTGAGCTCCACCTCGGTGTGAGCGCCGACCTTGATCACGCAGACGCCACCGGCGAGCTTGGCGAGGCGCTCCTGGAGCTTCTCGCGGTCCCAGTCGGAGTCGGTGCGCTCGATCTCGGACTTGATCTCGTTGACGCGACCCTCGACCGCGGCAGCGTCGCCGCCACCTTCGACAATCGTGGTGTTGTCCTTCGTGACCGTGATCCGGCGGGCGGTGCCGAGCACCTCGAGGCCGACCTGGTCGAGCTTGAGGCCGACCTCCTCGGCGACGACCTGCGCACCGGTGAGGATCGCGATGTCCTGCAGCATGGCCTTGCGGCGGTCACCGAAGGCGGGAGCCTTGACGGCGGTCGCGTTGAAGGTGCCCTTGATCTTGTTCACGACCAGGGTCGAGAGAGCCTCGCCCTCGACGTCCTCGGCGATGATGAAGAGCGGCTTGCCGGCGGCGATGACCTTCTCCAGCAGCGGCAGGAGCTCCTGGACGGAGCTGATCTTGCCCTGGACGAGCAGGATCAGCGGGTCGTCGATGACGGCCTCCATCCGCTCCTGGTCGGTCACGAAGTACTGAGAGATGTAGCCCTTGTCGAACTGCATACCCTCGGTGAACTCGAGCTCGGTGCCGGTGGTGTTGGACTCCTCGACGGTGATGACACCGTCCTTGCCCACCTTGGCGAAGGCCTCGGCGAGGATCTCGCCGATCTTCGCGTCGCGGGAGGAGATGGTGGCGACCGAGGCCATGTCGGACTCGTCGACGACCTCACGGGCGGCGGCGCGCAGCGCGTCGCCGACGGCGGCCGCGGCGGCGTCCATACCGCGCTTGAGGCTCATCGGGTTCGCGCCGGCGGCAACCGCGCGCAGACCCTCGTGGACCATCGCCTGGGCGAGGACGGTCGCGGTGGTCGTACCGTCACCAGCGATGTCGTTGGTCTTGGTCGCGACCTCCTTGGTGAGCTGAGCACCAAGGTTCTCGAACGGGTCGTCCAGCTCGATCTCACGCGCGACGGTGACACCGTCGTTGGTGATGGTCGGGGCGCCCCACTTCTTGTCGAGGACGACGTAGCGGCCCTTGGGGCCCAGCGTCACCTTGACGGCGTTGGCGAGCGCGTCGACGCCACGCTCGAGGGCGCGGCGGGCGTTCTCGTCGAACTCCAGGATCTTCGGCATGTGCATTTACTCCCTAGTACGCAACGCGCGGCCGTGACCGCAGGACTTCCACCCCGCCGGTCCGGCCGCGCTGTGCGAGACGGATGACGTCAGGCGATGACTGCGAGGATGTCGCGAGCCGACAGGATGAGGTACTCCTCGCCGGCGTATTTGACCTCGGTGCCGCCGTACTTGCTGTAGATGACCTTGTCGCCGACGGCGACGTCGAGCGGGACGCGGTTGCCCTTGTCGTCGATACGACCCGGGCCGATGGCCAGGACCTCGCCCTCCTGGGGCTTCTCCTTGGCGGTGTCCGGGATGACCAGGCCCGAGGCGGTGGTCTGCTCGGCCTCGACTGCCTTGACGACGATCCGGTCCTCGAGCGGCTTGATGTTGACCGACACTGTGTCGACCTCCCCATTTCTTCTATGGAGTCAGATGATTCTGGGTGGGTATTGCTACGTCTGTGCTTGCGATCTGCCACGTACGCCGTCGCGGGGGTCGCACCTGGCTCGCAAGCGTTGGCACACTCAAGGGGAGAGTGCCAATGCAGACGTTAGCACTCGCCCGCAATGAGTGCCAGCAAGCCCGGTCTATCGCTGACCGGGGAGCCTCACCGTCAGGGCGACCGCACCGGCCAGGAGCCCGACGACGATGATGCCGCCGACGACCAGGATGGACCAGCGATCCTCGCTCTCGTCCGTTTCCTCAAAAGTGGTGACCTTGAGCTCCTCGCCGTCGTCCGGCAGCGTGCCCAGAGGCGAGGCATCCTCCGCGACCTGCGACTTCTTGGGATTGGCCGAGCTGCTCGGCTCCGCCGTCTTCGCCTGTGCTTCCGCCGTTCGTTCGGCCTTGGGCTTCGTCTCCTCCGCCGCCTTGTCCGCCGGTTCCGGCTCGCTGGGCGTTGGGATCTGCACGTACGTCACCGAGTAGCTCTCCAGCTGCTTGCCGGTGCTGTGGCTGACGACCACCGTCCGTTCGGGCGCGGAGAGCGTGTGCCTTTCGGCACCGGCGTTTCCGCGTCCGACCACGCAGAACGACGAGATCAGGTAGCCGTCGGGTGCCGTCGCGGTGGCGGACGTGGCACCCACCGACGTGTAGGAGCGGTCGCCGGACGAGCACTGGTTCACCGGGGTCGTGGTGTCAGCCGAGGCGGGCGGGATGAACATCAGCGACAGCAGAGTCGTCACGACCGCCACCACCCAGGGGATCGGCGGGACTCTACGGGGAGATCTGCGCACCCGGCGGATCCTACATAAACACCCCCGGTGGTAATGGAGTTTGCCCGGTCCGGAAACTTGCCTGAGAGGATCGGCTGCATGGACCTCGACGCCTTCGCCTGGTTGCTGACCGACGACGGGCAACGGCTGCTGGCGCGAGCCACCGAGATGGCGGGCGACGGTTCGGCCCTGGCGGTGCAGACCGCCCTGCGTAAGGACGAGACCGCCGAGCACGTGGCCGCGGCGATGACCCAGGTGGACCTGCGCCGGAAGGCGGGAGCCAAGTTCGGCGACCTGGCACCGAAGATGTACTTCACCCCCGACGGGCTCGAGCAGGCCACCCGTCTCGCCGTCGCCCACCACCGGGCGGCACGGCTACGCGCCTTCGATGCGGCGAGCGTCATCGACCTGGGCTGCGGGATCGGCGGGGACTTGATCGCCTCCGCACGCGCCGGGCTCACCGCCGCCGGAGTCGACCACGACCCGGAGCGGGTCGCCGTCGCCCAGGCGAACCTCGACGCCCTCGGGCTGCCCGGCGCCGTCACCGTCGCCGACGCGACCGGTGTCGATCATTCGCCTTTCGATGTCGCGTACGCCGATCCGGCCCGTCGCGGCGCCCAGGGCCGGGTCTTCTCGGCGGAGGGATGGACGCCGCCGTGGTCCTGGGTCGAGACGCTCTTCGCGCGCGACGCGTGCGTGAAGGTCGCCCCCGGGATCCCGCACGACCTCGTACCCGACGACGTCGAGGCCGAATGGGTCAGCGACCGCGGCGAGGTCAAGGAGGCCGCGCTGTGGTCGGGCTCGCTGGCCAGCACGCACCGGCGGGCCACCGTGATCGGCGAGCGCGGTCTGGCGACGCTCACCTCCGAGGACGACCCGGGTGCGGACGTCGGCGCGGTCGCCGAGTTTCTCTACGAGCCCGACGGCGCGGTCATCCGGGCCGGACTGGTCACCGCAGTCGCCGCCGGGGTGCAGGGCCACCTGGTCGACGAGCACATCGCGTACGTCACCTCCTCCGCCTCCTTCGAGACGCCGTTCGCCCGCGGATATCAGGTGCTCGAGGAGCTCCCCTACCGGGAGAAGCAGCTCAAGGCGGCGCTGCGCGAGCGCGGGATCGGGAAGCTGACGATCAAGAAGCGCGGCGTACAGGTGGTGCCCGAGCAGCTCCGCAAGCGACTCTCGCTGTCGGGCTCCGCAGAGGCCACGATCGTGCTCACCAGGGTCGCCGGCGAGGGGACGTGTCTGTTGGTGCAGCCCTTCTGAGGGTCAGACCAGGACGGTCGTGATCGGCTGGGAGGAGTCGGCCGGGAGATCCAGGGCCGAAGGCATACGTCCCCTGGCCACCATCTCCGCCCCCAGAGCCGCCACCATCGCGCCGTTGTCCGTGCACAGGCCCGGGCGCGGGACCCGGACCCGGATGCCGAGCTTGGTGGCACGCTCCTCGGCGAGCACCCGGAGCCGGCTGTTGGCGGCGACCCCGCCGCCGATGATGATGTCCTCGATGCCTTCGGAGGAGGCTGCGTCGAGGGCCTTGCGCACCAGGACGTCGACCACGGCCTCCTGGAAGCTGGCGGCCACATCGGCGACCGGAACGGCTTCGCCGCTACGCTCCTTCGCCTCGATCCAGCGGGCGACCGCGGTCTTGAGGCCGGAGAAGGAGAAGTCGAAGCGGTGTCGCTCCAGGTCACGGCGGGTGGTGAGGCCGCGAGGGAAGTCGATCGCGATCGAACTGCCCGAGGTGGCGGTCCTGTCGATCACCGGGCCGCCCGGGAAGCCGAGGCCGAGCAGCCGGGCGACCTTGTCGAAGGCCTCCCCCGCAGCGTCGTCGATGGTCGCACCCATCGGGTCGACGCCCTCGGTGATGTCGGTGACCTTGAGCAGGCTGGAGTGCCCTCCGGAGACGAGCATGGCGATGCAGGGCTCAGGAAGCGGACCGTGCTGGAGCTGGTCGACCGCGACGTGCGATGCCAGGTGGTTGACCCCGTAGATCGGCTTGTCGAGCCCGAGGGCCAGCGCCTTGGCCGCAGCCACCCCGACCAGCAGGGCGCCCGCGAGGCCGGGACCGGCCGTGACGGCGATCGCGTCGACGTCGCTCAGCTTGATGCCCGACTCCTCGCAGGCCCGCTCGATCGTCGGCACCATCGCCTCGAGGTGCGCCCGGCTCGCGACCTCGGGCACGACCCCACCGAACCGAGCATGCTCCTCGACGCTGCTCGCCACCGCGTCGGCCAGCAGCGTGTGTCCGCGGACGACGCCGATCCCCGTCTCGTCGCACGACGTCTCGATCCCGAGGACCAGGGGCTCATCAACGAGGGCACCAGAAGACATGGGACCCATTCTGCCTCCAGGTCGATCTGGTGCTGGGGAGCAGCCTCAGTTCCACGCTCAACGGCACGCCGGGCTGACACGTGCCGGACCAGGCAGGGGAGGCCACCCCTAGCTCCGGCGGACGAACGAACTTTCATTCACCTCTGACACGTGAACGAATCTTCGTTCACCCCGGACACGCGAACGAACTTTCATTCACCCCAGACACCCGAACGAATCTTCATTCACCCCGGACACGCGAACGAACTTTCATTCACCCCAGACACCCGAACGAATCTTCATTCACCCCAGACACCCGAACGAACTTTCATTCACCCCAGACACCCGAACGAATCTTCATTCACCCCAGACACCCGAACGAACTTTCATTCAC
>NZ_JBITCR010000012.1:0-73244 GCF_044453405.1 Nocardioides sp. NPDC051685 | reverse complement strand
ACCCGAACGAACTTTCATTCACCCCAGACACCCGAACGAATCTTCATTCACCCCAGACACCCGAACGAACTTTCATTCACCCCAGACACCCGAACGAACTTTCATTCACCCCAGACACCCGAACGAATCTTCATTCGTCACGGGCGCGCGAACGAATTTTCGTTCGCCTGGGCCTCACGTTCCCCCGCCGAGAGTCCTCAGTCGGAAGTCCCGCCGCTCAGGCGGCTTGGGCGCTGTCCAGATCGTCACGGAGGGCTGAGTATGCGGCGGCCCAGATCTGTTGCGCGAGATCAGGCTCGATCGGATCGGCGGAGCAGAGACGGTCCCACAGCCCACGGAGCAGTATCACCAGCCCGCCCGATTCGAAGTCCGTGAGTTCCCGGCCGATCGAGCCGCGGAACCAGAACCTGACGTTGTGCCACAGGTCTCGGACCGCCTCGCCGACATCGTCGTTCGTCCGTGCGAGCTCCTCGATTCCCAGCCAGGCCCGGAGAAAGAACATCTCGTCCCGGGTCGAGGGCAGGTAGCCGGCCCATCCCCGCAGATTCACACGCTGGGCGATCTCCTCCCAGTAGATGCCGGCGAATCCCGCGGCGGCATGGGGCAGCATGTTCTCCCGCCCGGCGAACCACTTGTGCAGCGACGACACCGCCATGTTCGCCTCCTCTGCGACCACCTTGAGGGTGGGGGCACGCAAGCCGTCGCGCCCGATCGTCCTCGCCAGGGCGACGCCGGCTGTCGTCGATTCGAATCTGATGCGGTTGAAGGCCATGGCATTGATCGCACCACAGACCACCGACATTTCAGCTCGATGCCGCCTCAGCCAGAGGTCGCTGTCGGGCCGGTGAGCTCCATCGCAAGCACGATTCCCGTCGCCCCATCTCGGTAGTAGCGCTCGCGGCGGTCGATCTCGACGAATCCAGCCTGGTCATAGAACTTGATGGCGGGGACGTTGCCCTCGCGGACCTCGAGGAGGAGCCGCTCGGCTCCCTCGCTCCGAGCGAGCTCGATCGACGCGGCGAGGAGCGCCCCACCTATCCCCCGGCGGCGCCGCTCCGTAGCAGTCGCGATCCGCTGGAGCTCGGCGATCTCGTAGACGACGCTCACCAGCGCATGGCCGACGATCGTGCCCGCATCATCTACGGCGACGAGGATCCGGACCGTGGGCATCTTCCCGTCGATGGCCACCTGCAGGTACTCGGGCGTCCAGGCGTCATCGGGGAAGGCCTCGACCTCGAGGTCGGCGATCGCGTCGACATCGTCCGGGCCGGCAGGGCGTACGGTCACCTGGGCGTCACCGGCTTCTTCTGCGCAGCTTGCTCCACCGCATCGGGCCGGCGCAGGTAGAGCGGCTCGGGATCCATCAGCTCGACCCGCTCCTCAGCGACCGCTCGGGCGAGCCAGCCCGCCGACGGACGCTGCGGGCCGAGCGGCGACGGGAACGCGTCGGGATAGAGCAGCGCGCCCTCCCCGACCACCGGCATCGAGGTGGCGACGTCGGCCGGCCTAGCGACGACGGGGCCTTCGAGCCGGGTGCCGTCGGCGTCGTAGGAGGCCAGGTAGACCTCCTTGCGCCGCGCGTCCGTCGCGACGAAGAACCCCGACGACACCGCACCGGTGCCCACCGCCTCGACGGCCAGCACGTCCAGGGTGCAAGCGGCGTAGACCGGGATCTCCAGCGCGAACCCGAGCGTCCGGGCCGTGACCAGACCGACCCGAAGACCGGTGAACGGCCCGGGGCCGGCACCGACGGCGATAGCGGTCAGATCCTGGCGGACGATCCCCGCCTCCGCCATGACGTCGGCGATCGACGGCGCGAGCTGTTCACCATGCTTCATGGTGCGGTCGGAGACGACCTCGGCGACGACGTCGTCACCATCGTGGAGCGCCACAGTCACCTGGGGCGTGGCGGTGTCAAAGGCGAGAAGCACACTCACACCCTAGAGCGCGCCTCAGAGCCTGCTGAGATCCACACCGCGCCAGCGGGCCCCGACCGGAACGATCTCCACACGTCGCGGATCCGCTCCGTCGGGCGCATCGACCAGATCCAGGGGCGCCTCGTCGGCCTCAGCACGTACGATCCGGATCTCCAGCCGTGACTCGGAGAGCCCCTCGGCCAGGCCCTCGCCCCACTCGACGACGGTCACCGCGTCGTCGAGATCGGTGTCCAGATCGAGGTCGTCGAGCTCGTCGATCCCACCGAGCCGATAGGCATCGACGTGGACGAGCTCGGGGCCACCGACCGTCGAGGGATGCACCCGGGCGATCACGAAGGTCGGCGAGGTGATCTCGCCGCGCACCCCGAGCCCCAGGCCCAGGCCCTTGGTGAAGGTGGTCTTGCCGGCGCCGAGACCGCCGGAGAGGACGAGTACGTCGCCGGCGGCGACCAGGGCGGCCACCCGTCGACCGAGCTCGAACATGGCGTCGGCATCGAGCGCCTCGACGACATACTCGTTCAGCGGACGATGCAGCCGCACCGCGGGCGCCTCACGGAAAACCTCGCGAAAGCCCTGCCGCACCCAGAACCGCAACGTCTCGGGGAGCTCCTCCCGCGCGATCACCGCGAGATCGCCGAAGCCCTCGGAGGCAGCGAGAGAGGCGGCGTACGTCACCATCTTGTGCGCCACCCCGTGACCCTGCTGATCAGGAAGAACAGCGAAACGACGCAGCCACAGGGTCGACTCGGCGGGATCCATCACCACCGTCCCGACCCCGACCCCGTCCAGCCGCGCCAGCACGCCCCCGAAGCCGGAGAGGCGCTCCTTCATCGACCCCTCGGACTCACCGAGCGCATCCGCCGGCGGGTCGAGCGGCGGGCGGGCGGAGAAGGCCGCGTGGACGATGGCGAGCACCTCGGCCGCGGCCTCCGGTCCGACCCGCTCGAACACGAGCGTCATGCCGAAGCCGCATCCCGGGTGGCCGAGGCGAGCAGCTGGTCGAGCTCGGCGTTGACCTGTCCGTGCCGCTCGAGGATGACCATGTGGCCGGCGTTCTCGCACTCGACCAGGCGCGAGCCGGGGATGTAGGAGTGCAGCTTGCGGCTGTGGCCGATCGAGGTGAGCCGGTCGGCGGTGCCGCAGATGATCGTGGTCGGCACCCGGCCGAGCGTGGTGATGGACGCGAACTTGTCCAGCGCACGGAAGCTCGGGAAAAACTCCGCGACCACCTCGAACGGCGTCTGCGAGAGCAGCCCGTCGACGAACTCGACGTACGCCTCCGGGACCTCGTCGCCGAAGGCGAACACGTCGGTGAAGACGGTCGCCACCGAGGACCCCATGGCGCGGAACCGGTCGACGATGCCGTGGTTCCTGGCCAGTGTCCGGATGGTGCCGTTGGCGATCCCGCCGGACAGCTTGGCCGGGAGCACCGGGATCAGCAAGCGGCTCGGGTCGAGACCACCGGCGGTGGTCGAGATCAGGGCGGCGCCGATGATGCGGCCGCCCTCGTCGTACGGGGCGAACAGCTCGGGGTGGTCCTCGGCGAGCGCGGCGATCGTCATCCCGCCCATCGAGTGGCCCACCAGGATCACCGGTCCCTCCGGCACGACCGCGTCCAGCACATGGAGCAGGTCGTCACCGAGCTGGTCGATGGTGGCGTTGCCGAGCGAGGAGCGGCCGCTGCGGCCGTGGCTGCGCTGGTCGTAGAAGACCGAGCGCACCAGGCCCCGGTAGGCGGCGCGCTGGAAGTGCCAGCAGTCGAGGGTGAGGCAGTAGCCGTGCACGAAGACGAGCGTCACCCCGCTCGCCCCGCCGGGATGCGTGTGAGCCGGGTCGACCTCGTCGACCTCGACGTGAAGAGGTACGCCGTCGGAGGCCACCACGGTGACCGGGCAGGATCGCAGCGTACCGAGCGGGGTCCGGTCCTCGGGGCGTTCCTCGATCGCGCGGCGGCGCTTCCTGACCACCACCGCGCCGCGGGCCGCGCCAGCGACCGCCGCCGCTCCCAAGGCGCCTGCCGCGATCTGTCCGATCCGTGCTGCGATGCTGCTCATCTGTCGTCTCCCTGCTCGGCCTGCTCGGTGTCGACGTAACGCCGCTTCATCCGTCCCCCGATTCGGGTGACGACCTCGTAGGCGATGGTCTCGCTCGCCTCTGCCCAGTCCAGGGCCGTCGGCTCGCCATCGGCACCGGTCCCCCACAGGAGCACCTCGGCGCCGGGTTCGACCGAGGCGTCCCCGAGATCTACCACGATTTGGTCCATACAGACGGTGCCGCGCACGGGGTATCGGGCTCCGTCGATCCATACCTCGGCGCGATTCCCGGCACGACGCTGGATGCCCTCGGCGTAGCCGACCGGGATCAGCCCCACCGTCGTCGGCTCCTCGGCGACCCAGGTGTGGTTGTAGGAGACGCCCGCGCCGGCCTCGATCTTCTTCACCAGCGCCAGCTCTGCCCTGACGGTCATCGCGGGGACGAGTCCGAGCTCGGCCCACGGCGATCCCTCGACGCCGGGCGCCGGGTCGATGCCGTACGTCGCGATCCCGACGCGTACCAGGTCGAGCCGTGCGCTGGGCCGCAGCAGCGCTCCCGCGGAGTTGGCCAGGTGGCGCACCTCGGGCCGGAGGCCGACCTCCTCGGCGACCGCGAGCGCCTCGCCGAAGACCTTCTCCTGGAGGGCGCTGATCGGGTCGGCGGTGTTCTCGCTGGCGCTGAAGTGCGACCAGATCCCGGTGACCCGGATCGCTCCCTCCGCCTCGAGGATGCGCGCCAGCGCGACCAGGTTCGACCAGTCGGCGAAGGCGGCACCGCCCCGGGAGAGCCCGGTGTCGACCTTGAGCTGCACCCGCGGCGTACGGCCCAGGGCGTCGCCGGCGGCGGCGAACTTCTCCAGGTCGGCGACGGTGTAGGCGGTGACGTCGATGTCCGCGGCCACGAGGTCCTCGGCGGGCTCGCTCGGCATGATCAGCCAGGCCAGCAGCCGTCCCTCGTCACCGGCTGCACGCAGCGCGAGCGCCTCGTCGGCCGACGCCACGCCGAGCCAGTCGGCACCGCCCTGGCGAGCGGCCCGCCCGGCCTCGACCAGACCGTGCCCATAGCCGTCGGCCTTCACGACCGTCATGATCGGCGTGCGCAGGTGCTCCCTCAGCCGCGAGACGTTGTCTCGGATCGCGGCGAGGTCGATGACGATCTCGGCTCGCCGAAGCGGAGCCCGAGGCGGGGGGCTCGGTGACATGGTGTCAAGGATAGTTCCTGCTAACTAGAGACAGCAGGAAGGGACCGAATAACGGCGGGTATCGCCGCAGCCACCCCGCTCGCGGTGACCGGCCCACCCGCGCTCGCGAGGCTCGCCGCCGCGCCGTGCAGCCAGGCTCCGGCCGAGGCGGCATCGATGGGGGCGAGACCGGCAGCGAGAAGCGAGCCGATCAGCCCACCCAGCACATCTCCCGACCCCGCGGTGGCGAGCCAGGACGTACCCGTCGTGTTGACCCGCACCGGCGTGTCGGGATCCGGTGAGGCGATCGTGGTCCGCCGCCCCTTGAGCAGCACCACCGCCCCGAACCGCTGAGCCGCGAGCCGGGCGTAGTGCAGCGGACGAGCCTCGATATCGGCGCGGTCCTCCCGGATCAGCGCCGCCAGCTCACCCGCGTGCGGGGTCAGGATCGCGGGCACCCCGAGCGGCCCGGTCAGCGCACGGAGGCTGTCGGCGTCGATGACCAGAGGTACGCCGCTGGCCCGTGCGAACGCGAGCGCGCTGTTGGCGCCGTCGGCGCTGCCGGAGCCGACCACCCAGGCCTGGGCCTGCCCGTCGCCGACGACCTCCGGGTGCTGGCGTTTGACCCACTCCGAGGCGGTCCCGACGTAGCGGACCATCCCGGCCAGACCGGTGTTCGCGCCGGCGACGGCGAGCAGCGCGGCGCCGGGATAGGTGGCGCTGCCGACGCGGAGACCGACCACGCCGCGGGTGTACTTGTGGACGTCCGGCGCGGGACGTGGCAACAGGTCCGCCACATCCGCGGCCTCGAGGCTCTCGATGGCCGGGGTCGGCAGCTCGAGCCCGATGTCGACCAGCTGGACCTTCCCGCACGCCGACGCCGCCGGGTCGAGCAGATGACACGGCTTGTAGGTGCCGAAGGTGACCGTCAGGTCGGCGGTCACATGGGCCCCGTCGACCTCACCGGTGTCGACGCAGACCCCGCTCGGCGTGTCCACGGAGACCACCGGCACTCCTTCGAGCATCTCCAGGGCCGCTTCGGCGTCCGGCCGCAGCCCCGGCTTCCCCCCGATCCCCACGATCCCGTCGATCACCACGTCCCCGGTGGTCGAGCCTGTCGAGCGTTGTATCGAGCTTGTCGAGATGACCACGCCGGAGGAGACGATCCCCCCTGCCGCCTTCAGCGCACTGACCCCACCCGCATGCGCCCGATCCGACAGCAACCACGCCTCGACCCGCGCGCCGCGCCGCGCGAGCAGCGCCCCGGCGTACAGCGCGTCTCCGCCGTTGTCCCCGCTCCCGACGAGCAGGACGACCCGGCGGCCGTAGGCACCGCCCAGACGCTCGATGACCGCGTAGGCCAGCCCGGCGGCCGCGCGCTGCATCAGGGCGCCTTCCGGCAGCCTCGCCATCAAGGCCTTCTCCGCCGCTCTGACCTGCTCAACCGAGTGCGCACGCCGCATGGCCCCAGCCTACGCGCCGACGCTCCGCCGGGGTTGGGCCGAAGGGCTCGAACAAGCCCGTCAGTCCTCCAGGACGACCATCGCCGAGGCGATCCCGGCGTCATGGGAGAGGGAGAGGTGGACGGTGGCGACGCCGAGCTTCGTGGCCTGCGCCAGCACCGTGCCGCGGAGCTCGAACCGGGGCTGCCCCGACGACTCCGAGATCACCTCGGCGTCGTGCCACTCCATCCCCTGCGGCGCACCCAGCGCCTTGGCGAGCGCCTCCTTGGCGGCGAACCGGGCGGCCAGCGAGGCGATCGGCTTCGCCGCCTCGGCAGGGGTGAAGAGTCGCTCACGCAGCCGCGGCGTACGCTCCAGCGACTCCTCGAAGCGTGCGAGGTCGCACACGTCGATCCCGACTCCGATCACGGCCATCAGCGCAGCGCCATCACTCGACCGTGACGGACTTGGCGAGGTTGCGAGGCTGGTCGACGTCGTAGCCGAGCTCGGTGGCGAGCTGGCAGGCGAAGAGCTGCAGCGGCACGACCGCGACGAGCGGCTGCAGCAGCACCGGCACCTTCGGCAGCCGGATGATCGTGTCGGAGACCGAGTCGACCGAGTCGTCACCCTCTTCGACCAGCGCGATCGTGCGCGCGCCGCGGGCGCGCACCTCCATGATCCCGGAGCGCATCTTGTCGTGCAGGAAGTCGCGGCCGCGCGGGGGCACGATGCACCAGATCGGCAGGCCCTCCTCGACCAGCGCGATCGGGCCGTGCTTCAGCTCGCCGGCCGCGAACCCCTCGGCGTGCAGGTAGGCGAGCTCCTTGAGCTTGAGCGCGCCCTCCAGGGCGACCGGATAGCCGGCGTGGCGCCCGAGGAACAGGAAGGCCCGGCGGTCGGCGTACTCACGTGCCAGGTCGTAGACCTGCGGCGCCGTCTCCAAGACCTTCGACACGGCCGCAGGCATCGCCTCGAGCTGGGTCATCACCCCGTCGATCTCGTCGCCGTACATCGTGCCCTTGACCTGTGCCAGGTAGAGCGCGAGCAGGTAGCAGGCGACCAGCTGGGTGACGTACCCCTTGGTCGAGGCGACCCCGATCTCCGGGCCGGCGTGGGTGTAGATGACCGCGTCGGACTCGCGCGGGATCGTGGAGCCGTTGGTGTTGCAGATCGCCAGCACCTTGGAGCGCTGCGAGCGCGCGTGCCGGATCGCCTGCAGGGTGTCGGCGGTCTCGCCGGACTGCGAGATCGCCACCACCAGGGTGGAGTTGTCCAGGATCGGGTCGCGGTAGCGGAACTCGGAGGCCAGCTCGACCTCGACCGAGATCCGGCACCAGTGCTCGATGGCGTACTTCGCCACCATGCCGGCGTAGAACGACGTCCCCGCGGCGATGATGATGATCTTGGTGACCTCGCGCAGCTCGTCGTCGTCGAGCCGCATCTCGTCGAGGTGCAGCGACCCCGAAGGCGTACGCCGCCCCAGCAGCGAGTCGGCCACGGCACGCGGCTGCTCGAGGATCTCCTTGCGCATGAACCAGTCGTGGCCGTCCTTCTCGGCGGCGGCCAGGTCCCAGTCGACGTGGAAGCGGCGGCCCTCGGCGGGGGTGCCGTCGAAGTTGGTGACCGTCGCTCCCTCGCGGGTGATCGTGACGACCTGGTCCTGGTCGAGCTCCATCGCCTCGCGGGTGTGCTCGATGAACGCGGCGACGTCGGAGCCGAGGAAGGACTCCCCCTCACCCAGACCGACCACGAGCGGGCTGTTGCGGCGCGCGGCGACGACCCGGGACGGGTCGAGCGCGTCGACCGCGACGAAGGTGAAGGCACCCTCGAGAACCGAGCAGACCCTCTGCATCGCGATGGTCAGGTCGGCCCCGCCGACGACCTCACGCTCGAGCAGGTGCGCGGCGACCTCGGTGTCGGTCTGCGAGGCGAACTCGTGCCCGTCGCTCTCCAGCGAGGCCCGGAGCTCGGCGAAGTTCTCGATGATCCCGTTGTGCACGACCGCGACCCGGCCGGTGCGGCCGACGTGCGGGTGGGCGTTGCCGTCGGTCGGGCCGCCGTGGGTCGCCCAGCGGGTGTGGCCGATCCCGGTCGTCGACGCCGGCAGCGGCGAGTCCGCGATCGCCTTCTCCAGGTTGGCGAGCTTGCCGGCCCGTTTGTCCACGGCCAGCTTCCGGTCGGCGATCAGCGCGATCCCCGCCGAGTCGTAGCCGCGGTACTCCAACCGCCGCAGGCCATCGATCACGACGCTCTGCGCCGACCGGTCTCCGACGTACCCAACGATGCCGCACATGGCCGATGATCCTACGGCGCTCGTGGACCCCATCAGGAAGTGGCGGTGCATGTGCGTAACAATCGTTGCCATGTCACAACCCGGGCCACACGGCGATGACCGCGGCTCCTCGCCCTACGTCGAGCTCGACCGCAGCGCGTGGGCCGAGCTCGCGACCGAGACCGAGAGTCCGCTGACCGAGGCAGAGATCGAGTCGCTGCGTGGCCTGGGCGACCAGATCGACCTCAAGGAGGTCGAGGAGGTCTACCTGCCGCTGAGCCGCCTGCTGAGCCTCTACGTGAGCGCCTCGGACAGGCTCCACGACCAGCAGGAGCTCTTCCTCGGCAAGACGATGCCGGAGCGTACGCCGTTCGTCATCGGTGTCGCCGGGTCGGTCGCGGTCGGCAAGTCGACCACCGCTCGTGTGCTCCAGCAGATGCTCGCCCACTGGCCCGAGCACCCCAACGTCGCCCTGGTCACCACCGACGGGTTCCTCTACCCCAACGCCGAGCTCGAGCGTCGCGGCCTGATGGAGCGCAAGGGCTTCCCGGAGTCGTACGACCGCAAGGCCCTGCTCCGCTTCCTCGTCGACCTCAAGTCGGGCGAGGACGAGGTGCGCGCGCCGATCTACTCACACCTGACCTACGACGTCACCGACCAGACCGTGCTCGTCAAGAAGCCCGACATCGTCATCCTCGAGGGCCTCAACGTCCTGCAGCCCTCCCGGGTCCGCGCCGACGGCACCATCTCGCTGGCCCTCTCGGACTTCTTCGACTTCTCCGTCTACGTCGACGCCGGGTCGCGCGACATCAAGCAGTGGTACGTCGACCGCTTCCTGCGCCTGCGCGAGACGGCCTTCCGCGACCCGTCGTCCTACTTCACGAAGTACGCGGCCCTGTCGCACGACGAGGCCGTCACCCGCGCCACCGAGATCTGGAACGAGATCAACGGCCCCAACCTCCGCGAGAACGTCCTCCCCACCCGCTCCCGCGCCACCCTCGTCCTCCGCAAGGACAGCGACCACTCCGTCCGCTACGTGCGCCTCCGAAAAATCTAGGGTCGGGGCCGGTTGGGATACCCGGTTAACCGGGTATCCCAAGGGGCCAGAGTGACGAACGATCAGAGCGCGAGCCGCGCCCGCACGACGTCCGCGAGCCGCTCCGCACAGGCCTCGGCCTCGTGATGGGTGGGGGCCTCGACCATGACACGTACGAGGTTCTCGGTGCCGGAGGGGCGCAGCAGGATGCGCCCGGAGCCGGCCAGGGCCTTCTCCTCGGCGGCGACGGCCTCGAGCAGCCCGTCGTCGGTCTTGCAGCGGCCCTTGTCGACGCCCTTGACGTTGAGCAGGACCTGCGGGAGGCGGGTGACGACGGAGGCGAGGTCGGCGAGCGTACGTCCGGTGTCGGTCATCCGCTGCAGGACGTGCAGGGCGGTGAGGATGCCGTCGCCGGTGGTGGCGTGCTCGCTCATGATGATGTGGCCGGACTGCTCGCCACCGATGGCGTAGCCGCCCCGGCGCATCTCCTCGAGCACGTAGCGGTCGCCCACGGCGGTCTGCTTGACCTGCACGCCGGCGGCCGACATCGCCTTCACGAAGCCGAGGTTGCTCATCACGGTGACGACCACGGTGTCGTCCGGGAGCCGGCCGGCGTCGTGGAGCCCGAGGGCGAGGACCGCGATGAGCTGGTCGCCGTCGACCAGGTTGCCCTCGGCGTCGACGGCCAGGCAGCGGTCGGCGTCGCCGTCCCAGGCGAAGCCGACGTCGGCGCCGTGCTCGAGGACCGCCTTCTGGAGCATCTCGGGGTGGGTCGAGCCGACCCCGTCGTTGATCGAGAGACCGTCGTTGGCGTCGTTGATCGCGATCACCTTCGCGCCGGCCTGGTCCAGGGCCAGCGGCCCGGCGGCCGCGGCGGCGCCGTTGGCGCAGTCGACGACGACGGTCAGCCCGTCGAGACGCCGCTCGAGCGTGGAGATCAGGTGGGCTGCGTACGTCTCAACCGGGTTCTCGTGGGACGAGATCCGGCCCACCGACGCACCTGTCGGGCGGTCCCAGGGCTCGTCGAGATGGGCCTCGATCCGGTCCTCGAGCACGTCGTCGAGCTTGTGCCCGCCGCGCTGGAGGAACTTGATGCCGTTGTCGGGCATCGGGTTGTGCGAGGCCGAGATGACCACGCCGAGGTCGGCCTGGAGAGCCGCGGTGAGGTAGGCGACCCCCGGCGTCGGCAGCACGCCGACGTCGATCACGTCACAGCCGGCTGAGGCGAGACCGCCAGCGACCGTGGCCTGCAGGAACTGTCCGGAGACGCGCGAGTCGTTGCCGACGACCGCCAGCGGCTTGCGTCCGCTCCCGGAGTTCCGCAGCTCCTCGGTGAGGACCAGTGCCGCGGATGTCGCCAGGTTCTGGGCGAGCGAGGCGGTGAGGATGTCGCCGTTCGCGAGACCGCGAACTCCGTCAGTGCCGAAAAGGCGTGCCACGTCCGTGTGACCTTCTTTCGTACGTCGGCCCCCGCCCGAAAAATGAGTCGGGGTGCCTCGGCGAGCCGAGGCACCCCAACAATGCTAGGCGATCGCGAGGGCGATCAGCGCTTGCTGAACTGCGAGGCCTTGCGGGCCTTCTTGAGACCGGCCTTCTTCCGCTCCACGACGCGGGCGTCGCGGGTGAGCAGACCGGCCTTCTTGAGGGTCGGGCGGTTGGCCTCGACGTCGACGTCGTTCAGCGCACGGGCCACGCCGAGACGCAGCGCGCCGGCCTGGCCGGCGATGCCGCCGCCGTCGATGCGGGCGATCACGTCGAAGCGGCCCTCGAGCTGCAGCGCGGCGAACGGCTCGTTCGCGATCTGCTGGTGCAGCTTGTTGGGGAAGTAGTCCTCGATGGTGCGACCGTTGATGGTCCACGAGCCGGTGCCCGGAACGATCCGGACGCGGGCGACGGACTCCTTGCGGCGACCGGTGGCGGCGGCCGGGGCGATGGTCGCCGGGCGCTCGGGGGTGTCGGCGGACGGGGCGCTCTCGGAGGTGTACGCGAGGCCCTGCTCGTCGGTCTCGAAGGTCTCCTCGACCTCTACGGTGTTCTCAGTCATGTCCTGGTCCTGGCTCACTGGGCGATCTGCTTGATCTCGAACGGAACGGCCTGCTGCGCGGCGTGCGGGTGCTCAGGGCCGGAGTAGACCTTCAGCTTCTTGAGCATCTGACGGCCGAGCTTGTTCTTCGGCAGCATGCCCCACACCGCCTTCTCGATCGCCTTGCGAGCGTCCTTGTCCAGGACCTCACCGATCGGGGTGGCCGTCAGGCCGCCCGGGTAACCCGAGTGACGGTAAGCCAGCTTGGTGGTCTTCTTGTTGCCGGAGAGGGAGACCTTCTCGGCGTTGATGACGATGACGAAGTCGCCGGTGTCCGCGTTGGGCGCGAAGATCGCCTTGTGCTTGCCGCGGAGGAGCTCGGCAACCTGGACAGCGAGGCGGCCGAGACGGACGTCGGTCGCGTCGATCACGAGCCAGGCGCGCTCGATGTCGCCCGGCTTGGGAGCGTAAGTACGCACGTGTGCCTTCTTAGTTCGTAGTGCCCGCCCAGCGGATGCAGGAGGCGGGATGTTGCTGCGTGGCTTCTGACGAACACGGCCCGGCTTGCCCTGCCTCTGGGAATCCCAGCGACAGCCATCCGGATCTGCGCCCCTGACCGTGCGAAATATGATCAGGACGCGGCAGGAGTCACGACCGAACAAGGTTACGAGCCCCCGCGTGGCCCGGCCAAATCAGCGCGGCCAATTCGGCGCCGACAAGTCAGCGCCGACAAATCAAGACGTACGCCGCCGGTCGGGGAGCCTGGCGGCGTACGCGATCTTGGGGTTGGTCAGCTCGACTGACCCTCGGAGGACTGCCCGTCGGGCCGCTCCTGCTGCTGGTCGAAGCCGGGACCACCGTCGCCCTGGCCGAAGTCGGGCCTCTCGCCGCCGTCGGGCATCTGGCCGTAGGGCATCGGACCGCCGCCACGCCGGCCCAGCTCCCGCTGGCCCTGGTCGGGGCCACCGTCGACGACGGCGCCGACTCCCGCGGCGACACCACCGCCGAGGACGAGGCCGGCCACCGCAACGGCGGCGACGCTCTTCCACCCGAAGACCCGCTCGGAGAGCTTCTTCCTCGGTGCCGCCGGGGTCACCGGTGCCACCGGGGCAGCATCCGGAGGACCGTAGGCGGGCGGCGCGGGCTGCTCGGCGGCGGGTTGCTCGGCGGGCGGCGCGGGCTGCTCGGCGGCGGGTTGCTCGGCGGGCGGCGCGGGCTGCTCGGCGGCGGGTTGCTCGGCGGGCTGCTCGGCGGGCTGCTCGGCCGTCGGCTCCACCGGCTCCGCCGGCTCCGGAGCCTCGTCGTTCGTACTCTTGTCGCTCATGTTTCCAGCGTCCGCCGGGTTCCTGTGACGAGGCTGTGCCAGACCTTTGGCTTCGGTGACAAAGCACGACGTACGCCACGCGAGCACGTGACGTTCGAGCGGAAGCCGCGCGAGCCCGACCGGTATTCACCGCGCATCACCGCCCTGGCGACAACGATGGGACATCTGGCGTAGCCTGCTCGTAGGATTGTCTGACAATCAGATGATCTTGGCTCAGATCACCGAGAACACCCCACGAGATGGAGGAGTGCGATGACCCTGCTCAACGAAGCTCAGGACACCGTTGCGACCAGCCTGACCCCCGCCGCGTTCGCGGCCGCCGAGGCGCACTCCGCGCACAACTACCACCCCCTCGAGGTGGTGATCAGCCACGCCGAGGGCGCCTGGGTGACCGACGTCGACGGTCGCCGCTGCCTCGACATGCTGGCCGGCTACAGCGCGCTGAACTTCGGTCACGGCCACCCCGCACTGCTGTCCGCCGCCCGTGAGCAGCTCGACAAGGTCACCCTGACCTCGCGCGCGTTCGTGCACGACCAGTTCGCCGAGTTCACCGCCCGCCTGGCCGCGATGTGTGGCAAGGACATGGTGCTGCCGATGAACACCGGCGCCGAGGCCGTCGAGACCGCCATCAAGGTCGCCCGCAAGTGGGGCTACGACGTCAAGGGCGTCCCTGCCGACCAGGCCGAGATCATCGTGATGGCCGGCAACTTCCACGGCCGCACCACCACGATCGTCGGCTTCTCCGACGACGCCGACGCGCGCGACGGCTTCGGCCCGTTCGCCCCCGGCTTCGTGATGGTTCCGTACGCCGACCTGGCCGCCATCGAGGCCGCCATCACCCCCAACACGGTGGCTGTGCTGGTCGAGCCGATCCAGGGCGAGTCCGGCGTCGTCATCCCCGGCGACGACTTCCTGATCGGGCTCCGCGAGCTCTGCACCCGGTCGAACGTGCTCTTCGCCGCGGACGAGATCCAGGCCGGCCTCGGCCGCACCGGCTACACCTTCGCCTGCGACCACGCCGGCGTGAAGCCGGACATGTACATCCTCGGCAAGGCGCTCGGCGGCGGCATCGTCCCGGTCTCGGCGGTCGTCGCCGACCGCGACGTGCTCGGTGTCATCGGCCCCGGCCAGCACGGCTCCACCTTCGGCGGCAACCCGCTCGCCTGCGCCGTCGGCACCGCCGTCATCGACCTGCTCGAGACCGGCGAGTTCCAGGCCCGCGCCGAGGCGCTCGGCCAGGTCCTGCGCGACCGGCTGATGGCGATGGTCGGCAAGGGCATCGTCGGCTTCCGCTCCCGCGGCCTGTGGGCCGGCGTCGACATCGACCCGGCCGTCGGCACCGGTCGCGAGATCTGCGAGCGCCTCCTGGCCCGCGGCGTACTCGCCAAGGACACCCACGGCTCCACCATCCGCCTCGCGCCGCCCCTGGTGATCGCCGAGGACGACCTCCACTGGGCCCTCGACCAGCTCGAGGCGGCCGTCTCGGCCTGACCCAGCGATACGACGGGACGTTCTTGTCGGTTACCGATTGGTAGACCGACAAGAACGTCCCGTCGTATCTAGCCCCGTTCCGGTGCCGGCGGCACCGACTTGGCGACCTCGGGCATGACGAAGACGTTGCCGATGTAGACGTCCTTCGAGGTGAGCGGCACGAACCGGACCCGTTCGTGGGCCTCCCGCTCCGCAGTGAAGGTGACCCAGCGGTTGCCGTACGTCGCGGAGCTCGCGTTGATCGTGCCGAAGTAGGTGCCGCCGACGTAGACCTTCGCCCGACCGTAGGACGGGCCGACGCGATACTGGATCCGGAGCCGCCTGGCCGACCAGCGATCGGTCGAGCGCAGGGCGCTGCCGAACTCGTCGCGAGACCGCACCGACGACCAGATCTTGCCGCCTGCCTCGCTGCCGACACCGGCGGTCCAGTTCAGGTGCATCGGCTCCAGCGGCGCGTACGCGCACTTCCAGGCCGTCCACGCCGAGTGGTTGCCGGCCGCGTCGTAGGCCCGGATCCGCTGGCACCTGGCCGTGCCCGCGAAGTCCACGTTCATCGACATCGCCGTGCTGGTCGTCTGGTAGTAGCCGCCGTCCACGTAGGAGGTGTCACCACCCCACTTGCTGGCGACCTCGTAGCCGGCGACCTTCACGTTGTCGCTGGCCTTCCAGCTTGCCTTGACCCCGTAGACACCGTTGCTGTTGCGAACGGACGGGAACGTGGGCGCGACCGTGAACGACGTCATGCGCGGGGACACGCTGTCCGTCCCCGTCGTGGTGTGCTCGTCCGGGATGGTGGCCCACATCGAGGGCCGCGACGTCACCTTGCTCGTCCCGAGCGGCGCGGTCGCCCGCAGCGCCCACAGCGACACGAACCGGAACGGACGGCTCGACGAGAGCGCCCGGACCCGGATCGTGCCCTTGAGGTTGGCGGTCTTCTGCCGCGTGACGTACTTGTAGCCGTACTCCTTGGCATAACCGCTGACCTCGCCGAGGTAGGTCGACCCGATGTAGATCCTCGCCTTGCCGTAGGCCGGTCCGGTCCGCACTCGCATCCGAACGCCCTTGGCGAGGTACGTTCCCGAGTTGACCGGGTTGCAGCAGGCGCCGTTGGCGCGCACGACGTACGTGAACGGGGTCACGTCGAAGCCACGCTCCAGTTCCTCGGTGCCCAACGGGGCGTAGGTGCACCGCCACCCGGACCACGGCCCGGCCGCGCCGGCGGCGTTGACGGCGCGCACGCGGCGGCACGCTTGGTCGCCGGAGTAGACCGCCGGGGCGATCGAGGTGCGCGACGCCGGGTAGGAGTCGATCGTGGAGCGGTAGCCGGAGTACATCGTCCCGGCGTACACGGTGTTCGACGCGCGAACGAAGGAGCCCGCCCGGGCCCCGTGCCAGGACTGCACCTGATACTTCGCGACCCCGGTCGTCGTCGACGGCGTCCACCGATAGGCCGGGGTGGCGCTCCAGTGGGACCCGCGCCAGCGCATCGCCGAGGGGGTCAGGAACGTCGGATACGAGGTGCTGGCGATCGTCGGCGCGGCCGGCTCGGCGGCGGATGCAGACGGACCTGCGGAAACGGGACTGAGCGCGGCGACGACCACCGCGACGGCTCCGACGGTACGCAGCGTGCGCGCACGCACGACAGCACTGAACCACGACATGCTTCGAGACTCCTGGGGATGACGCTCACGGACATCCCGGAGCACAGAGGCCGAACAGTAAAGCCACACGGGACTCGTCGAGCAGGCCCGATCGGGCTATTCGCGCCTAGTCCTTTTCGGGCAGCATCTCCAGCAGCACCGGCAGCGACCCCGCCAGGAGCTCCAGCAGCTTCTCGCGTGACAGTCCGGCGGGGTCTGCCTTCCAGGACAGCACCAGCTCCTCGGACATGGCCTGCCAGCCCCTGACGATCAGGCGCGCGGCCGGCGTGTCCTCCACGAGGTCGGCGCCGGCATCGAAGATCCGGAGCCCCAGCACACCGAAGGCCTCGTCGTAGATCTCGCGCAGGACCGGGTCGCTCGCGGCGCCGCGGACCATCGAGACGTACCCCTCGTAGTTGGCGTCGACGAAGTCCACATAGGCGGTCATCGAGGCGAGCAGGCGCTCGACCGGTTCCCCGGTCTCGGGCGGCGCGGTCTGGGCGACGAGAGCGTCGGCGGCGCGGCGTACGACCGCTTCGCGGAAGGCCATCTTGTCGCCGAAGTAGTGGTAGAGCAGCCCGCGCGAGATGCCGGCCTCGCGTGCCACCACGTCGATCGAGATCTCGTCGAGGGAGTGGCGTGCGAAGAGGCGAATGCCCAGGTCGAGCAGCTGCTCGCGGCGCTGCTCGGGCGTCAATCTCGTGCGTTGGCTCATGCCACCCATTCTATTGACATCTGTTCAATAGGCAATCCATACTCGAAGTATGACCACTGCTGACCTCACCCACGTCGACCATCTGATCGTCGGCGCCGGCTTCGGGGGCCTGTGCGCGGCGATCAAGCTCGAGGAGGACGGCGAGCGCGACTTCGTCGTCATCGAGAAGGGCTCCGGTGTCGGTGGCACCTGGCGCGACAACACCTACCCCGGCGCCGCGTGCGACGTCCCCAGCCAGCTCTACAGCTACTCCTTCGCGCTCAACCCCGACTGGTCGATGAGCTTCTCGCCCCAGCCGGAGATCGAGGCCTACATCAAGAAGGTCGCCGAGCAGTCCGGCACGCTGGACCGCTTCGTCTTCGACACCGCGATGACCTCCGCGACCTGGGACGAGACCCAGCAGCGCTGGCTCGTCGAGACCGAGGGCAACGGCGGGAAGAAGACGTACGCAGCGACCACCGTCATCGCCGGCCCCGGCGCGCTCTCCGAGCCCAAGCTCCCGGACATCGAGGGCATCGACAGCTTCCAGGGCGAGATCTTCCACTCCGCGCAGTGGAACCACGACGTCGACCTCACCGGCAAGCGGGTCGCGGTGATCGGCACCGGCGCCAGCGCGATCCAGATCGTGCCGGAGATCCAGAAGAAGGCCGCCCGCCTCGACGTCTACCAGCGCACCGCGCCCTGGGTCCTCCCCCGCAACGAGCACCGTTACTCCAAGCTCGAGAAGGCCGCCTTCCGCCACGTCCCGGGCGTCCAGCGACTCGCTCGTGCGGCGGTCTACTGGGGCCTCGAGGTCCGCGTCCTGGGCCTGGCCGTGCAGCCCAAGCTCACCCTGGCCCACCAGCTGATGGCGCAGAACAACATCCGCCGCGGCATCAAGGACCCCGAGCTGCGCCGCAAGGTCACCCCCGACTACACGCTCGGCTGCAAGCGCACGCTGATCTCCAACGCCTACTACCCGGCGCTGGCCGCCGACAACGTCGACCTGATCACCGACGGCATCGCCCGGGTGAGCGAGAACGCGATCGTCGCCAAGGACGGCACCAGCCGCGAGATCGACGTCCTCGTCGTGGCGACCGGCTTCTACACGACCGATCTCCCGATCGCCCACGCCATCACCGGCAGCAAGCGCCGCACCATGGCCGAGCGGTTCGCGGAGACCGGGATGAGTGCCTACAAGGGCACCACGGTCCCCGAGTTCCCGAACCTGTTCTTCGTGGTCGGCCCCAACACCGGCCTGGGCCACTCCTCGATGGTCTACATGATCGAGTCGCAGGTGGCCTACATCCGCGATGCCATCCGCACGATGCGTACGAATGCGTACGCCACCGTCGAGCCGACCGAGGACGCCACCTCCGCCTGGAACGACGACCTGCAGCGCAAGATGGACAAGACCGTCTGGTCGGACGGTGGCTGCGCATCGTGGTATCTCGACGAGCACGGCCGCAACACCACCCTGTGGCCGACCTTCACGTTCCTGTTCCGCCACCTGACCAGCAAGTTCGACGTCGACAAGTATGTCGTCACCGCCGCCGACGGCCAGCAGGCCGACAAGACCCAGGAGAGTGTTCCCGCATGAAGTCCTTCGACGACAAGGTAGTCGTACTCACCGGAGCCGGCTCCGGCATCGGCCGCGCCCTCGCGGTCAACCTCGCCGGCCGCGGCGCCCGCCTGGCGCTCTCCGACGTCAACGAGGCCGGCCTGGCCGAGACCGTCGAGCTCGCCAAGCAGGCCGGGGCACGCGAGATCAAGGAGGACAAGCTCGACGTGGCCGACCGCGAGGCCTTCAAGACGTACGCCGCGGGCGTCACCGCCCACTTCGGCACGGTCAACGTGGTCGTCAACAACGCCGGCGTCGCACTGTCGGGCCGGGTCAACGACCTCGACTGGGACGACATCGACTGGATCATCGGCATCGACTGGTGGGGCGTCGTGCACGGCACGAAGTTCTTCCTGCCCGCCCTGATCGAGTCCGGTGACGGGCACATCGTGAACATCTCCTCGCTGTTCGGGCTGGTCTCCATGCCCGACCAGGCGTTCTACAACGCGGCGAAGTACGCCGTGCGCGGCTTCACCGAGGCCCTGCGCGAGGAGATGCTCATCGACGGTCACAAGGTGGGCGTGACCTCGGTCCACCCCGGCGGCATCAAGACCGCGGTCGCCCGCAGCGCCCGCGTCTCGGCCAAGGACGACCAGGCCGCGACCGCGAAGTTCTTCGACGAGAAGCTCGCCAAGATGGAGCCCGAGCGAGCCGCCGAGATCATCGTCAAGGGCATCGAGAAGAAGCAGGCCCGCGTGCTGGTCGGCCTCGACGCCCACGTCATCCACAACTTCGGCAAGTTCACCGGCTCGCGCTACCAGGACCTGGTCGCGCTGGGAGCCAAATACGTGCTGCCGAAGAAGAACGCCTGAGGCAGAATCGGCGCCCATGCGCTTCGAAGCCGGCCACCCCGTTCGTGTCGAGTTCACGAAGTGGGGTGGCCGGCCTCATTGGTCGTTCGGCGGGCTCTACCTCGGCGAGGACGAGCACGGTGAGTGGATCGGTCACCCGGCCGGCACCCGTGCCGTCAAGCCGAACGACAGCTACATCGCCGGCTGGTCGTGGCTCACCCTGTCACCCCGCAAGGATCCCGCCCATCTGGTCAGGATCAACGGGCAGGGGCAGCCCCAGGACATCTACGTCTACGTCGACATGGCCACGGCACCCGTATGGACGGACACGGTGCTGAGCTGCGTCGACCTCGACCTCGACGTGATCGAGCTGCGCGACGGAACCGTGATGCTGATCGACGAGGACGAGTTCGCCGAGCACCAGGTCTCGCTCGACTATCCGCCTGAGGTCATCGACCTGGCCCGGGCAACGGCGGACCGCGTGCTGCCCGAGGTGAGGGACCACGTCGCGCCGTACGACGGTTCCGCCGAGCGCTGGTTCGAGATCCTCGACCGGCTCACACCGCCGGCGCCGGTCGTGGCAGATTGACCCCATGACGCGCTTCGAGGCAGGGGAACGGATCCGGGTCGAGATGACGAAGTGGGGCAACAAGCCCCATTGGGGCTTCGACGGGATCTACCTCGGCGAGGACGAGCACGGCGAGTGGATCGGCCACCCGGTCGGCACGGAGTTCGCCCGGCCGGGCAAGGGGTGGGTCGCCGACTGGGACTCGGTCAGTCTCATCCCTCACCGCGACGCTGCCCATTTCGCTGCCTTCAACCGGCCGAACGAGCGGGTGAGCTCGCAGATATATGTCGACATGTGTACTCCGCCGATGTGGCAGGACTCGACGGTCACCTGCATCGACCTGGATCTCGACGTGGTCAAGAAGTTCGACGGCTCGGTCTACATCGACGACCAGGACGAGTTCGAGCACCACCAGCTCGAGTTCGGCTACCCGCCCGAGATCATCTCGATGACCGAGGACTCCGCCGAGCGGGTCTATCTCGCGGTCAAGGAGGGGCGGGCGCCGTACGACGCCACTCCTGAGCGCTGGTTCGAGGTGCTGAGCCTTCATCAAGGTATGTAGCCGAAGGCGCACATCCCTCGCGGAGCTCCGCCAGGGATCTGTTCCTTTCCCTGCATACCTTGACGAAGGAACGCCCCGCCGCGCCTAGGAGTCGGTATCGGCGACGGGCACCGGCGTCGCGGCCCGGTCCTTCCGCAGCGGACCGACCAGGCGCGGCCCGGCGAGCCGCGTCTCGATCCGCCAGGAGCGGCGGCTGAGCGGCTGGGCGATGAATTCGCCCAGGTAGACACCGGAGGCGAGGGCGAGGGCGACCGAGGCCGCGGTGAAGAGGGCGACCAGGCCGACCGAGGTGGTCGCCGGCGTCTCCTGGGCCAGCATGGTGAGACCGCGGTAGATCGAGTAGCCGGGCAGGAACGGGACGACCGACGAGACCACGACGACCAGCGGCGGCACCCGCAGCTTGGTGGCGACCGAGTAGGCCACCAGACCGATGAAGAGGGCGGCCACGGCCACCCGCCACGTACGTCCGACGTCGCCGGGGACGACGATGGAGAGGATCACGGCGATGCCGGCGATGACCGCGATCGGAGCCAGCGTCCGCTTGGGGGCGTACGCCGCGTAGGCGAAGGCCGCGGCACCGACCGCACCACCCGCGGTGGCCAGGGTGAGCGACTGCAGCGAGGTGGCGCCGCCCGAGACCGCGGAGTGGATCGGCACCCCGACCGCGCGCGCGAAGACCAGGCCGCCGGTGACCCCGGCGATGATCCCGGCCGTGGAGACCAGCGCCTCCATGATCCGGGCGCTGGCGGTGACGTGGAACCCGGTCAGGGCGTCCTGCAGTGCACCCATGAAGCTGATCCCGGCCAGCATCACGGTGATGTTGGCGGTGATCGAGGTGGAGACGTCGAGGTCCAGCGGCAGCGCCGCGGCGATGACCGCGAGCAGCGTGGCCAGGCCGGCGCCGGCGACCTGCAGGTAGAACAGGGGCAGCCGCCACCCGCGGTGGAGGAAGTGCTGCAGCTGGTCGATCGCGGCGCCGGAGATGAACGCGAGGACGATCACCCAGAGCTCACCGCCGACGTAGACGGTGAACGCGGCGGCCATCACCGCCATGCCGAGCGTCGCGGCCCAGCGCGGCCGGCGGTGGCCTCCGGAGATGATCCGGCCGAGCGCGATCCGGGCACCCTGCAGGTCCACCTCGTCGCGTACGACCTGGCGGACCAGGTGGTCGACCGCGGTCAGGTGGTCGTAGTCGATCGTGCGGTTCTTGACCTGGCGCGTGGTGTGGATCGGGATCGCCTCTGGGTCGGCCTGATAGCTCATCGAGAGGCTGGTGTAGGTGACGTCGACCTCGGCTCCGCGGAGCCCGAGATGCTGGGAGAGCGACCTCATCGTCGCGGTCACGTCAGCGGCCCCGGCGCCGGTCGAGATCAGCAGCTCACCGACGCGGAGGCAGAAGTCCAGAGTCAGGTTCACCTCGCGCGCGTCCACCGTCACAGGGTGCCATCGGGCCGGTGATCGACAGGCATTCACGATGCTCGACAAACGGGCCCGTGCAAGGAACGCTCAATACATGCGGATCGACTTCCATCCCTCGCCCCGGCCGACGCTCGGCGTCGAGTGGGAGCTCGCGCTCGTCGACCGCCAGACCCGGGACCTCGTCAACGTCGCCGACCACCTCTTCGCCCGGGCCAAGGCACGGGTTCCCAACCCGGAGCGGATCCACAAGGAGCTGCTGCGCAACACCGTCGAGATCGTCACGGGGGTCTGCGAGACGGTCGAGGAGGCCATGGACCAGATCCGCGAGACGACCTCCGGCGTCGTACGTGCCGGCGACGATCTCGGGGTGGACCTCTTCGGCGCCGGGACCCACCCGTTCGCGTCCTGGACGACGCAGGAGCTGTCCGCGGGACATCGCTACGAGGAGCTGATCAACCGCACCCAGTGGTGGGGGCGACAGATGCTGATCTGGGGCGTGCACGTGCACGTCGGGATGCCGGAGCGGGACCGCGTCATGCCGGTCCTCAACGGGCTGCTGACCTACTACCCCCACTTCCAGGCGCTGTCGGCCTCCTCCCCGATCTGGGCGGGCGTCGACACCGGCTACGCGTCCAACCGGGCGCTGATGTTCCAGCAGCTGCCGACCGCCGGGCTGCCGTTCCAGTTCGCGACGTGGCAGGAGTTCGAGGCGTACGTCTCGGACCAGACGATCACCGGCGTGATCGAGGAGATCAGCGAGATCCGCTGGGACATCCGGCCCTCGCCCCGGATCGGCACCATCGAGAACCGGATCTGCGACGGGGTCTCCACCATCCAGGAGCTGGCCGCGATCGCCGCGCTGGCCCACTGTCTCTGCGTCGACCTGGACGCCCGGATCGCGGCCGGGGAGCCGGTGGCGACGATGCCGCCGTGGCACGTCCAGGAGAACAAGTGGCGTGCCGCCCGCTACGGCCTGGACGCGATCGTGATCCTCAACGACGCCTCCGAGGAGCGGCTGGTCACCGAGGACCTCGCCGATCTGCTCGTCCGGCTGGAGCCGGTGGCGGCGCGCCTCGGCTGCGAGAAGGAGCTCGCCGGGGTGCACGACATCATCCACAAAGGCGCCTCCTACCAGCGGCAACGCGCGATCGCGGCGTCGACCGAGGGTGATCTGGTCGCGGTCGTGGACTCGGTCGTACGCGACCTGCGCGGGTCGCTCTAGGCCGTTCGGCGCGACGGCAGCGGCGGCAGCGCGTCGGTCGCCTCGAACTGCCCCATCCCGGTGACCCCGAGCAGGTCGACGATGATCGACCTGATCTGGACGAGGATGACCTCGGCGTTGAGGGATTCCGTACGCTCCACCTCGGCCGAGTGGTCGCCGACCGCGAGCAGCACCGACCTGGCCTCCCCGCTCAGCCCGTCCGGGCCGAGCCCCGCGGCGAGCTCGGCCTCGACGACGTCGACGGCGTCTGCGAGTCCGAAGGCCAGCTGGTAGTAGCTCTCCGGCACGATGTCCCCGCGATAGGCCGACACCGCCGCCCGCCGCACCAGCACCCGGGTGCTGCGCAGCGCACGGTCGAGCGGCTCGACGAGCTCGGCCATCCGATGCACGTGGCTGCGATGCCGGAACCGGAAGGGCGACACCGCCAGCACCGACATGCCCTCGTCGGAGGCGTCCTGCAGCTCGCGGATCAGCGGGTCGGTGGCGCGCGCGTCGGCGAGCACCTTGAGCCCGTGGACCGCGTCGGCGTCGAGCATCACCTGGCCGGCGGCACGCAGCAACGAGGCGATCTTCTTGGCCACCACCGCGGCCTGCTCACCGGGCCGCCGCAGCGGCGCGGCGGGCACGATCGAGGCCGCCACCAGCGCGACCGCGCCGCCGATCAGCGCGTCGGTCCAGCGGGTGAACGCCGCGCCGGGCGTCGGCAGCAGCCCCATCACGAAGATCGACTGCACCGCCGCCTGGTTGCGGAAGACCTGCCCCGAGGAGATGAAGATCCCCACGGCCATGGCCATCGCGACCACCAGGGTCATCTGCCAGGCACCCTCGCCGATGACCTGCACCACGATGTCGCCCAGGAACACCCCGAGCGCCACCCCGATGGTCACCTCGGTCACCCTCCGCAGTCGCTGGCCGTAGGAGGTGCCGAGGCTGACCACAGCCGCGATCGGCGCGAAGACCGGTTGTGCGTGGCCCAGCAGTCCGGCCGCGATGAACCACGCCGCCCCGGCCGCCCCGGCGGCCTGCAGCACGTGCCACCGCTTCGACTTCAGCCGCGCCAGCCGGCGACGTACGTCGGACTCCACCTGCTCCCGTGTGACCCGTGGGGCAGAGAACGCCATGGCCGCGATCCTATCTGTCCAGACCCCGCCGAGACGTCACCCGCGTCGGCCGAGACGTCAGGCCCGTCGGCCGAGGGGGCATGACAGCGCCCACTCGGCCGACGCAGGCGACGCCTCGGCCGACCTAAGCGACGCCTCGGCGGGATCGAGATGTCAGCGGGCGCGGGTCACCGAGACGGTCTGGCTGCCGCAGCCGTTGGCGGAGGTGAGGTTGGTGAGGGCCGACTTTTCGGTGCTGTCGACGGAGAGGCGCCAGCGGATCTTCACCGAGACGAACTCCTTGAGATAGCGGCACTTCTGCTGGGCGGGCATCCACTCGGCCGGGTCCTGGTCACCCTTCGCCTGGTTGACGTTGTCGGTGACGCCGACGAGGGAGCCGTAGTAGCCGAGGTCGTTGGCGTAGTCGCGGCGCTCGGTCGAGGTCCAGGTGCGGGCGCCGGAGTCCCAGGCCTCGGCGAGCGGGACCATGTGGTCGATGTCGATGTCGCTGGTGAGGGTCCAGGAGACGCCGTCGTAGTAGGAGTACCAGCGGCCGCCCGACAGCGAGCAGCCGGAGCCGATGGTGGGGGCCTCCTCGGCCTCCGCGATCAGCACCTCGTTGCGGGTGTTGCAGCCGTCGCCGTCGGCGTCGATCCAGTGCTGGAAGAGGTCACGGCTGTAGCCGGTGCGGTTCTCGGCCGCGACGGGAAGGTCGCCGATGGCGGTGGAGAGCGGCTGGGAGTAGGACTCGGCGTGTGCTGCTGCCGGAATCGTGAGCGGCACGAGGGCGCCGCAGGCAAGGATGAACAGGCCACGGAGTTTCATGGGGGTCTCCCGAGGTGAGGTGTTCGGTCGCCCCCAGACGATGCCGCGTTTTACGCACCTCGTGTAACGCGGTTACCAGATGTTGCAAGAAGTTCATCCAGCGGCGCGATCACGCCGAGATGAACGGCTCCGTCAGATGCGGTGTCGCCAGGTGCAGCGTGGTGGCGGCTTCGCGGCTGAGCATGCGCTCCCTCGAGTGCCTGGCCGCCTCAGGGTCGATCTCGGGTGCGTAGGCGATCTCGGGGTGGAGCAGCTGGAGCGCGTGCACCAAGAGGTCGCCGGTGACGAGCGCCAGCTCGCGCCCCTCGGCGACCAGCACGCTCTGATGCCCGGGCGTATGACCGGGCGTGGCGACCGTACGCCCGGCGCGCAGGGTTGTGTCGCCGTCGAGGAGCCGGAGCCGACCAGCCGCCGCGAGCGGGTCGGTGAGGGTCTCGCGAAGCTGGGGGTTGAGCGCGTCGAGGGCGTCGTACTCGGCCCGCTGGAGCAAGTATTCAGCGTTCGGGAAGTAGGGGCGGCGGCCGTGGGCCTCGGTCACGACAGCCCATCCGACATGGTCGGTGTGCAGATGCGTGAGCACCACCGTGTCGACCTCGGCCGGATCGATGCCCGCGGCGTCGAGCGACCGAGGAAGCACACCGGGCACGGGCGCCCACGAGGCGGCGGGGCCGTCCGCCGGACCGATCCCGGCGTCCACGACGGTGAGGCCCTTGTCGCCGCGGATCGCGAAGGCACGGAACTGGAGCCGCCAGCGGCCCTCGGCGTCGACCGCGCCGGGATCGTAACGGTCGACCTCCGCCCACTGCGCGGCCGTGGCCTCGGGGAAGGCATCGGCGCGCGGGGAGAAGAACGGGCCCTCGCCGTCGGGGAGGGCGATGATCTCGGTCGAGCCGATCCGGAGCCGGGGAACGCTGAGGGCCATGGCGTTCTACGCACCCCGCGTGATGCCAGATGTCTCGAGAAGCTCATCCAGGTCGCGCTCGACCAACCCCGCGGCGCCGCCGTTCCCGTGCGCCGCGACCACGGCCCGCAGACGCGCGCGGGTGATGTCGGAGACGTACGCCATCTCGGCCTTGGCCGCGTTAGAGCCCGGCCGGGTCGTCTCGGCGATCTGGACCGACCAGCACGTACGCCGCGCCCCGTCCTCCACGTTGGCCAGCGCGACCGCGTGGCCGGTGGTCCCGGATCCGGCGAAGAAGTCGAGGACCCGCGCGTCGGCCGGCATGGTGGCCAGGATCCGCCGGATCAGGCCGGTCGGCTTCGGCGACTCGAACAGCGGCCCCACCAGCGACTTCAGCTCCGCGACGGCGGAGTCGGTCGAGCCGATCTCCTCGGCCAGCCAGATCGTGGTGAGCTTCTTGCGCCGCGCGTCGCCCGAGGCGTCGCGGGAGAGCCAGTCGCGCTGGTAGACGTCGACCCGCTCCCCCAGCTTCCCGCGTACGCGACGGCACATCAGGTCGTCGGGACGGGCCGCGATCAGCGGAGCGCTCCACCGCCAGACCGCGGGACGGCCGTCACCGAAGACCGGCCAGATCTCCTGGCCACCGTCGAACGGCTCGACATCGACGCGGCCGGAGTCCGGGTCGCCCCACACCGGGAAGTGGAGCGTCCTGGCGGTCGCCGGGTTGAACTTCTTGTTGGTGTTGCGCAGCGGCAGTCGCCGGTAGTGGCGCCCGTCGTCGGTGACCAGCGGGAAGTCCTGCTCGTTGACGGCCTCGGGGATGCTGGACTCCAGCGCACAGGACCGGGCGTCCTTGGCGTAGACCAGCAGATACTCGTGGGACGTCGCGAAGCCGTTGCCGAGCTGGCGGCCCTTGGGGTTGAGGTTGACCACGATCTGCGCGAGCTGGTTGCGCTCGTCGAAGACCTCGTCCATCAGGACCTTGAGGTGGGCGGCCTCGTTGTCGTCGATGGAGACGTAGATCGCCGCGCGGTCGGTCATGACGGCGCGCGCCGCCTCCAGCCGGGGCCTCATCATCGCGACCCACGCCTCGTGGCGGCCGGCCCGCTTGCCGTCCTTCCCGCGCCGGTCGTCGTGGTAGGCGAAGAGACTGCCGGTGTTGTAGGGCGGGTCGATGTAGATCAGGTCGAAGGTCTCCCCCGCCACCGCGAGCGCCCGGAGCACGTCGAGGTTGTCGCCCTCGACGAAGGTGTTCCACGGCTCCCCCACGCGGCGAACGTTAGCCGACGGGCAGGTCGACCGAGAGCAACGCGACCGATCGCTCGGCGACCAGGCACTGGATCTTGGTGCTCTTCGGCGGGGTGACGTGCAGGACCACGTCGTCGCCGCTCGTCGAGGCGGTGATGGTCGCCGGGTCCGGCGCCTCGCAGCCGTCGTAGACCGTCTGGGCGTACAGCCGCTGGCCTGCCGGGACGTGCGCGAGCAGCGTGGTCGCCTTCGTGGTGAACGATTCCTGGAGCGAGGTGCCGAGAGTGGCTGCGTACGCCTTGATCGCGGCCGCGTCCGGGAGCGGCGTCGCGGTCTTCTCCAGGTCACCCTCCGCCGCGCCGCCGGCGGAGACCAGGCCGCGTACGGGCTTCTCCGAGCTCGGCGGCCGGGACGGCTCGGGCTGCGGCTTCGGGGTTCCGGAAGAGGAGGCCGACGGACTCGAGCCCGGGTCGGTCGCTTCGTCGGAGGTGCCGCAGGCGGAGATCAGGAGCGCCGTCGCAGCGAGTGCGAGTGGGAGGAGACGCGTGGGGTGCATATTCCACATACTCCCCACGGCACCCGGCTGTTGCACCCCCGGACGGCCGGTCGTTACGCAGATGGAAGGATCACGCCGTGGCCCGCTTCACCCAGGCCGAGCTCCAGACCTACTACGGCGCCTCGGTCCCCGACCTCCTCCCGGCAGACGACCAACCGCTGCGCCTCCTCTTCGTCGGCATCAACCCCGGCCTGTGGACCGCGGCGACCCAGACCCACTTCGCGCACCCGCTCAACCGCTTCTATCCCGCGATCTTCCGGGCCGGGATCACCACCCGTCCGATCGACGCCTCCGCGGGGATGACGCCGGAGGACCGCGACTACTTCCGCGCCCGGGGCATCGGGTTCACCAACATCGTCCGGCGCGCGACGGCCAAGGCCTCCGAGCTCTCCAACGCCGAGCTCAAGGAGGGCGGCGCCGAGCTGTTCTCCCTGGTCGCACGGCGGAAACCGGCCGTCGTCGCGATCGCCGGGATCACCGCCTACCGCACCGCGTTCAACCGCCCCAAGGCCAAGCAGGGCCGCCAGCCCGAGCCGCTGGCCGGCGCCGAGCTCTGGGTCGTACCGAACCCGTCAGGTCTCAACGCCCACGAAACCGTCCCCACCCTCGCCGCGGCCTACGCCGAAGCAGCCCGCGCCGCCGGCCTGATCTGAGGCCTCAGAACCCCGACGGGGCCTCCGGCAGCTCCGGGACCCCGAGCTTGGCCAGCAGCGCGACCGCATCGTCGGCCGAGACTCTCGCGGACTGTGAGTGCAGCATGTCGTCGACAGCGAGGTCCACCTCGGCGGTGAGGCAGACGAGCACGTCCTCGCCCTCGGCCTCGGCCGGCCCCTGGAAGGCGAGCACGGGCAGGTAGGCGAGGTCCAGGGAAGCGGCCTTCTGCAGGAGACGTACGGCGGCGAGCACGTCGGCACGCGGATCAGCGACCTCGAGCGGGCGGCCCTCGACGGACGCCGCCCCGTCGGCCGGCACCTCGACCACACCGGCGGTCGAGGGGATGTCGTACTGCTCCACCACGGCGATCCCGCCGGGATGCACCACGACGGCCTCGATCTCGCGGCCGGAGACCGGCACGTTGAGCACCACCAGCGCCGACTCGAGCTGGCCGAGCGCCTGGCGGAGCTTCTCCTCGCCGAAGGTCTCCGGGGCGCCGAGATCGAGCATCCAGCCGCCCGCGGCGGTGGCGACCCACGCGGCGGTCTCCTGCTCCTTGAGCGCCATCAACTTCTCGGCCTCCTGGCGCAGCCGGTCGCGCTCGAGCGCCGCGTCGTGGGCCCGCCGCCGCTCGTCGTCGAGCTCGGCGCGCAGCATCGCGACCTCGCTCTCGGCCAGCTGCTGCAGCTCACGGCGCCGCTCCGCCTCCCGGGCACGCTCCTCGGCCGCCTGCTTCTCGGCCTTCAGCCGGGCGACCTCGAAGCGGCGTACGCCTTCTTCCAGGAGGCCGAGGGTGCGGTCGGAGACCGCGACATCGGCGCCGGACTCGAGCCGGTCCCGCAGCGCACCCCAGTTGACCTCGGGATGGTCGGTGACCAGCGCCTCCAGCACCTTCACGAGTACGTCACCCTCGACCCCCACCCGCGAGGCCAGCGAGGCCTGGTTGAACCGAGCGGGAGCGGGAGCCGCGGTCGAGGCAGGAGCCAGGCTCCACTGCCCCGGCGGCCCCTCGACGAAGCCGCCCGACTTCAGCACGGAGAGCAGCTCCTCCTCGGTCAGCAGCACGCGTTTGCCCTTCAAAGCGGCGCGCAGGACCTGCAGGCTCAACGGAGCCCGCAGGCGCAGGATCTCGGCGACGGCCGGCTTGGAGGATTCAGGCATAAGGGCTGGTTGGAGGGGTCGTTCTCGCAGGCGCGGCGATCGTACACCGCAGCACCGACATTCGAGGCCCGCCGGAGCGGTTCCGAACAAAGACGCGAAGGCCCCGGACACCTGCTGGTGCCCGGGGCCTCGCCGTCGGGCTAGCCCAACGGCTTCAGGTCGAAGTCGTAGACGGTCGTCTGACCAGCCACGATCTGCGCCTTCTTGGTCGCGGGCACGAACCCGTCGGCCGCGACGATCACCTGGAGCGGCGCGTTGGACTTCTGCATCCAGTACCCGTAGGTGCCGTCCGCAGATGTCCGAAGCGTCACGTCGTAGGACACCCCGTCGAGGGCCACCACCGCACCCTCGATCGGCGACCCCGAACCCGTCACCGTGCCCGTGATCTTGCCCCAGCCGGAGGGCGCCTTCACGATCATGGTCGCCGGGACCGGTGCCACGGTGTAGGGGGTGTTGTTCCCGATGACCACGTCGGCCGTATAGGTGCCCGGCTGGTCGACCGTGGCGGCGAACGTGACGATCGCGGTGACCGCCTTGCCCGGCGCCAGCGTGAACGACGGCGGCTGGACGTCCAGCCACGCGACGCCACCGCCGCCGGTCTCACCGGTCACATCGAGGATGATGTTGGAGTCGGGGAACCCGAGCTCCGCGGCATCGGTCGGCTCCGGCGTACCGCAGGCGTCGGAGGCCAGGTAGGTCGGCGAGGTCTCGGCCTCGGGGTTGCCGCCGAAGTAGACCGCACTGCCCGCGACGGAGACGACCAGGATGTCGTCGGGCGCGATCTCCGCGGAGGCCGCGACCGGCACCGTGTAGGTCGCCCCGAAGTCGCTGGTCACCGTCGTCGTGCCCGACCCGATCGGGGTCAGGTTGGCGAAGGTGAACGCAGCACCGGCCGGCAACGTGTAGAGCGTCGCCGTCACCGGCGTGTTCCCGTTGGCCGTCTCCTGGACCGCGAAGCTCACGCTGGTGGGCGTGAAGCTCCCCGAGATGCCGAAGTCGCCCGGTGAGTAGGTGCGCAGGATCGTCGTGGTCCCCGAGGGGCACGCGACCGAGCTGGACTGCACGACCTCGTGCGAGCTCGAGTGGGACAGCGTCGTCTCACCCGCCGGCGTGGGCGCGAGCGCCGTGACCGAAGGCTTCCCCGCCGAACCGAGCTTGCTTCCCGGCTTCGAGGAGGTCAGGCCCGACGACTTCGACCCGGCGCCCGGCGCCGTCTTGACCGCGGTGACCTTGTTGGTCGCGCTCTTGGTGACGCCGGCGGAGGCGGTCTTGTCGCCCAGGATGACGACCTCCTCCCCGGTGGCACCCAGATCGACCTCGGCGGGCGCGGACCCGGTGTTGGTGATCTTCAGGTTGCGGGAGACCGAGCCACCCATCGCGAGGCTGGCGTTGAGCGCCGTCTGGGTGACGGCGAGCCGGCCGGCCTTGAGCTGGGCGTCGGAGGTGACGGTCGCGTCCTCGGCGACGGTGACGTCGCGGCTGACCGACACGTAGTCGGGCGCGGTGATGCTCACGCCGTACGCACCGGTCACCATGTCGACGCTGTAGGAGCCGTCGGCGCCGGTCTCGACCGTCTTGGCGGAACCGCCGGCGGTCGGGGTCAGGGTGACCTCGGCACCGTCGATGCCGGACTTGGTGTTGTAGTCCGTGACGACACCGGAGACCGTGCCCATCGGGGCCAGGTCGAAGGTGATCGACTTGTCGTCGCTCAGCGAGGCGGTGTCGAGCGAGAACTGCGTGCCGATCTTGCCGGTGGTGTTCTCGATGCCGATGGTGGCCGAGCCACCGAGGGCCCGGTCGCCGCTGGGCAGGTCGCCGTAGCCCAGCTCGACCCGGCCGTCCTCGAAGAGGGTGACCGAGAAGTCGAGCGGGTCCGTCGTGCTCAGCGGGACGACGTCACGCCACTCGATGACGAATGCGTCCACGCCGTCGACCGTCGTCGCCCCGGTGAACACGTCCGCCTCACCACGAGCGTCGAGGTCGTCCCAGAACGGGTAGATCGCCGCGTTCGGCACGCTGACCGACGGGATCGCGCCGTTGTTGAAGGCCGCGTTCGAGGCGAGGAAGTTCAGGTGACCGTTCGAGGCGACGTACGCCTTGGTGTAGCTCTCGCCGTAGAGCGGGAAGCTGAACGGAAGGTCCACCGAACCCGCCACGTCGTCACCCTCGAGCCCGAGCGCGGTGGTCCCGGAACGTACGCCGTTCGAACCCTCGGAGCAGAAGTAGCCGTAGCCGTCGTAGGAGAAGACCACCTTCACCTGATGGGTCTTGTTGCCCGTGACCTCGATCTCCGAGCTCGTCGCCTCGGCACAGCCCGACCCCTCGGTGAAGATCGTGTACGTCCCCTCCGGCACGCCCGCGAACGAGTAGGTGCCGTCGGCGGCTGCGGTCGCGGACAGGTTGCCCGGCGACAGCTGGACCTCGGCCCCGGCGATGGGGGCATCGGTGCTGGCGTTGGTGACCGTGCCGCTGACCGTGTACTTCGGAGCCTCGGCGAGGTCGAAGTCGACGGTCGTGGTGGCGTCCTCCGTGACGGTCGCCGACCCGGTCTCGGTGACGTAACCGAAGGCCGTGGTGGTCACCTCGTAGTCACCGACGAAGACGTCGGCCGAGAAGTGACCCTCGGCGTCCGTCGTGAGGGTGCGGTCGAGAGCCGAGCCGTCGAGCTCGACGGTCGCGCCCGCGATCGGGTCGCCGCCGCTGGTGACGGTCCCGGCGACGGTGCCGCCCTCGGCCGGAGCCAGGGCGATCAGGCGCGCCAGGTCGAGGTAGCCCTCGCCGTACACGTTGTTGTTCTCGGCGGTGCCGCCGCAGGTGGTGTCGTCGACGTCGGTCGCCGCCTCGTTGAGCAGGCGGCGGGTCTCCTCGACGTTGCCGATCAGGGCCGGGTTGTAGCTCCACAGCGCGGCGACGGCGCCCGCGAGGTGCGGGGCGGCCATCGAGGTGCCGTTGTAGCTGGCGTACCCACCACCCGGGACGGACGAGCGTACGTTCACGCCCGGTGCCGCGATGTTGGGCTTGACCAGCCCGTCCTGGCCCGGGCCACGGCCCGAGAACGAGGCGACGGTGCCGGAGGAGTCGACCGCGCCCACCGAGTAGGTGAGCGTGTTCGCGCCCGGGGAGGACGTCCCCTGGCACATCGAGCCCGGGTTGCCCGAGGCCCACGAGGAGAACTGGCCGGCGGCGTTCCAGGCGGCGTTCACGTCGTCGAAGAAGGAGTCGATGTAGCCGACGCCGTTCCAGCCCCACGAGTTGTTGATGACGTGCGGACGCTTCGACACGTCCGGGTTCTCCCCGTCGGCGTCGGTCGGCTCCAGCAGCCACCAGCCCGAGTCGAGGAGACCGGCGTCGCTGCCGCAGCAGCCGTTGGTCTCGATCCACTCGGCGTCGGGCGCGACACCGATCTGGTTGCCGGCGCCGTCGTCGCCGACCATGGTGCCCATGGTGTGGGTGCCGTGGCCGTCGAGGTCACAGGGACCGCTGGAGCAGTCGCCGTAGGCGTCGAACCAGTTGTAGTCGTGGGTGAAGGTGCCGTCGCCGTTGTTGCCGCGGTACTGGTCGACCAGGGCCGGGTGGGTGTAGTCGGTCCCGGAGTCGACGCTGGAGACGACGATGCCGGCGCCGGTCGCGCCCTGCGCCCAGGCCTCGGGAGCGTGGATGAAGTCGATGCCCCACTCGGTGCCCTGCGGCGCCTTGGTGGCCGTCTCCTCCTTGACCGGCTCGACGAGCGAGAGCCTGGCCCGCTCGTGGACGGTCTTGATCTCCGGGTCGGCGGCCAGCTTCAGGGCCAGCTCCTCGGAGCCGTCCTTGACCAGGATCGCGTTCGAGATCGCGTACGTCTTGTAGCTGACCTTGGCGGCGTCGAGCTCGGCGACGGCGCCTGCCTGGGAGGCCTTCGCCGTCTTCTCCAGCGCGTCGACGACGTACTGGCCGCGCTTCGTCCAGTCCTTGATGGACGTGGCGGGCCCAAGGTTGGCCTTGTCGGAGAACCGGAGCCAGAAGTCGGTCGAGTCCGACTTCTCGAACTTCGACTCGAGGGTGGAGGAGAGCTTGGCCGCGGGGGCCTTGTCGTCGGCCGTAGGGGTGCCGGCGAATGCGGGGGTGGCGGCAAGCATCGCAGCGGTTGCGGCGAGTATGCCCGTGGCTGCTACGGCCGATCGGCCGAGGCGTGAATATCTCAAGGTGGGTCTCCTTGCGGAAACCGTCGGCAGAGCCCGTGATCAGATCGTGCGCGCTTCCCGGGTAATGCGGACGGATCGAATATTGCCGCCCGAAATCGTTCTCGGGATTTGTTACAGGTAAAGACATTCACAGCCCCGGAGCGCGGCAGATACCTGTCAATGTCGTAAAAGCGACACGGAGTCTAGACAGGTTGGCGAGTCAAATATGACACGGGTGTGTCATTGACACCGGCCCCGGTATCCACGCCGATCGGATGGCCCCACGAAGACCGCGGGTCGTTGGGGTAGGTCTCCTTTCCGTTCGCTGTACGTTTTGTGAAAGGAGGGGCATGTCTGCGATCAAGCGCGTGACGAACACGTCCGAGGCCGAGGCGCTGGCGGCGTTGCTCAACGGCGACACCCGCACCAAGCCGACCGTGGTGGTGACCGTCGCGTCCGGCCACACCGAGCCTTACGCCGACGTGGAGAGGATCGCGGCCGAGATCGGCGACCTCGCCGACCTCTACCTGGTCACGACCGGCGGCCACACCTGGGCCTTCTCCAACAAGATGACGCCGGGCACGCAGGTCTACGGCGGCGCCGGACGGGTCTACCCGATCGGCCTGGCGTGGAACGTCGATCTGAAGCAGGCGCCGCTCCGGTTCGCCTGGAACAGGTCCGAGGGCAAGAAGCTCACCGGACAGCTCATCGACGACGCCCTCGACATGGCCGCGGCCGCCGGCCTCTTCGACAGCGCTCGCACCGCCTCCACCCGCGAGCGCCGCGCCGGCACGGTGCGCTCGATCATGAGCGAGCGCGCGCTGGTCGACCTCGGCGGTGGCGACATGGCCTCGATCCCGCCCCAGCTCGCCCAGGCGGGGGTGCCGATCGAGCGCGTCCTCGCGCCCGGGATGGCGGTGTCCGGGGTGCTCGAGAAGAAGTCACGCTGGCTCGACATCCGGGAGAGCCGCCCCACCGCCGAGGAGGCACTGAAGGCGTACGCCGCCGGGGACGTCGTCCCCGCCGAGGTCCGCTCCGTCCTCGCCGGCTCCGCGGACCTGCGCCTGCATCCCGACGTCACCGTCGAGCTCTTCCGCTCGGATGTGACCGGCGACCCCGACGACGACCTCCAGGCCCTCCTCACCCCCGGCGAGGTCGTGCTCGCCCGGGTCGTCGCCACCGGCCCCAGGTGGCGGCTGTCGCTGCGCGAGGTCCGCGAGCACGACACGGCCCGCGAGGCCCTGGCCCTGTACGCCGGCGGCCCGCCCTGGCTCGACCCGGATGCGCCGCCGCCTGCTGTCGTCGACCATGTCGAGACCGTTCCCGAGCCTCAGGGAGTCGAGGCTGTCGAGGCCCCTGCGGAGGCGGCCCCTCCCGAGCCTGCTCCCGAGGCTCCGGCCAGGCCCGCGATCCCGACGCCCGCGATGATGCCGCGCCGCAGGGGCGAGCCGGTCCGTGCGGTCCGGCCGACGCCGGTGGCGGCGGCGTCGTCGCCCGAGCCGATCCCCATGCCGGAGAAGGAGGCCGCTCCGGCGAAGAAGGCCGCGGTGCAGTCGATGTCGCTGCAGGTCACCGCGATCAAGGCCGAGAAGGCTCACCTCGAGGCCGAGCTGGCCGAGCTCCGCGACCAGGTCTCGGGGCTGCGCAACGAACGGGTGCAGTTCGCCAAGGACCTCGCCCGTGCGGCCCGTCAGGTCGAGACCCGCGATGCCGAGCTGGCCCGGATGCGCTCTCAGCTGCGCCGCGCCAAGCAGCGGACCGCGCCGCCGGAGGTCGCCCTGCCCGTCTTCGCCGACCGTGAGCGCGGCTTCCGTCACCTGGTCGAGGCCGCCTGGGCCCGCCGGATCCCGGTCGGCGAGCAGGCCACCCGGCCGCTGCCCGAGTTCGCGATCGGCGAGCGGTTCCTCGACAGCGTCGACGCGCTCGAGGGCATCGCCCTCGACAAGATCGCCGACGTGGTCATGGAGGTGCTCACCGGCCTCGCGGAGCAGTCGACCGGTCGCGAGCTGCACCAGCTGCGTACTTCTGCCGGGGGCAACGCCGCGCCACAGTCCCGCCCCGACGGCGCGGTCTGCTACCGGGTCTCGATGCAGATCCACACGCCCAGTGCCCGCCGGCTGCACTTCTGGAAGTGCCCGGACGGCACCATCGAGCTCTCCCGGGTCGTCGTCCACGACGACATGGAGCCGTGACTCAGCCCCAGCACCAGGTCAGCAGACCGACCAGCGGGTCCGGGATCGACTCGATCTCGACGGCCTCACCGAGGATCGTGCCGTAGCGGATCTTGCGTCCCGAGGCGGTGCCGAAGAAGCGGTGCAGCTGGTCGGCGACCTCCTCGCCGCGGTGCTCGGGCTGGTTCTGCAGCGTACGGAACTTGCCGCCCTCGCCGTTGAGCTCGAGGATCTCGACGATCCGTGCCGCCCCGATCGCCCGGATCATCTCGTCCTCGAGGTCGCGCCGGCAGGCGAAGAACCCCTGCCCGGAGAGGTCCTCCCCGAGCTGTCGGCCCAGCGCGTTGGTGACGAAGTGCTCCTCCGCCTCGTCGTAGAGGCCTCCGACGCGGTGTCCTGCGGCCGTCGTCTCGCGGATGAACCGGCCGGCGTTGCCCGCGCCGTTCATCGAGACGACCTCGATGCCGAGCTCGGTCAGCTCTACCCCGTATCGCGGCGCCAACGCCTCCACCAGAGCCTTGTCCGACTCCCCCTCGACAAGCAGCGTGATCGGTCGCGTCATGGCGCACACCCTAGAAGAAACGTACGTCGGCATGCCTGGTCCATATATGCAACAGTCTGGACTAGCGTTGCATATATGGAACAGGACGTCGGACGGCTCGTCGCGGAGTGCATCGGACGCTCCGGGCTGAGCGCTCGGCAAGTGGCAGCGCGCGCCGGGGTGTCGGCCTCGACGGTTCACCGGATCGTCAACGGTGTGGTCAGTCCGTCTGTCGACACGCTCGACAACATCACCACGGCCTGCGGCGCCGGGCTGACGATGAGCGCCTCTCCGCTGGCGACGCCGTCGGCCGCGGCAGCGGCGCGCGCGATCCTCGATCAGCTGTATCCGGCCGACGTGTCCCCCGACATCGAGCTCTGGGCGGGCCGGCTCGACGCCTGGGCCGACGGCGACCCGATCCAGATCATCGAGGAGGCGGCGCGTGCCTCCGGCGTTCCGCACCGGCCCGATGCCCTCCTGCTGAGCGGGGAGGCGACCATCGGCCGGCTCGCCTCTGCCGGCGACGCCTCCGGCGGGCGCTGGGCACTCTCCGGCGCGGCCGGCCTGGACCTCCCCTCCTTCGACGAGGCCGTCCCGCGGGTCACGGTCCTGTGGTGCGAGGACCCGACCGCGGTCCAGCCCCTCCTCGTCGACGGCACGCTCCGCCCCGCGCCGGCCTCACAGCACGCGACCGTGGTCGTCGTCGCCGCCGAACCCGACCTGTTCATCGGTGCGTTCGAGCGTGACCGGGTCGTCTACGCGGCGCCGATCCAGATCGCCATCGACGCCATCTCGGTCGGCGGCGACGCCGCGGACCGGGCCCGCGAGGAGATCCGGACATGGTGACGAAGCAGCCCCGCTGGGCGCCCGACCCCGAGACGTACGCTGCCCGCAAGTCGGCCACGAGCGACATCTATCGCGAGGTCGCGGACCGCGAGGACCAGGTGCGCGACACCGGCGTCTGGTGGACGGAGGTCGACACCGCCCGGATGCTCCCGAGCGACACCGAGAGCGCCTGGCGGCGGTTCCGCGCGAGCCTGCCCGAGCTGGTCTGGAACGCGGCGCGGCTCGAAGGCAACAGCTTCACCCTTGCCGAGGTCCGCACCCTCCTCGCCGGCGTCACCGTCGGCGGCCACCTCTCTGGGGACGAGGCGCAGGTGCTGGCGCTCAGCGAGGCGTACGGCACGCTCCGCGACCTGGTCGGCTACGGCAGGTTCCATATCGACAAATCGACGTCCGACCGTCTCAACCGGATCGTCGCCCGCTACGAGACGCCTGACGCCGGGAGGTTCCGCGGCGAGGGCACGCTGCGCCGCAACAGCAGCGAGCAGCTCCGCGCCCGCTTCGCCACGCTGCAGGAGCGTGTCGCCGAGACCGACGACCCACGGCTCCAGGCGCTCGTCTACTTCTGCTCCGCCGCCCGGACCCAGTTCTACGCGGGCGCCAACAAGCGCACCGCTCTGCTGATGACGACCGGCATCCTGTTGTCCAACGGCTTCGACGCCATCACCGTCCCGCACTCCCGGCGCCTCGAGCTCGACCACGCCCTCGAGACTCTCGACACCACCGACGAAGCCACCGAGCTGATGGCCCTCATGGTCGACTGCGCTGCCTCGGAGGGCTGAGCTCACAGCACCAGATCGGCCCGATGCCGGGTCGCCCGCACCAGCGCGGCGTTGCGCAGGTCGCTCTCGGCGATCTTGGCCTCCGCCTCCGCCCGCGACCTCCCGCCGGCGAGGAACCGCTCGAGCAGCCGGGGCACGAGGATGTCGTCGGGGACGTCGACGAACCACGCCTCGTCGAGCAGGCTGCGTACGTCCTTCCAGGGGCCCTCGTCCAGGAGCAGGTAGTTGCCCTCGGTGATCACGATCGGCTCGTCCTCGATCACGACGCCTGCGGGCACCGGTTCGTCGGTGACCCGGCTGAACGTCGGCCACTCAACCCGTCCCGGCCGCGCCCGCACCCGTCGCAAAGCCGCCACATACCCCTCGGCGTCGAAGGTGTCCGGCTCCCCCTTGCGTGCCCTCGCACTCATCTCGTCCAGCTCCGCGTTGCGCCGATGGAACCCGTCCATCGGCGCCACCACCGCGACCCTTCCGGCTTCGTTGAGTACGTCCCGCAGCCGCTCCGCCAGCGTCGACTTCCCCGCCCCCGGCGGCCCGACGATCCCCAGGACATGCCGACCCATACCCGCGCGCTCTTGCACCCGCTCAGCGAGCTCGGCGACGTCCATCACTCGTCACGCCCTGAACGCACTGAACCATGTGCTGATCGTGTCGCCGACCTCGTCAGGAGGAACGAATACCGCCAGGTCGGCAGTTGCAAGGCTCTGGATGTGGCCGTCCCCGATGATCGTCCTCAGATAGCTCTGGCCAAGGCGGATTGCCTCGCCGCACTGCGGATCATCACCATGTTCGTCGAACTTCGCTCGCACCGCTGCGCCATCGCTCGTCGCCAGCAGTCGCCAGACGTCGACTGCATCTTTAGGACGGACGCGATCTCGACCGTTCCCATCACGCTCGCGGATCCGCTCGCCGAGCTTGTATGCCTTCGCGCAGAGCAGACCGGCATATCCGGCCACCCACGCATCCCTCATCGAGCCGTCGACGAAGTTCTCGACCTTCATCAGTGATCGATCTAGGACAACGAGCTCCAGGCCCGGCGTGTGGCGCGTCGCCTGTTTGCCATGGCTCTTGAGCGCGTGGGCAGACCGACGCCCGCCTCCCGCGATCGAGGTCGGCACCAGGAGGTCGACCTCTCCGATCGGGTCGCCCGACGTGCCTATCCCAGTTGCCCACAGGCCGGGCTGCGCCCCGTATCGGCGGCGCAGTCCAGGATCGTGGTGACGTGCTTCGTCCTCGAGCTCCGCAAGAGTCCGGAACCCTGCCCCGCGCATCGCTGTCTCCAGTCGTGGCTCAGCGCCCACCAGCGCTGGCGTCAGGGCAAGGTCTCCGTCCTTGGTGGCGTCCGCCGCTATGTCGAGGTCGCGGGTGCGCTCGAAGACCGCGTGGGCGCCTGCAACGGTCACCGCATCACGGTGCGAGGCGATGGCGTCCAATGCAGCACACAGCGCTGCTCGGCTCGGCGCCATAGCCGCATGGACCCCCGCGAACGCTCGTGATGAGGCCGGCATCTGCAGCCTTGCCGCGACTTCCACGAACGGGCTGATGGAACGGCGAGACCCGTCAGGCACTGTGCACACCTTTGTCTTCGGATTCAGGCGCAAGCAGCGCCTCCAGGATGGTGTCGGCCTGCTCTGGCACCCGGTCGTTTCCGCCATAGCAGTCGAGGACGATCTGCCAGGGCGCGACGTACCAAAGGCCGTCCTCCTGCCAACGACCGGCCTCGCTGAAGCCGTCGAACGGAAGCAAAGTGATCGGCTTGCCCCACTCCCGCGGCCCTTTGAAGACCAGACCGAGCGCGTCGATCGCGGCGTCCACGTTCTCCACGTAGAACGTAGGCTGGCTTTCACTCGCCGAATAGACCAGGCGGTTGGCCGCGCGGTCCCCCGTCCCGGCCCATGCAAGATCGGCCCGGATCAGTCCGTCGGCGACGTCGTCCCAACCGCGGTCCTGACGCACCCTGACCACCTTGGGTCGATAGGCGAGAGCCGCCGCGCGACCGGCCCGGAAGGCGAAGGTCTGCAGGTCGGGGACGGTGACGTCACCGACGCCGTCCAGCTTCAACGTCCCGGTCATGATCCACCGGTTGATCCAGTAGTCGGCCTCTGGTGGTTCCTCCCCGACGCCGAGGATCCAGCGCGCTGTGGCCGCGGCGAGAGGGTCGGACACCGGGTCGAACCGCTCGTCGAGGCCGACCGCGTCGAGCAGTTTGAGCACCACGTCGTACGTCGGGTTCATCTTGCCCGACTCGACCCTTGTCACGGTCGACGGAGATACCCCCGCCAGCGCTGCCACTTGACGGGCGGACAGCGCGTTCATCATCCGCGCGGTGCGCAGCCGCTGGGCGAGGGTCCCCTCCATGAACACGAACCTACGCCTTGGCGTTGCTGATCCGCAACACCGAAACTCAGGCCACGGCGACCTCGAACTCCACGACCGCCCACGACAGCGGGGGCAGGGTGAGCCGGGCCGCGCCGTCCTGGACCCCGATGCCTTCGAGTGGCACCAGCCCGACAACGTCGGGAGCGGACTCGACGTTGGATGAATGCCGGTCGCCGCCCTCGGGAATGGTGAGGACCTCGGCGCTCGCCACGCGGGTGACTCCCAGACCGCGCAGGTCGACCGTCACATCCGAAGCCTCCTCGAGCCCACGGTTGGCGACGAAGAGCGCGACCCGGCTGTCGGTCTTCGACCAGGTGGCGGCAGCATCGATGACGTCGACGTCGCCGAACTTCTCGGTGGCGATCTGGTCGGCCGAGACCGCCAGCCGCAGGATCTGCCCACGGGCCAACGCAGCCATCCGGGCGAACGGCCAAAAGATCGTCTGCCGCCAGGCGGAGCCGCCCTCCTCCGAGCGGATCGGGGCGATCACGTTGACCAGCTGCGCCTGGTTGGCGATCCGGACGCGGTCGCCGTGGCGCAGCAGGCTGTTGAGCAGGGTGCCGACGACCACGGCATCGGTGACGGAGTAGGTGTCCTCGATCAGCCGCGGGTGCTCGCGCCACTCCTTCCTCACCTGGTGAGGCTGGTCGGCGGTGTCGAGCCCTTCCATGTACCAGACGTTCCACTCGTCGAAGGAGATGTCGACCTGCTTGGTGTGCTTGCCGGCCGCCTTGACGGCGTCGATGGTCGCCACGACACCGTCGATGAAGGCGTCCATCCCGACCGCCTCGGCCAGGAAGGAGGCGGCGTCGCCGGAGCGCTCCTGGTAGTACTCGTGCATCGAGATGTAGTCGATCTCGTCGTAGGCGTGGGTCAGCACGGTGTGCTCCCACGAGCCGAAGGTCTCCATGTAGCGGTTCGACGAGCCGACCGCGACCAGCTCGATCGAGTCGTCGACGAGCTTCATCGCCTTGGCCGTCTCCTGCGCCAGCCGGCCGTACTCGTGCGCTGTCTTGTGGCCGATCTGCCAGGGCCCGTCGAGCTCGTTGCCCAGGCACCACAGCTTGATGTCGAAGGGCTCCTCCGCGCCGTTGCGCCGGCGAAGATCCGACCAGTACGTCCCGCCGGGATGGTTCGCGTACTCGACCAGCGCCCGCGCCTCCTCCACCCCACGCGTACCGAGGTTGATCGCCTCCATCACCTCGACGTCGGCCTCCCGGGCCCAGCCCATGAACTCGTGGAGCCCGAACTCGTTGGTCTCGATCGTGTGCCAGGCGCCGTCGAGGCGGCGGGGCCGGTCCGCGACCGGGCCGATCCCGTCCTCCCAGTGGTAGCCGGAGACGAAGTTGCCGCCGGGGTAGCGTACGACCGTCGGGCCCAGCTCCCGGACGAGCTCGAGCACGTCCTTGCGGTAGCCGCGGTCGTCGGCCGTCGGGTGGTCGGGTTCGTAGATGCCGGTGTAGACGCACCTCCCCATGTGCTCGACGAACGAGCCGAAGAGACGACGGGGTACGTCGGCGATGGTGAAGTCACGGTCGATGGTGATACGTGCGTGGGTCATAGGTCTCCTAGCGTTGCACGCGCACTATTACATCGTTGTAATGGCGTGGGCAAGGGTCTCGTCCTCCCCTATTCGGTGGATCCCTCCCGACGCCGACCGACCGGGTCTCGATCACGAGGGCCAATGGAGGCATGACGTCCCGAAAGCCACCCTCCCGATGAGCACGACGCTCCTCATCGGTGCGGGTATCGGCTACCTGCTGGGCATCCTCGTCGGCGCGTGGATCGCCCGCGGCCGCCGGACCGCCCACTAGCTACCGCGTGGTGCTCCCCCGGACGACCAGCTCGTGCGGGATCGCGACTGCGCGCGGCGGCGCGGTTCGGTCACCGATCCGGGTCAGCAGCAGGTCGACCGCTGCCTCGGCGTACGCGCGCCGGTCCAGGGCGACCGTGGTCAGCGTCGGGTTCATGAAGCGGGCGTGCTCGACGTCGTCGAAACCGGTGACCAGGACGTCCCGGGGCACCTCGAGCCCATGCTCCTGGAGCACATGCATCGCCCCGAACGCGATCGAGTCGGTGAAGGCCATGATCGCGTCGAAGGTTGTTCCCCGGTTCAGCAGCTCTTTTGCCGCCCCGGCCCCGCCGACCATCGACCACTCCTCGACGTTCACCTCGAGCGCCTGGTCCGGCTCGATGTCGTGGTCGCGGAGTGCGCGGTGATAGCCCTCGAGCCGCTGGACGCTGGTGGCCACGGCGTCGACAGCCCCCGTCTCGCCGCCTAGGACGGCGATCCTGCGCGCACCCCGGTCCAGGAGGTGAGCCGCCACCTCGTACCCCGCCTGCCGGCTGTCGATCAGCACCCGGTCGACCTTGTGCTGCTCGACCTCCCCGATCAGCACGACCGGCGGCACCTGATCGTCATGGACGATGATGCTGTCCTGGAGCCGGATCGGGTTGAGGATCAGGCCGTCGACGAGGTGCTCGCGGGCACGCGAGACGAGATCGTGCTCCCGCTTCGGCTCGGCCCCCGTCTCCTCGATCTGCACCGCCATCCCCCGCGCGTGCGCCACCTGCACCGCCCAGTGCACCATCTCGGCCGAGAAGGCCGTCGACAGGTCCGGCAGCGCCAGCGCGATCACCCCCGACCGCCCGTTCCGCAGGCTCCGGGCACTCAGGTTCGGCACGAAGTCCAGCTCCGCGACCGCCGCCAGCACCTTCTCGCGGGTGTCGGGACGTACGAGCGCCGTCTCGTTCATCACGTTCGAGACCGTCTTCGGCGACACCCCCGCCAGCGCCGCGACATCCTTCACCGTCGCCCGCCGCGACCCCCTGGTCATGGGGTCAGAGTATGCGAGCACACCCTCTGTGCCCTGCGGAACGGGGAGCTTCGGCCAGACGAGAGCGTCCAGTAGCCAGCCTCGTACAGAACTTTTATGTTCTCGTCTGGCGAATGCATGTTGACCAATGTTGACGCGTGTCGAAAACCAAGGCCGGAACCCACCGACCTCTGCCCACAACCACGGCGCAGACTCTCGCTTCACGCCTGCGCTATCTCCGCGAACAAGCAGGACTCACTCAAGAGCAGGTGGCCGGCTCCGCCGACGTTTCCGTCCAAATGGTTCGACGTCTCGAAGCTGGCACCGCCAATCCCACTCTCGGCACGCTCCACGCGGTTACCACCGCACTCGACATCGCGTGGACCGATCTCTTCCTAGAGATCAAGTAATGGCCGAGTACTTCTTCGGAGAGATCCCGGGACAGCCCGTTGGCACTTCGTACGCCCGCCGCCGCGCCCTGGCGGATGCCGGCGTCCACCAAGTCCTTCAACAAGGCATCGCCGGAAACCGCCGTGTCGGGTGCGCCTCCATCGTGGTTTCAGGGGGCTACGAGACTGACGAAGACTACGGACACGAGATCTTCTACACCGGCGCAGGCGGACAGGATCGCGACACTAAGAAGCCGGTCGAGGACCAATCCCTCGACAAGAACGACAACGCGGCCCTGGTGCGCTCGGAGGAGACTGGTCTCCCTGTCCGTGTCGTTCGAGGCAAAGCATCGGACAGCGAATACGCGCCCGACGTTGACTATCGATACGACGGCCTTTACAAGGTGGTCAACCACTATGAGAACTACCCGGACGACGGATTCCGTCGCTGGATGTTCCACCTGGTCCAACTCACCCCTGAGGAAGCGGCCCCGTACACACCTACAGAGAACGCGTCCGCAAACAGGCGCGCGTATGTCGAACTCGGCCTCGGCTCGGAACCCCGCCGCTCTGATACCCCGCTTTCAACGGACCCATCCCGAGTCGACCCGTTCTACGACAAGCCGGTCGAACTCATCCTCCCACCAGGCAAGACTGATCCGGGCACGAAGACCGTCATCAGCCAACGAGTTATCCGAGACACGAAGGTCACTGCCATGGTGAAAGCCATGTACGCAAACACCTGTCAGGTCTGCGGGATCCGGATCGAAGTTAGAGCCGGCGGGTACTCAGAAGGTGCGCACATCCGACCTCTCGGCAGGCCGCACCACGGTCCAGACACCATGAACAACATCCTCTGCCTCTGCCCTAACCATCACGCAGCCTTCGATAAGGGCGGGCTCTACCTGGACGACGCCCTGACCGCTTACACCGCGGACGGCTCAGTCCTCGGCACGTTGTCGTTACACGCTGACCACGACATTGATCTGAACAACGTCCGCTACCATCGCAACTTTCACCGACACGGCATCATCGAACATCCGTGAGCCCGCAGGCCGCTACTGCCAGTGCGGTTGCAGCCTCGGCGAAAGCCAGCGAAGCCGGCGCACGGGTCACCAACCGCGACGGTCGTGACCAGGAACTGGCCTCGCCCGCCGCGTCGCGGCCGCACCAGGGGTCGGTGACCTGCTTCTCGACGCGTTAAGCAAAGACGGCCTGGCCCTACTGCGCGAGATTCTTTGCTTGATTCGGTTTAGATGTCGGTGGTCGCGGGTAGAACACTTCACGTGAAGGCTGCTCGGGCGGCATCGAGGGATCGGGGAGGCAGGCGGGCGTTTGGCCGACTGCTGGCCTTGGCAACCCTTCTGCTCACGTTGCTCACCATGCTCCCGGCTGCGGCGATCGACGTACCGTTCGACCCGTTGCCGATCCCGGGCGAGGACGCGTGCAACAACCTCGATGCGCCGATTCCGGCTTCACCTCATGGGTTCGGATCGTTCGTCGTCGAGCTCGATATCGATCGTGCGGGACGCTCGGCAGATCCGTTCGCGGCTCAACACCCGGCGTCGATCGAATCGGTCTACGGAACCTCGCCGCAATGGTTCACCTACGACAACGGCTGCACGGGACAGTTCGTGGCCGACGCCGGGACGGCCATCAGCAACATCCTGCTGGAACTTTCCGGCCTGCTGCCGAACTGGTCCCACGCTCTGCTTCACTCGGTGCTCTCCCCCAGCTCATGGCTGATCGCACTCGAAGAACCCGTCGTGGATGCCACGACTGCAACCGCACAGGGAGTGTGGTCGCCATGGTTGCCGATCGTCCTCCTTCTCGTCGCCGTGATCATCATCTTGCGGTCACGGGCCGGTCGATTCGCCGGGTCGGCCACCGCAGCAGCCTGGGCGCTTCTCGTACTCGGCCTCTCGTCCTGGTTGATGAACTACCCGTTGGAGGCCGTCCACCTCGTCGATGACGGAGTGCGCGGAGCGACCGAGCTGATCGCCACGTCGTTCAACGACGACAAGGCTCTCCCGGAGGACGCCAAAGACCTCGGCGACGAGTCGGCGGTGGTCGCGGTGGACATCCAGTTCGACCACATCGTCCGAACCACGCAGTACCGCACCTGGGCGACGGGAGTTTTCGGCAATCCGGACTCGACGACAGCCAAGGAGTACGGGCCTAAGGTCTTCGCCGCAACGCACTTCTCCTGGGAGGAGTACGAGACCTACCGCGGCGATCCCGAGGGCGCCGGCGCGAAGATCGTCGAGAAGAAGGCCGATGACTTCAAGACGTACGCCGAGCAGATCAAAGAGACCGACGCGCTCGCGTACGACCACTTCAAAGGCGGCCACTGGTCACAGCGAGTCACCACCTCGCTCGTGAACCTCGTCATGATCTTGGTGACCTGCGGTTTCTTGCTCCTCGCTGCTCTCGCCACGCTGCTCGCGTACGCCCTGATCCGGCTTCTTGTCCCCTTCTCACCGGCACTGGGTGTGCTGTTCACGATCGACCACACGCGCGACGCAGCGGTCGCGATGCTCAAGCGCGTCGCCGGCCCGTTGGTGATGGGTCCCGTCTGTTTCCTCGTCGGACTTCTGCTGCTGAGATTCTTCGCTGCCATCCTTGCCTCCGACACCATCTGGTTCGTCCTCAAGCTGGGTCTCATCGGCGTCCTGACCTATGTCGCTTGGAAGCTGGTGCGTCCGCAGGCGTACACCGTCGGCCCTGTCCTGAACCGCGCCTTCGCGCCTCTCAGGGCAGCCGTGGCAGCACGAGCGGGTGCTGCGTCTGGAACACAAAGCGTCGCCAACAGAGTCGAGGCGACACCCACACACGCTGGTCCGCGGTCGGCCAGCTTCGCTCTTCCGTACCTGCCACCGCCCGGGGCGACTTGGACCGATCCTGATGCGGCCAGCTTCGTGCCGTACGTTCCAGCGCCAAAGGCGCTGGAGGCATCGCCCTCGGCCGAGGTAGGGCTCGTCGCGCGCTCGCCAGCCACACCGCCTGCGAGCAAGAGAGATCCGCAGTACGGCTGGCCGATCGGGCCGCACCCACTTGTCAGGGCTAGCGAGATGTACCCGGCGCCACCTGTAAGGCGAACGGCCGCGATCATGCCTCTCGGACCTAGGACCCGGTTCCCACCGGACGGTCTCAAGCTGGAGCCAAGCACGGCCTACCAAGTGGCTGGGCGCGGGACCTACTACACGGACGAAGAGGGAAGCGTCATCCACGTCGAGACGGCGTTCGGAGCGAAGGGCAACCTGAACTGGGACCTGAACTACCCAGCGGCCAACGTGACCTACGTTGTCAGCGACCGGTTCCGCTACGACACCGACAACGGAACCAGGACCGTGAGAGCGAGCGACGTACAAGCTAGGCGCGGCGATGCGCCGCGGTCACCGTCGATCCAGTCGTCAGTCGGAAGAGCCGCCGGAGACGGCTATGACGGCGGCCATCTCCACCAGAACGCACACGCGGGAGGAGCGGAGCGAATCAATATCGTCGCCATGCTCCAGGAACTGAATCGGTCCGGCTCGCAGGAGTACGGCTCCATCCCGAACAGCTTCTACCGACTTGAGACCGAACTGCGTGCCATGGTCGACACCGGGCGTAACGTCGAGATTGATTTGTACATCGACTACCCCGAGGACAGCGACAGCCGAACGCCGACGGCCATCACCGCCGAGTACCGGATCGACGGCGGAGACCCCATACGAGAGGAATTCGAGAATGTCCGAGACGACTGATCCCGAGGTTCCGGCACTGATCCGCCAGGGCGAACTGATCGAGGAGATCTCATCGCTTCTGTCGGAGAGTGTCACGGGAGACTGGACGAAACTCGTCCTCAATCGGCGCGCCTTGTCGATGTTCTCGGAAGAGACCATGCAGGTCACCCGCCCTGACGGTTCCACAACCGGAACTCTGGGACCACGACAGGCATCGAAGCTGTTCAAAGAACTGCGCCACGTCATGTACCGACCGGGAGCAGGCACCTGGCTGTCATTGGAGTGGACCGTGACGAACCAGGGCGGACAGCGAAGGGCGGATGTCGACTTCAACTACGACGACGAGCCCGCATGGCGGCGCGACATCGATCCGGGTCTGTACGGACTCGACCTCGACAAGTTCCCGCGACGTGAGGACGCCATTCCTGACTGGCTCAAGGCGAAACTGGCCGAAGCCCGCGCACGTGCCAAGTGATGCTGTTTCAGGCTTCAATCTTGGCGAGGCTGAGGTCGAGACGGTGGAGGAAGGTTGAGAAACGTACGGAAGCTGCTCGATCCTACGACCTTGTCATGTCCGCTCGTGCCGTGCGCATCACCCGATCGACCTCCTTCAGCGCTTGATGGCGGCGCTCGACGAGGTCATCCATCTCCACGGGTTCGGTCCCTATCGACCTAATCGATTCTCGCACCGTCTCCAACTCGGCCAACAGGTCCTCGTCGCCGCTGAGGATGGCGACCTGACCGATGACAGCCCGAAGGCGGGACTCCATGCCGTACATCGCCATCCGGCGTGGCTCTCGCTCGTCCTCTGGAAGATTCTTGATGCGCGCGTCAGATCTGTCGAAGCAGACGCGCAGGTACTCATACAGTCCCCCGGCACACTCTCCGTATACGACGAGCTTTGCCTCGAGAACTCGATTGTCCCGGTCCTTACGACGGGCGATTTCCCCCGAGAGCCAGGTTGCGCCCAAGGTGGCAATCAAGCCCATGGCCGCCACGATGATGGTGATCACCTCGGTGACCATAGTGCTGCGTGGACTGAACGGCAGGGGAATGTGCGGACTCGAGCCACGCTTCGCCGAAGTGCGGTAGGAGAACGCCACGGCCGCTCAAGCCTCCCGGCGCCAGCGGTCGGGGGTGGTGCCGTAACGGGCCTTGAAGCGGCGTACGAGGTAGCCGGGGTCGGTGAGGCCGGTGCGGGTGGAGATGACCGACAGGGGCAGGTCGGTTTCGCGGAGGAGGCGGCGGGCTTCGGTGAGGCGGCGCTCGGTGAGCCAGTCGAGGAGCGTACGGCCGGTGCGTTGGCGGACGACGGTGGTGAGGTGGCCGGGGGTGTAGCCCAGGGATCGGGCCAGGTCGCCGGCGGAGACGCGGGTGGCGTACGTCCTCTCGATCTCGTCGAAGACGCGGGTGACCAGCGGGTCCGGGGCGATCGGAGCAGACGGGGCCAGGCGGGCCGACGCCACGAGGAGCTGAGACAGGAGCGCGGTGACGGCGTCGTGGGCGCCGAGGCGGTCGGGGTGGCGTAGCTCGTCGGCCAGCTCGGTCAGCCAGGCCTGCCAGCGGGGGCGCTCGGGTTCGGGCACCACCGCGCGACGGCCGTCGGCGGCGAACAACGCGAGCAGCGGGTGGTGGGCCCAGGTGAGCGGGGAGATGGATGCCAATGAGGGGATGGCGTCGGGGGTGAACGCCACCGACCAGGCCCGGGCGTGGGTGAGCTCGGCGATCGACTCGGCCGCGACGACCTCACCCGGGGCGACCGCGTGGACCTCGCCGTCACGCAGCGCCACCTGCTTCCCGTCGAGGTCGACGGCGCCGCCGCCGTGCTCGATGTAGGCCAGCACCCAGAAGTCGTGGGCGTGCCGGTTGCCGGGAGGCAGGTGCTCGGTGTCGCAGTCGGGATCGAGGGGTACGACCCTGACCGCCGGCATGCCGGGGCTCTGGTCCCAGCCGTAGACCGGGGTGCCGTCGGCGCGCACCATCCGCACAGGACGACCACCCGCCAAGGCATGATCCGAAGAACGTCCCATCGCTACCGACTTCCCTCCCACCGCAAATCCGCAGAATATCCCATCGTGGAACCATGACCACCATACAGATCATCGACGGCCGCGCCGAGAGCGATCAGGGCCGAGACTTCCTCCCCGGCATGGGCCGCACCTGGCTCCTCCCCCTCTACGACCTCTTCACCCGCTTCGCCCGCGTGCGCAAGCTCCACGAACGGACGGTCGAGCTCGCCGGCATCCAGCCCGGCCAGAGCGTGCTCGACGTCGGCTGCGGCACCGCCAACCTCTCCTTCGCGGTGCTCCGCGCCGTCCCCGAGGCCGTCGTCACCGGGCACGACCCCGACGCCGGCGCGCTGCGGATCGCCGCCCGGAAGGCGGGTCGGCGCGGCGTACGTCTCTCGCTGGTGCAGGGGTACGCCGACCGGCTGCTGCCGAAGGACGGCAGCGTCGACCACATCGTCTCCTCGCTCGCGCTGCACCACGTCGACGATGCCGGGCGCGAGGGGTTCGGGCGCGAGGCGTATCGGGTGCTCGAGCCCGGTGGTCGGGTCACCATCGTCGACTTCGGCGCCCCCGACCACGGACACGGCGGGCACGGGCACCGCGGGATGAACGCCCACACCGAGCGCAACCTCGACAACGGGATCGTCACCATCCTGACCGACGCCGGGTTCACCGACGCCCGCGAGATCGACCACATCGAGCACCGGTTCGGGCCGATCACGATCGTCCAGGCGACCCGCTGACAGACCTCGGTGTTAGACCCGCGCCGCACGGGCGGGCAGGCTGGCCCCATGTACTTCATCGGAGTCGACCTCGCCTGGGGCGTGCGCAGGCCGACCGGCCTGGCCGTCCTGGACGAGGAGGGCCGCCTCGTCCACGTCTCGGCCGCCAAGACCGACGACGAGATCGTCGCCGCCCTGGAGCCGTACGTCGACGGCGACTGCCTGGTCGCGATCGACGCTCCCCTGATCGTCACCAACCCCACCGGGAACCGTCCGGCCGAGGCGGCGCTCAACAAGGACTTCGCCCGCTTCGACGCGGGTGCGCACCCGACCAACACCAGCAAGCCGGAGTTCAGCGAGCAGCCGCGGGGCGCCCGGATCGCGGCCCGGCTCGGGCTCGACATGAACCCCCGCTCGGGCCGACGGCGGCGGGCGATCGAGGTCTATCCGCACCCCGCGACGGTCGCGTTGTTCCGCCTGGGCCGGACCCTGAAGTACAAGCACAAGTCGGGGCGTGAGGTCGACCAGCTCCGTGCCGAGCTGCTCGTGCTGCTCGGCCTGCTCGAGGGTCTGACGACCGCCGAGCCGCCGCTGCTGCTCGACGACCCGTCCTGGCTCGCCCTCCGCACCGCCGCCGAGAGTGCCGTACGCAAGAGCGAGCTGCGCGCGGTCGAGGACCAGGTCGACGCGGTCCTGTGTGCCTACATCGGCCTGTTCGCGACCCGCGCACCGGACCGGACCACGACCTACGGCGACTTCGCCACCGGCTACATCGTCACGCCGACGCTGCCCGATGACCTCCGCCCCACACCGCGCGGACGGGCCGGGGCGACGGTCCACGACCCCGGGACCGCGGTCCGTGAGTACGCCGCGCTCCAGCCGATCCTGCAGGAGGCAGCCGACCAATACGTACGGCTGGTGACCTCGATCCTCGACGAGGCGGGCATCAACTACCTGACCGTGACCTCGCGCGCCAAGTCGGTCGCGTCGTTCGCGGCCAAGGCGGCGCGCACCGTCGACGGACGGCCGGTCTTCACCGACCCGCTCCGCGAGATCACCGACCAGATCGGGCTACGGGTGATCACGTACGTCCACAGCGACGTCCAGGCCGTCGCCGACCTCCTCGACGACCAGGTCGTGGTCCACGACGACCGCGACATGGGCGAGGAGACCGCGAGCGAGGGCCGGTTCGGCTACGCCAGCCGCCACCTGCTGGTCAGTCTCGACCCCGCGCGCGAGGGCCAGGCGGCGTACGAGCTGTTGCGCGGCCGCCAGGCGCAGATCCAGATCCGCACCGTGCTGCAGCACGCCTGGGCCGAGTTCGAGCACGACATCCGCTACAAGGGCACGATCCCCAGCGAGCACGTACCCGACTTCGACCGCCGGTTCACGCTCGCGGCCGGGCTGCTCGAGCTCGCCGACCGCGAGTTCTCCACGATCAGGGACCGGCTGCGGCAGGGCGTGACCGGCGCCAGCACCGAGGCCGTCGACGACGACCCGCGCATCAGCCCCCGTGAGCTGGCGGCGTTCCTCGCCGGGCAGTACGCCGACGCCGGCTGGTCGCGCACCGACCACTACGGGTGGATCTCCGGCGTCATCCTCGAGCTGGGCATCACCTCGCTGACCGAGCTCGGCGACGCGTTGCGCTCGGTGGACGAGGACACCCTCATGGCGCGGATGGACTACCGCTATCCGCCGGGCGCCGTGCGGCGGCTCGACGACGCGCTGCTCTGGGTCTACGGCGACACGTACGTCGGGCTGCGCGCCAATGCGCAGAGGGTGGCCGGCCTGCGGGCCAGGCTCGCCAAGATGCACGACACGGACTGAGTCGATCGCCCGTGTAACACGCTGTTCGTAGGACTATCCGGTCGTTCTCATAGGGCGAGTAGTCCTACGAACAGCGTGTTACAGGAAATCCGCTCCGTCTCCGGGCGCGAACCACCCCCATGAGACGTCTGGATCGTCACACCCTCGCCCATGCCGCCGCCGGCGTGCTCGCCGGAGCGGTCGGCATGTCCGTCGCGCACCTGACGGCCGCGCTGCTGACGCCGGCCTCGTCACCGGCGCTCGCGGTCAGCACCGCGGTCATCGACGCCACCCCCACTCCGGTCAAGGAGTGGGCGGTGCGCGAGCTCGGCAGCGCGGACAAGCCGATCCTGATCGGCAGCGTGCTGCTGGTCACGATCGCGTTCGCCGCCGCGATCGGCGTCGTGGCCCGCCGACGGCTGCGACTCGCCGTCGCGCTCATCGCGGGACTCGTCGTGCTCGCCGGAGCCGCCGTGGTCCGCCAGCCGCTCTTCGAGGTCACCGACCTCGTGCCCACGGTTGTGGCGCTCGTCCTCGGGCCCGCCGTGCTGGTGCTGCTGACCCGCGCCCTGACCACGGAGCGCACACCGGCTCACCGGAGCGACGCCCCGAGCGAGGGCGCTGCCACCCGCCGCAGCGTGCTGATCGGCTTCGGGGCGCTGGCCCTCGTCTCCGCCGCGGCAGCGACCGGCGGGCAGCTCATCGTTCGTGGTCGCACCGCGCTCGCCGACATCATGCTGCCGCGGGTCCGCGACCCGTTGCCCACGCTGCCGGCGGGGCTGGAGGAGAAGCACAAGGGGATCTCCCGGTTCATCACCCGCAACCGCGACTTCTACCGGGTCGACACCAAGCTGGCCGTCCCGATCGTCGACCAGAACAGCTGGTCGCTGACCATCGACGGGGACGTCGAGCGCGAGCTGACCTTCAGCTACGACGACCTGCGTGAACGGGAGAACGTCGAGCACGACATCACCCTGACCTGCGTCTCCAACGAGGTGGGCGGCAAGCTCGTCGGCGCGGCGCGCTGGACCGGCGTACCTCTCAAGGACCTGCTCGAGGAGGCCGGCGTCGGGAAGGACGCCGACCAGATCCTCTCGACCGACGTCGAGGGGTTCACGATCAGCACCCCGCTCGAGGCGGCGCTCGACGGCCGAAACGCGATGATCGCGCTCGGCATGAACGGCGAGGTCCTCCCCCGCACCCACGGCTTCCCGGCCAGGCTGGTCGTGCCCGGCCTCTACGGGTACGTCGGTGCCACCAAGTGGGTCACCAAGCTCACTCTGACCCGCTATGACGAGGCGACGGCCTACTGGACCGACCGCGACTGGGCCATCGATGCCCCGATCAAGCTCTCCAGCCGGATCGACACGCCCCGGCCGCTGAGCAACATCCCCGCCGGCCGCACCGTGATCGGCGGCGTCGCCTGGGCCCAGCATCACGGCGTCGCCAAGGTCGACGTACGCATCGACGGCGGCCGCTGGCAGCAGGCCGAGCTCGGCCCGGACGCCGGGATCGACTACTGGCGCCAGTGGTTCCTGCCCTGGGACGCCGATCCCGGCAGCCATCAGCTGGCCGTGCGGGTCACCGACCGCGACGGCACCGTGCAGAGCGACGACCGCGCCGCCCCGTTCCCGGACGGGTCGAGCGGCATCCAGGAAATCGTCGTCACCGTCACCTGAAAAAAGAAGAAATCCGATCTGGCCACCGTGCCGAAGCCCTCATGACAGCAACAAAGAACCTCCCTCGAAAGGCCCTTCCATGAAGATCAACACGATCACCCGCACCGGCAGCGCGGCCGCCACCCTGGCCCTCCTGCTGGGACTCGGACTCTCGGCATGTGGGTCCGAGGACACCGGCGCCAAGGACAGCGGCTCCAAGACCGACGAGTCCTCCGAGTCGATGCCCGCTGAGACCGACGAGGCCGACAACGCCGGGGCGCAGACCTTCGGTGAAGGCTGCAAGCTGATCCCCGCCGACGGCGCCGGCTCGTTCAACGGCATGGCGACCGCACCGGTCGCCTCCGCCGCGAGCGCCAACCCGCTGCTCAAGACCCTGGTAGCCGCGGTTGGCCAGGCCAAGCTGGTCGACACGCTCAACAGCGCCGACGGGCTCACCGTCTTCGCCCCGACCGACGACGCCTTCAAGAAGATCCCGAAGGCCGACCTGGACGCCGTGATGGCCGACAACAAGACGCTGACCAAGATCCTCACCCACCACGTCGTGGCCGGCCAGCTCGGTCCGGACGAGGTCGCCGGTGAGCACGAGACCCTGGCCGGCGACAAGATCGACGTCAAGGGATCCGACGAGAACTTCACCGTGGGCAAGGAGAACGCCAAGGTGCTGTGCGGCAACATCCCGACCGCCAACGCCACGGTGTACGTCGTCGACACCGTCCTGATGCCCTGATCGGGACATCGGACCGGATATCCGCGAGGATCGACACATGAGACCGCTCAGCTCAGTTCCCTCCGGCGACTCGTCGCCGGAGGGATCCGGGTCCCTGGGGCTCGCCGAACTCCTCCGTCGTACCGCCCGAGGCGACGAGGAAGCCTTCGCCGCCCTCTATGACGCGACCTCCGCCCGTGTGCACGGACTGGTGCTGCGGGTGGTGCGTGACCCGGCCCAGGCCGAGGAGGTCACCCAGGAGACGTTCCTCCAGGTGTGGCGCACGGCAAGCCGGTACGACGAGAGCCTGGGCAGCGCCCATTCGTGGCTGCTGACACTCGCTCATCGCCGTGCGGTCGACCGGGTCCGGTCAGCGGAGTCCGCCGGTCGCAACGACACCGCCTACCACGGCACGACCCAGACCCCGCCCCACGACACGACGGCCGAGGCCGTGGAGACCTCCCTGGAGGCCCGCCGCGTCCATTCGGCACTCGAGACCCTGACAGCTGTGCAACGGGAGGCACTACAGCTGGCCTACTTCGGCGGTTACACCCACACTGAGGTCGCCGCCATGCTTGATCTGCCGATAGGCACTGCAAAAACCCGTATCCGGGACGGACTGATCCGGTTGCGCGACGCGATGGGAGTGAGCCGATGACCGCGCATGACATTCACGCCCTCTCCGGGGCCTACGCCGTCGACGCGCTCGACGACGTCGAGCGCGCTCGGTTCGAGGAGCATCTCGCCGTCTGCGCGGACTGCCGTGACGAGGTGGCCAGCCTCCGCGACAGCACCTGGATGCTCGGCGCACTGACCGACACCGCCCCGCCACCGGAGATGCGCGACCGCCTGCTCGCCGGCATCAAGGAGATCCGGCCGCTACCGCCGGAGACCGCGCCGCGTCACCGAGCCGACGAGACCGTCTCCCCGGCGACCGCGTCGACCGGCCGCCACCGGTTCGGGTGGCGTACGTTCGCCGCCGCGGCCGCGGTGCTGGCCGTCGTCGGCACCGGTACGGTCGCCGCCGTCGAACTGATCCGTGACGACACCAGCCAGACCATGTCGACGGCAGAGCGGGTGCTGCGTGCGGACGACGCGACGACCGTGGCCGTCGACCTGCCCGGCAAGGCGCGGGCCCGGGTGGTCCGCTCGGTCTCGGAGAACAGGGCCGTGCTGGTCACCTCCGGGATGCCGGCCGCCCCTTCGGGCAAGGTCTATGAGCTCTGGCTCCAGCACGACAACGTCATGGTCCCCGCGGGCCTGATGCCCAAGGGCAGCGACCAGACCTTCGTGCTCGAGGGCGACGCCGCCGATGCGAGCGCGGCCGGGATCACCGTCGAGCCCGAGGGAGGCTCCGACGAACCGACCTCGGCCCCGATCGCACTGTTCGACTTCTCGCAGAGCACCTGAGCTGCGGGAAGTGGAAGCCGGCCGGCTCAGGCGTAAGGCTCGAGGGAGGCCTCGGCCGGCTTCCAGGTCGCCGCGCCGAATTGGGCTGCGACGAGGCGGTCCGGATGCCGACTGAGCCCCCTCGAGCCGAAGACGACAGCTACTGACCAGCAAGGGCGTACTGTCGAAGGATGGAGCCATTCAGGCTTCCCATCAGAGAGATCCCCATGAGCGACAAGTCGCCGCGACAGAAGATGTCCAAGAAGTCCGGGAAATCCATCAAGGCGAAGCGCGCCGAGAAGCGCAACGCCGGGTCCGAGGAGACCCTCGCCGACAAGATCCACCCGCCGAAGAAGAGATGATGCATCTGGGGCTCGGTGTCATCGGCTCGTCGGCCAAGGAGAACGAGCACCGGCTGCCGCTCCACCCCGAGCACATCCCGCACCTGGACCCTGACATCCGGTCCAGGATCACTCTCGAGGACGGGTATGGCGCCCGGTTCGGGGTCAGCGACGAGACTCTCGGGACGTACGTCGCCGGGTTCGCGTCACGCGACCAGATCTTGGCCGACTCCGACGTCGTGCTGCTCCCCAAGCCGCAGCTCGAGGACGTCGAGGCGCTGAGCGCCGGGCAGACGCTCTGGGGCTGGCCGCACTGCGTACAGGACCCAGAGCTGACCCAGATCGCCATCGACCGGCGCCTGACCCTGATCGCCTTCGAGGCGATGAACCACTGGACAAGCGACGGTGCGGTCGGGCTGCACGTGTTCCACAAGAACAACGAGCTGGCCGGCTACTGCTCGGTCCTCCAAGCGCTCGAGCTGGCCGGGTTGACCGGTGACTACGGTCGCCGCCTGAGCGCGGTGGTGATCGGGTTCGGGGCCACCGCACGTGGCGCCGTGACCGCCCTCAACGCGCACGGGGTGCACGAGGTCGCGGTGCTCACCAACCGAGAGGTGGCCGCGGTCGGCTCACCGATCCACTCGGTGCGGATCCGGCAGTTCGACCACGAGCCGGACGGCAATCACCTCAGCCACGTGATCACCGAGCGGGGACGCGAGCCCCTGGCGCCGTACCTCGCGGAGAACGACATCGTCGTCAACTGCACTCTGCAGGACACGGCCAACCCGCTGATCTACCTCGAGGAGAAGGACCTGTCCGCGTTCCGCCCCGGCAGCGTCATCGTCGACGTCTCCTGCGACCTGGGCATGGGCTTCGCCTGGGCCCGGCCGACCACCTTCGACGAGCCCGCCTTCGTGGTCGGCGACAACGTCCTCTACTACGCGGTCGACCACAGTCCGTCGTACCTGTGGAACTCGGCGACCTGGGAGAACAGCAACGCGTTGATCCCGTTCCTGCGGCCGGCGCTCGAGGGACCCACCGCGTGGGACGCCGTCGAGACGCTGCGCCGAGCGATCGAGATCCGCGACGGCCGGGTGCTCAACCCCGCCATTCTCGCCTTCCAGGGGCGCGCGACGGAGGCGCCGTACGCCCTGGTGTGACCAGGAGTCAGGCGTAGGGGTCGAGGGAGACCCCGGCCGGCTTGCCGTTGGCCAGCGTGCTGCCGAAGCGCGCGTCGGTGAGCTTGAAGGTGGCGGCGCCGAAGTCGGCCGCGACGAGGCGGTCGCGGATGCCGGCCGGGTAGTTGTCCCAGCCGACCAGGCCCTTGACCTGCCAGACGCCCTCGTGGTTCTCGGGCGGCTCGTCGCCGCCGTCGGCCTTGGGGAAGCGGAAGCAGTGGGTGCTGCCGCCGTCCTTGTGATAGACGGCCTTGGGGTGCGTACCGCCCTCGAACTGCAGCTCCGACTCGGGCTTGATTTCATAGCCGGAGTGCTGGGAGACCGACATGTAGCGGGCGTGACCGTCCTGCACCCACACGATGATGTGCTCCCAGTCGTGGCGGTGGCCGGCCGAGCCAGGGCCCCAGGAGACCTGGTCCTTCTCGAAGTAGTAGCCGTAGAGGTACGCACACCAGCCGTTGTTGCACTTCGAGCGGGAGTAGACGTTGGTGTTCTGCAGGTCGGAGAGGTCACGGCACTGGCCGTTGACCGTGCCGCCCATCGCCAGGCCGCCGTTGAGCGTGCCGTCCGGGCCGATCGCCGGGGTGCTGTAACAACCGTCGGTGTCGAAGTCGAGGGCCGGCTGCCAGGTGCGGTCGGCCTCCGGCGCCGAGGCCGGCAGCGCCGGCGGCGGGGCGGCCCAGGCGGCCGCCGGGATGGCGGTGAGAAGTGCGGCGAGCGGAAGCGCGAGGGCGAGCTTGCGGGTGAGTCGTTTCCCGAGAGGCATGTGGGGGTCCCTTGTCCGTGGGGGGCAGCTCATCGATGCAACCAGTGCCGCGAGCGTGTGACAACCCCTGGGGTGTGAACACGGCGGTAACGCCGCTCCCCGGCCGTGCGTCGCCCGTTTGGTTGGATGGACGGATGGACGCGACGCAGTGGCAGGAACGGATCGCCTCCGAGCTCGCCGATCTCGGGCAGCAGGAGTTCGTGGTGGTGGGTGAGCCGGAGCCGGCGGCACCGGAGCCGTCAGGCTTCCTGGCTCGGCTCAGGTCCAAGGCGTCGGCGCCCGCGCCGTTCCGCTGGGGTCAGGTGCTGTGCGTGGACGAGACCCTCTACGCCGAGTTCACAGGTACGCAGCACATCGGTGGCACCTGGCAGGCCTCGGCCGAGCAGCACGAAGCGCTTCGCGCGGCCGGCTGGCTCACGCCCGGGGAGACCGACCCGATCGCCCCGGCTCCTGGGTTGCCGCACTACTGGCGCACCGTGTCCCAGCCGGAGGCTGAGTTCGTCGCCCGCCTCCTCGTCGACGCCTTCGGCATCCTCGGCGCCGACTTCGCGACCCTCACGCTCCGCCGGGATCAGTAGGCGCCGAGCTGCTGGCACAGCAACCGGTAGAAGGCGGTGTTGGTCACCGGGGTGAGCCTGTCCGCCAGCGCGAGATGGAGGCCGCCGGGGCCGTTGATGCCGGCGAGCTGCCACGAGTCGACGGTGATCGACCAGGCGGTGCGGGCGCCGAGCTCCTGCAGGACCGCGTCACGTGTGTCCTGGTCCTCACCCAGCAGCTCGGCCATCCGGGCGGTCGGGAACGGGCGCACCGACCCGACGGCGCCCTTGACCGGGCGGATCTTCAGCGTGCGGACCAGGCTCGGGACCAGGTGGCCCCGTGGGAGGTCGAGGGGCTGCGTACGGGTGCCGTCGAGGCCGAGCTCGAGGTGGATGCCCATCGGGTCGACCGCGGCGCGGTGCTCGAGCCGTCCGCCCGGTCCGGCGAGGATCCAGGTGACCTCCGTCGGCGCGGTCGTCGCCGCGCTCATGCCGGGCTCCAGGTCGCGGCGGTGGCGTCGATCTGGGCCGCCCAGGTCGCATAGTCGCTGGTCACGACCGTGGCGGTCAGGGTGTGGCCGACTCCGTCGATCGCGACGAACCACTGCTCCATGGTCAGCGCGGAGCCGCCCGGCCCGTCGTACATCGCCAGCCGCCGCCCCGCCTCCTGCCCGGCGATCGTGAGCCGCTCGAGGTCGATCGGCGTGTAGCCCGGCATCATCTCGGCGAACGCCATCTCCGAGCCGACCTGCCAATCGCGGAACCCGAGGTCGCCGTTGGTCTGGGCAGTCACGGTGAGGTTCGAGCGGAAGGTCCCGCTCTCCGGTGCGAGCGCCAGGAAACGTACGCCCTCGGGTGGGTCGACGCTCTCCCAGCCGTCCGGGAGCGTCAGGGTCGTCTGGAGATCGGACAAGGTCACTTCTTTCCCGCGCTGCGCTTCTTCTTCGGGCGCGACTCGCGATACCACTTCGGCTTGATGAACGACGGCGTGGGCACGACGACCAGCAGCGGGTAGACGATGCAGGTGAGCAGGAAGAGCCCACCGATGACCGTCCATGCCGCGGTCTGCTCCGGCACCAGCCCGAACGCCGTCGAGCCGGTGATGGCCAGCGCGGAGATGCACGGCAGATGGATGAGTACGACGTCCTCGCCCACACCGCCCCGGTTCCACGCGGTCGCCCAGGAACGGGCACGAGCGGAGAGCCCGAGATGCTGCCAGATGCTGACCCCGGCGCCGATGACGCCGGCGACGAGGATGAGTGCGGCCCAGATCATTGCGGTCCTAGTCCCAGAAGGTGATGGCGTCGCCGACATCGGAGGCTACCTCGCCGGCGCCCTCCGCGAAGTCGCTGACCCCGTCGACCACGGCCTCACCGAGCTCACCGGCCTCGTCGACCACGAAGTCGGCGGCCTTGCCGGCCAGCCCCGAGCCGATGGCACCACCGATCACGCCACCGACGACACCGCCGATGACCGTGCCCGGGCCGGGGAAGATGCTGCCGATCGCTGCACCGGCCTGAGCGCCGGCCCAGGCTCCACCCGCGGCGCCCGCGGTCGTGATCGCGGAGGTGCTCACCGTACGGCTCACCCGCTCCGTCGTCGACAGCGACGGGTCGTCGGCGTCCTTCTGCCACTGCTCCCACGCCGAGGTGCCGGCCGTGACCACCCAGCCCGCCCGGGTCGCCCACTTGCCCGCGGTGAGCCACTTGCCGCGTACGGCTGCCTTGTTGGCCTTCGCGTGCCAGTTCTTGTCGCTGAGCACCTTCGCGGCGCGCTCCAGCTTCGTCAGGCTCGACGGGCTGGCGAACCGGCCGTTCACCCGCGGCTGGAACGTGCCGTAACGGCTCTTCACCATCCAGTCGACGCCGGCACCGGCACCCAGACCGGCCAGCCCCAGAGCGTACGCACCGATCTGCATGCCGTCGGAGAAGTCCTTCGGCAGCAGGCCCAGGTCCTCGAGGCGGTCCTCGATCCAGCCGTCGCCGGTCGACTTCGAGATCGCCTTGCCGAGGTCCTCGTGGGCGTTGTCCTCGTCCTTGCGAGCCGTCTCGACCCGGCTGACCAGGTCGTTCCACTTCTCGACCTTGGTGTTGTGGGCGTTGACGTCGTCCTCGGAGGCGTCCTCGCCCGGGTCGGTCGGCGGCGAGATCATGGTGCTGCTGACCGTGAGCCCAGCGCCGCTGGCTTCGGTGCGGATCGTCGACATCTTGGTCTCGACCGCCTTGAGGTCGCCCGAGAAGGTCGAGAGACCCTTGCCCATGGCCTCGATGCGCGACTCGAGCTGACGCAGATCGCTCTTGCGCTTCTCCGCCTTCGACTCGAAGGCGGCCCCGGCCTGGCCCTTCCACGAGCCTGCGGTCTTGATCGCCTTGCCGAGATCGTCGAGCGCGTCCCCCACCGCGTCCTTGGCGGTCGTGCACGCATCCGCCGCGGTCTGCGCCGCCGACGCGTCGCCGTAGACCTTGGTGTCCATCGCCTCGGCCATCAGCTGCCCCTCACCTTCTGCTCCTGGCGCCTGCCCGCATCGCCGGCGGCGTGATCGGACGTGGTCGCGTGATCGAGGGCGTTCTGCACGCTGTCGCCGAGCGACCCCAGACCCTCGGACATCCCACCGACCGCTGCTGCCAGGGACGCCAGCGCGGTCGCGACCTCGGAGGACGACTCGCCGACGTCGGGCGTCTTCTGCAACGGCTCGGCCTGCTTGAAGAGGTCTCCGCCGGCGGTGTCGAGCGTGTTCTTGATGGACCTGAGATCGTCTGGATTGACGTGGATGTCGTCGTCGGTCATGCCTTCGTCCTACCCGCTCTCGCCGATTTCAAACACGGACGAAAGTAAAAAGCCCTGTAGGGCGGCGCATAGACAGGTGTGCGCGAGCGACCTCGCGGAGTTTCAGGCGGCCTCCTCGTGGTGGTCGACCAGGTCGCGGATGAGGCCCGCCGCGGGCTCCCGGACGAAGTCCGCGAATCCGACAAGCGCGGCCCGGCCTTCAGGCGGCAGCCCCGCGCGCAGCGCGGTGATGGTCTCCGGACGGACCAGCCAGGCGGCCAGGCAGGCCGGATAGTCGGCAGGATGGGTGAACAGCTCGGCGAGCTCTTCGTCATCGGGGTGGTGGAAGGCGTGCAGCCCAGCGTCCATGGCGAGGTTGACCAGGGCGTGAGGGATGTCGGTGAGCAGTCCGTAGTCGCGCAGCCCCCGGCGGATCCAGATCTCGCTCGGATCCTGGGCACAGGCGTCCCGCAGCGCCTCGATCCATCTGTCCGGCTCGTCCGCCACTGCGTACGCCACCTCGTCCGGTACCCGCAACGGCGCCGTCTCGAACATCCACCCGCTCGCCAGCGGCACGATCCGGCCGATCGCGCACTCCCCGTCCTCGATGAGCATGCCGGCTCCGAGGTTGATCGTGCGCACCTGCTCCCCGGTCTCCGGGTCCTCCCAGAGCAGATGTCGCGGCTCCCGCTCGAGAAGGCGTACGCCGCGCATCGGTGCCCCGACCCACTCCCAGATCCGGTCGGCGCCGGCGATGAGATCACCGGAAGCGTTGTGGCGCAGGAACACCTCGAGCCCGCCGAGGTCGTAGAGGAACGCCTGGCGGTAGACCCAGTCGCGATCCATGATCTGGATCCGGTCGGCCTCCCGGTCGCGGACAGGGTCGGGACCTCCACGGACGTCGAGCGCGGCGTTGATCGCCTTCGACATCCGCCACTGATTGCGCGGATGGGTCCCCTGCATCGCCTGCGCGACGATCCATCGCGAATGGGCCCACCTGGGCATGAGCACCCCGAGCAGGTGCATCTGTTCCAGCCGCTCGAGGCGCGACGGATGCCAGAACTGCTCCTTGTCGAGCTGGTCGCTGGTCTTGTGGATGATCCCCAGGGCCGCGTCCACGTCCCCGCGAGCCTCGGCATCGTTGACCGCGAACATCGCCGGCCAGTAGGGACTGTCGACGACCTTCTCGGCGAACGACCGTCGCCGCGGGTCCCCGAACCTGTTGGGCGGCCGGGGCGACCTCTCGTGCTTCTTTCGTTTGGGCATGGCCCCAGCACACCGCCGATCCCGCCGTCCCGCCACCCACATCGGCGGGCCTGTGGATAACCCGGTCCCGAACCCCACCTGTGGACAGCAACCGGCCCGGCCGCCTCAGGCCAGCGCGAGGAAGAGCTTCTCCATCTTCTTGGTGTCCACGCTGTCGCGCCCACCCTCGGCGAGACACTTCTCCAGCCCAGTGGCGACCAGGGCGTAGCCACCCCGGCTGACTGCCTTGTTCACCGCCGCGAGCTGGGTGAGCGCGTCCTCGCACTCCGAGCCTTCCTCGAGCATCCGGATCACCGAGGCGAGGTGTCCGTTGGCGCGCTTGAGTCGGATGATGATGGCCTTGATCTCGTCAGGCTCGAGCCGCATCGTCGTCTTTCTTCTTTCCAGTGAGTGCTTCCAGCATGCCGCTGAGACGCTGACGCGCATCCGCCGCGACCTCGGCGACACCCGCATCCGTGCTGAACGAGGTCATCGCGGACGGGTCGAAGATCTCGACCCGGGTCTCCTCGCCCTCGTCAGCGACCACGACATTGCACGGCAGCATCGTCGCGATCCGTGGATCGGCCTCGATCGCACGATGAGCGAGCTGGGGCATGCAGGCTCCGAGGATCACCTGCTGGGGAATGTCGACACCGAGCTTGGCGCGCAAGGTCGCGGCCAGATCGATCTCCGTGATGACACCGAACCCGGCCTCACCGAGGAGTTGTCGCACGCGCTCCAGGGTCGCCTCGTACGCCGCAGGAACGGTGGCTGTCAGCGTGAAACTGATCATCGGTCTCCTTCTTTCTCCAAGATTCTATAACCCCCCAGGGGGTTATGCTACCGTCGATATCGTAACCCCCCGGGGGGTTATAGACACAGAGGCCGCCCCTCGAAGACAGCAGCAGGAAGGAACCGCCATGACCACGACGACCGACATCGACTCACCCCACACCGAGTCACCCCACGGGAAGAGCGTCCTGCGGGACCTCGGCCCCCTCCACAAGGAGCTGCGCCGCGCGATCCCCGACGTCTACAAGGGCTGGGGCGAGCTCTCCAAGGCAGCGTTCGCCGACGGCGCGCTCGACGCCTTCCGCGAGTTCGTCGACGCTCTCGACGCCGGCGAACCGCCCGCCTGACCACCGACCCAGAACCACAGAACAGGACTCGAACCATGTGTCGCTCCGTACGCTGCAAGAAGTGCGGCAAGACCACCTGGGCCGGCTGCGGCCGCCACGTCTCCCAGGTCAAGGCCTCCGTGCCCTCCAACCGCTGGTGCCCCGGGCACTCCGCCGACCCCAAGGACCCCAACGGCACGCTGCTGAGCCGTATCCTCGGCCGCTGACCGAACCGCAGGAGCCCGCGTGGCTATTCGCCCTCGGACATCTCCTCGAACTCCCCGTGCCAGCTGTGATACCAGACGGCACCCGTGACGGCGTTCACCGAGAGCATCCCCTCGATGCGGTCGCCCTCCAACGTGTGCAGGGTGAAATAGCCGGGAAAGGCTTCGGGTTCGTCGACGGCGAGCCCGCCGTGGTCATCGGCCCACGCCTGCGCGACGTCCCGGGCCTGCTCGGCGCTGAGCCGGGCGCGGGTGCCGGGTCGGGCCATCATCCCGTAGCGGGTGTTCCACATCATGGCCGGCCCGAACTCGAGCTGCACGGCCCCGGTCGAGGGGTTGATCAGCACCTCGGTGGCTTTGTCCCCATCGGTCTCCTCGAGCTCTGCGTAGTAGTTGTTGGCGAACCGCATCACCTCGCCCACACGCAGCTCCGGTCCCAGCTCTTTGGCGAAGTCGTCGGCTCGGTCCCGTGCCTCGGCGAGGTCGTCCACCGGGTCGCGGTCACCGGCCAGCCACCCCGACTCGGCCGGACCACCCATCATCGGCATGCCCGTTCCGCCCCAAGGGCCGAACCCTCGGTCGTCGTCCTCATCCTGGGTGACCAGCCAGATCCCGGAGCCGAGCATCGCGAGCAGAGCGATCAGCGGAACCCACAGCTCCTTCGCCGTACGCATCACCGGGGCTCGGTCCCGGTGGACCTGGAGGAGCGCAGGGTGGCGCGCATCGACCGGTAGGTCTCCTCGTCCAGCTCCCCGGCGGCGAAGCGCCGGTCCAAGATGTCCTCCGCGCTCTCCGTGGGGGCTCCGCCCGGTCGCGGCGCGACGTCCCTCCACCCACCTCCGGTCGGCAGCACACGGGCGATGACCCAGATGACCAAGGTGATCAGCCCGACCCAGAAGATGGTCATGGCGATCCAACCCACGGCGCCCATGCCGTATCCGTAACCCATCATTTGTCGACTCCTGCCCTTCGGACGAAGGCCGACGGCACGGCTGCGCGGCGCCCTTCATACAGTGATCGTCACGCGCCGGTCGACAGGGAGACAGGGACGAAGGCCACACATCGGAGGGCCGGAAGGCTGTCGGTGCTCCCACCTATCGTTCCGAGGAAACCAACGGCGACATGGGAGCCCACGTCCACCGTGACTCCCACGTCAGGAAATCAAGTCGAGGCCCATGGACACCGACATCGATGCCGAGCGCGCCGCCCACGATCTCGTGGGGCGGCGGATGTGGGCTGCGCGTGAGCTCGAGCTGCAGGACGGCGTGGCCAGCCGCACGCAGCTCATCCTGGGCGGTTACACACCCAACGACATCCGCCGGGCGATCCGACGCCGCGAGATGCATGCAACACACCGCGGCGTCTACGTCACCCACACCGGCCCGCTCACGTGGCGCCAGCGCGCCTGGGCGGCGGTGCTCTACGCCGAGCCCGCGGCCCTGTGCGGGCCATCCGCCCTCGAACCGAAGAGCACCGATGAAGCCGGCGCACCCATCCACGTAGCCATCGACCACACCCGCCGCCTCGCTCCGCCGCCCGGCGTCGTCGTCCACCGAGTCGTCGGCCTGTCCCGACAGATCTTTGCGGGAGCACGCCCTCCCCGCCTCAAGCTCGAGGACAGCGCCCTCCTCCAAACCCGAGAAGCCACCTCCGAGATCGAGGTGATCGGCTTCCTGACCGACATCATCGGCCGCCGAGGAGTGACCACCAATGCCGTACGCACCGCACTGAAGCGACACCCGCGACTCCCCCGCCGCGCCTTCATCCGCGACCTCCTCACCGACGTGGACGCCGGCACCTGCTCGGTCCTCGAGCACGCCTATCTCACCCGAGTCGAACGTGCCCACGGACTCCCGAGGGGCACCCGCCAGAGCCGGCGACTGACGCCAACGGGGAAGGAGTTCCGCGACGTCGAGTATGAGACGTACGGACTCGTCGTCGAGCTGGACGGCCGCCTCAACCACGAGTCCTGGAGAGCTCAGGGCCGCGATGCCGACCGCGACCTCGACGACCTGGCCCTCGGCAGCCGGGCCACCGCCCGCATCCGCTGGCACCAGGTCTTCGGCACCTCCTGTCGAACCGCAGCCAGGATCGCCCAGATCCTGAAGAACCAGGGATGGAACGGGATGCCGACCCCCTGCGGCGAGGGGTGTGACCTTCCGACGTGGGAGTCCTGAGGTCACCCAGTGACACCGGGACTCCCACGTCCTCCTACGCCTCCACGCCCGCGATGTAGCGTGTGGGGGCATGTTCGGTGACCTGGGGGTCGATGACCTGAGCGGTGCAATCGTGCTCGTCGTGCACGCTCACCCTGACGACGAGGTGTTCGCCACCGGAGCCGCGGTGATCGCTGCCAAGGCCGCCGGGGCGCGGACTCACCTGCGCATCTTCACAGGCGGCGAGGGTCGCGACAGCCTGTTGACCCCGTCAGATCTCGCGAGCGCACGCCGGGCCAAGGAGACTCGGCTCGTAGCGTCAGCAGGGCTGCTCGGGATCGACACCTGGGACTACCTGACCGAGCCCGGACGCTGGACGGACACCCCGCACGCACCAGCCCGGACGATCGGCGCGGCTGCCACCGCCGACATCGCCGCCCCCGTCAGGACCGCGCTCGAGGCGCTGTGCCCTGACATCGTTCTCACCGTCGGACCGGACGGACTGACCGGACACCCGGACCACATCGCCTGCCACCACGCAGTCGCTCACGCCCTGGCAACGGCGATCCATCGCCCTCGGGTTGCCCTCGGCGCGGTCCTGGACCAGCGTTCGGTGAGAGCAGCCGCCGAGACCGCTCGAGCAGTCACCGGCCGCCCCGTCGGGTCCGGGCGAGTCACCGGGATGGCCCTCGACACCTCGGTCATCACGGTCACCGGGCCGCCCGGAACCGACGACCGACGCAGGCGGGCCCTCGATGCGTACGTCCCCGGCCTGGGAACCTCGAACGCGACCGACGTCGATACCGAGCGCATGGGCACGGGCGACTCGGTCCTGCTCCGCTTCATCCTGGACACGGACGGCTGGACGCAGGACCATTTCGTCCCCCTGCGCGTCCACGCAACCTGGGAGTCCTGAGGTCACCCGGTGACACCAGGACTCCCACATCAGCTCTGATCTCGGCGCCCGCCGCTGTGGATGTGGACGTGCAGGTGCTTGGAGTCCTGGTAGGCGCCTAGATTGGTGAGAACTGCCGCGGCGCCGTGTTCGCGCTCCACGTCCCGGGCCACCGCCTGGACGACACGGAGCAACTCACGTACGTCAGCCTCATCCTCGGCGCACACGGTCGTGAGCGATCCGATATGACGCTTGGGGACCGCCACGATGTGGACGGCCCAGAACGGGCGTGTGTGATGGAACGCCAGCACGTGTTCGTCCTCGTGCACGACGTCGAGGCGATCCGGGTGCGGGATCGCGACATCGCAATAGAAGTCGGTCCCTGCATACGGAGCGTCCGTGCCAGCTGAGTTCATCCGGAGACCCTATTTCCCACGCAACCTGGGAGTCCTGAGGTCACCCAGTGACACCACGACTCCCACGTCCCTGAAAACGAGCCGGTCCCGCGCCCTCTCGGGCACGGGACCGGACTCAGTCACTCAGAGGCTCAGCTGCAACCGGAGGTCGAGCCGCAGCCCTCGCAGACGTAGCAGGAGCCGGCGGGGCGCATCTTGGTGCCGCAGGTGAAGCAGAGCGGGCTGTCGATGGCCATGCCGCTGATCGACTCGAGCAGCTCGGCGGTGGTGTGGGCGGTGGCCTTCGGCGCCTCCTCGACGACCTCGGCCTCCTCCTCGACCTCTGCCTCGACCGGCTCGGCAACAGCCGCAACCTTGCGCTCCGGAGCCGGCTTCTGGACGAGCTCGGCGGCGGTGGTGCCGTTGCCGAGCTGCTCGTAGGAGCCGGTCTCGAGGTAGCGCTGACGCTCGTCGGCGGAGTAGATGCCGAGAGCCGAGCGGTCCTCGAAGGACATGTAGTCCAGCGCCAGCCGGCGGAAGACGTAGTCCATGAGCGACTGCGCCATGCGTACGTCCGGGTCGTCGGTCAGACCGGCGGGCTCGAACTTCAGGTTGGTGAACTTGGAGACGTAGGTCTCCAGCGGCACGCCGTACTGAAGGCCGACGGACACCGCGATGGAGAAGGCGTCCATGACACCGGCCAGGGTCGAGCCCTGCTTGCCGAGCTTGAGGAAGACCTCGCCGAGCTCGCCGTCGGCGTGCGCACCGGAGGTCATGTAGCCCTCGGCGCCACCGACCGTGAAGGAGGTGGTGCGCGAGACGCGGGACTTCGGCAGGCGCTTGCGGGTCGGGGCGTAGACGATCTTCTCGATGATCTTCTCGACGACCTCGGGCTCGACCTCGGCTGCGGCCGGAGCCTCCGGAGCGGCGGTGGAGAGACCCTGGTCCTTCTTGGCGCCCTCCGACTTGCCGTCGGCCAGCGGCTGGCCGACCTTGCAGTTGTCGCGGTAGATCGCGGTGGCCTTCAGGCCGAGCTTCCACGACTCCATGTAGACCTGCTCGATCTCCTCGACGGTCGCGGTCTCGGGGAGGTTGACGGTCTTGGAGATCGCACCGGAGAGGAACGGCTGGGTGGCCGCCATCATGCGTACGTGGCCCATCGGCTGCAGCGCGCGCTTGCCCATCGCGGTGTCGAAGACCTCGTAGTGCTCCTGGCGCAGGCCGGGGGCGTCGATGACGTGGCCGTGCTCGGCGATGTAGGCGACGATCGCCTCGATCTGCTCGGGCTGGTAGCCCATCTTCTTCAGCGCACGCGGGATCACCTGGTTGACGATCTGCATCGAGCCGCCACCGACGAGCTTCTTGAACTTGACCAGCGAGAAGTCGGGCTCGATGCCGGTGGTGTCGCAGTCCATCATGAAGCCGATGGTGCCGGTCGGCGCGAGCAGCGAGGCCTGGGCGTTGCGGAAGCCGTTGACCTTGCCGATCTCGACGACGTCGTTCCACACCCGGGTGGCCGCGTCGATGATGTTGCGGTCGACCGGGTTGATCGAGCGGACCGCGTCGTTGGCGGCCTGGTGCTTGCGCATGACCCGCTGGTGGGCCTCGGCGTTGCGGGCGTAACCGGCGTACGGGCCGACGACGCCGGCCAGCTCGGCCGAGCGCTTGTAGCCGGCACCGGTCATCAGCGAGGTGATGGCGGCGGCCATCGTGCGGCCACCCTCGCTGTCGTAGCCCAGACCCATCGCCATCAGCAGGGCGCCGAGGTTGGCGTAGCCGATGCCGAGCTGGCGGTAGTCGCGGGTGGTCTCGCCGATCGCCTCGGTCGGGAAGTCGGCGAAGCAGATGGAGATGTCCATCGCGGTGAAGACGACCTCGCAGGCCTGCTGGAAGCGGACCGCGTCGAAGGTGTCGTCGTCCTTGAGGAACTTCAGCAGGTTCAGCGACGCCAGGTTGCAGGAGGAGTTGTCCAGCGACATGTACTCCGAGCACGGGTTGGAGCCGGTGATCCGGCCCGTCTCCGGGTTGGTGTGCCAGTCGTTGATGGTGTCGTCGTACTGCAGACCCGGGTCGGCACACTCCCACGCGGCGATCGAGATCTTGCGGAACAGCTCGCGGGCGTCGATCTCCTCGATGACCTCACCGGTCGTACGCGCCCGGAGGCCGAACTTCTTGCCCTCCTCCACGGCGCGCATGAACTCGTCGGAGACACGCACGGAGTTGTTGGCGTTCTGGTACTGCACGGACGAGATGTCCTTGCCGCCCAGGTCCATGTCGAAGCCGGCGTCGCGCAGCGCGCGGATCTTGTCCTCCTCGCGCGCCTTGGTCTCGACGAACTCCTCGATGTCGGGGTGGTCGACGTCGAGCACGACCATCTTCGCCGCACGGCGGGTGGCGCCACCGGACTTGATGGTGCCCGCGGACGCGTCGGCGCCGCGCATGAAGGAGACCGGGCCGGAGGCGGTGCCGCCGGAGGACTTCAGCAGCTCCTTGGAGGAGCGGATGCGGGAGAGGTTGAGACCGGCACCGGAGCCGCCCTTGAAGATCAGGCCCTCCTCCTTGTACCAGTTCAGGATCGAGTCCATGGAGTCGTCGACCGAGAGGATGAAACAGGCCGAGACCTGCTGGGGGGACTCGGTGCCGACGTTGAACCAGACCGGCGAGTTGAAGGCGAAGTGCTGGTTGACCAGCAGCCAGGTGAGCTCGCGACCGAAGAGGTCGGCGTCGGCCTCGGAGGCGAAGTAGCCGTTCTCCTTGCCGGAGGCGACGTAGGTGTTCACGACCCGGTCGATCAGCTGCTTCAGGCTCTGCTCACGCTTGTCGGTGCCGAGGGCACCGCGGAAGTACTTGGTCGTCACGATCGTCGAGGCGTTGATCGACCAGAAGTCGGGGAACTCGACTCCGGTCTGCTCGAAGACGGTCTCACCCGTCTTCCAGTTCTTCTGGACGACGTCGCGTCGCTCCCAGGTGATCTCGTCGTAGGGGTGGACGCCCTCGGTGCTGAAGATCCGCTCGATCTTCAGCCCGGCGCCCGCCTTCGCCGATGTCTGTGCCTCTGATGCCGTGTCTGTCATTTCGTTCCCCCTGTTGTCATCGATCGCTGTGCCGTACTGCTGGTCGGTGCTGATGGTGGAGTCCTTGCTCTGTTCTGTCTGTCTTGCTGGATGGCCCGGACAGGTCGCTTCCCCACGGCCTGCCCGGGCCGGTCTGTGTGATCCCGTGGGACCTAGTCGGAGCCCACCGGGGCCTCGACCGGATGTTCTGTCTCGAAGTCCTGGACTTCCCGTTCCGTACGCAGCATCTGGATCTCACGCTCGAAGTCGTCCGCCGAGCCGAAGGCCCGGTAGACGCTCGCGAAGCGCAGGTAGGCCACCTCGTCGAGCTCGCGCAGCGGCGCGAGGATCGCCAGTCCCACCTCGTTGCTGGGAACCTCGGCCAGACCCTGGCTCCGCAGCGCCTGCTCGACCTCCTGGCCGAGGCAGGCAAGCTGGTCCTCGGTGACCGGACGCCCCTTGCACGCCTTGCGTACGCCGTGCACCGCTTTGTCGCGGCTGAACGGCTCCGCCGCGCCGGAGCGCTTGGCCACCATCAGCTGCATCTGCTCGACGGTCGTGAACCGCTTCCCACATTCCTGACAGACCCGGCGGCGCCGGATCTGGCCGCCGTCCTCGGCCACGCGGGAGTCGAGCACCTTGGTGTCGCTGTGTCGGCAGAACGGACAGTGCACGGTCGAGCCCCTCTCGTGAGACCTGTGGATCCAGGCCGTCTCAACGGCGGCCCGAGCCTGTGGAACCTGTGGATATGAGCGTGAGCCCCTGTGGAACAACACCCTCGTCGCTGTGGGCCATCCACCCGTTCATGTGAACTAGATGTGGATAACTACAGCCGTGTAACTACTAGATGTAGTGGTAACCGTACGCCCGCCCCCCAGACGATGCAAGCGAGGGTCGCGTTTCCCCGCGTGTCCGGCGTGTCGCCGGTCAAACACCGAAAGATTCCGGTTCAACGGCGCCGGGCTGGCCCGGATGCGTAAGAATGGCCCCCGTGACAAACATCTCCGGAGGAAATCGCGTCGGGTCGCGGAGAGGCACGCGCCCCAGAAGCGGTCCCCGGCCACCTTTCATCTTGCCTGCGATCGCGACACTGGCATCCCTCATCGCCTGGGGAGTGCTCGTGTGGGTCGCCGTCGGTTTCGGGGCCGACGCACGGGGAGGCGATTCCGGCGCCTGGGCAAAGCTCGCCATCGCGGCAGTCGTTGCCGTCGCCTGCCTCTTCCTGACCTTCACCTTCGCCGGGAAGGCCTGGCGGGCCCTCTCCGGCTCCCCCACCCCGCCACCCGCCGACGACTACACCGGAAGCCACTCCAGCGCCTACGTCGAGGAGCAGGACTACCCGGACCAGGCCTATTCGGAGGCCTACCCGGAGCAGCCCTACACGGACCAGCCCTACGGCGAGCAGAACTACTACGGCACCGGTTCCTACGGCTACGAGGACACCGGCTCCTACGGCCGGCACAACTCCGACACCGGGAGCCAGCCGCCTTACGGCGACACCGGGAGCCGCTCGGCCTACACCGACACCTCCACCCCGTCGCCCTACGACTACTCCGTCGGCGATCAGGGTTACGGCAACACCGGCAGCCGGGCAGCCTACGGCGCACCGTCCTACCAGCCGCCGACCAGTCCACCGCCGACCCCGCAGCCCTACTACACCAGCCCACCGACGCCCACCTCGACGCCGCAGAGCACCCCGGGGTACGCCCCGCAGGGATACAGCACCGACAGCTATCCCACCCAGCAGGCCGGCTCGACGCAGTATCAGTCCGGGGCCTACCAGACTCCTACCGGCTACGGTCAGACCGGCTCCAGGGCTCGACTGACCCAGGACCCCGCCGCGACCCAGGCGATGCCCACCCAGCGGCAACCCCAGGAGCCGCCCGCCGCCGAGCCGGACGACGAGTGGCCGCCGAGGCACAGCGCCCGCAACAAGCCGTGGCCCCCGGCCGACCCGGACACCCCCTACCGCGGCCGCCACTAGCAGCGACATGACAGCGAGAGTGCTGCAGACGCTTCCCATCGTCTGCAGCACTCTCACTTTCCCCGGTAGCCGGCCGCCAGGGTGCCCGCTGCGCGGGCTGACTCCCTCGCTCGGCGCGAGCGGACGAGCAAGCTCGCCGCCCGACCTCGCTCAGTCGTCTCGAAGGAGCGGCCGGACATCTGAGAGGCGCCCTACGGCGCGGTCGGGATGATCAGGGTCTGCCCGGACACGAGCATCGAGGACTCGAGACCGTTGAGCTCCTTGATCGTCTGCTCCATCTCCCGAATCGAAGCATCGGTGCCGGCGACAGCGTCCGAGGAGATGTCCCAGAGCGTGTCGCCATCGCCGACGACCATCGTGTGGGCGGAGGGACTGGGGCTTTTTTCGGCACCACCCTCCACCGCGAAGGCCACCCGCGCCCCGACGAAGGCGATCGCGAAGAGGACGACGAGCGCAAAGGCGAAGACGACCACCCGGCCGCGACGGGTGAGCCGCACGGTCGAGCGACGCACCTCCCGCACCGGACGGGGCGGCTCGGCTACGGGCAGCACATAGACGGTTGCACTCATCACGGCCTCCAGTTCACAAGTCTCTCGATCACGTGTTCGATCGAGCACATGTTCGAAGGTAGATCACGTGTTCGAACAACGCAAGTAGCGACCCCAAAGAATTTTTGTGATGTCTCAGGACTCCGGTGACAGTTCTGCGTCAGGACATCGGTGACGGTTGATGTGTCAGGACTTGGGTGACGGTTCGGGGGTTGTGGGGC
>NZ_JBITCR010000011.1:0-163472 GCF_044453405.1 Nocardioides sp. NPDC051685 | reverse complement strand
AATACCCGGTCCCATCCCGAACCCGGAAGTCAAGCCCTTCAGCGCCGATGGTACTGCAACCGAGAGGCTGTGGGAGAGTAGGACGCCGCCGGACAAAATTTCAGGTAGAGGCCGCCCTTTGGGCGGCCTCTACTGCTTTTACCGGCACTGATCTTGTCTACACAATGATCTGGGGATCTTTCGAAGTCGGCTGCCGAAGGCAGCAGTGAGGATGGCAGCTATGGCTGACGAGCGCCGTAGCAACAGAGGCGGTAAGCCCGCCGGACGCCCGGGGCGTCCGATGAGCTCAGGTTCATCATCCACCGGCGGCCGAGGCGGCCGACCGGGTGGCGGCGGCCGACCGGGTGCCGGTGCGGGCCGCAGCAGCGACCGGCGTGATGGCGGTGGCGGCCGCGGAGGCGAGCAGCGTCGTGACGGTGGCCGAGGTGGCGACGAGCGCCGCGACGGCAAGCCGTCGACCGGGCGTGGTGGCCCTCGCGCGAGCGGCCGCCCTGACGGCCCGAAGCGCTCCGACGGTCCGAAGCGCGGTGGCGGTAGCGACCGCAAGGGCAGTTACACCAAGGACCGCGGCGGCAAGCCCGGTGGCAGGCCGCCGCGTCGGTTCGACGAGCCGCGCGAGGAGCGTACGGCGGATCAGCGGGCCTACGACGGTCCGGAGCTGCCGGAAGAGGTGACCGGCAAGGAGCTGGACCGCGCAATCTCGGCTCAGCTGCGTGGCCTGCCGGAGAAGCTCGCGGCGCGTATCGCGCGTCACCTGGTTGCCGCAGACATGTTCATCGACTCCGACCCTGAGCTGGCCTACCAGCACGCCAAGGCCGCCAAGTCGCGTACGCAGCGCATCGCTGTCATTCGCGAGGCGCTGGGTGAGGCTGCGTACGCTGCCGGCCACTACTCCGAGGCGCTCGCCGAGCTGCGTGCGGCCAAGCGGATGAACGGGGCGACGGCCTATCTGCCGATCATGGCGGACTGCCACCGCGCACTCGGTCAGCCCGAGCAGGCGATCAAGCTGGCGCACAGCCCGTCCGTGGCTAACTTCGAGGCGCCGGCGAAGGCCGAGATGACGATCGTCGAGGCCGGCGCTCGGCGCGACATGAGTCAGTACGACGCTGCCCTGCGGATCCTCGAGCAGTCGCCGCTCAACAACAAGAGCCGGGAGGCCTGGGTGGTGCGGCTGCGCTACGCGTATGCCGACACGCTCCAGGACGCCGGCCGGGACAAGGACGCGCTGACCTGGTTCCACCGCACCTACGCGATCGACGCCGACGAGATCACCGACGCCGCGGCGCGCGCTGAGGTGCTCGAGAAGACGGTCGAGAGGGACTGAGAACCTCTTCGGTTCGTGCCGCCAGTGGCGATCGACAGTTGTGTCGGTCGCCACTGACCGTTTTGCTTCGATACTGGAGATCCTGGGCCTGGTAGGTAAGAATGGATCCCACAACTACATCCATGTGATCCACCGAAGTGTTTCCTTCACGCATGATCGAGCCCGCTGGGGAAGGCGTAGCTCGCGCCGCAACGAAGGAGATATTCGGTGACCACTCAGATCAAGGACCCGAGCGCCTCGCGTGGTATCGCCCGAGGCGTTGTGTTCGTGCATTCGGCCCCCTCCGCGCTCTGCCCTCACATCGAATGGGCAGTCGCGGGGGTTCTAGGTGTACCGGTGAACTTCGACTGGACGGCGCAGCCGGCCCAGGCCGGCACCTACCGAGCCGAGCTCTTCTGGTCCGGCGCGATCGGTTCCGCAGCGTCGATCGCCTCGGCGCTGAAGGGGTGGACGCACCTGCGTTTCGAGGTCACCGAGGACGCGACGTCGACCTCCGAGGGTGCCCGTTACTCCTTCACCCCGGACCTCGGCGTCTTCCACGCCGTCACCGGGATGCACGGGGACATCATGATCCCGGAGGACCGGCTCAAGGCCGCGGTCGTGAAGGCCGCGCTCGGCGATACCACCCTCGAGCTCGAGGTGGACAAGCTCCTCGGCAAGCCCTGGGACGACGAGCTGGAGACGTTCCGTCACGCGGGTGAGGGTGCGCCCGTCCGCTGGCTGCACCAGGTCGTCTGAGCGACCCTCGTCGGCCGCAGAGCACGGCCGAAACAACGCCGAGTCGGCGCGTTATAACGCGCCGACTCGGCGTTCTTTTCGGTCAGGATGCGCCGACTCGGCGAGGTTCTGGCCGCGATCGGTCAGAGTGGGATGTTGCCGTGAGCACCGCGGCGTACGCCGACGGTCTGGATCGCTTCCTCGAAGGCGGCGGCGATCGCGCTACGGGTGGCCGAGGGCTCGATGACCTCGTCCACGACGCCGATCTCGACGGCCTTGTCGACACCGCCGGCGAGACGCTCGTGCTCGGCCGCGAGCTCCGCCTCGACCTGAGGACGGAGGTCGGGGGCGACCTCGGCGAGCTTGCGGCGGTGCAGGATGCGGATGGCGGCGACCGGGCCCATGACCGCGACCTCGGCGCCCGGCCAGGCGAAGACCTTGGTCGCGCCGAGGGAGCGGGCGTTCATGGCGATGTAGGCGCCGCCGTAGGTCTTGCGGGTCACCAGGGTGACCCGGGGGACCACACACTCGCCGAAGGCGTGCAGGAGCTTTGCGCCGCGGCGTACGACGCCGTCCCACTCCTGGCCGACGCCCGGCAGGTAGCCGGGGACGTCGACGACGACGATCAGCGGGACGCCGAGAGCGTCGCAGAGACGTACGAACCGGGAGGCCTTCTCCGCGGAGAGGGAGTCGAGGCAGCCGCCGAGTCGCAGCGGGTTGTTGGCGACGACACCGACGGTGCGGCCGCCGAAGCGGCCGAGCGCGGTGACGATGTTGGGTGCCCAGCGGGCGTGCAGCTCCTGTGCGGTGCCTTCGTCGAGGATGTTCTCGACCAGGGGGTGCACGTCGTACGCGCGCTTCTTCGACTCGGGCAGCTGCTCGGCGAGGTCCTTGTCCTCCACGGCGGCGACGTCTAGGCCGCCCTGGGAGCCGAGGAGCGAGGTGACCGTGCGGGCCTTGTCGAGCGCCTCGCGCTCGGACTCGGTGAGGATGTGGACGACGCCGGAGCGGCGGCCGTGCGGCTCGGGACCACCGAGACGCAGCATGTCGACGTCCTCACCGGTGACGGAACGTACGACGTCGGGACCGGTCACGAAGATCCGGCCCTCGGGGCCGAGGATGACGACGTCGGTGAGGGCGGGACCGTACGCAGCGCCGCCGGCGGCGGGGCCGAGGACGACCGAGATCTGCGGGATCTTGCCGCTGGCCTGGGTCATGGCGTGGAAGATGCGGCCGACCGCGTGCAGGGAAAGCACGCCCTCGGCGAGCCGGGCGCCGCCGGAGTGCCACAGGCCGATGATCGGGACGCCATCGGTCATCGCACGGTGGTAGGCGTCGACGACCACGCGGCAGCCGAGATCCCCCATCGCACCGCCCATGACGGTGGCGTCCGAGCAGAAGCCGACCGCGCGGGTGCCGTCGATCTCGCCGACGGCGGCCAGCATGCCGGAGTCGTCGTCGGGGGAGATGAGCGCGACGGTGCCCTCGTCGAAGAGCGCCTGGAGCCGGGTGAGGGGATTACGTGGGTCCTGGTCGCGGGGCACCTTCTGCGCCTTCACGGGGGAAGGCGCAGAGGAGGTGATGGTCATCAGATGCTTCCGTAGATAACCGCGACATTCGCACCGCCGAAACCGAAGGAGTTGTTGAGGGCCGCGATGTCGCCGACCGGCAGGTCGCGTGCCTTGGTGGCGATGTCGAGCTCGACCGCGGGGTCGAGGTTGTCGAGGTTGATCGTCGGCGGCGACTGGCGGTGGTGGATCGCCAGGACGGTCGCGACGGTCTCGAGGGCTCCGGCACCGCCGAGCAGGTGGCCGGTCATCGACTTGGTCGAGGTGACCACGACGTTCTCGACGTGCTTGCCGAGGGTGGCGTGGAGCATCAGGCCCTCGGCGATGTCGCCCTGCGGGGTCGAGGTCGCGTGGGCGTTGACGTGGACGATCGTGCTCGGGTCGATGTCGCCGTCCTCGAGCGCGCGCTTGATGGCGCGGCTGCCGCCACGACCCTCCGGGTCGGGCTGGGCGATGTCGTGGGCGTCGGCGGTCACGCCGGCGCCGAGGACCTCGGCGTAGATCCGCGCGCCGCGGGCCTGGGCGTGCTCGAGCGTCTCGAGCACGACGATGCCGGCACCCTCACCGAGCACGAAGCCGTCGCGGGCGGTGTCCCAGGGGCGGCTGACCGCGGTCGGGTCGCCACCATCGGGGCCGGAGGCGGTCTTGGACAGGGCCATCATGTTGGCGAAGGCCGCCATGGGTAGCGGGTGGATCGCGGCCTCGGTGCCGCCGGCGAGCACGACGTCGGCGCGGCCGAGGCGGATCTGGTCGGCAGCCAGGGCGATCGCCTCGGAGCCGGAAGCACAGGCGGAGATCGGGGTCTGAGCCGCGGCGCGGGCGCCGTAGATCAGCGAGATGTTGGCTGCGGAGGCGTTGGCCATCAGCATCGGGACGGCCAGCGGGCTGACCCGTCGCGGCCCCTTGGCCAGCAGCGTGTCGTAGTTGTCGAGCAGGGTGGTGACGCCTCCGATACCGGTGGCGACAGCGACACCGAGACGCTCGCCGTCGAGGCCCGCCTCGGTCGCGGTGCCCTCGAAGCCGGCGTCCTTCCAGGCCTCGGCCGCGGCGATCACGGCGAACTGTGCGGAGCGGTCCAGGCGCCTGGCCTTGACCCTCTCCAGGACCTCGGACGGCTCGACGGCGACGCGGCCGGCGATGCGTACGGGAAGGTCCTGGGCCCACTCCTCGGTGAGCCCGCGGATGCCGGAGCGGCCGGCGATCAAGGCATCCCAGGTGGTGGCTACATCTCCGCCGACTGGGTTGGTGGTGCCCAATCCGGTGACGACGACTCGGGTGCGGCTGCTCATGTGGTCTCCGTGTGAGGTGTTGGCGCGTTGGTCAGGTGAAGCAGGTCCGGCGGCTCGGCCTGGGAGGGTTGGCCGAGCCGCCGGGGCGCGTCAGGCGTTCGCGGAAGCCTTCTCGATGAAGCTCACCGCGTCGCCGACAGTCTTGAGGTTCTTGACCTCCTCGTCGGGGATGGATACGCCGAACTTCTCCTCGGCAGCGACGACGACCTCGACCATGGACAGCGAGTCGACGTCGAGGTCATCGACGAAGGACTTGTCGAGCTGAACGTCGGCGACATCGATGCCGGCGACCTCGTTGACGATCTCGGCGAGGTCGGAGCGGATCTCTTCGGTGGTGGCCATGTGTGGTGCTTCCTCTCGGATTTGTGTGGTGAAACTCTGGGGTGGTGCGGGACTACGGAACGACGACGACCTGGGCGGCGTAGACCAGCCCGGCGCCGAACGCGATGAGCAGGGCGGTGTCGCCCGACTCAGCCTGACCCTCCTCGATCATCCGCTCCAAGGCAAGCGGGACCGAGGCGGCCGAGGTGTTGCCCATGGTCGCGATGTCGCGGGCGATCTTGACCGACTCCGGCAGCTTCATGGAGCGGGCCAGGGCGTCGACGATGCGCATGTTGGCCTGGTGCGGGACGAAGCAGTCGAGCTCGTCGGCGGTGATGCCCGCCTTGTCGAGCGCTTCCTGGCCGACCTTCGCCATCGCGTAGGAGGCCCAGCGGAAGACGGGGTTGCCCTGCATCGTCAGCCAGGGAGTCTCCTTGGCCTCGACCGCCTCGAACCAGTCGGGGGTCTGGATGTGGTCGGCCTTGTCGCCGGAGGAACCCCACACGACCGGGCCGATGCCGGGCTCCTCGCTCGGGCCCACGACCGCTGCGCCGGCGCCGTCGGCGAAGATGAAGGCGGTGCCGCGGTCGTGCGGGTTGGTGATGTCGGAGAGTCGCTCGACACCGATGACGAGTACGTGACGGGCACTGCCGCCGCGTACGAAGTCGTTGGCCATCGCGATGCCGTGGCAGAAGCCGGCGCAGGCGGCCGAGATGTCGAAGGCGGCGGGGTTGTCGGCGCCGAGCTCGTCGGCGATCAGCGCGGCGACCGCGGGGGTCTGGCGCATGTGGCTGACGGTCGCGACGATCACGCAGTCGATCTGGTCGATGCCGATCCCGGCGTGCTCGAGAGCCTTGCGGGACGCGGCGACCGACATCATCTGGACGGTCTCCTCATCGTTCGCCCAGCGGCGCTCGATGATGCCCGAGCGGGTGCGGATCCACTCGTCGGAGGAGTCGATCAGATCGACGATCTCGCTGTTGGGGACCACCCGGCTCGGGCGATAGCCGCCCACACCGAGGATGCGGGCGTACGGGGAACCTGTCGGGGCTGAGATCACGAGTGCTGGACTCCTGTCGGGTGCAGACGCAGCAGCGGCTGACCGGGGGAAACGAGGTCGCCGTCCTCGACGAGCCACTCGATGACCTCGCCGCCGTGGGCGGAGGTGATCGCGATCGTGTCGCGGAGGCTGGCGATGGCGCCGATCTCGGCGCCAGCCGGGAGCACGTCGAGCCCGGAGACCGGCTCGGCCAGCTTGAACGTGCCCTTTGCGGGAGCGACGACCATGCGCCACGTCGGCGTGGTCTCGATGGGGTTGACCTCGCCGTGCTTCTCGACGAACGCGCGGGCGTCCTCGAGCTGGTCGGGAGTCTTCAGGGCGAAGGTCTCGACGCCCTTGAGGGCGCGCTTGGCGATCCCGGTCAGGGTGCCGGCCGGCGGCATCTCCAGGATGCCGGTCACGCCGATGTCGGACATGGTCTCGAGGCAGAGGTCCCAGCGCACGGGGTTGGCGATCTGGCCGACGATCCGGTCCAGGGCCTCGGCACCGTCGTGGACGATCTGGCCGTCCTTGTTGCTGATCAGGCGCGTACGCGGGTCGTGGGTCGAGACGCTCTGGGCCAGCCGGGCGAGGTGGCCCACGGCGGGCTCCATGTGCTTGGTGTGGAAGGCGCCGGCCACGCTCAGCGGCATCAGCCGGGCCTTGGCGGGCGGCTCGGCGGCGAAGGCCTCGAGCTGCTCGAGCGTGCCCGCGGCGACGATCTGGCCGGGGCCGTTGTCGTTGGCGGGGGTCAGGCCGTGCTTCTCGATCGCGGCCAGCACCTCCTCGCGGTCTCCGCCGAGGACCGCGGTCATGCCGGTCGGCGTCTTCGCGGCGGCCTCGGCCATGGCCTTGCCGCGCTCGCGCACGAGCACCATCGCCTGCTCGGCACTGATCGCGCGTGCGCCCGCGGCGGCGGTGATCTCACCGACGCTGTGGCCGGCGACGGCGCCGATCTTCGCGAAGGCGTCCGCGGGCTGCGGGAAGAGCTGCAGCGCCGCGACGAGACCCGTGGCGACCAGCAGGGGCTGGGCGATCTGGGTGGCGCGGATGGTCTCTGCGTCGGCATTGGTGCCGTATTCGATCAGGTCGATGCCTGCGACGGTCGAGAGCCACTCCATACGGGCGGCAAAAGCGGGGTCCTCCAGCCATGGGGTGAGGAATCCTGGTGTCTGAGCACCTTGTCCTGGGGCGACAATGACGAGCACGCAACGATAGTCCCGTCTGAAGGGGTGTCGGATCACCTTCAGCGGCGACGAAGATCAGTCAGACAACCTTGTATAGGTCCTACAAAGCGCGCTGATGCCAGGGTCAGTGGTCCTGTTGCCGGCCGAGGATCAGGGCGACCTGCAGGGCGAGAGCGTCACGGGAATCGGTCGGGGTGAACCCGGTGAGCTCGGCGACCTGCTTGAGCCGGTAGCGCACCGTGTTGGGGTGCACGAACAGGGTGCGACCGGTGGCCTCGAGGCCGCCTCCGGCGGCGAAGTACGCAGCCAGCGTCTCGATCAGGGTGCTGCGGGCCTCCACCAACGGCCGGTAGAGATGCTCGATCAGATAGCGTCGGGCCCAGCCGTCGCCGGCCAGGGCACGTTCGGGCAGGAACGACTGGCTGCGTGCCGGGCGAGGTGCGTCGGGCCAGCCGGGCGCGGCCCGGTAGGCCGAGAGCGCGGCCCGTGCGGACTCGGCGGCGGTGGCCAGGCCCGCCGCCATCGGTCCGACCACGACGGGCCCGTCGGCGAAGAGGTCGGCGATGCGCTCGGCGGCCTCGAGCGGGTCCTCGATACCCCCGAGCAGGGCGACGAGGCGGTCACCCTGGACCGCGCACAAGGTGTGCATGTCGTGGGCGCGGGCGCGGCGGCGTACCTCCTCCAAGGCGGCGTCCAGGCCGACGCCCTCAGGGGCGTGGCCGAGCACCGCACACAGCTGCAGGTCGGCGTCCCAGCCGAGCGCACTGGCCCGGGAGAGCACGACCTCGTCGGTCTCGGCACGCAGGACCGCGTCGACCACGAGGGCCTCGAGCCGGGCATCCCAGGCGCCGCGCTGCTCGGCCGCGCGGGCGTAGACCTCGGCGGTGGCGAAGGCGACCTCGCGGGCATAGCGACCGATCGCCTTGTGTACGTCGGCGGCGTCCTCGGGGTCGAGGAGGTGGTCGATGTTGGCCTCGACCACCTCGATGGAGAGGCGCACGAGGTCGACGGTCTGCTGGAGGGTGATGATGCCGGTCAGCGCGCGGGGGGCGACGCCGAACATCGATGCGGCCAGGTCGGGCTTGGCGGTGTCGGCGGCGGCGCCACCGGCGTACCAGCCGACGAACTCCTTGATGCCGGCCTGGACGATCAGGCCGACCAGGGAGCGGTTCTTCGCGGAGAGGTCCTTGAACCACGGCATCGCGTCATCCATACGCGACGTGGCGGCCGTCGCCAGTCGCCCGGTCGCGCGCCGCAGCGCCTGCGCGGTGCGCTGGCGGGTAGGAGGAATTACTGCGGTCACGTTGTCCATTCTTGCGCTTAGTACATCTCAAGACATGCCGAGTCGGCGCATCCGACCCCTCTGGCTCGCTTCGCTTCGCCAGACACGGGGTCAGATGCGCCGACTCGGCGCCACGAGTTTGCCAGACACGGGGTCAGATGCGCCGACTCGGCGCCACGAGTTCAGGCGTCGCCGCCCTCCTGCATGATGCCCTTCGTCGCGGTCGGGTCGTCGATGCGGTAGGTGTCGAAGGCCTTCTTCACCAGCGCGGCGTCGATCTCGCCGGCCTCGGCCAGGGCCTGGAGGGCCTGGACGACGACGGACTGGGCGTCGATCTGGAAGAAGCGACGCGCGGCCGGGCGGGTGTCGGCGAAGCCGAACCCGTCGGCACCGAGGACGCGGTAGTCGTCCGGCACCCAGCGGGCGATCTGCAGCGGGACGGCCCGCATGTAGTCGGAGACCGCGATGACGGGGCCGTTGGACGCCGAGAGCTTCTCGGTGACGTACGGCGTGCGCGGGGTCTCGCCCGGGTGGTTGAGGCTCCACTGCTCGGCGTCGATGGCGTCGCGGGCGAGCTCGTTCCACGAGGTGACCGACCAGGTGTCGGCGTTGACGCCCCAGTCCTCCTTGAGGATGCGGGCGGCCTCCTCGACCCACGGGAACCCGACGCCGGAGGCCAGCAGGCGGACCTTCGGGCCCTCGCCCTCGGCGGTCGAGACCTGGTGGATGCCCTTCAGGATCCCCTCGAGGTCGACGTTCTCGGGCTCCTTGGGCTGGCTGACCGGCTCGTTGTAGACGGTCAGGTAGAAGATGACGTCCTCGCCGTGCGGGTGCTCCTCGGTCGAGCCGTACATCCGCTCGAGGCCGCTCTGCATGATGTGGGAGACCTCGTAGGCGAACGCCGGGTCGTAGTGCACGACCGCCGGGTTGGTCGCCGCCAGCAGCGGGGAGTGACCGTCGGCGTGCTGGAGACCCTCACCGGTCAGCGTGGTGCGACCGGCGGTGGCGCCGACGAGGAAGCCGCGGCCCATCATGTCGGCCATCGCCCAGATGGAGTCGCCCGTGCGCTGGAACCCGAACATCGAGTAGAAGATGTAGAACGGGATCATCGGCTCGCCGTGGGTGGCGTACGCCGTGCCGGCAGCGGTCGCCGAAGCCAGCGCCCCCGCCTCGGAGATGCCCTCGTGCAGGAGCTGGCCCTGAGCGGACTCCTTGTAGGAGAGCAACAACTTACGGTCGACGCTCTCGTACTGCTGGCCGCCCGGGTTGTAGACCTTCGCGCTCGGGAACATCGCGTCCATGCCGAAGGTGCGGTACTCGTCGGGCGCGATCGGGACGATCCGCTTGCCGATCTCCGGGTCCCGCATCCAGTCCTTGAGGAGCCGGACGGTGGCCATCGTGGAGGCGATCTTGTTCTTGCCGGAGCCCTGCTTGAGCTCGGCGTAGACCTTCTCGCCCGGCAGGGTGAGCGGCTTGAACTCGACCCGGCGCTGGGGGAGCGGGCCACCGAGCTGCTTGCGGCGCTCCATCATGTATTCGATCTCGGCCGACTCCGGACCCGGGTTGAAGAACGGCGCCGCGCCGGTCTGCTCGTAGGTCGCCTCGAGCTCCTTGTCGGAGATCGGCAGGAGCAGGCGGTCGCGGAACTTCTTCAGGTCCGCCATGGTCAGCTTCTTCATCTGGTGGGTGGCGTTCTTGCCCTCCAGAGCGTCGATCGTCCAACCCTTGATGGTGTGGGCGAGGATGACGGTCGGCTGTCCGACGGTCTTGGTGGCCGCGTCGAAGGCCGCGTAGACCTTGCGGTAGTCGTGGCCGCCGCGGGGGAGCTTGCGGATCTGCTCGTCGCTCATCTGCTCGACCATCTTGCGCAGGCGCGGGTCGGAGCCGAAGAAGTTCTCCCGGACGTAGGCACCGGTCTCGACCGAGTAGGTCTGGAACTGGCCGTCAGGGGTGGAGTTCATCTTGTTGACCAGGACGCCGTCGACGTCCTTGGCGAGCAGCTGGTCCCACTCGCGGCCCCAGATGACCTTGATGACGTTCCAGCCGGCGCCGCGGAAGTTGGACTCCAGCTCCTGGATGACCTTGCCGTTGCCGGTCACCGGGCCGTCGAGCTGCTGCAGGTTGCAGTTGATGACCCAGACCAGGTTGTCGAGCTCCTCGCGGGCGGCGACGCGGATGGCGCCGAGCGACTCGGGCTCACCCATCTCGCCGTCGCCGAGGAAGGCCCACACGCGCTGGTCGGAGGTGTCCTTGATGCCACGGTTCTGCAGGTAGCGGTTGAATCGCGCCTGGTAGATCGAGTTGATCCCGGTCAGGCCCATCGAGACCGTCGGGAACTCCCAGAAGTCGGGCATGAGGCGCGGGTGCGGGTAGGAGGAGAGGCCGTTGTGCAGGCCGTGCTGCACCTCCTGGCGGAAGCGGAAGAGCTGCTCCTCGTTGAGCCGCCCCTCGAGGAACGCACGCGCGTAGATGCCGGGGGAGGCGTGGCCCTGGATGAAGACCTGGTCACCGCCGCCGGGGTGGTCCTTGCCGCGGAAGAAGTGGTTGAAGCCGACCTCGTAGAGGCTCGCGGAGGACTGGTAGGTGGCGATGTGGCCGCCCACCTCGAGGCCCTTGCGGTTGGCGGAGGAGACCATGACGGCGGCGTTCCAGCGGATGAAGGCACGGATGCGTCGTTCGATGTCCTCATCGCCCGGGAACCACGGCTCGCGGTCGGAGGGGATGGTGTTGATGTAGTCGGTGCTTCGCAGGGCGGGGACGCCGACGGACTGCTCGCGGGCGCGCTCCAGAAGACGCAGCATGACGTAGCGGGCCCGCTCGCGCCCGCTCGACTCGAGCATCGCGTCGAACGAGCCGAGCCACTCACTGGTCTCTTCGGGATCGATGTCCGGAAGCTGGGTCGGTAGACCCTCGTGGATTACGGTCGGCTGGGCGGGGGTAGGGCCCTGCGGACCACCAGTCGTCTCGGTGGATTCTTCGGTCACATCCTCAATGGTCGCACGCGGTCGCGAGCGGTTGCCCACCCGCGGTGGGTTACTGGACAGTAGGCGGTTTCTGCTGGTCAACCCCAAAAATTCGTTCGTACGCCGAGTTGCTAATCTGCCGCCGTGACCAGCCTGGATCGTGACAATGCCGCTGCCGACGTTTTGGTGGTAGGTGAAGCACTGGTCGACGTGGTCACCACGTCCGACGGCGTGACCCAGGACCATCCCGGCGGGAGCGGCGCCAACGTCGCCGTCGCGCTGGGCCGGCTCGGCCGCCCGGTCCGCTACGCGGCCTCCTACGCCGACGACGCCCGTGGGCAGGCGCTGGCCGCGCACCTGGCCGGCTCCGGGGTCCGGATGGCGTGCGACCCGCACGTGCTGGCCCGGACCTCGACCGCGCAGGCCACCATCACGGCCGACGGGTCGGCGACGTACGTCTTCGACGTGGAGTGGAAGCTCGGCGAGGTCGCGGTGGGGACGCCGCGCTTCGTCCACGTCGGCTCGCTCGCACCGGTGCTCTCGCCCGGTGCCGAGTCGGTCTTCGCGCTGCTCGACGGGCTTCCGGACTCCGTGCGGGTCATCTACGACATCAACATGCGGCCCACCCTGACCGGAACCGGCCAGGAGGTCGTCTCGCGGATCGAGAAGGCGGCGGCGTACGCCGATGTGGTCAAGGCCAGCGACGAGGACCTGGACACCCTCTACCCCGGGATCGGGCTCGACAAGGCGGCCGCGCGGCTGCTCGAGCTCGGCGCCGGAGCGGTCGCGGTGACCCGCGGCGGCGACGGAGCCAGCTGGATCACCGCGAGCGAGCGGATCGACGTCGAGGCCCAGAAGGTGACGGTCGTCGACACCATCGGTGCCGGTGACACCTTCTCCGCCGGCCTCGTCGACGCGCTCTGGGACGACTTCGGGCGCGACCGGCGAGAGGTGCTCGCGCACGGCGTCCGGGCCGCCGCGGTCACCGTCTCGCGCGCCGGCGCCAACCCGCCGACCCGGGCCGAGCTGAGCAGCTAGGCAGGGCTGTCGAGCCCGGCCCGGAGCGCTGCTCGGGCGCGGTGCAGTCGTGACTTCATCGCGGGCAGGCTCAGGCCGAGGTGCTTCGCGACCGTACTGCCGCTGTAGCCGTGCACGTCGCGCAGCAGCAACACCTGCCGTTGGTCGGGCGGAAGCTCCGCGATGGCCGCGGAGACAAGCGAAGCCTCGATTCCCGCCAGGGCGGCCTCCTCCGCCGACGAGCTCGCTCGAAGGGGCAGATCGGTCACCTCGGCGAGAACGTGCCTCCTGCTGATGGTCCAGCGACGCACGCACTCGTTGCGCACGATCGTGAACATCCACGACGCCAGCGCTGCGGTCGCTCGCAGCGTCCCGACCTTGCGATAGAGGATGACCAGCGCCTCCTGCGTCGCATCCTCTGCGTCCTGCTCGCTCATGCACAGCGACGCGGCGAACCGCCGCACGTGCGGGTGGGCCCCCTCGATGAGCACCGAGATCGCGGCCGCGTCGCCGGCCTGCGCCGACCGGACGACGGCCGTGTCGGGCCACGCCGTCCGGGGATCCGTCTGCTGGTTCGCCATGGTCACCCCGCTCGCTGAGGCAGGGCGTCGAGCGCCGCGAGCGCGTCGCGGTGACGGTATCCGCCGGTGGGCATGGTGACGATGTCCGCGTACGTGACCCGGCCGGTGGCGTCCACGACGACGGTTCCGGACTGCATCATCGAGCCGAGCAGGCGGCGGGCGAGGCCGAGGCCACCATGGAGGCCGGGGACGACGGGGAACGAGATCTGCCGCCGGTCCACCCAGGCCTGGGCCACGGTGGCTTCCTCGGGGACGGCGATCAGGACCCGAACGCCTCGGTCGCGGAAGTCCTGTGCGTTGGAGGTGATGGTGCGTACGTGGGCGTTGCACATCATGCAGGTCGTGGTTCGCATGAAGTAGATGAGCGTGCCTCGGCCTTCACCGAGGAGATCGGCCGCCGTGCCGTCGCTCAGCCGCACGGAGGTGTCCTCGATCGTGCTTCCTACCTCGATCACGTGTGTTCCTCTCTGTTCTGCCCGCGGCGCGGGCTGTCACAGACAGGAGTGGTCCAGCGGGCAAAAGGATTCATCTCGGCCGCCGGCCGGCCATCAGCCGGCCTCCAGCGCGAGCCGGTCGGCGAGCGTACGTCCCAGCCAGGCCGCGGAGCGGATGGCGCTGCCGCAGTTGGCGACGAGGACGCCCGGGCTGGGCTCGTCGAGCACCAGCGTCTTCTGCGCGGTGTCGACGCCCCAGAGGATGTCGTCGACGCGGGCATCGCGGAGCCAGGGGAGGGTCGCGGCGAGCCCGCTGTCGAGGATCTCCTTCCAGTGGTCGACGGGGCCTGAGGTGTCCTCGTCCTCGACGATGTCCTCCTGGCCGACGAGGACTCTCAGGTCGCCGTCGATGAGCTTCACGAAGACGTAGCCGAAGCCGTCTCCGACCGGCACGATCGTGTGGGGCAGCAGCTCACGTTCGGGCGGGACCGGGAGGTCGAGCACGAACAGCTGACGCTTCTCGGGCTCCGCGCTGACCTGTGGGAACACCGAGGAGTTCGCCGCGCCCATCGCGCCGAGGACACGGCCGGCGCGGATCGCGCCGCGGGAGGTCTCGACCACGTGACCGCTGCCGTCGGGGCGTACGCCGGTGACGAGCGCGTCCACGAACGTCGCGCCCGCTTCCTGCGCCTGGTCGCGGAGCATTCCGACCAGCCCGGTCGCGGAGACGTTGAGCGCGGGGATGTGCTCACCGGTGTGCAGCAGGTGGTAGGTGTTCTCGATCATGTCCAGCTCCGCGCCGTCCGCGGCGCTGCGGATGAACTGCTCGGTGTGGGTCGTCATCTCCCGCTTGACCGGGTCGGGCCACGTCCACCGGATGCTGCCGCCCGCATAGCGGTAGGTCGCGACATGGGCGGGGTCGTCGGCGGGGTCGTGGTCGATGAGGACCACCCGCAGGTCGGGCCGGGCCAGGAACGTGGCCGTCGCGGCGCCGATCGGGCCTGCTCCGCAGATCGCCACGTCGGCCTCTGCGAGAAGTTCAGCGGTCAGGTCGGCGGGCAGATCAGTCAACGAAGTCCTTCCGGGTGGTACATCAGGCCGGTGCGCGAATATGCGTCCAGAAGGCTATCGGCTGGGGTCCGTTCCTCGCTGAGCAACTGGTCCAGACCATCGAGGTGGCCGGCTTCGTGCCGCAGACCAGCACGTTCGGCGAGCGCCCGGCGGGCAGCCGCGAGCACCTGACGGGCGCCGGCGGCGATCTCCGGGTCGGTGAACGCCGCGGTCGCGGCCCGCTGGTGGCGGTCGCGATCGGGCCGGTCGGCGAGCCCGGGGAGGTCGTCGGCGAGGCAGACGCCGAGTGTGAGGGCAGCGCCGGCGAGCAGCAGGTCGCGGGAGAGGAAGGCGTCGAAGGCCTTGAACTCGATGCGTCCCTCCTCGCGCGGGATCCGCGGCGGGTGGACCATGGTGGGCTCCGCGCCCGCGGGCGGGTCGACGAAGCAGCGCGCCGCCACCCGGCGCCAGGTGCGCTCGTAGGTGCGCTTGCTGGGTCCGCGCCAGACCTGCCCGGCGTGGAAGGGCGAGCTGAAGCTGAACGGCACCATGAACGGGCTGTAGTAGGTCAGCCGGCGGGTCACCTCGACGACCTGTTCCGCGGAGAGCCCGGGGAAGGAGAGGTTGATGTCGGGGCCGTAGCTCAGGTTGGAGACCTCGGCATGGTCGTACTCACGATGCTCGGCCCGCATCTGCCGCTCCCACTCGTTGAGCGGCGGGTCGAGGACGTATGCCTCGCGGACCGGGTTGAAGCCGACGAGACCCAGGCGCAGGCCGAGGGGCTCGAGACGCTTGGAGATGTCGCCCTCCAGCTCGACGAGCCGGTCGGCGGCCTCGGAGGTGCTCGAGCAGATCGGGGTGCGGATCTCCACGCCCTTGACGAGCATCGTCGTGAACGTGCCGTCGGCGTCGAACCGCTCGTCGCCCTCGAGGTACCAGTAGCCGCTCTTGATGCCGAGATCGCCACGGACGAGGCCGTCGTCGGTGGTGCCGGAGCCGTCGGCGAGGGCACGTTGAAGGGCGTCGAAGTCGAGGTCCCCGAAGTCGTGGAAGGTGCCCACGTCGCGAATCGCACCCGCGCCTACGTCGGGTGACTCCGTCACCAGGGCATACTCGAACTCGAACCCGGCGGAGTAGAGCACGGCGCAACTCTAGGGCAGTTCGAGGGCCGCATCCGCATTTCTCGGAAATTAGGTTAGGCTCCCCTCATGTTTCGCGCGGTGAAGCCGGAATCCAAGCCGGAGACGCGGGTCGTGGTCACCTCGACCCGGCGGCTCAGTGCTGGGATGACCCGCGTCCACTTCCGCGCCGAGGACCTGTCCGCGTTCGAGGGCAGCGTGTGCACCGACCGGTTCGTGCGCCTGGAGATCCCGGTCGGCGACGGCTCCACCGTCTGCCGCACCTACACCGCGCTGGACCCCTCCGTCGCCGAGGGGACCTTGGCCGTCGACTTCGTCCACCACGGCGACGAGGGCGTCGCCGGCCGGTGGGCGGCCACCGCCGGCCCGGGTGACCTGCTCACCGTGCGAGGGCCCGGTGGGACGTACGCTCCGGACCCGGCGGCCGACTGGCACCTGCTCGTCGGCGACGAGTCCGGTCTGCCCGCGATCCGGGCAGCGCTGGCGGCGCTGCCGGCCGACGCCGTCGGCTATGCCGTGATCGAGGTGCCCTCCGCGGAGCATCTCCAGCAGGTCGAGGCGCCGGCCGGGGTCGAGGTGCGCTGGCTGGACGCCACCGTCGACCCGCCTCTGGAGGCCGTCGTCCGCGAGCTGCCCTGGCTGCTCGGCCGGGTGCACGCCTTCGTGCACGGCGAGGCCGAGGTCACCATGCAGCGGATCCGTCCCTACCTGCTGCGCGACCGAGGTGTGCCGCGCGGAGACCTGTCGATCTCCGGCTACTGGCGCCGGGGGAACAACGAGGACAGCTTCCGGGTGTGGAAGCGCGGACAGGTCGTCGACCGGCAGGCTGCGTACGTAGCGCACTGACCTGCAGGCCCTGCGACCGTCCACGTGGGGCGGCCGCAGGGACCATGCTCAGTCCGCGGCCAGCGGCGTCACCGTCATCCGGTCGAGGTTCGGCGCCCACGGCGACCGAAGGCCCAGCTCCGGATAGCGGTCGGAGATGTAGGTGTCACCGTTCCAGTCCGGCAGCTCCTCCGAGCGGAACGACAGCGTGTTCTCGCCGGCCGTCAGCTCTGCGTAGAACGTCATCGTCCAGAAGCTGTCGTCGTGGAAGCTGTGCGGGAACCAGATCCGTCGAGCCTCGCCGCCGTTGACGCTGACGTCGGCGTGCCGCGCCAGCGGGTCCGGGTTGTAGTGCGATGCAGGCGACTGTTCACCGTTGGCGTAGCGCACCGTGATCGCGTACGTCCCGGCCCGAGGAGCCGTGGTGGTCAGCGTCAGCGTGTTGTCGTTGCCCGGGGCGCCGCCGACACCGGTGACCGCCTTGCCGCCGTCGGCGAACGGGTAGGAGGCGACCTCCGCGGAGCCCGTGAGCCCGCCGTCCTCGGCCTGGGTGGTCACCGACGTCAGTGCGCCCGCCGACGGGCCGACGCGGAGGCGGTCGACGAGCAGCTGGCCCTGTTCGGCGGTCAGGGTGATCTTGTTGATGCCGCCTGAGAGGAAGACGTCGCGCGATCCAGACCGAGGAACGACCCCGAGGTTCTGTCCGTTCAGCGCGAGCCGGACGCGCCCGGATCCGACGGTGTCGAACCGGAGGCGGTGCTCGCCGTCGTCGGGGGAGTAGACCCAGAACGTCGCGGTCCCTCGGGCGAGGTTCACGGCGCCGGAGCCGGACGACCCCGGCGTCGAGTAGTCGGCCCGCGCGCCGTCGCTGAGCGTCGCGTTCTCCCCCTCGTAGACGCGGTCGGCCGCGGCCGGGTTGGGCAGGGAGAGGTCGAGCTTGTCGATGATCGCATCACCGCGGGTTCGCTTCGTCCCGTCCAGGCTCCGGGCCGCGATCGTGATCGTGTGCTTGCCGGCGGTGAGGTCGACCGTGGTGTCGGCGTGGTCCCACACGACCCACTTGTAGCCGAGCGGCAGACGGATCTCCTGCTCCTGCTTGCCGTCGACGGTGATGAACGCGTTGGTCGGCCCCTGCTCCTTGACCAGGCCGTAGGTGTTCAGCGAGTTCGCGAAGACGCTCAGGTCGTAGGTCCCGTCCTTCGGGACGTCCACGGCGAAGTTCAGCCGCACGTCGGAGTCGGTGCGGATGCCACCCACGTTGTAGGAGCCCGAGGTGTAGAAACCGCTCAGGTTGGAGGGGCTGCCCTCGGGGCCGTTGCGGGAGTAGCCCGACCCCGTGTGCGCGGCGGCCTCGGCCTCGTACGTGGCCTCCCAGGTCTGGGGCGGCACCGCGGTCGCGGTCGCGTTGGCGCCAGGGGTGACGATGATCTGGTAGGCGGACTCGGCCGAGAGCGCGGGCATGCCGTCCCTGCCGAACCAGAACCCGACGCCGCCGTCGCTGACCGGAAGGATCATCTCGGCGACCTCGGCCGGGCCACGGTTGTCGCCGAGCTGACCCGACCAACCGATCTCCTTGATCGCGACATGGACGCTGGACCCGAACGTCTCCGGGTCGACGCCGGCGAGGTCGACGTACGACTCCCCGGCGCCGCCGCCGATGATCGCCTCCGCCCGGCGCCGGTCGCGGTCGAGGGTCGCGACGCCCTGCAGCGTGTAGCTCTGGTTCGGCCGGGGCGGGGTCAGCTTCACCGTCTTCCCGGTCATCTGGGCGTACGCGTGCAGCAGCCACCACTGCCCGTTGGCCTTGTTGGCCTCGACGGCGGAGTCGGACAGGTTGCCGTCGATGTTCCAGTAGGCGATGTCGCCGTCGACCTTGCTGTCCTCGAGCGCCGAGATCCACTGGATCATCTGGCCCGGGACGGAGGTGTGGTAGTTGAAGGCGTACTCGTTGATGTTGATCGGCAGATGCTTGCCTGCGTACGGCGTGCCCTGGTAGATCGTGTCCTCCCAGCCGCGGAACCTCGCCACGCTGGTCCGGATGGAGGCGGGGTTGCTCAGCTCGTGCCAGGTGATCACGTCCGGCATCGTGCCGTTGGCCAGCGCGTGCTTCATGAAGCCCTGCACCTGGTTGTAGAGGATGCTCGTGTTCGGGCCGGCGATCCGGGCATCGGGGAGCTCGCTCCTGATGAGGGCGTGGACCTCGTCCCAGGCCTTGAAGTAGTACTGCGGGTCGTCGAGCCAGCTGATCTTGTTGTAGCTCCACCTGCCGGTCCCGAACATGTTGCCCTCGGGCTCGTTGAAGGGCACGAAGACGACGTGGCTGCGGTAGCGCTCCGGCAGTGCCTGGACCTGCTCGACCTGGCTCCGGATCTTGGCCTTGAAGTCATCGAGCCTGGCCTGCGGGGTGTCGCCCGGCCACTCGTAGGGGAACCCACGGTAGATGTCGGTCATGTAGATGTAGACGTCACCGCCCGAGCCGTCCACCAGCGGCTCGAGCACCTCGAGGGCGTCGGCGCCCGGGTGCTGCGGACCGTCCTGGGCCTTGGTCGACACCGTACGCAGGTTGATCCCGTCGATGAGGTTGCTCGAGGGGAGATCCTTGCCGTAGACGCCGTAGAGCGTGCCGGACGCACCGCCCATCACGTCGCCGGTGGGCTTGGCCAGATCGATGTCGACCTGGTTCGGGTAGCGGACGGTCACCTCGGCCGAGACCGCGCGCCCGGCCGCGGTGCCGGCCACGGTGAACGAGCCACGCTTCGCGTACTGCTCAGGGGCGACGTCGTCCCAGATGATCGGTACGTCGCGGTCGTAGCCGTCGCTGAAGGTGGCCCGCACCGCGGCCGGCAGGCGAGGCTCCTTGCCCACGTCGGTGGTGACCTCGAACACGGTCCTGGTCGGCTCCACGACCGTGGGTGGGGTGGCACCGGTGGCCTGGACGAGCTGCTCCGGGGTGAGCGCGGTCCCGTAGACCGCGACGTCGTCGAGCGACCCGCCGAACAGGTTGTCGGCGGCGTACATCGACCGGCCGAGGAACCCGCTCGTGGATGCGCCCTCGACGAGGTCGGAGGCGGTGATGTTGGTGGTGGCGACCGAGACGGCCGCGCCGTCGAGGTAGGTGGTGAGCCGGTCCGACTCGGTGTCCAGGGTGACCGCGACGGTGTGCCAGGACTTCTCCGGGAGCGGGGCGTAGCCCGAGTTGGTCGTCTCGACGCCGGTCCCCGCCACGGCCGCCGTACGCAGCACCGACCCGTTCGACGGCGTCAGGAACAGGTAGCGGCTGGTGTCCTTGCCCAGGTCGAAGACCCGCTGCCAGGGCCCTCCGCCCCCGTCCCAGCTCACTCGTGCGGTGACGGTGAGATCCGAGCGTCCTGCCAGGACACCCTTGGGCAGGGTGATGTAGGCGCCATCCGACGAGCGCGGCCCGCCGGGCAGGTGCAGGGCCTGGCCGCCACCGTCACCGTCACCCGGCACGGTGGTGGCGGTGCGGCCGTTGATCAGGGTGCCGTCGAGCCCGTTGCCGGAGTCGTCGGTGACCGTCCCGGTGGCCGGATCGCCCTCAAAGGCGTAGTGGACCACCGGGTCGGGCACGGCGACCTCCGCGGCGCCGGCGCCCGGGATCGAACCGGGTGCGGCCAGCGCGATGGCGGCCGCCGCGGCCGCCGCGGCGGCAGCGGCCGTCCGGGTCGGTGGGGATGGGAAGGGTGATCTCATCGGTAGCTCCTTCGGTGTGGGGGTCATGACCGCCGAACGTGATCGGCGGCGAAGAGGAGGTAGACCGCGGCGGTCCAGGTGTAGGCGCGGTCGCGCAGCCCGGCGCCGGTGCGGGCGTCGAAGTTCTCGGCGAAGCCGGACCTCTCGCACAGCGCCCTGAACCGCTCGCTGACGACGTCGGCGACGGCCGTGAACCCGCTTCGGCGCAGGCCGTCCTCGATGAGCGCGGTCGACGGCGCCCAGATCGGGCCACGCCAGTAGCCGTCGTCCTCGTAGTGGGGCGAGGAGACCGGCTCGGTGGCAGGTCCGTAGTCGGTCAGATGGTCGCCGAGCCGGTCCGCCATCGTCGTACGGATGTCGGACGGGAGCCGGTCGCCGAGCACCAGCGGCAGCAGGTTGAGCAGGCTGGTGCCGGTGCTCCGGCGACCTGAGATCGCACCGACGGCGACGAACTCGGTGCCCGTCCAGAGCCGGTCGACCAGCGTACGGGCGAGCTCGTCGCCGACCTTGCGCCAGCCGGCCGAAGGGTGGCCGAGCTCGTCGGCGAGGTCGGCGAGGACCTCGAGCTGGACCGCGAGGAACGCGGCGAGGTCGGGTGACTCGACGACCCGGTCGAGGTCGAACGTGGTGGAGTTGTCCCAGCCGCTGTCGTTGCCGTGCTGGTAGTAGGGCAGTTCGTGGCCCGGCCGTCGCCTGGAGTCGAGCCAGAACCGGCTCCACCGGACCAGGCCGTCATGGATGCGCTCGAGCTCGTCGGTGTCGAGGGCCCGGGCCGAGGTCGCGCGCAGCCGGCTCAGCGCCCAGCCGTGGATCGGCGGCTTCACGTAGTTGTAGAGGACCTCGGTGTGCGTCACCGAGTCGGGCAGCGCGCCGCGGTCGTCCTGGTGATCGAACGGGGCGAGGAACTGGTCGAGCGCAGCGTCCGGCCGGCCGGGCGCGAGCGCCATCGCGTTGAAGCAGTGGTCCCAGCTCCACAGCTTGTCCATCCAGTGCTTCGACATCAGCACCGACTCCCGCCCGAGCAGACCGCTCGGCGCGACCGTCGCCGACCACAGGACGTACGCCGCCAGTGCGGCCGCCGGGGTGCGTCCGTCACGCCACGGGGCGAGGTCGTCGAGGTAGCTGCCGAAGTCATCTGCCGACTCCGCGACGACGTCCTCGAAGGTGGCTGGCTCCGCCGGTACCGTCTGCTGCGAGGTCGTCTCGCGTACCTCCGCCTCCCAGCCACCACCGTCGCTGCCGAGCAGAACCGACCTCGTCGCCTCGCCCAGTGCCTCGGAGCCCTCGACCGAGTGCGCCCCGCGGAGCATGGTGACGCGGTAGCGGTGGCCGGTCTCGTAGCTGGTGAAGACGACGGCGCCGTCGCTCGGGTCGGTGAACAGGTAGGTCCCGCTGAACGGGGTGAGCCCGGCAGCGGCATCGCCGACCCGCAGCGCGAGGCCGGAGCCGCGGAGGCGTACGGCGTCCGGGCCGGCGAAGGCCGCCTCGACTCTGCCGTCCTCGCGCCCCCAGGTCAGGACCGCGGGGTCCGCGGACCAGGTCGTCTCGACCGGCCGACCGTCGCGCTCCGGCCGCAGCGTGAGCACGCCGTGGAACCCGTTGCGGTGGGAGACGAGGTGGATCGTGTCGCTGCGGGTGTGCAGGGCGACCACGGGGGAGAGGTCGAGCCAGGAGCCGCGCCGGGAGAACGGGATCTCCCGGACGTCGAAGGCGGCCTCGGTCGAGGTGTCGTGCAGCGGCATGCGTGGGGTGTCCTTCAGTCCTTGACGGCACCCGCCGTCACACCGGCGGCGACGTACCGCTGGGCGACGACGAGCAGGATGGCGGTGGGGATCGAGGCGACGACGGCGGTCGCCATCAGCGGGCCCCACTCCTGGTTCTGGGAGCCGATGTAGTCGTAGAGACCCATCGTGATCGGGCGCAACGAGCCGCCCTCGCGGTTGAGCGTGGAGGCGAAGATGAAGTCCGACCACGCCCACAGGAAGGCGAACAGCGAGACGGTCACCGCCGAGTTGCGCGAGATCGGCAGGACGACCTGGGTGAAGGTCTTCCAGTGGCTTGCGCCGTCGATGGCAGCGGCGTGGAGGAGGTCCCGCGGGATGCCCGCCATGAACGCGGAGAACAGCATGACGCCGAACGGGATCGCGATCGTGGAGTCGGCGACGATCAGGCCGGGGACGGTGTCGAGGATCCCGAGGTCGGTGTAGACGGTGTAGAAGCCCAGAGCCATCACGACACCAGGGACCATCTGCGCCACGATGAGGCAGAAGTTGAGCACCCGCCGGCCCGGGACGAACAGCGACGACATAGCGTAGCCGGCCGGGGCCGAGACGAGCAGCGTGAGCGCGACCGTCCCGATGCCGATGATCAGGCTCGTCCCGAGATAGGGCACCTGGTCCTGCAGCACCACCTGGTAGTGGTCGAGGGTGAACGCCTTCGGGAACAGGCCGCCGCTGCGGATGGCGTCGCGCCGGGTCAGCGAGACGTTGATCATCCAGTAGAGCGGGAACAGCATGATCGCGGTGAGGACGAGGCCGAGACCGGTCTTCCACCATCGGGTCGGCGTGCGTGTCGAGGTGTGCATGTCAGGCCTCCTGTTCCTTGCGCTGGACGGCGAGGTAGACCAGACCCATGAGCAGGGCGACGAGCAGCAGGATCGTGCCGACGACGGAGGCCTGGGAGTACTCGATGACTGCCGAGGTGCCCTTCCCGAAGGCCATCCCGTAGGCCCAGGTCGCCAGCGTCTGGGACGACCCGGCGCCGGCGGTCATGATCCAGATGATGTCGACGACCTTGAGGGTGTAGACGAAGCCGAGCAGCAACGTGATCGCGCTGACGGGCCGCAGCAGCGGGAACGTGATCGACCAGAACCGGCGCCACGGGCCGGCGCCGTCGAGGGCGGCCGCCTCGTAGAGCTCGGCCGAGATGTTCTGCAGCCCGGAGTAGAGGATGACCAGGTTGAACGGGATCCCGAGCCAGATGTTCGCGATCATCACGGCCCACAGCGAGTTGTCGGCGCTCAGCCACCACACGGGGTCGATACCGAAGGCACCGAGGAACCGGTTGACGATGCCCGAGTCTGCGTCCATCATCCACTGCCACGTCGTCGCCGAGACGATGATCGGGAGCAGCCACGGGACCAGGAAGAGCCCACGCAGGAGCACCGACAGCGGGAAGTGGCGGTGGAAGTACGTCGCGAGCGCCAGCCCGATGACGTACTGGAAGACCAGCGAGCCGACCACGAAGACCGCCGTCTGCTGCACGATCGGCCAGAACTGCGGCGCGGTGAGCACCTCGCGGTAGATGTCGGTCCCGGCGAAGGGCGCCTCGCCGGTGACGTACGTCGCCCGGGTGAAGCGGTGCAGGCTCATCGACACGTTCTCGACCAGCGGGTAGGCGTAGAAGACCACGAGGTACGTCACCAGCGGCGCGATGAACGCCACGCCGGCCCAGCGGCGGTGACGTCGGCGCCCGGGCGGAGGTGCCGCCGAGACCGGCACCGGCTCCGGTGCCGTCCGGCGCTCCAACGTCGAGACTGCGGGAATCCTGGTCACTGTTTCCCTCCGTTCCGGGGGTCGGACGTCAGTTGCCCTTGGCTTCCTGTGCCGCGGTCTCGAACGCGTCCTCGACCTGGCCGGCGTCACCGGCGGCGTTGAGAGCGGCCTGCTCGGCCTTCGACAGCGCGGCCGAGGTCGCCAGGTAGCCGGTGCCGAGGTCGGTCGTCCGGCCCTGGGCGCCGGCGATGGCGTCCGCCCACGGCTTGTAGGTCTCGGTCGAGGCGATCTGCTGCTGGCGGGTGGACTCGGCGGCGGTGAAGTAGCCGAGCATGTCGTCGGTCTCGACCTGCGTCTTCGAGCCGAGCAGGCAGTCGAGCACCTCCTTGGCGGCGGCGTAGTGGGCGTCGCTGTTCTCCTTGTGCAGCGGCACCACGCCGAACTCGCCGCCGGTCGGCACCGGGGCCGCGCCGCCGTCCTGGCTCGGGATGGGCATCATCTTGATCGGGAACTTCTGCTCGGTCGCCGCGTTGGCGAACCAGGAGCCGTTCTCGGCGAACCCGTAGTCGCCGGTGAGGAACAGGTCCCAGGACGCCGACTGGTTGTCGGTGACGGCCGACTTGGGTGCGTACCCCTTGCCGATCCAGTCCGAGACGAGCTGCCCGGCCTCGACCGCATCGGCCGAACCGACGTCCGACAGGTCGGCGCCGGAGCCCCAGAACCAGGGCAGGAACTGGAAGGTGCCCTCTTCGCCGGGGACGCCCGCGAACGTGATGCCCTGGTGGCCGGCTCCGGTCACCTTCGCCAGCGCGGCGTTCAGGCTCGCCCAGTCGGTGATGCTCGCCGGGTCGACCCCGGCGTCCGTGAGCACCTTCTCGTTGTAGTAGAGGCCGAGCGTGTTGGCGCCGACCGGGATCCCGTACGTCTCGCCGTCGACGGTGCCCGGGCCGGCAAGGTTCTTGTCGGCGTCGGACTCCTCGAGGCCGACCTCGTCGAGGGTGGCCAGCAGGCCGGAGGCCGAGGCCTCGGGAACCGCAGGGTTGTCGAGGAAGACCACGTCGGGCGCGTTGTCCTCGCGGACGGCGGTGGTGAGGTTGTTGATCAGGTCGGTGTTCGGGGCCGCGGTGCGCTTGATGGTGGTGCCCTCCGGCGCGCAGGCCTGCACGTACTTGGCCCAGTCCGAGCTGTCGTCGTACTGCGGGTAGGGGTCCCAGAAGCCGACCTCGGTGAGCTTGCCGGACTCTTCCGAGGAGCCGCACGCCGCCAGAGACATGGTCAGTGCGGCCGCGGTGAGAAGGGCGGCCGTACGACCGTGGGGGCGGCCTGGGGTGGGGGTGCTGTTCATCTCGTGTCCTTTCGCATCATTGCGTGGGGTTGTTGAACCGGTTCGACAGTGGGAGTGAGGAGGTGCTCCGTACGATCCCGGCGGTTGGTCAGCTGGTGCTGCCGCGGTCGCGGAGCACCGGGGTGACGAACCGGACGATCGGCGGTCCGGCCGTGACCGGGTCGGTGACCCGGCCGATCAGCCGGGAGACCGCCTGGCGCCCGAGCTCGTCCGCGGCCGAGTCCACGGCTGTATAGGGGAGCGAGAACTCCTCGCCGAAGTCACGCGAGTAGAGGCTCACCACACTGAGGTCCTCAGGGACCCGCACGCCGCGATCGCTCAGGATCGAGGGCAGCGCGGCGACCGTCGCGTCGTTGTGGACGATCAGGCCGGTCGCGGTCGGGTGCGCGTCGAGGAAGCGGTTGACGGACTCGCCGATCGCGGGCTGGCGCGACTCGCCGTGGTAGCAGTGGATCTGGATGCCGTGTCGCGCCGCGCGCTCGACGGCCGCGTCGCGGAACCGCCAGGCGTACGTCCCACCGCGCTCGACCACGTGGTGCGGCGGTGCGATCAGGATCAGCTCGCGGTGACCCCGTTCGTGCAGGTGGTCGACGAGCATCCTGGCCGCCTCGCCGAAGTCGAGGTCGACGAAGTCCAGGCCGGCGGTGTCGCGGGCAAGGCCGAGCAGCACGCCGGGCTTCCCCACTGCTCTCAGGGCCTCGAGGCGAGGATCCTCGGCGGTGACGTCGAGGAGGACGATGCCGTCGACCATGCGGGAGTCCGCGATCCGGTGGATGGCGGAGGGGCCGTCGGGGTCGGTCACCATCAGGATGTCGTAGCCGAGCTCGCGGGCCCGCATGGAGATCGGCAGGACGTACTGCAGCATGGCCGGCGCGAACTCGTCCTCGTGGAACTGCAGGAGCAACCCGAGCACCATCGTCTGCGAGGTGGCGAGTGCGCGTGCGCCGGCGTTCGGCGTGAAGCCGAGCTCGCGGATCGCCTGCTCGATCCGCTCGCGCGTCTCGGTCGAGATCGTGCGCTTGCCGGAGAGGGCATAGGAGACGGTGCTCCGCGAGACGCCCGCGTGCCGCGCTACGTCCTGGATGGTGGCCAACTCGCTACCTGACTTTCGAACCGGTTCGACACTGGAGTGACTAGAGTGTGATGACGATCACGCGTCGTGTCAAGGGGTTCGCGAAAGGGCTCGAGCGCAGAGGTGGCTGAGGTCAGCGGGAGGGGGTGGGCGGGACGATCTCGACCGGGCCGGCGACACGGGCGGTGACCCAGGCACGGTGGAAGTCGCTGCCCGGCGCGACCTCGGCACGGCGCTCGGGCTCACGGAGCAGGTCGACGGGGCACTCGATCCGCTGACGCGGCGCGGGTGAGGGGCGAGGGCCGCTGTGCGCCGCGATCGCCTCGGCCAGCGCCTCGGCGACGGGCTTGCGCCGGTGGTCGACGGTGAAGAGACCGAGGTCGTACTCGCGCTCGGGGAAGTCGACCAGCGACCGGTCGAGATCGTGGGAGCACCACCAGGTGATGCCGAACAGCGCCGGGTTCTGGACGACGTGGTCGACCGTTCCCCTGACGAACTCGCGCACGCTCTCCGGGGTGATCTCCGGCAGGGGAGCGCCGATCTCCTGGAGCCAGGCCGGGCGCCCCGGCTCGGTGGCGTACGCAGCAGCGAGCTCGACCAGGTAGTCGGCGTGCGTGAGCGTGGCCGGGCCCAGGGGCGCGTCGATCGCGCCGACGCCGTTGAAGACCCAGGAGTGCACGGTGCTCAGGTCGCCGAGCGTGGTGACGTCGGCGGGGGCGAAGGGGTGGTCGGGCGCGTAGAACGCGTCGTCGAAGAGCGAATGGAGGCAGAGCAGGCCGGGAGCCGCCTGGCGCGCGGTCTCGAGGAGCTCCTGGGCCCAGGAACGCGAGTCGGCGATGGTGGTCGGGTTGGAGGGCCACAGGTTGTTGACCTCGTTGCCCAGGGTGAGTGCGAAGACGTTGTCCCGGGTGGCGACGGCGCCGGCGAGGGTGTCGACATAGGTGCGCAGGCCCGCGCGCACCTCCGGGTGGCTGAAGACCGATCGCTGGTGGTGGGTGAGGACCCATGAGGGCAGGAAGTCGAAGCTCGACAGGTGGCCCTGGACGAGGTCGACGCAGACGTCGAGACCGCGGGCGGCGGCCAGGTCGATGGTGGTGAGCACGTCCTCGACCGCCGAGGAGCGGATCAGCGAGCGGTTGGGCTGGATCCACGGCCAGACCGGGAAGATGCGTACGTGGTCGAGACCGAGGCCGGCGAGGTCGTCGAAGTCGCGGGCGATCTGGTCGGCGTCGAAGTCGAGCCAGGAGTAGAACCAGCCGGACGAGGGCACGTGGTTGGCGCCGAAGCGCAACGGGACGGTGGCTGAGGGCGTCGGGTGAGCTGGCACCCGCGCAATATAAACCGTTTAAGTAAACCGGGGCAATCAGTGTCCGGCAGGCGGAGCCGTGCTCTCTCTCGGCACGAGCACCGGCGTGCTCGACTGGTGGCGCACGGTGAGGGTCGGATCGGCGATCAGCCGGAGCAGCTCCCGCGCGGCCTCGGTCGCCCAGCCCTGGGTGTCGCGAGTCAGTGCGGTCAGCGCCGGGTGGGTGAGCCGGGCGAGCAGGGAGTCGTCGAAGGAGAGGATCGAGAGATCCTGCGGCACCCGCACACCCATCTCCAGGGCGACACCCAGACCGGCCACGGCCATCACGTCGCTGTCGTAGACGATCGCGGTCGGCCGCTCCCGCCGGGACAGGACCCGGCGGGTGATGACCGCTCCCTCGGAGTCGCTGTAGTCGGTCGGGATCGAGACGACCTCGGCGAGCTCGTGACGCGCCTTGGCCTCGGTGAGCACGTCCATCCGGCGCTTGGTGTGCAGGAACTGCGGCATGCCGGCGACGTGGACGACATGGCGATGGCCGAGAGCCGCGAGGTAGTCGACCGCCTCGTGCATCGCTTCGCTGTCGTCGGCCCAGCTGTAGCTCAGCGACGTGTCGGGAAGCGGCCCGCCGAGCACCATGACCGGCACTTCGAGCGCCTCGAGGGCCGGGAACCTGGGGTCGTCGATGAGCGGGTCGAGGAGCACGAAACCGTCGACGCGCTTCTCGGCGGTCCAGTTGCGGTAGGCGGCCATCTCCGCCTCGGGGTCCTCGACCACGAGCAGCTGCAACGCGGTGCCGTCCTCGGCCAGGCCGGCCTGCAGGCCGGAGACGACCTGGCCGAAGAAGGGCTCGAGCCCGAGCGTACGAGCCGGGCGGGACAGGATCAGCCCGACGGCGCCGGCGCGGGAGTTGCCGAGGGACCTGGCGGCACGGTGGGGGCGCCAGTTCATCTCGTCGGCGACGGCGAGGATGCGCCGCCGGGTCTCTTCGCTGACGCCCGGTCGTCCGTTGAGCGCGAACGAGACCGCGCCCTTGGAGACGCCGGCGCGCTCGGCGATGTCCGCGATCGTGGGTCGTGCCATCGGGCAAGTCCTTTCTGGGGCGAGGCAGGAGGCCGACTGTGGCGCCCCTCACACGGATGCCTTGACGGCACACCTCGTTCGGTGAATAGTACGGCCCGAACTTAACCGCTTTATCAAATCCAATCTATCAAGCGTTTCAGCAAGGAGCCGAAGATGAGCGCACGCCGGTTGGTGGGGGTCGCCGCTGGATTGGCCATGGGCCTTACTGCGATGACGGGTTGCGGGGCCGGTGACGAGCCGTCCGCCGGTGACCTCGGGGGCAAGATCGAGGGCAAGGTCTCGACCCAGACCTGGGCACTGAAGCCCAAGTTCACCGACTACGTCGAAGGGGTGATCGCCGACTTCGAGAAGGAGAACCCGGGCGTCGAGGTCACCTGGCTCGACCAGCCCGGCGACGGCTACGACCAGAAGGTGCTCACCCAGGCGTCCTCCGGTGACCTCCCCGACGTCACCAACCTGCCGCCCGACTTCGCGCTTCCGCTCGCCCAGCAGGACCAGCTCCTCGACCTGGAGGAGGCCGACGTCGACCTGGAGAAGACGTTCGTCGAAGGCGGCCTGCAGGGCTACCAGTACGACGGGCTCGACGGCACCTACGGCTACCCGTGGTATCTCGGCACCGACGTGAACTACTGGAACAAGAAGATGCTCAGCGACAACGGGCTCGACCCGGCTGACCTCCCGACCGACCTCGACTCGCTGATCGAACAGGCCAGGACCCTGAAGGAGAAGTCCGGCGGCAAGGTCTACCTGATGACCCGCAAGCCCGGCCTCAACGACCTGCAGCAGGCCGACGTCCCGATCTTCAACGAGGACGGCACCGAGCTGACCTTCAACACCCCCGAGGCCGTCGAGCTCGTGCAGAAGTACGCCGACGCGTACGCCGAAGGGCTGCTGCCCAAGGACATCCTCACCGACACCTTCCAGGGCAACGCGGAGCTCTACAACCAGGAGAAGGCCGCCTGGACGACCGGCAGCGCCAACATCTCCGGCCTCGAGGAGGCCAACCCGGCGCTCGCCAAGGGCACCGAGATCTCCGCGGCCTTCGGCGACGGCCCGCTGTACGTCCAGGGCCTCGCGGTCAACGCCCACAGCAAGAACCTCGCCGCCGCGAACGCGCTGGCCCAGTTCGTGACCAACCCCGAGAACCAGCGTGAGTTCGCCAAGCTGGCCCCGGGTGTCTACCCGAGCACCATCGCCTCGCAGGAGGACCCCTACTTCACCGAGGACGACGGCTCGGTCGCCGCGAAGGCGAAGGTCACCGGCCTGAAGACCCTGACCACCGCCATCCCGAACAACCCGAAGGTCTCGCCGGCGATGTCGACCATCATCGACCAGCAGATCGGCCTCGCGATCAGCGGAGATGCCACCCCGCAGGAAGCTCTCGACAAGGCCGTCGAGGAGTGCAACAAGCTCCTGGCGCAGTGACCGACTCCACAGTGCCCGACTCCACCGGGATGACCAGCCGGGTGCGTGAGCACAAGTGGTTCACGCCCTGGTTGCTCGTCGCGCCCGCGACCCTGTGGCTGTGCGTGTTCAACCTCTACCCGGCGTTGAACACGGTCTACATGGCCTTCACGAACAAGAAGCCGCTCGGCGGAGGAGAGTTCGTCGGGCTGGCCAACTTCGAGCGCATGCTCGACGACGACCAGCTGCTCTACGCGCTGACCAACTCGGTGCTCTACATGCTGGTCTGCGTACCTCTCCTCACCATGCTGCCGCTGCTGCTGGCGGTGCTGGTGGAGAAGAAGCTGCCCGGCCTGACCTTCTTCCGGGTGGCGTTCTACACCCCGGTGGTCGCCTCGGCGGTGGTCGTGGCGCTGATCTGGAACTGGATGCTCGACGACCGCGGCGCGATCAACGCGATCCTGCAGGCGCTCAAGGTGGTCCAGGAGCCGCTGCCGTTCCTGACCGACCGCTGGCTGCTGCTGTTCAGCGCGATCAGCCTGACGGTCTGGAAGGGCCTGGGTTACTACATGATCATCTACCTCTCGGCGCTCGGGAACGTGGGCCGCGAGCTGCACGAGGCGGCCGCCGTGGACGGGGCCGGACCGGTGCGCCGGTTCTGGAGCATCACGGTCCCCGGCGTACGCGGCACGATGCTGCTGATCACCATCCTGATCACCGTCTCCTCGCTGCGGGTCTTCTCCGAGCTGTACGTGATGACTGGCGGCACCGGCGGGCCCGGAGGCCGGGTCAGCTCGGTGGTGATGCTGATCCAGATGTACTCCACCGGCTTCACCGGCCACCTCGGCTACGCCTCCGCGCTGAGCCTGCTGCTCTTCGTGCTCACGCTGGTGCCGATGGTGCTCCTCGCCCGCCTGAACCGGAAGGACGGCTGATGGCCAGGAAGCAGAAGTCGTACGCCTTCCACCGGATGTCCGCGGGCGAGGTCGTGGTCCGCTACGTGCTGCTGGCGGTCGTGCTCGTCATCACGATCCTGCCGTTCCTCTGGCAGCTGTCGACCTCGCTGAAGGGGATCGACGAGAACATCTACACCGCGACCCCGCGGTTCATCCCGGAGCACCCGACGTTCGCCAACTACACCAAGGTCGCCGAGGTCGTGCCGGTGGTCGACTACGCGATGAACTCGATCATCGTCGCGATCCTGGTGGTGGGCGGCAACATCATCGGGGCCACGATGGCGGGCTATGCGCTGGCGAAGCTGCGCTTCCGGGGGAGCCGGCTGGTGATGGGGGCGCTGCTGGCCACCCTGATCCTGCCGGGGGAGGCAACGATCATCGCCCAGTACGTCACGGTCCGCTCGCTCGGGCTCACCGACACCCTGCTGGGGGTCGCGCTGCCGGGCATGATCGGGATGATCAACGTCCTGCTGATGCGGGCGGCGTTCACCGCCATCCCCGACGAGCTCGAGATGGCGGCCAAGGTCGACGGCGCCAACGCCTGGCAGCGGCTGATCCACGTCAACCTCCCCGGCGTACGCGGCATGCTCAGCGTCATCTCGATCTTCGCGTTCATCGGAGCCTGGGACGACTTCCTGTGGCCGCTGATCGTGCTGACCGACCCGGAGAACCTGACGCTGACCGTCGGCCTGCAGTATCTGTCCGGCACGTTCACCAACAACCCCCGCCTGATCGCGGCAGGCACGATGATCTCGTTCGTCCCGATCGTGATCGTCTTCGCGGTGCTGCAGCGCTACTTCTTCCGCGGGGTCGAGGAAGGGGCCATCAAGGGATGACCGACCAGCAACTGGGCCAGCAACTGACCGCCGCCGAGACCGCCCGCTTCGAGGAGGAGGCCTCGCGCCTGCCGGCCTTCGCGCGCGGCTCCCGTCACGAGGGCGGCGGCTTCGGGTGGCTCGACGAGCACGGCCGGCTCTCGCCCGATCGGCCCGTCGAGACCTGGATCACCTGCCGGATGACCCACGTCTTCGGGCTCGCGCAGCTGCGGGGCGAGGGGTGGGCCGCGGCGTACGTCGACCACGGGGTCACCGCCCTGACCGGACTGCTCCACGATGATGACAACGGCGGCTGGCACTCCGCGGTCTCCCCGGAGACCGGCGAGGTGGTGAGCACCGTGAAGGAGGGGTACGCCCATGCCTTCGTCGTCCTCGCCGCCACCACCGCGTACGCCGCCGGCCACCCGGGCGCCTCGGCGCTGCTCGATGATGCGCTGAGCGTGATGGAGGAGCGGTTCTGGCGCGAGGACGACGGGCTGATCCTCGACGTGTGGAGCGCCGACTGGAGCTCCCTGGACGGCTATCGCGGCGTCAACGCCAACATGCACACCGTCGAGGCGTCCCTCGCGGTCGCCGAGGTGACCGGGCGCCGGGTCTGGCTCGACCGCGCGCTGCGGATCCTGGAGCGGGTCGTGCACGGCTTCGCCCGCGAGCACGACTGGCGGCTCCCGGAGCACTTCTCCTCGGCATGGGCCGTGGAGCTGGACTACAACATCGACGAGCCGGGGCACCCGTTCCGGCCGTACGGGGTCACCATCGGGCACCTCTTCGAGTGGGCGCGGCTGGCGCTGCACGCGCGGACGCTCCTCGGGTCGGCGGCGCCTTCGTGGCTGCTCGAGGACGCGCGGTCGCTGCTGGCCGCCGCGGCCTCGCGCGGCTGGGCGGCAGACGGTGCTCCAGGGTTCGTCTACACGACCGACCTCGCCGACCGCCCGGTGGTGCGGGAGCGGATGCACTGGGTCGCCGCCGAGGCGGTCGCCGCTGCCTGGACGCTCTTCCGCGACACCGGATCGGCCGATGCGCTGGCGGACGTACGCCGCTGGTGGGCCTACTGCGAGGAGCATCTGGTCGACCGTGAGGGTGGTTCGTGGCACCACGAGCTGGACCCGGCCAACCAGCCCTCGGCGACGGTCTGGCCGGGCAAGCCGGACGTCTACCACGCCTACCAGATGGCGATCCTGCCGTTGCTCCCCGCGGGCGCCAGCTTCGCCGGCGCCGCAGCGAAGGGGTGCGCGTGAACCTGTCTCTCGGGAACGGGCCGGCGGACCCGGTCAACGCGCGTGCGGGCGTGGGGTACTCCTCGCTCCGGGCGTGGTGCTTCGAGGTCGCGCCGGGGCTCGGCGATGTCGAGGCTGAGCTGCCGCTGGAGGTGCCGATCGAGGTGGCCGCCGGTGACGAGCTGAGGTTCGTCGTCTTCCCCGAGTCGGCCTCGAGCGACGAGCGGCGGTGGGACTCGACGTACGTCTGTCTCGACGGGCTGCTCGACGACGGTCGGCGCCTCAGCGAGATCGGGTTGGTCGACCAGTACGGGCAGGCGCTGAGCCCGGCCGCGCAGGGGGACGGGAAGCGGGCCTGGGTCGATCAGTGGAACCTGCGCCGGGTGGCGCTGACCGGGCTGGCCGGGCGCCGGATCGAGCGGCTCCTCGTCGTGGCCCGGGGCGCCGAGGTGCCGCCGCGGGTGTGGGTCGACGACGTCGGGGTCCGCCCGGCCCGGGTGCTCCCGGCCGAGCCGATCGACCAGGTCGACACTCGGCGCGGGACCCACTCCAGCGACCGGTTCTCGCGCGGCAACAACGCGCCGCTGGTCGGACTGCCGCACGGCGGCGTCTTCGGGCTGCCGATGACCGATGCCGCGGCGGGCAACTGGCCCTATGCCTGGCACGCGCACCACCGCGACACTGCGAGGGGACCGAACCGGCCGGCGATCGAGGCGTTCGCGACCTCGCACATCCCGAGCCCGTGGATGGGTGATCACGGGGTCTTCCAGGTGATGCCGAGCCCGCTCATCGAGCCCGACGACGACCGGCGTGCGCGAGCGCTGGGGTTCGATCATGCCGACGAGGAGGCCGGCCCGCACCGCTACGCGGTGGTCCTCGACGGCGGCGTCACCGCCGAGCTCGTCCCCGGCGACTTCGCGCTCGGGATGCGGTTCACCGGGGCGCGCTCGCTGGTGCTCGACCATCACGGCAAGATCCGGTCGCTGACCTGCGAGAACGGTAGAGACGGCCTGATCGTCCGGGCCCTCCTCGACGACCGCGAGGGCAAGCCCGCCCAGCACATCCACCTCCGCGTCGAGGGAACCTCCCAGCTGCGCCTGGGCGGGGGCCGGCTCCGCGGCCACATCGCGCTGAGCGGGGCCGGGCCCGTCGACGTACGCCTGGGCATCTCGACCGTCAGCGACGAGCAGGCGGCAGCCAACCTCGCGACCGCCGGGTCGTTCGACGAGATGGCCGCACGGGCTCGCAGTGCCTGGGAGCGGGCGCTGGCGACCGCCGAGGTCGAGGGGGCGAGCGAGGACCAGCTGGTCTCGATCCGGTCCGGCCTCTACCGGGTCTTCCTCTACCCGAACCGATACGGCGAGGGGCCGTTCCACGCGCACGTCTCGCCCTACGACCTGACAACCGTCCGGCACGCGCCGATGACGGTCACCCACGGCTTCTGGGACACCTACCGCACCGCGTGGCCGCTGCTCGCGCTGCTCGACCCGGCCGGCGCCGGTTCGCTCGCAGAGGGTTTCGTCGAGCACTTCCGCGACCGCGGCTGGACGCCCCGCTGGAGCGCTCCGGCGGCCGAGGACTGCATGACCGGCACCACCTTCGACACGGTCCTGGCCGACCTGGCGCTGCGGGGCGTACCCGGTGTCGACCTGGCGACCGCCTACGCCTCGGCGCTGAAGAACGCGACCGTCCCGCCGGAGGACGTACGTGTGGGCCGCAAGGGCCTGCGAAAGGCGATCTTCCGCGGCCACGTGGACACCAAGACCCACGAAGGCCTGTCCTGGACCCTGGACAACGCCATCAACGACTGGGCCATCTCCCGGTTGGCTCGGATACGACGGGACGTTCTTGTCGGTCTACCGGCTGGTAATGGGCAGGAACGTCCCGTCGTATCCGGCGTTGCGGAGGATCTGGCTGCTGAGGAGGCTTATTTCGCGCGGCGGGCGCTGGGGTATCGGAACGTGTTCGACATCGACCGTGGGTTCTTCATCGGGCGGACTCCATCAGGTGAGTGGCGGGACGCCTGCGACGGGCACTTCGACCCCGACGTGTGGGGTCACGACTACACCGAGACCAACGCCTGGGGGACCGCGTTCACCGCGCCCCACGACGGCGCCGGACTGGCCGAGCTGCACGGCGGCGAGGCGGCTCTCGGTGCGAAGCTGGACGCCTTCTTCGCCCGGCCCGAGACCGGCGCGGCGTCGCTGTCGGGTCACTACGGGTTCGCGATCCATGAGATGACCGAGGCCCGGGACGTACGCATGGGGATGCTCGGCCTCTCCAACCAGCCGGCCCACCACATCCCGTTCATGTACATGTTCGCCGGGCGGCACGACGACGCCCACCGGATCGTCCGGGACTGCCTCGCCCGGCTCTTCGTCGGCTCCGACCTCGGTCAGGGCTATCCCGGTGACGAGGACAACGGCGAGATGTCGGCCTGGTACGTCTTCGCCACGATCGGGCTCTATCCGCTGGTGCCGGGCTCGGCCGCCTACGTGATCGTGCCGCCGTCGGTGCGGCGGACCGTGCTGCGGCCCGTGGCGGGCCGGGAGATCGTCATCGAGGCGGTCGGGACCGGTGCGTACATCCGCGCGGTGACCCTCGACGGCACGCCCTGGGACGAGATCTCGATCCCGCACGCGCGCCTGGCCGGAGGTGCGCACCTGGTCATCGAGCTCTCCGAGACGCCGTGCAGCTGGGCGAAGGACTCCCGGCCACCCTCGGCCTCGTGGATCGCGCCCGGGCTACCGGTGACCGACACGACCGTGGCGGTCCCGGACTCGCTGACCGACGACACCGGCGAGACCGCGATCGCGCTGGGCGCGGGCGAGCAGGTGGAGGTCCCGCTCATCGGCGAGCGGCGGCTCTCCCTCTACACGGTGACCTCCGCCGAGCCGGGCGACCTGGCCTGGGAGCTGGACTATCTCGACCCCACCGGTGCGACGACGGCCCGCGAGGAGCGGGTCGGTGAGACGTACGTCTGGGCTGGTCAGACCCGGGTTTTCCGGGTCCGGTGCGGAGCCCCGGTCGTGGCGAGCGCCGTACGGTTCACCGCGTCGACCGACTGCGTGCTCACGCAGCTGGAGTTCATCGAAGACGACGCCGACAACGCCGACCAGGCAGACAACAGACAGGACGAGCACTGATGCACGACGACGTACACCTCACCGAAGGCCGTGTGAGCCGGGTCCTCAAGGAGCGCCTGTGGCCGGCCGTGCACTCCAGCTCGGCGCCCGTGAGCGTCGAATGGCACGAGCTGCCCGGGGAGCCGATCGCTCCGGCGGAGGGGTTGGAGCTGACGTACGAGCCCTTCGAGGTCGGCAGCGACTGGGGCCCGGCCTGGGGGACCGCATGGTTCAGGATCACCGGGACCGTGCCCGCGGAGTGGGCCGGGAAGCGGGTGGAGCTGGTCTGCGACCTCGGCTTCGACGTGAACATGCCAGGCTTCCAGTGCGAGGGGCTGGTCTACACACCCGACGGCGAGCCCATCAAGAGCCTCAACCCGCGCAACCAGTGGGTGCTGGTGGCGTCCGAGGCGGTCGGTGGTGAGGAGATCGAGCTCTTCCTGGAGGCCGCGGCCAACCCGGTGCTGCTCGACTACCACCCCTTCCTGCCCACCCAGGAAGGGGACATCCAGACGTCCTCGCCCAAGAAGCTCTACACGACCCGGCGGATCGAGCTAGCCGTCTTCGAGCAGGATGTCTTCGAGCTCTGCCTCGACCTGGAGACGCTCCACGAGCTGCAGGTCGAGCTGCCCGAGGGGCCGCGGAAGTTCCGCATCCTGCAGGCCATCGACGACGCCCTCGACCGGGTCGATCTCCAGCGGATCCGGGAGACCGCCGCTTCGGCCCGGGAGTCGCTCGTCGGGGTGCTCGAGGCGACCGCGCACGACTCCGCCCACCAGATCGCCGCGATCGGCCACGCCCACATCGACTCGGCCTGGCTGTGGCCGGTGCGCGAGACGATCCGCAAGGTCGCCCGCACCACCTCCTCGATGACCGAGCTGCTCGGCGAGGACCCCGACTTCCGCTACGGGATGTCGAGCGCCCAGCAGTATGCGTGGCTCAAGGAGCACCGCCCCGAGGTCTACGCGAAGGTCAAGGCCGCGGTCGCCGAGGGCCGCTTCATCCCGCTCGGCGGCATGTGGGTCGAGTCCGACACCACGATGCCGTCGGGGGAGTCGCTGGTGCGACAGTTCCTCTACGGCCAGCGGTTCTTCGAGACCGAGTTCGGGATCCGCTGTCGCGGCGTCTGGCTGCCCGACTCCTTCGGCTATTCGCCGGCCCTGCCGCAGCTCATGAAGCGGGCCGGGTTCGAGTGGTTCTTCACCCAGAAGATCAGCTGGAACCAGGTGAACAAGTTCCCCCACCACACCTTCGAGTGGGAGGGCATCGACGGCTCCCGGATCCTGAGCCACTTCCCGCCGATGGACACCTACAACTCCCGGCTCTCCGGCGCGGAGGTCGCCAAGGCGTCGCGGCAGTTCCGGGAGAACCGGGTCGCCACCGGGTCGATCGCGCCCGTCGGCTGGGGCGACGGCGGTGGCGGCACGACCCGCGAGATGGCCGGAAAGGCGCGTCGTCTCCGTGACCTCGAAGGCTCCGCACAGGTGTCCTGGCGCCACCCCGACGACTTCTTCGCTTCGGCCCGGGAGGAGCTGACGGACGCTCCGGTGTGGGTCGGGGAGCTCTACCTCGAGCTCCACCGCGCCACCCTCACCTCCCAGCACCGCACCAAGCAGGGCAACCGGCGCTGCGAGCACCTGCTCGTCGAGGCCGAGCTGTGGTCGGCCACCGCGGCCGTTCGCGGTCTGCTCGACTACCCCTACGACGAGCTGGACGCGCTGTGGCAGCAGATCCTGCTGCAGCAGTTCCACGACATCCTGCCCGGGACGTCGATCGCGTGGGTGCACCGGGAGGCGGCGGCGCAGTACGCCCGGGTCGCCGCGGCCGCCGAGGCTCTCATCTCCCGGGCGCTGAAGGCGCTCACCGGCGAGGGAACGGTCGCGCTGCGTGCCGAGGGGCGATCGGGTGCGGTGCTGGCGGCCGAGCCCGTGGCAGCCGTCTCCGTGGTCGAGCGGGACGGGACGTACGTCTTGGGGAACGGGGTCGTCGAGGTCACCGTCTCCGCCGAGGGTCTGATCACCTCGGCGGTCGACCTGGCGACCGGGCGCGACGCGATCCCGGCCGGGGCCGAGGCCAACCTGCTCCAGCTCCACCAGGACTTCCCGAACATGTGGGACGCCTGGGACGTGGACCGGTTCTACCGCAACCGGGTCACCGACCTGCGCGAGGTCACCTCGATCCAGATCACCGAGGACGGACTGGTCATCGAGCGGCCCATCTCCGCCGACTCCTCGACCACGCAGACCCTGTCGCTGGCGCCGGGCTCGCGGGTGCTCGACATCGCGCAGAGCACCGAGTGGCACGAGACCGAGAAGTTCCTCAAGGTCGCCTTCCCGCTCGACGTCAAGGCCGAGCAGACGCTCGCCGAGACCCAGTTCGGCTACCACCGCCGCCCGACCCACACCAACACCTCCTGGGAGGCGGCGAAGTTCGAGACCTCGATGCACCGCTGGGTGCTGGCTTCCGAGCCGGGGTTCGGGGTGGCGCTGGTCAACGACTCGACGTACGGCTTCGACGTCACCCGGCCGACGGCTCTGACGACGGAGATGAGGCTCTCGCTGCTGCGGGCGCCGCGCTTCCCCGACCCGGAGACCGATCAGGGTGTGCAGACGCATCGCTACGGGCTGGTCATCGGGGCCACCGTCGAGGTCGCGACGGAGGCGGGGGCCGCGCTCAACACGCCTGCCCGTCCTGTGTCCGGAGCCCATGCGGTCGAGCCGCTGGTGACCGTCTCCGGCGAGGGCCTGGTGGTCTCGAGCGTCAAGCTCGCCGCCGACCGCTCCGGCGACCTGGTCGTGCGTGTCTACGAGTCGACCGGCGCGCGTACGCAGGGGGAGCTGCGCGTCGCCGAGAGCTTCGAGCGGGTCGAGGAGATCTCGCTCGTCGAGGACCCGATCGCCGAGGTGAGCGCCGACGGCGGTGTCGTCGCGCTCAGCCTCGGTGCCTTCGAGGTCCGCACCCTGAGGTTCCACCGCAACTAAAGGAGAGATCGACCATGTCAGTTCCCCACATCTCACGCAGACGCATGCTCCTCGGTGCCGGAGCGGCCGGCATCGCGGCCACCGGCCTCGGTTTGGCCTCCCCGGCCGGCGCGGCGCGCCCGCTCGCGTCGCCGACGCTGATGACCGGCTACGTCGAGGTCAACAACTACAGCGTCGGCAACGTCGCCAAGTACGAGCTCGCCGGCGGCGGCAACGTCTTCGACATCGGCCTGATCTTCGCGGCCAACATCAACTACGACGGCCAGCGGGCCTACCTCTACAACAACCCGCAGGTGCAGGCGCAGCTCGACGCCGCCGACGTACACATCCGTCCCGCCCAGGCCAAGGGCATCAAGATCCTGCTCTCGGTCCTCGGCAACCACCAGGGCGCCGGGTTCGCCAACTTCCCGGACCGGGCCGCGGCCGAAGCCTTCGCCGACCAGCTCGCCTCGGCGGTGACCCGGTATGGACTGGACGGGATCGACTTCGACGACGAATGGGCCGAGTACGGCGTCAACGGCACGGGTCAGCCCAACGACTTCTCCTTTGTCTATCTCTTGGAGGCGCTGCGGTCGCGGCTGCCCGACAAGCTCATCACCTTCTACTACATCGGGCCGTCCGCCTCGCGGCTCTCCTACGGCGGGGTCGACGCCGGCGATCTGCTCGACTACGCCTGGAACCCCTACTACGGCACCTGGGGTGTGCCTGACGTTCCTGGGCTCGGGAAGGCGTCGCTGGCTCCGGCTGCGATCAACATCCAGGGCACCTCGTCGTCGACTGCCGCCTCGCTCGCCTCTCGGACGGTCTCGCAGGGGTACGGGGTGTTCAACACCTATAACCTCGGGTCTGCTGATGCGAGTGCGTATCTGTCTTCTGTCACCCGGGCGTTGTACGGCAAGGGGACTGTCTACACGGGGTGAGACTCGGGTTTGGGCTTTCTCAAAGGGTTGGTGTTTCGTCGCTGCCGCAAGGTTGGCCGCCGACCCTTTCGGGAGGGTCTTCTCGATCGTCCCCGGAGTAAAGGACGGCCTTCGGCCGCCGGCTTCGCCGGCCGCTTCGCGGTCCTTGACACCGGGGACGATCGAGAAAAACTTGGCTGGCTATCGGGTCGGCGGCCTAGCCCTGTCGGGCTTTGGTTCGGGTTCGGTGCCGGCCCTCGTCAATGTGGGTCAGAGGTGCTTGTCTTGGCTGGCGTATCGACGCCAGTCGACGCCCTTGAACATGGCGCAAATATGCCGTCTGAACAGGGAAAATGCGTCCGTTCTTGTCGGTGGGCAATGGTAAAATATCTGGCATGGAAGCACTCCTCGACCCCGATGACACCACCAGCGGTCTGCTGGCTGCGGTGCGTACGTCTCGGGCGGTCGCGGAGCAGGCTGACCGGGACGTGTTGATCGCCGCCGCGCGGTTCGCGGCGCTGCATTCGGTCGACAGGATGGAGGAGTCCGCGCGGCTGGACGGTGACATCTTCGGGGACCGGATGCTGTCCCTGGCGGGCCCAGGCGCCACTGGTGTCAGAGGCTGCGGCGGTGGAGTTCGCGGCGGTTTGGGGTCGCTCCACACAGGCGGGGAAGAGGTTCCTGGGTGACGCGGTCGAGCTGCGCTACCGCCTCAAGCATGTCTGGGCGCGGATCCTGGACGGGTCCTTGCTGGCCTGGCGGGCGCGTCGGATCGCTGAACTGACCCGGGGCCTCGACGTGGACGCCGCTGCATGGGTCGACCAACAGGTCGGAGCGCACGCCCACAAGGTCGGCACCCGGCAGCTGGAGCGGATGGTCGCCGAGGCCGCGGCCCTGTTCGAGCCCGACGTCGCCGCGGCTGTCGCCGAGCAGGATGCGGTCGAACACCGCTCTGTCACCATCACCACCAACCAGGCGACCCCGTTCGTCTCCGCCGGAGCCGAACAAGGGCAGGCCGTCCTGGCGTTGGGCTACCTCGACGGCGTGCTCGACGCCGCCGATGCCCTCGACCTCGAACAGGCTGTCGCGGCGATCGCCCACGGGCTCCTCGAGGACGATGCGTACGCGCACGCGAGCCTGGATGTGCGACGCGCGGCCGCGCTCGGAGTCCTCGGGCGGGCGTACAACTCCGGCACCCTCGACGGCGTCCCCGGGATCGCCCGGGTGGTCGAGCTCGTGATCCACACCGACACCCGCGACCTGGCCGGCACCGGGCTGGTCCGCCTCGCCAACACCCGAGGCCTGGCCAGCATCGAACGCCTCGAGCAGTGGGCGACCACCCCCGGCACCGTCGTCAAGCCGATCGTCGTGGTCGACCTGGCCGAAGACATCGAAGCCGCCGGCTACGTCCCGACCGCCCGACAGCGACGCCAGGCCGCGCTGATCCACGAGAAGTGTTCCTTCCCCTACTGCCAGGCCCGCGCCGAGCGCTGCGACCTCGACCACCGAGCCGCCTACGCAGACGGTGGTCCGACCAGCAGCCAGAACCTCACCCCGCTGTGTCGACAACATCACCGGATGAAGACCCACCACGGCTGGCGCTACCACCGGATCCGGACAGGCGTCTACCGATGGCGCAGCCCTCACGGCTACCACTACGTCGTCACCCCGACCGGCACGGTCGACATCAGCAACGACCTCGACCCACCTCTCGCCCTCGCTGCCTGACGCTGCCTCGGGCACGGTGCCCGGCCCGATCCTGCTCAGGCGTGCAGATCCCTGCGACCATCGACTCGTGACTACCCCTCGAGACACGCTGCGGGTCACGACCTGTGACACCACCGAAACTCTCGCGCCGGCCAGCGTCCTGTTCAACGAGTACCGGCGCCACTACGGCCAGGCAGTCGGTGACGAGGACACCCTCGGCTGGCTCATCGACATGGTTCAGTCGAGCATGCTCGCGGTCTATACGGCGGCACCCGCGGACTCGCCGGCGGATGTACGCCCCATCGGTCTGGCGACCAGCCATGCGGTTCCGGCATCGCTGGTCATGGGTCGGTTCTGGCAGATGCGCGACCTCTACGTGCTCCCCGGGTCCCGTCGCCAGGGAGTGGCCGCGGCCCTGGTCGATGCAGTCCGCGAGGCGGCGCTGGCGGCGAGCGCAACCCGACTGTCCCTGGTGACAGAGCCGGACAACCACGCTGCGCTCAGTCTCTATCGGAGCCTCGGATTCAAGCCTGTCGAAGGGCTGGCTTCCCTCAGCCTCGACCTCGCCGCGCAGGCGATCAGGGAATGAGGTCGGAGCGGGTCCACCGGAGCCGCGCCGATCAGGACAGGGGGAGTATCGTTCGCGCACGGACCGCGGCGGCCGGTGCTGAGGGAGAAGAGGCGGCGAAGATGGGTGTCACGAGCGAGAGCGGACGGATCGTCGCGGGAGGCCGGAAGGGCGCCTACGTACGTCTGGCCGAAGGCCCGCAGGAGCGCCACATCTCACGCACCGATCTGGCTCGCAAGCCGGAGGAGCTGGGCGACCCGATCCTGACCGTCGCGCACCTGTCCGACATGCACATCTGCGACCACCAGTCGCCGGCGCGGGTCGAGGTCCTCGACCGGCTCATGGACCCCGACAGCGCGACCCGCGACCTGATCGACGAGATCGGGACGTACCGGGCCCAGGAGCTGCTGACGGCCCAGGTCGGCGCGGCGATGGTCGAGGCGGTCAACGAGATCACCGAGGGCCCTGTGGGTGGCGGCCCGCTCGACCTGGCGGTCGCGACCGGCGACAACACCGACAACGGGCAGTACAACGAGCTCGACTGGTACCTGACGCTGCTCGACGGCGGCCGGCTGACCCCCGACTCCGGCGACATGCTGCACTACGAGGGCGTCGCCGTCCTGCCGGACAAGCGCTTCTGGCACCCGCAGGGCGAGACGTTCGACATGCGCCGCGGCGACCACGGTTTCCCGCTCGTCCCCGGCCTGTTGAAGGCCGTACGCCGCGCGATCGACTCACCCGGCCTGGAGGTGCCGTGGCTGGCCGTCAACGGCAACCACGACGGGCTGCTGCAGGGCACCGTGCCGGGCAACTCCGCCATCGGCGAGGTCGCCGTCGGTGACCTGAAGGCGATCGCGATGCCCGAGCACTGGACCGACGAGGCCAAGGCGAAGCTGATCGCCGGGCTGGTCTCCGGTGACCCGGCGGCGCTGGCGATGCTGGCCGAGCTGGAGCCCTACGAGGTGACCGCCGACCGTCGTCGCCGACAGACCACGCTCCAGGAGTTCGTCGACTCCCACGTGCACGACGAGGCGAAGCCGCCCGGGCACGGCTTCCGGGCCGGCGGCGAGCCCTACTACCGCTACGACGTCAACGACGAGGTCACCTTCGTCGTCCTCGACACGGTCAACCCGGCCGGCGGCTTCCAGGGATCCCTCGACGCCGAGCAGCTGGAGTGGCTCGACGCCGTGCTCGCCTCCACCGACTACGACGAGCGGCTCGCGGTGATCGCCAGCCACCACGACGTCGCCTCGCTGACCAACGACATGAGCGGCGCCGGCGGTAAGCGGCGCGTGCTCGGCGACGAGGTCGAGAAGACCGTCTCACGTCACGAGAGCGCGGTCCTCTGGCTCAACGGGCACACCCACCGTACGTCGGTGAAGCCTCGTGGGTCGTGGTGGGAGGTCACCGCGCCGTCCCTGATCGACTGGCCGCAGCAGGGCCGGATCGTCGAGCTGATCTCCGATGGGGACGTACTCACCATCGCCACCACGATGCTCGACCACGCCGGTCCCGCGCGCTGGAGCGGCTCGATCGAGAAGGTCGGCCACCTCGCCTCGCTCTCCCGTGAGCTGGCCGCCAACGACTGGCAGGGACCGAAGGTGCCCCTCGCCGAGCACCCGGCTGCAGGGACGGCACAGGATCGCAACGTACTGCTCCATCTGCTCGATCCGAGGGCCTGAATGCCTCCGAAAAGCCTCCGACACGCCGTTAACTAGCGAATGACAGGCGGTTGGGGTTGCGTGGACCAGCGTTCTCCGCTGGACTACCACCAACCGAAGTCCACGCAAGCAGCGAGGACACCAAGCACTTGGAGGAAAGACACGTGAGCTCGACCGCAGCCACAGGGCCTGCGGACCGGCTGGGCCTCAAGTCCGGCATGGTCATCCAGGAACTGGGCTGGGACAACGATACGGATGACGAGCTGCGGGTCGCCATCGAAGACTCCGTCGACGCAGACCTGGTCGACGGTGAATACGGCAACGTCGTCGACGCCGTGCTGCTGTGGTGGCGCGACGACGATGGCGACCTCGTCGACGGTCTCGTCGACGCGCTGACCGACCTCGTCGGCGGCGGGGTCATCTGGCTGCTGACGCCGAAGGTGGGTCGCCCCGGTGCGGTCGACCCGGCCGACATCGCCGAGGCCGCGCCGATCGCCGGACTGTCCCAGACCACCACCGCATCTGTGAGCAAGGACTGGGCCGCGACGCGTCTGCTGGCGCCGAAGACTCCTGCCTGATGGCGTCGGTTCTCGGGGTTGCTGGACACTCGCGGGAGTCTTCGCGTGCGCGCGGTTAGACTCCCGACGGTGTTCTCGACTACGGCTGCCAAGGCACGCACCGCCGGATCCGCGGCGATGATCCTGGCCGGATCCGGCATCGTCCGGCCGGTCAGCCCGCTCGGGCTCGCACGGACCGGCCTGGCGCTGGCGCGCTGGGGCACGGGGCCGGCCGGAGGGTTCATCGGCCTCGCTCACCGCTATCCACGCCGGACCGCGGTCATCGACGAGCTGGGGTCGCTGACGTACGCCGACCTCGACCGCCGCTCCAACGCCATCGCCCGGGCCCTGGCTGCCCGGGGGATCGGCGAGGGCGACGGCATCGCGATCATGTGCCGCAACCACCGCGGGTTCATCGACGCGACCCTGGCGGCCGCGAAGCTCGGCGCCGACGCGCTCTACCTCAACACCGCGTTCGCCGGTCCGCAGCTCATCGAGGTGCTGGAGCGGGACAAGCCCGCCCTGATCATCCACGACGAGGAGTTCACCGGGCTGCTGTCCTCGGCCACCTCGGCCGAGCGGCTGGTCGCGTGGGTGGACTCCGACGATCCCGCGGAGACGCTCGAGTCGCTGGTCTCCGGCGACGCGCGGCCGGTTTCGCCGCCGAAGCGGCACGGCCGGATCGTGATCCTGACCTCCGGCACGACCGGGGCGCCGAAGTCGGCGCCGCGTCAGGAGGCGGGGATCGACGCGGCGGTCGCGCTGATGTCGCGGATGCCGATGAAGGACGGCTGGCGCAGCTTCGTCGCCGCGCCGCTCTTCCACACGTGGGGGCTGGCCCACCTGCTCTTCGCCGAACTGCTCGGCACGACCATGATCCTGCGCCGCCGGTTCGACCCTGAGGACGCGCTGGCGACCCTCGCGGAGACCCGGGCCGACTCGTTCGTGGTCATCCCGGTGATGATGCAGCGGATCCTGTCGCTGCCGGAGGAGACCCTGGCTGCGTACGACCTCGAGGGGATCGCCTCCCGGCTGAAGGCCGTCGCGTCCTCCGGCTCGGCGCTGCCCGGCGACCTGGCGCTGGAGTGGATGGACCGGTTCGGCGACAGCCTCTACAACGTCTACGGCTCGACCGAGGTCTCCTACGCCTCGATCGCCGACCCCGTCGACCTGCGCGAGGCGCCGACCTCGGCCGGCAAGGTGCCGTGGGGGACTCAGATGAGGATCCTCGACGGTGATGGCGCCCCGGTGCCCGACGGTGAGGCCGGCCGGATCTTCGTCGGCAACGGACTTCTCTTCGAGGGCTACACCAGCGGTGGCGGCAAGGAGGTCATCGAGGGCCTGATGGCGACCGGTGATGTCGGGCGCTTCGGGCCCGATGGCCGGCTCTACGTCGAGGGCCGCGACGACGACATGATCGTCTCGGGCGGCGAGAACGTCTTCCCGCAGGAGGTCGAGGACTGCCTCGTCCGGCACCCCCTCGTCGCCGACGCGGCCTGCGTCGGGGTCGACGACGCCGACTTCGGCAAGCGGCTGCGCGGGTTCGTGGTGCTGGTTCCGGGCGCCGAGGGCGACGTCGATGCGGTGTTGAAGGACTGGGTCAAGGAGAATCTGGCTCGCTTCAAGGTGCCCCGCGAGATCATCGTGACCGACGCCCTGCCGCGCAACGCGACCGGCAAGGTGCTCCGGCGCGAGCTGGCGACCTGGGACACCGAGGCAGTGGGTTCCAACGGCGAGAGGGCGGCAGGGCAGTGACTGGACTTCAGATCGGCGGTCCGGCGCCGGACTTCACGCTCCGCGACCAGTTCGGTGCCGACGTCACGCTCTCGGACTTCCACGCCAAGAAGGCGGTGGCGATCTTCTTCTTCCCGTTCGCCTTCTCCGGGGTGTGCACCGGAGAGATGAGCGGGCTGCGCGACCGTCTCGACGAGTTCGTCACCTTCGACACCGAGGTCCTGGCGATCTCGTGCGACCCGGTCTACGCGATCCGGCAGTTCGCCGACACCGACCGGCTCAACTTCCCGGTGCTCTCCGACTTCTGGCCGCACGGTGAGGTGGCGAAGGCCTACGACGTCTTCAACGACCGCACCGGCGCCCCGCTCCGGTCGTCCTACATCATCGACAAGTCGGGCGTCGTGCGGTGGGCGGTGCACAACGCCAACGCCGACGGCCGCGACCTCGACGAGCACCTCCGGCAGCTCCACGCGGCGGTCTGAGCAGGTAGTTTACGGGTCATCCAAGTTCCGTTAACAGGCTGGTTACATCGCTTTTCCTATGCCCTGGGTGGGATCTAACCTTGAGTTGTTGAGCCGCTGATGACCCGAGACGTCAGCGGCTCAACTTCCATTTCGGGGCTGGTACGTCGGCCCGGTTCGTCGGGCCCGCCCCTGATCGCGTACTCTTGGGGCGCTTCGGACGCATAGCTCAGTTGGTAGAGCGCCTCCCTTACAAGGAGGATGTCAGGGGTTCGAGTCCCTTTGCGTCCACCACGGCAGCACTTGCCATCTGAACCGACGAACGACGGATCAGTACGTCCTCGGGGTGCCGTTCGGTCGCCGCTCGAGCGCACGCGTGTCCCTGTCGTCCGGCTGGATCGCAGGGCGTGTGAGGCAGGTCGCGAAGACGGCATCACGAACGCGCGCAGACAATCCCGGGTCGGCGTACCGGTCGGGCTGGGAGAGGGTGCTCAGCGCGACCCCGGTGTTCGCCGAGAGGATCATCTGTGCGGCTTCTCGGCTCGGAATGCGTAGCGCGCCGGCGACGGCGCAACGGTCGAGCGCCTCGGTGAGCAGGACGAAGATCCTCCCCGCTGCATCCGGCACCTTGGGCAGTGCGGGGGAGAACATGAGCCGGTAGAGCGCCGGGTTGGCGGCCGCGAAGTCGAGGTAGTCGTCCCAGCAGGCGTAGAGGTCTGTCACGGGGTCGACCGTGTCTTCGAGGGAGCGTTTGCGTTCGATGTAGCGGCTGAACGCCTCGTCGATGACCGCATTGAGGAGTCCGTTCTTGTTGCCGAAGTGTCGGTACAGCACGGACCTTCCCACGCCCACGGCGTCGCAGACCTCTCTGATCGAGACGTTGTGGGTCGGGGAATCCTCCAACAGCCGCCGAGCCGTCTCGATCATGGCTGCCCGCATCTGCCCGGCCGGTACGGGCGTGGTGCGGAGGTTGGTCACGGGCGTCTCTCCTTGGCACATGGCGTCGCGCTGGAGGGCGCAGCGCAGCGGCGATCGTACGACGCCCACGAAGGCTCGTCTGGGAGCGCATCGCGTGAGCCGGAACACTGCCGGGCAAGGTCAGCTGTCGTCCGGAACCTGCTCGGAGTCGGTCAATGCCGTTGTGTGGTGTCGGAGGACGTTCCGGTCCAGCGGCAGCGCGACGTGTCCGCGCAGCGGCCAGTCGGTGCTGGGGTCGGCGAGATAGAGCCAGATGACGCCGGGTACGGGTGAGCGGACCATTCGGACGCGGCAGCGGTCCACCGAGGTGCCGGGAATGCTGACGATGTCGCCGATCCCGACTCGGGTCACGCTCACCGTGTCGGTCGGCTCCGTGCGCACCTTGTCTGCGTTCAGGCCGTCAGGCATTGTCCTGGGCGTTCATGAGTATGCTCCTGAGGATCGATCGGCAACGTTGGAAACGATGACATGAAGATATCTTCAAGTCGTGTAGTTTGACGATATCCCGCACACGTCTCGTTGGAGGACTCGATGAGTGTCCCGCTGTATCAGGCCAAGGCCGAGTTCTTCCGTACGCTCGGCCACCCTGCCCGGATCCGGATCCTGGAGCTCCTCGCCGAGCGGGATCATGCGGTCCACGAGCTGCTCGAACAGATCGCGATCGAGCCCAGCAACCTGTCCCAGCAGCTCTCGGTGCTCCGGCGTACGTCGATGGTGGTCTCCCAGCGCCGTGGCGGCGCGGTCATCTACTCCATCAGTGTGCCGGAGGTCCGCGACCTGCTGCTCTCGGCCCGCAAGATCCTCGTCGCCAGGGCGGAGGCCCAGAGCGAGTTCGAGGACGAACTGGTGAATGCCTCCGAGTGACGGCGCACTACTTCCACAGCACGATGTAGTAGACGAGCAGCGGGATCGCCGGCGCCATCAGGAACCAGGGCGTGGCCAGTGAGAGCTTGTTGATCAGGCGTACGCCCGCCACCGCCATCACCCCGAGCAGCACGGAGATCACGAACAGGCCCTCGCGCGCGCCGCCTTTGTCGGCGCCGGTGGCGCCGAGCGCCGCCATCGCCAAGGAGTGGAGGAGTACGACCGCGCAGAGCAGTGAGGACGCGACGTACTTCTTCACCTGCTGGATGTGCACGTACGCACCCTAGTCGGCGACTCATCGAATTGAAAACTTCTTCATCTACTCATGTTGCCTTATCGTGCTCCATGTGTCGTCGTTGTCATCGCTGTCCCTCGCTGAGGTGAGGAACCGCGCTGTCGCCCTGCTGCCGGGTAGGGAGGACTGGGATGCGGTCAGGCGGGACCCGAAGGCTGACCTGGTCGCCGGAGCGACCGTCGCCGTGGTGGCCCTGCCGCTGGCGCTCGCCTTCGGGGTCTCGTCCGGGATGGGCGCGTCGGCCGGGATCGTGACTGCGGTGATCGCCGGCGTCGTCGCGGCGGTGTTCGGCGGCTCGAACCTGCAGGTCTCCGGGCCGACCGGTGCGATGACCGTGGTGCTGGTGCCGATCATCCACGACTTCGGCCGCGACGGGGTGCTGATGGTCGGGCTGCTGGCCGGGATCATGCTGCTGATCGCGGCCGGCCTCGGGCTGGGGAAGCTGGTGCGCTACCTGCCGATCCCGGTGATCGAGGGGTTCACCGCGGGCATCGCCGTGGTGATCGGGTTGCAGCAGGTTCCGGCGATGTTCGGGGTCGAGGGCGGCGAGTTCGAGCACACCTGGCAGGTCGCCCTCGACGTGGTCCGCCGCTGGCTGGAGGGGCCGCACTGGGCGCCGGTGGTGATGGCGCTGGCCGTCGCTGCCTTCATCCTGGTCGCGCAACGCCTGCGTCCGGCGGTGCCGTGGTCGTTGGTCGCGATCGTGCTGGCCACCGTCGCCGGGTTGTGGCTGCCCGTCGACGGGATCGGCGAGCTCCCGCCGGGCCTGCCCCTGCCGAGCGCCGGGTTCATCTCGCTGTCCGGGCTCACCGCGCTGGTCCCCGCTGCCGCGGCGGTCGCCGCCCTTTCCGCGCTGGAGAGCCTGCTGTGCGCGACCGTGGCCGACTCGATGACCGTGGACGAGTCCCACGATCCCGACCGCGAGCTCGTCGGCCAGGGGCTGGCCAACCTCGCGGTGCCGTTCTTCGGCGGCGTACCCGCGACCGCGGCGATCGCGCGCACCGCCGTCAACGTCCGCGCCGGGGCGCGCTCCAAGCTGGCCGCGGTCACCCATGCGGTGGTCCTGCTCGTGATCGTGAGCGCGCTGGCCGGCCTGGTCGCACACATCCCGCTCGCTGCGCTCGCCGGTGTGCTGCTGGCCACCTGCGTACGCATGATCGAGGTCGCCTCGGTCGTCGCCCTGCTGCGCTCGACCCGCGGAGACGCGCTCGTCCTGCTGCTCACCTTCGTCGTGACTGTTGCCTTCGACCTCGTCGACGCGGTGATCGCGGGGTTGCTGGTCTCGATCCTGTACGCCCTGCGGCAGGTCGCCCGCAGCGCGGTCGTCGAGCGGGTCGAGCCGTTCGGGCCCGCCCGCGGACTGCACTCCGAGGAGGAGCACGAGCTGCTGAAGAAGCACATCGTCGTCTACCGCTTCGACGGCCCGCTGTTCTTCGCAGCCGCACACCGCTTCCTGCTCGAGCTCGCCGAGGTTGCCGACGTCCGGGTCGTGGTCCTGAGGATGTCGCGGGTGACCGCGATCGATGCGACCGGTGCGAAGGTCCTCGACGAGGTCATCTCCCGCCTGGAACGACGCGGCAAGGTCGTCATGATCTCAGGCATCTCGCCGGGCCACGCCGAGGTCCTGGCCCGGCTCGGGGTCGCCGACCACCTGCGCCGCGACAACCGCATCCACAGCCGTACGCCCGAAGCCATCTCCCGCGCGCTGGAGCTCGTGGCCGAGCATGCCGGTTCCTAGACAGACGAGACCGAAACCTTCCCGAGGAGAACTGATGACAGCGACGTTGCCCCCGTGCCCTGAGTGTCACGAGCCCTACACCTACGAGCAGGCGACCCTCCTCGTCTGCCCCATGTGTGGTCACGAGTGGACCGCACACGACCAGGACGAGGAGGCCGCGGCGAGCGTCATCGCCGACGCGTTCGGTACGCCGCTGGCCGAGGGTGACTCGGTGACCGTCATCAAGGACCTGAAGGTCAAGGGAACCTCGCTCGTCGTCAAGGTCGGGACCAAGGTCAAGAACATCCGCCTCGCCGACGGCTTCGGCGGCCACGACATCGACTGCAAGATCGACGGCATCGGTCCCATGCAGCTCAAGTCCGAGTTCGTGAAGAAGAGCTGAAAGAGCACATGGCCTGGTTCCTCCGCGCCCACCAGCTCGACGACGGCACCACCGAGTGCCGACGCGGTGTTCACTCCATCGACGTACACGACACCACGGCTGCCGCCATCACCCATCTGCTCGCGATCGCCCGCGACCTCGGCAACGCCATCGTCTTCCTGCACCACGGCGATGGCACCGTCGAAGAGGTCGGACGCGTCGACACCACCTGATCCAGCTGCCGGTGGCTCAGGGAGCTCTCATCGCGTCTCGCCGACGGTGAGGCGGAAGACGGGATGCCGGTGCGCGTCGGCGGTGACGTCCTCGTCGGGCGAGTCCGCGGTCACGGCGAAGTAGGGCCGGGTCACCGGCACCTCCCGCAGGTACTGTCGCAGCACGGGAACGCTGTCCGCGGGGTCCAGCTCGGTGACGTACACCGTCTCCGAGCGGCCGCCCCGGCTGAGGGTGACCTTCCCGGCGGCGCGGGCGTTGTGGACCCAGTTGGTGACGCCGTAGGCGGCGACCAGCCAGCGCTCGCCGCCGCGGGCCATGACGTCGACGGGGGTGGAGTGGGGCGTGCCGCTCCGGCGGCCCGGGACGGTGAGGATGTGCCGGTACGACTTGCCCAGCCCCAGCCGGGTCATCGCCGCGAACGCGCGGTTGACCAGGCGGGTCCCGGTGTTGACGCGATAGGTCCTGGACATCGCCTTCTCCTCGGATAGGTGGTCCACGATAGCGGCGCTCTTCGGCTCGCCGGGTCAGCGCGGCGCTGCGTACGTCTGCGGCGGTGTCTGCGTCATGACGTCGCCGGCGGAGTGGGGGAGGAGCGCGCGGGCGGCGACGTACGCGATCAGGACGATCGTGATGACCATGCTCGCGGTGCCGGTCCAGCCGGCGGCGAAGGCGAGCCCGCCGAGCCAGCCGAAGAGGCTCGAGCCCGCGTAGTAGACCAGCGTGTAGAGCGAGATGGCCTGCGTGATCCCACCGGTCGCCATCGGCCCCACCCAGCCCGACGCGATCGAGTGCGCCGAGAAGTAGGCGGTGGTGAACAGCAGCAGCCCGATCAGCACCGTGGAGAGCCGGTCGGGGATCGTCAGCGCGGCGCCGCCAGCCGGGCCGACAGCGCGCCGGAGAGTTCCGTCGCCGGGGTCGGCGGCTGACCGAGATCGGCCTGCGTCCGCCGACAGGGTGACCTCTCGCGACCTGTCTCAGGAGTAGGTCGAGGCGGTCTCGATCAGCACGTCGTGCAGGGCCAGTTCGGCGGCGCTGCGGACCCGGCCCGTGCGATGGGCGACGAGGACGCGTCGCGGGGGAGCGGTGTCGCCGAGGGAGATGACGCGCACGTCGGGATGCTGGTTGACGGTGGCCGTTCGCGGCGCGAGGGCGATGCCCAGGCCGACGCTGACCATGGCCTGGGCCTCCTGGTAGTCGTTGGCCTGGAACGCGATGGTCGGGGTGAAGCCCGCGGCGACGGCGCTGCGCTGCAGGACCTCGACGACCGGGTGGCCGCCCGCGCGGATGATCCAGGGCTCCTCGGCGAGGTCGGTCATCCGGACCGTGCGCCGCCGGGCCAGGCGATGGCTGGCGCCGACGAGGAGCACGGTGGGGTCGGTGAAGAGCTCGGTGAGCACCAGCTCGTCGTTGTCGACCCGCTCCCAGGCGTAGTCCCACAGCAGGGACATGGCGACCTTGCCCTCCTCCAGCATGCGTACGAGATCGTCCTCGCGGCCGCTGTGGATGGTCAGCGCGATGTTGGGGTAGAGCTCGCGGTAGCGGCGGACCGCCAGAGGCAGGAACGAGCTGCCGATGGTGGGGAAGGTGCCCAGGGTGACGCTGCCGCGACGTACGCCGGCGATGTCGGCGAGGTCCGACTCGGCGGCCGCCAGCTGGCGCAGGACCTTGCGCGCGTGGGTGGCGAGCACGAGACCCGCGTCGGTCGGGGTCATGCCCCGGGCATGGCGGTCGAGAAGGGGCTGGCCGGCCTCGCGCTCGAGCCGCAGCAGCTGTTGTGAGATCGCCGAGGGTGTGTAGCCCAGCGCCGTGGCCGCGCTGGTCACGGACCCTTCCTCCACGATCGCCAACAGGATCTGCAGTCGTTTGATGTCGAGCACGAGGCCAGTCTGCATGAAGTTCTGCTACATGGCCATGTAGAGGCGTGCAGCGCTGCTTCAGGCGACTGCGGCGCCAGGATCAGTGTTCTCGCGTCGCCCGAGCATGCAGTTTTGCTTCATGCTCATGTTCGGATTCGTGATTGTGCTACACGTCACGCGGCTCCAGTCTGATTGCCGTCCGGAACGCCCGGACGATTCGGCTCAGGAGGCAATATGCGCGAGATCGCCGCGACTTGGATGCGGGGTGGCACCAGCAAGTGCTGGGTCTTCCGTCGCGACGACCTGCAGGTCCCGGATCTGTCCGTCGACGAGGTGCTGCTGCGGATCTACGGCAGCCCCGACCACCGTCAGGTCGACGGCGTCGGTGGTGGCACGTCCACCACCAGCAAGGCGGTCATCCTCGCCCCCTCGGAGGCGCCCGGGGTGGACGTGGAGTACACGTTCGCCCAGGTCGGCATCGAGGAGGCCAAGGTCGACTGGGGGAGCAACTGCGGCAACTGCTCCGCGGTGGTCGCCTCGTTCGCGATCCGCGAGGGGTGGGTGCGGACCGGGGCGCCGGAGACGGCGGTCCGAGTCCTCAACACCAACACCGACCAGCTCATCGTGCAGCGCGTACCGACACCCGGAGGCGTGCTCGACGAGGAGGCCTCCGAGTCCATCCCCGGCGTTCCGTTCCTCGGTGCGCCGGTCCGGATGGGCTTCGTCGACCCGGCAGGCCGGAGCACCGGGAGCCTCTTTCCCACCGGTCACCAGCGTGATGCCCTCTCCGGGGCCGTCGGCGGCGTGATCGTCACGCTCGTCGACGCGGGTGCTCCGGTCGTCGCCGTGCGGGCCGCCGACTTCGGCGTACGCGGCGACGAGGACATCGCCGAGCTCGACCTGGTGCCGGGCCTGCTGCCCCGCCTCGATGCCGTACGCCGGGAGGCAGGTGTCCTGATGGGGCTCGCCCCGACTCCGGAGGCCGTCGCCCGGGCCGTGCCGAAGCTCGCGCTCGTCTCCGCACCCGATCCGGCCGGCGAGGAGGGGAGCGATCTGACCGTTCGCATGCTGTCGATGGGCCGCTTCCATCCGGCGGTGCCGGTGACCGGATCGGTGGCGCTGACACTGGCCGCCGGTTCCCCCGGAACGGTGGTGCACGACCTCGTTCCCGAGGACCGGGCCGCCACCGGGCTGCGGCTCGGGACGCCGGCGGGCCAGGTCAGCACCTTCGCCGAGGAGCACCACGGCGTCCCCGTCGTCGGCGTCGTACGCACCTACCGCCGTCTCGCCCACGGCTCGGTCGTGCTGCCGGATCCCCCGCTGCTGCCATCCGCATCGGCTTGACCATCTGACCCCTTGACACGGGATGCCCGTGTGAGGCTCGCTTCACCTGGAGGAAATATGACCCAGCACGTCGATGAAGAGGACGTGGCCACGACCGCTGACGAGGATGCCGGCCCCACGCAGGATCCGCCGGAACGACCCGCGCCGACCCCGCGACTCGCGGGCGCCGTTCTCGCAGGCTTCACCGCGTTGGCGGTAGGGGTCTCCGTCCTGGGCGGAGACTTCTTGAACCCGGCCGCCTCCACGGCTGACGGTGACTACTCGGGCGAGACCGTGGAGATGATGATCCCGCTCGCCGAGGGTGGCGGCACGGACACCTGGGCTCGGTTCGTCGGAGCCGAGCTGACCGAGGCGGTGCCGGGTTCGCCCGGTCTGGCTCCGGTCAACGACGACGGCGGCGAGGGCATCCTCGGCACCAACCACTTCATGAGCTCGGCGAAGGCAGACGGGACCGAGGTGCTGGTCAGCACCGCCTCGACGGTGGTGCCCTACCTCCTGGACATGCCGTCGGTGCGCTACGACTTCAACGATCTGCGTCCCATCCTCGCCAACGGCACCGGCGCGGTGGTCTACGCCCGGACCGGTGCCGGTGTGCACGGCATCGAGGATCTCGTCGACCGCGACAAGCCCCTCATCTTCGGCGGTATCGCGGCGACCAGCCTCGATCTGACCACGATGCTGGCCTTCGACCTGCTCTCCGCCGACATCGACTCGACCTTCGGCTTCGAGGGCCGGGGGCCCGTGAACCTCGCGCTGCAGCGCGGCGAGGTCGACATCGACTATCAGACGACCTCCGCCTACGAGCCGGCGGTCGCGCCGCTGATCGAGGACGGCACCGCGGTGCCGCTCTTCTCGCTTGGGCAGGTGAACGAGGACGGCGAGATCGTGCGCGATCCCAACTTCCCCGACCTGCCGACCGTCGTCGAGGCGTACGAGAAGATCTACGGCAAGCAGCCGGATCCGGAGGCGCTGGAGACCTATCGCGCCATCCTGGCGTTGACCTACACCTACCAGAAGGCGCTCTGGGTGCCTGAGGACACACCGGACGAGGCGGTCGAGCTGCTGCGCTCGACGGCCGAGGAGATGGGTGCCAAGCCCGAGTTCCAGAAGTCCGCCGCCGAGGTGCTCGGTGGCTATCCGCTCGACGCCTCACCCGACCTCGCCGACCGGATCGGCAAGGCGTACCGGGTGGACGAGAGCGTCCGTCAGGACGTCCTCGAGCTGCTCGAGAACGACTACGACATCACGATCGACCAGGGGTAGGACCATGACCGACGCAGCTTTCTCGGCCCTCGCCTCCCTGGCCGACCCTTCTCTTCTCATGATGCTCGCCGTCGGCGTGGTGGCGGGTCTGGTGATCGGCCTGATCCCCGGCCTCGGCGGCACCGGCGCGGTGGCGATCCTGCTGCCGATCACGTTCGGGATGGACCCCGAACCCGCACTCGCGATGCTCATCGGAGCACTGGCCGTCGTGCACACCTCGGACACCGTCGCCGCCGTCCTGCTCGGCGCACCCGGCTCGGCCTCGGCCAGCGTGACGATGCTCGACGGCTACTCGATGGCGAGACAAGGACAGGCCAAACGCGCGCTGTCCCTCGCCTTCCTCTCCTCGATGGCCGGCGGCCTGATCGGAGCGGTCGGGCTCACGCTCGCCATCCCGCTGGCCCGGCCCCTGGTGCTGTCCTTCGGCAGCCCGGAGCTCTTCATGCTGACCATCCTCGGGGTCTCGCTCGCCGCGGTCCTCTCCCGCGGCAACGTCGTCAAGGGCCTGACCGCCGGTCTGCTCGGCCTGCTGCTCGGTCTCGTCGGCACCTCGCCCACGACCGCCGAGGAGCGGTTCTCCTTCGGGTCGCTGTTCCTCAGTGACGGCATCTCGCTGGTCGCCGTCGCGCTGGGCGTGTTCGGTCTCGCCGAGATCGCCAGCCGGGTGGGCCAACGACGGGTGACCGAGAAGCCGGTCGAGCTCTCCGGCGGCTGGGGATCCGGCATCCGCGAGTGGCTGACCCACTGGACCCACGTCATCCGGGGCGCCCTGATCGGCATCTGGGCCGGCGTGCTGCCCGGCGTCGGCGCGACCGCCGGCACCTGGCTCGCCTACGGGCAGGCCGTCGCCACCGCCAAGGACAAGCGCAAGTTCGGCAAGGGCGACCCGCGCGGCATCGTCGGTCCGGAGAGCGCCAACAACTCCGTCGAGGCCGGCGACCTGATCCCGACCTTCCTCTTCGGCATCCCCGGGGGCGTGCCGTCGGCGATGCTGCTCGGGATGCTGCTGACGTACGGCATCCAGCCGGGGCCGGCGATCGTCACCGACCATCTCGACCTGATGTACCTGATCGTGTGGGCGTTCGCGATCGCCTCGGTCGCCGGAGCGTTCCTCTGCTTCCTGGCCACCGGTTCGCTCGCCAAGCTCACCAAGGTGCCGTTCGCCGTGCTCGGGCCGGGCCTGCTCGTGGTGATGCTGCTGGGCGCGTTCCAGGAGGGTGGCCAGCTCGGCGACCTGTGGGTGATGGTCGTGCTCGGTGTGGTCGGCTTCTTCCTCAAGGCCACCGGGGTGCCGCGGGCTCCGTTCCTGATCGGCTTCGTCCTGGCCATCCCGATGGAGCGCTACTACTACCTGACCGCCAGCCTGTACGACGGCGTCTCCTGGGTCGCCCGGCCCGGCGTGCTCGTCTTCGCCGCGCTGCTGGTCGTGCCGCTGCTGTGGTCCCTGGTCAAGCGTCTGCGCCGCGCCTCGGGGGCGGCCGACGACGGCCACCGCGACGAGCACGAGAGCGACGAGGACAGCGTGGACGACCTGGAGGGCTCGCTGGCGCGTACGCCCTGGTCCCTCGCCGTCGCGGTGATCGCGGTGCTGGTCTTCGCCGGGGCGCTGTGGGTGAGCGGTTCGTTCTCCGAGGAGGCGAGCCTGATGCCTCGGCTCGTCGCCCTGGGCGGCCTGGTAGCAGCGGCTGTCCTGACCTGGCAGGAGCTCCGCGCGAGGCGGCGAGGAGCTCGCCACGACGACGGCGGGGACGTCGAGGTGACGTCCGGCGGCTCCGGCACGACGATGCTCGCCACGCGCGTCGCTCCGAAGGTCGGTGCCCAGGCCCTGGCCCGTCGTCACGACCTGGTGATCGCGATGCGCACCTTCGCGGCGATGGCAGCGTTCCTGGTCCTCGTCATGCTCGGCGGCTACCTCGCGGCGACCCTGGTGTTCACACCGCTGTTTCTGCTGTACGCAGCCCGCACCCGCCCACGTACGGCGATCATCTACACCCTCGTCCTGGGCGCCGTGCTGATGGCCCTGCCGTCCCTGTTGCCGGTCGACCTGCCGCTGGGGCTGCTGCAGTGACCGGGCCGATCTCTCCCCCGTCCACGCTTCACCGAAAGGAACGCCGATGACCATCGTCGTCGCCTACGCCGACACCCCACCCGGACACGCTGCCGTCACCGGCGCGGTCGCCGAGTCCCGAGAGGGCGAGACCGTGGTCATCGTGCCCGCCGTCCGTGGCGAGCGGATCCCGGAGGTCGGGGAGGTCGAGAGCCGCTGGCCGGATCTCGCCGGCCGGGTCGTCGTCGAGCGCGGAGACCTCGGCGACGCCGCTGACACCGTCATCCAGGTCGCCCAGCGTCTCGACGCCCGCCTGATCGTGCTCGGTCTGCGCGCGCGTACGCCGGTCGGCAAGCTGGTCTTCGGCAGCACCGCCCAGCGGATCCTGCTCGACGCCACCTGTCCGGTGCTCTCGGTCAAGCCGGCTGTGACCGCCACCTGAGCGCGGACGAGGCGCTGCCGCATCGGCCATTTGGCTGATCCCCGGCTCAGCCTTGTTCGCGATGATCTGCCATGCCACCGCTGATGAAGTTGGTGGCATGGCAGATTCTCTGGTTCGTACGCGGTCGGGCACCCGTCCGCACTTCGCAGACAGGTTGACCTCACGGCGGGGAGCGTGGGCGGCGCTCGGGCTCGCGGTGGTCGTGATGGGCGTGCTCTTCGGGCTCCTCGGCGGGGTGGAGGCCCCGGAACGGTCCGGGCAGGCGCCGGTGGGGTCGGAGTCGACACAGGTGAGCGAGCTGCTCGAGGAGTTCCCGGGGGCGGATCGTCAGTCGGCGCTGGTCGTCGCCACGCGCGAGGACGGTGGCGAGCTCTCCGCGGATGACCTCGAGGGTCTCGCCCCGGTCGGGGAGGCGGCCGGTGCCGGCGAACCCGTGGTCAGCGCAGACAGGAGGGCGGCGGTGCTGTCGGCCCCGGTCACGGTCGGCGCCGACAACGCCGAGACCGCGGCGGCGATCAAGGCTCTGCGTACCGCCATCGCCGCGCAGGCTCCCGACGGGATCAACCTCGAGGTGACCGGTGGGCCGGCGTTCGGTGCCGACATGGCCTCGGCGTTCGAGGGCGCGGACGTCACGCTGCTGCTGGTGACGATCGGGATCGTCGCGCTCCTGCTGATCATCACCTACCGCTCGCCGGTGCTGTGGCTGGTCCCGCTGACCGCGGTCGCGCTCGCCGACGGGCTCGCCGCCCGGGTCACGGCCGCCGCGGGAGCGCTGTGGGGCCTGCAGTTCGACGCCGGCATCATCAGCGTGCTGGTGTTCGGGGCGGGCACGAACTACGCGCTCCTGCTGATCTCCCGCTACCGCGAGGAGCTGCAGGCGACCGACGACGACCGGGCGGCACTGAGCCGCGCCTGGCGGAAGACCGTCCCCGCGGTGGCCGCCTCGAACGTGACGGTCGTGCTCGCCCTGCTCGCGCTGGTCTTCGCCACCATCCCGATGACGCGCGGGCTCGGGATCCCGGCGGCGATCGGGCTCCTGATCGCGGTCGTCGCGGTGCTGTTCGTGCTGCCGCCGTTCCTCGCGGTGTGCGGCCGTCGGCTGTTCTGGCCGTTCATCCCCCGTCCCGGTGAGGCCCGCGGCCAGGGGCGTGTCTGGCGTGCGGTCGCCGCACGTGTCTCGAAGCGTCCGCTGGCGAGCCTGCTCGGCGGCCTCGCGCTGCTCGCGGTGATGGCCACGGGGCTGTTCGGCACCTCGGTCGGCCTCGACCAGATCGAGAAGTTCCGGGTGCAGTCCGAGTCGGCCGCCGGCCTGGAGACGCTCTCGGCGCACTTCCCCGCGGGCGAGGCCCAGCCGATCTACGTCGTGGCCGACACGGCGGCGGCCGACGAGGTGGTCGCGGTCGTGGCCGAGGTCGAGGGAGTCGTACGCGCCCACCCGGCCGGGACGACCGAGGACGGTTCCCTCACCAAGATCGCGGTGACCAGCGCCTACTCGCCGGGCACCGGGCGCAGCCTCGACCAGATCACCGACCTGCGCGAGGCCGTCCACCCGGTCGCGGGTGCGGACGCGGTCGTCGGTGGCGCGGTCGCCACCGAGCTGGATGCGGTCGAGGGCAGCGAGCGTGACCTGCTGCTGGTCGCGCCGCTGGTGATCGCGGTGAGCTTCCTGGTGCTCCTCGTGCTGCTGCGCTCGCTGGTCGCGCCCGTGCTGCTGCTCCTGGTCAACCTCACCAGCGCCGTCGCCGCGATCGGGGCCGGCGCGTGGCTGAGCCGGGTCCTCTTCGACCAGCAGGCGCTCGACCTTCAGGTGCCGATCCTCGCCTTCCTGTTCCTGGTCGCGCTGGGGATCGACTACACGATCTTCCTCGTCCACCGGGCGCGCGCGGAGGCCGCGCGCCTCGGCACCAGGGCCGGCATGGTGGAGGCGGTCGCCCACACCGGCAACGTCATCACCAGCGCGGGCATCGTGCTCGCTGCCGTGTTCGCCGCGCTCGGGGTGCTCCCGCTCGTCACGCTCGGTCAGCTGGGCCTGATCGTGGGAGTGGGCGTCGTCGTGGACACGCTGGTGGTGCGTACGGTGATCGTGCCGGCGATCTTCAGCCTGGTCGGCGACCGGATCTGGTGGCCGGGCCGACTGCAGAACCTCGGGGGATAATCGCAACCGTGAGTGTCGTACACGTGCCGCTGAGGCGGCCAGGCTCCTCGGAGCCGGCGCCGGCCGGGCTGACGGTGCGGGCGATGGAGATCGGGCAGCACGCCATCGCGGTCATCCTGACGGCGATCGGCGTCAGCCGAGCGGCCGGTGACGGGGTGGCCCTGCCCGTGGCGATCGTCTCGGGGCTCGCGATCCTGCTGTGGCACACCGCCGGCACGCTCCTGCCGTCCAGGGCGCGCTCGCGGCTGCTCCCGGTGTGGTGGCTGGTCGGCCTCGCCGCGATCTGGGTCGCGGCCGTCGCCGTCTCGGCCGAGTTCGTCTGGCTCGCGTTCCTGCTGTGGTTGCTCGCCGGGCACCTGCTGCCGCTGCGATGGGGGCTGGCCTTCTCGGCCCTGATCCTCGTGGTCGTGGTGGTCGCCCCGATCCTGCACCACGGCTCGACCAGCTACGCCGACGTCTTCGGGCCGCTCATCGGCGGCGTCTTCGCGTTCGGTATCTCGCGTGGCTATCTGCAGCTGCTGCGCGACGGCGCCGAGCGCGAACGGCTGGTGACCTCCCTGCGGACCGCGCAGCGGGAGATGGCCGAGCTCCAGGACGAGCTCGCCCTCGCGCAGTGGCACTCCGGTGCGATCGCCGAACGCACCCGGATCTCCCGCGACATCCACGACACCGTCGCCCAGGCGCTCTCCTCGATCCGGCTCCTGACCCACGCCGGCGCCGGCCGCACCACGGATGCGGAGTCCTCCCGCACGTTCGCGCAGGTCGAGGCCCTCGCCGGGGACAGCCTCGCCGACGTGCGCCGGATCGTCGCGGCGCTGGCACCCGCCGAGCTCGAGGACGCCGCGCTGGCCTCGGCGCTGCGGCGGATGCTCGACCGCGCCCGCGACGAGACCGGGCTGGTCGTCGAGCTCCATGTCGACGACACGCTCCCGCTGCTGCGTACCGAGGTCGAGGTCGCGCTGCTCCGCACCGCCCAGTCGGCGCTCTCCAACGTACGTCTCCACGCCGGCGCGACCCGGGTCGTCGTCACGCTGACCGACGACCAGGACGCCGTACGCATGGACATCAGCGACGACGGGGCCGGCTTCGACGTCGCCGCCTGGGAACGGGACGCCGGTGCGGGATCCTCCAGCTACGGACTCCGGTTCATGCGGGCCCGGCTCCGTGAGCTCGGCGGTGGCCTCGACGTGGAGAGCACGCCGGGCGAGGGCACCGCGATCTCCGCGCACCTCCCGATCCACGTCGAGGAGGGGTCACGATGACGACGGTGCTCCTCGTCGACGACCACCCGGTCGTACGCAGCGGGCTGCGTGCCGTCATCGACGCCGGCGACACGCTGCGGGTGATCGGGGAGGCGGCCACCGGCGAGGAGGCGATCACACTCGCCGGTGCCCTCCGTCCCGACGTCGTGCTGTGCGACCTGCGCCTGGGGAGCGGGATCGACGGCATCCGGACCACGGCCGCGCTGCGCGCCCTCGATCCGGCTCCGGCCGTGCTGATCCTGACCACCTTCGACCGCGACGCCGAGGTGCTCGGCGCGATCGAGGCCGGCGCCGCCGGCTACCTCCTCAAGGACGTCGACCCCGAGGTCATCGTCGAGGGGATCCGGCGTGCCGCCGCAGGTGACATGGTGCTCGCCCCGGACCTGGCCGCCCGGGTGCTCAAGGGCATGCGCAGCCCGCTGCCGCGGCTGACCGATCGCGAGATCGAGGTCCTGCGGCATCTGGCGCGCGGGTCCACCAACCGGGAGATCGCGCGCACGCTCTTCGTCACCGAGGCCACCGTGAAGAGCCACCTCGCGCACATCTTCACCAAGCTCGACGTCGACAGCAGGTCCCGGGCCATCCATGTCGCGCAGGAGACCGGACTGATCTGACCGCTCAGGCATCATCCGGGCTCGACCGTCGCGACGCGCGGGCGGCTGGGATACGTCAGGGAAGCGGCCCGGTCTGTATAGGTTCAGCAGGTGCCTCTCCGTATCCGGCGCAGTGCCGCGTCGCTCGTCCTCGCCACCTCGATCCTTGCCCTTGCCGCCACGGGATGCTCCTCCGAGACCACTGCCGGCGCCGACGCGCCGAGCAGCCCCAGCCGGTCCGCGCAGATCGAGTCCGCAACCCCGGAGGCCGGGGGCGTCTGCGCCACCGGCGACCTGTCCTTCACGGTCTCCGAGGAGTCCCATGCGGGCGGCTACTACCTGGTCACGGCGACCGCGAAGCCCGGCGTGACCTGCACCCTCGAGGGCAGGACGATCGAGGCCGGCTTCGGCTCGGCCGTCTCCGGCGACGTGATGCCGAGCGAGCAGGCGGAGGGCGACCCGATCACGATGACCGGATCCACCAAGGCGTACGCCGGGGTGAACCCGCACAGCGGCCCGCAGGAGGGCGGCGTGCAGTTCGAGGAGATCATCGTCTCCGCGCACGAGGGCGACATGGACCCGGTGTCCCTGAAGCTGCCGAGCACCGCGGAGGTCGACCAGCCGATCGGCACCAACTGGCACACCGACGCCGCGAAGGCGGTCCCGTTCACCAGCTGATCCGTCAGGTCCGGCTGATCAGATCCGTTCGGCGAGCGGCGCCTCGGAGGCTTCGGCCTCCGGGGCGCCGTCCTCCTCCGCGGTGAGCAGGAAGCGGAGCCGGGTCAGCACCAGGCCGGCGGTGAGGGTGCCGCCGATGACGACGAAGGCCCACAGGTGGCCGAGGCCGCTGCCGATGAGGGAGCCGGCCAGTGCGGGTCCGAGGATCTGGCCGAGGGTCAGGGTGAGCCCGAGCGAGGCGTTGTAGCGCCCGCGCAGGTGGTCGGGGGCGATGGTGTTCGCCAGCCCGGTCACGATCGGCGCCCACAGCGTCTCGCCGAGGCCGAAGATCGCCAGGCCGATCACGACGGCGGCCACCGCGCCGGCGACGGGCATCAGATCGGCTGCCGCCAGCACGCTCCAGGCGAGCGACCAGGTCAGCACGGCACACGCCAGCGCCGTCGTACGCCGCCACCCGGACGTGAGCCGCAGCAGGACGACCTGGCCGCAGACGATCACGGCGGCGTTGGCGGCGAAGGCCCAGCCGAGGGCGGTCGCGGGCACCCCGGCCACGTCCACCGCATAGGCCGTCGCGCCGGCCTCGAGCTGCCCGTAGCCGAAGGTCACCGCGAGCACGCCGCAGCCGACCAGGGCCACGGCCCGCCGGTCGCGCAGCACCTCGCCCCAGGATCCGGCGGTCGCGTCGTCCGCGTCGTCCTCAGCGGGACGGTCCGGCGAGCGGACCAGGAAGGCCAGCACCGCGGCGTAGGCCAGATAGGCGACGGCATCGCACAGGTAGAGCACCTGGAAGGTCTCCGGCCGGTCGACATCGACGAGGAACGCGCTGACCAGGCCACCCAGGCCGATGCCCACGTTCAGCCCCAGGAACGCGAAGCCGTAGGCGCGCTCGCGATCCTCCGGAGCGACCTGACCGGCCAGCAGCGTCGTCGTGCCGGGCCACAGCGGCGAGGCACCCACGACCACGCCGGCGAGCACCGCCATCGTCGGCACCGTGCCGTCCACGAAGCCCAGCGACCCGATCGAGATCGACTCCACGAGCAGCGCGCCGAGCAGCACCGCCCGAGGTCCGAAGCGGTCGAGGAGCGAGCCCACCCCGGGAGCGGCGAGCAGGCCGACCACGCCCATCCAGGCGAACATCCAGCCTGCTGTCGATGACCCGAGGTCCTGGACCTGGGCCATGTAGACGTAGAGGAACGGCAGGGTGAGGCCGTTGCCGAGGGAGGCGAATGCGAAGCCGGTGAGCACGCGGGCGGCCTGGGTGGGGGAGTGCGGCACGGGTGTGATCGTCCTCTCTCTGGCCCACCTGTCTGGCGGGGACGAGTTTAGGGTAGCCTCACTTAGGTTCGCCTAACCTAATCCCCCCGTGTCGAAGGAGACAAGTGAGCGCACCGCACTTGGAGCATCTGTTCCACCCCGACAATGCTCGTGAGTACACCAGCGGCATCACCGAAGCAATCAGACTGCTCGTCGACCAGCTCGCCACGCTCGAAGGCCCCACCACCGGGATCTCGCCCGAGACGGCCGCTGCGCCGGTCGCCGAGGTCGACCTGGACAGCCCGCTCGTCGACAGCTCCGCGGCGCTCGCCGAGGTCAGCAGGCTGTGGCTCGAGGACGCGGTCTGGTTCCACGAACCTTCCTATGCCGCCCACCTGAACTGCCCCGTCGTGATCCCTTCCCTCGTCGGAGAGCTGCTGATCGCGGCGGTCAACACCTCGATGGACACCTTCGACCAGTCCGTGGGCGGCACGTTCATGGAGCGTCGCCTCATCGACTGGACCGCCGCACGCGCCGGTTACCCGGAGGCGACCCGGGACGGCGTCTTCACCTCCGGCGGCAGCCAGTCCAACCTGCAGGCGCTGCTCCTGGCCCGCGGTGAGGCGCAGCGCCGCGGCGTACCTCTGGACCGGCTGCGCTTCCTGACCTCCGCCGACAGCCACTTCTCGATCGCCAAGTCGGCCCGCCTGCTCGGCATGGGCGACGCGGCCGCGATCGCGATCCCGACGGATTCCGAGCACCGGATGGACGTCGTCGCGCTGCGCGAGGCGCTCGACGAGTGTGTCGTCGACGGCCTGGTCCCGGCGGCGGTCGTGGCGACCGCCGGCACCACCGACTTCGGGGTCATCGACCCGCTCCACGCCATCGCCGACGCCTGCCAGGACTTCAACGTCTGGTTCCACGTCGACGCGGCGTACGGCGGTGGGCTGCTCGCCTCGCCGAAGTACCGTCACCTGCTCGACGGCATCGAGCGGTCGAACTCGATCACGATCGACTACCACAAGACCTGGTTCCAGCCGGTCTCCTCCAGCGCCCTGCTGGTCCGCGACCAGGCGAGTCTGCAGCACGCCTCCTGGTATGCCGACTACCTCAACCCGCGCGAGTCGGAGAACCCCAACCAGGTCGACAAGTCCCTGCAGACCACCCGCCGCTTCGACGCGCTCAAGCTGTGGCTGACGCTGCGCACGATGGGCGCCGACCAGATCGGCGCCTACCTCGAGACCGTGATCGACCTGGCGCGCGAGGTCTACGACATCCTCAGCGTGCAGCCCGACATCGAGGTGATCACGCCCTCTCAGCTCTCCACCGTCGTCTTCCGCTACGTCGATCCGCACCTTGACGAGGACGCTCTGGGCGACCTCAACCGCCGGATCCGCGCCAAGATGTGGAGCGGTGGCCGTGGTGTCGTGGCCGCGACCAAGGTCGACGGCCGGCAGTTCCTCAAGCTCACCCTGCTCAACCCCAAGGCCACCGTCTCGGACATCCTCGACATCATCGAGCAGGTCCGTACGTTCGGCCGTGCCGTTCCGGAGGTCGCCCGATGACCACACCGACCACTGTGTTCACTGATGCCCGCGTCCATGACCTGATCGGCATCGGGCTCGGCCCGTTCAACCTCGGCCTGGCCGCCCTCGCCGACCCGATCGACGAGCTCGACTGCCTCTTCCTCGAGGGCCGCGACCGGTTCGACTGGCACCCCGGCATGATGCTCGACGAGGCCACCCTGCAGGTGCCGTTCCTGGCCGACCTGGTCACGATGGCCGACCCGACCTCGCGCTTCAGCTTCCTCAACTTCCTCAAGCAGACCGGCCGGATCTACCCGTTCTACATCCGCGAGAACTTCCTGCCCCACCGGCGCGAGTACAACCAGTACTGCCAGTGGGTCGCCGAGCGGCTCGACTCTGTTCGCTTCGGCCAGCACGTCACCTCGGTGGAGCACGACGGGGAGACGTACGTCGTCACCACCGCCTCCGGCCAAGGCAGTCGAACACAGACCCATCGGACCAGGCGGCTGGTGCTCGGGACCGGGACGACCCCACGCGTCCCGGAGTGTGCGGCCGAGGCCGTGGCCGCGGACGGGCCGGCGCTGCACAGCTCCGAGTACCTGGCTCGTCGCGACGAGCTCGTGTCCCGGAGCAGCATCACCGTGGTCGGCAGCGGCCAGTCGGCCGCCGAGATCTACCTCGACCTGCTCACCGCCCAGCCCGACCACGACTACCAGTTGGCCTGGCTGACCCGCAGCCCGCGGTTCTTCTCGATGGAGTACACCAAGCTCACCCTCGAGCTGACCTCCCCGGAGTACTCCGCCTACTTCCAGTCGCTGCCCAGCGAGAAGCGGGACCGGCTGCTGAGGTCGCAGCAGAGCCTCTACAAGGGCATCTCGGGCGACACCATCGACGCGATCCACGAGGCGCTCTACACCCGGTCGGTCACCGAGCCGGCCGAGACCACGCTGCTGACCAACACCGAGGTGCGTGGCGTGACCCGGACCGAGAGCGGCTACCACCTCGCGCTGCACCACGTGGAGCAGGAGGAGGACTACGAGATGGCGACCGAGGCGCTCGTCCTCGCCACCGGCTACCGCGCCGGCATCCCGGACTTCCTCGAGCCCGTCCGGGACCGGATCCGCCTCGACCCGCAGGGTCGTTATGCGGCGAGCTCGACCTTCTCGGTCGACACCGCCGACCGCGAGATCTGGGTGCAGAACGGCGAGGAGCACACCCACGGCTTCGTCGCCCCCGACCTCGGCATGGGCGCCTACCGCAGCTCGGTGATCCTCGCCGCCATCCTCGGCCGCGAGCCGTACCCGGTCGAGAAGCGGGTCGCCTTCCAGGAGTTCGGGGTGCCGGACCGATTCAAGCTGCAGCCTACGGAGGAGAACCGATGAGGATCACGATCGAACCGCTCGAGATCGAGGCCCACCTCGGCACCGTCCACTCCTGGGTGACCCACCCGCGCTCGGCGTACTGGATGATGCTGGACGCCACGTTGGAGGACGTCGCCGCGGAGTACGAGCGGATCGCCGGCCACCCGCACCACGACGCCTGGCTCGGCCGGGTCGACGGTGTGCCGGCGTTCCTGGTCGAGACCTACGACCCCGCCCGCAGCGAGCTCGCCGGGATCACCCACGTGCCCGACCTCGCCGCCGGCGACCTGGGCATGCACGTCCTGGTCGCACCGACGTCGGGCGAGCCGGTCTCCGGCTATACGACCCGGGTCTTCCGGGCGGTCATGCGGCACTGCTTCGCGGACCCGGGTGTCCGTCGTGTGGTGGTCGAGCCGGACGTACGCAACGAGGCGATCCGGCGCAAGAACACCGAGGCCGGCTTCGTCGAGCTGCGCGAGATCAGCATCGGGGAGAAGACCGCGATGCTCTCGGTCTGCACCCGGGAGATGTACGCCGCCGCCCATCTGCGCCCGGAGAACCAGCGGGTCGCGCACCGGCACCTGGTCGCCAAGGCGATCGCGGAGTTCAGCCACGAGCGGATGCTCGCTCCCGTGGCCACCGACACGGGCTGGGAGCTGCAGGGGCCGTCCTCGACGTACACCTTCACCGCCCGGCGCTTCCGCCTCGAACATTGGGTGGTGGACCCGGCCTCGATCGTCCGGACGATCGGAGGTGAGGAGGCCGAGGTCGACGCGCAGGCGTTCGTCGCCGAGTTCGCGCCCGATCTCGGGATCCCGGACAAGCTGCTGCCGACCTATCTGGAGGAGCTGGCGGCCACGATCGCCTCGGCCTGCTGGAAGCTCGAGCACCAGACGTTGACCGCGGCCGACCTGGTCGACGCCGACCACCAGAGCGTCGAGGGCGCGATGAGCGAGGGCCACCCGGCCTTCGTCGCCAACAACGGCCGGATCGGCTTCGACATCGATGACCACGCCCGCTGGGCGCCGGAGACGAGCAACGACCTCAGCCTGCTGTGGGTGGCCGTCTCCCGGGACCAGTCCCACCTGGCCCTGGGGCGCGGCGAGGACGAGGAGCGGCTCTATGCGGCCGAGCTCGGCGAGGCCACGCTGGCGCGGTTCGCGGCGAAGCTGCGCGGGCTCGGGCTCGACCCGGACGCGTTCCGCTACCTGCCCGTCCACCCGTGGCAGTGGCGCCACAAGCTGGCGGTCACCTTCGCCGCCGACGTCGCCGCGCGCCGGATCGTGCTGGTCGGCGAGGGCGAGGACGTCCACCGCCCGCAGCAGTCGATCCGGACGTACTTCAACACCAGTCGTCCGGAGCGGCACTACGTCAAGACCGCGCTGTCGATCCAGAACATGGGCTTCATGCGGGGGCTCTCGCCGGCCTACATGGCCGCGACCCCGGTCATCAACGACTGGGTCGCCGACCTGGTCGAGGGCGACGCGGAGCTGAAGGAGCGCGGCTTCGGCGTGCTGCGCGAGCTGGCCTCGATCGGCTGGACCGGCGACATCTTCCACGCCCTGCCGAACCCGTCGCCCTACCGGAAGATGATCGCCGCGCTGTGGCGTGAGTCGCCGGTGCCGCGGCTCGCCGAGGGGGAGCGGTGCGCGACGATGGCGGCGCTGCTCCACCGCGACGCCGCCGGTGCCTCGTACGCGGCCGAGCTGGTCCGCGCCTCCGGGCTGCCCGCCCGGGAGTGGGTGCGCAGCTACCTCGACGCCTACCTGCGGCCGCTGGTGCACTGCCTGCTGGCGTACGACCTAGCGTTCATGCCGCACGGCGAGAACCTGGTGATGGTGCTGCGCGACCACGTGCCGGTGCGGATGTTCATGAAGGACATCGGCGAGGAGGTGGCGGTGATGGGCGATCTGCCGCTGCCCGAGGAGGTCTCCCGGATCCGCGGTTCCTTCCCTGATGATGTGAAGGCACTGGCCGTGCACACCGACATCTTCGACGGGGTGCTGCGCTACGTCGCCGCGATCCTCGATGATGAGGGGGTGCTTCCGGAGACCGAGTTCTGGGCCGAGGCCCGGGCGTGCATCGTCGACCATGCCGCCGACCACCCCGAGCTGGCCGACGCGGTCGCGCGCTACGACTTCCTGCGCCCGCGCTTCCGGCACTCCTGCCTCAACCGGCTGCAGCTGCGCAACACGCTGCAGATGGTCGACATCACCGACCAGGCCGAGTCGCTCATGTTCGCGGGCACGCTGGCCAACCCCGTCGCATGAGCCTCCTTCGCGACGAGTGGGGCATCCCGCACGTACGGGGTGCCTCGCTGACCGAGGTGGCCCGGCTGCAGGGCCGGGCCACCGCGCGGGACCGCGCCTGGCAGCTCGAGATCGAGCGGCTGCGCGGGGAGGGCCGCACCGCCGAGCTGCTCGGCCCGGCCGGGCTGGAGTGGGACACCTTCGCCCGCCGTGCCCGGATCGCGGGGGTGGCGCGTTCTGCCTATGCGGGGCTCGACGAGGAGACGCAGGGGTTCCTGACGGCGTACGTCGACGGCGTCCGCGCCGGCCTCGCGGAGACCTCCTGCGCCGAGCTCGACGGGCCCGAGGGGCTCGGTCCGGCGCCGGTGACCTGGCAGCCGTGGACGCCGCTGGCGGTCTTCTGGGTGCAGCAGATCCTCTTCGGGTCGTTCCCCTCGAAGCTCTTCGGTGCCCGGGCCGCGCGGGTGCTCGGTCCGGAGGCCGAGCTGTTCCGCACCGAGGGCCTCTCCGGCGGTTCCAACGCGTACGCCGTCGGCGGCGGCCGCACCCGCTCGGGTCTGCCGCTGGTGGCCGGTGACCCGCACCGGGTCTTCGAGGCGCCCAACGTCTACCTCCAGGTGCGGCTGGCGTGCACCGATCCCGACGACCCCTTCGACGTGGTCGGGATGACCTTCCCCGGAGTCCCCGGCGTGCAGCACTTTGCACACGCCGGTCGGGTCGCGTGGGGGATCACCAACGCGATGGGCGACTACCAGGATCTCTACCGTGTCGATCTGCGCCCGGGCGGTGACGTCGTGCGGCGCAGCGTGGAGACGGTGCTCGTCCGGGGACAGGACCCGGTCCCGGTCGAGGTCCTCGAGACCGAGCGTGGACCGGTGGTTCTCGACGATCCGGAGGAGGGCTGGGGCCAGGCGCTGCGTACGCCCGGCCACGAGCTCGACGACCTCGGCTTCGGAGCGCTCCTCCCGCTGCTGCGGTCGCGCTCGGTCGCCGACGTCGAGGCCGCGGTGGCGCACTGGGTCGAGCCGGTCAACAACTGGGTCATCGCCGACGTGGCGGGCGACGTCGTCCACACGGTCGGTGGCCGGGTGCCGCGGCGTGACGGGGCGGGGGAGTGGACCGGCTGGGTCGACCCGCTGCCGCGGCGTACGGCTCCTTCTGACGGCGCCGTGGTGACCGCCAACGACCGGTGCATGCCGGAGTTCGACGTGCTCGCGACCGGCTTCGCGCCGCCGTTCCGGGCGCACCGGATCGGCGAGCTTCTCGAGAATGCCGGCCCGCTCGACGCGGAGGACGCGGTGGCGGTGCTCGCCGACACCGCCCAGACCGCGGGCGGGCCGTTGCTGGCGCTGGTCCCGGCCGATCTGCGCCCGCCGGTCCTCGCCGAGTGGGACGGTGCGATGGACGGATCGCCGGGCGCGGCCTGGTACGCCGCGCTGCGCGCCGAGGTCGTCGACCGGATCTGCGCGGCACCGGCGCTCGCACCGCTGCGGGAGCCGTCCGAGCACGGGCCGCTGTATGAGCCGTGGTTCAGCCTGCCCGCCCGGGTGGCCGGTGCGCTGCACATCATCCTGGCCGCCGAGAAGCCGTTCGGCCTCGACCTGCGCGAGCTGGTCACCGAGGCCGCGAAGGCTGTGGCCGGTCGTGAGCCGACACCGTGGCCGGAGACCCATCGGTTCTGGCCGCTGCACGCGCTGGAGCAGTTCGAGCTCCCGCACACCCGGACCGCCCCTGCCACCCCGCTGCCGGGTGACACCGACACGGTCCGCTGCAACGCCTGGATCCCCGGCACCACCGTGACCGTCCGGGGATCGGTGGCGCGCTACGCCTGGGATCTGGCCGACCGCGACAACAGCCGGTGGGTCGTACCCCTCGGTGTCAGCGGATCCCCCGACAGCCCACACCACACCGACCAACACGACGCTTGGGCCCAGGGAGGCGCCGTACGCGTCGTCACCGACTGGTCCCTGCTCACCGAGGAGAAGACATGCCCCTGACGATCCGCGACCTGGAGCCGTCCGCCGACATCGACCTGCTGTGCGGCTGGCTGCACGACGACCGGGCCCGGTTCTGGGGCATGGTCGAGAAGCCGCGCGAGGAGATCGAGGAGATCTACACCTGGCTGCAGGAGCAACCGCACCTGGCGGCGTACATCGTCTCCGTCGACGGCGAGCCGGTCGCTCTGTTCCAGACCTGGGATCCCGAGGTCGACGAGCTCGGCGAGTTCTACGACCGCCGCCCCGGCGACTTGGGTGTGCACCTCTTCCTGGCCGACTCGCCCGTCAGGAAGGGCCGGACGGAGACCGTCCTCGACTTCTTCATCGAAGAGATCATCGTCAAGGCCGGCGCCCGCCGCGTCGTCGTCGAGCCCGACGCCTCCAACGAGGCCTCCCTCGCCAGGCTCGACGACTACGGTTTCAAGCGCGGCCCCGTCGTTCAGCTCCCGCACAAGATCGCCCAGTACGCCTTCCTCGACCTGCCCTGACTCACGACAGCTTCTGCGCGACCTCGTTGAGGTTGGTGCGCAGCTTGGCGCGGTAGGCGTCGTGCTGCTCGGGCAGCCGGGCGTCGCAGAACGCGGCCAGGTCGGGTCCGGTGACCTCGAGGACGCTGCGCCCGGCGGCAGCCTCGGTCTCGAAGAGATCCAGGATGTCGCGCAGGATGGCGACGATGTCCATGCCGTCGCCGGTGGTGAAGCGCCACAGGTAGTTCTTCATCTCGCCGTAGACGGTGCGGTAGTCGGCGGGCAGTTCGGCGGCGCGGGCTTCCATGCGCTTCCAGTCCTTCTTGTCGCCGATGAGGCGGGTGAGGATGTTGTTCATGTCGTGCTCCTTCGTCGGTGTTGTTCGGGTCCCTGTTGGGCCGATGGAAGAAGCGTGCAGGCCTGACGTAGCGTCAAGGTCAAGCACCGATCCGAAGAAAGTTCACGCGAGGCTGGGTGTCAGGCCGCGAGGGTGTGGTCGAGCAGTACGTTGCGCAGCCGGAGCTCTGCTCGGGACAGCGGCGGCGGAGCCGGTGCCCAGGTGTCGGGTGGTGGGCTGGTGTAGGTGTGCCCGGTGGGTGTGATGGTGGTGATGCTGCCGTCGGGTCCGGGTCGGGCCTGCCAGCCGATGGCTTCTTTCGCCTGATTGCATCTCTCACAGAGGCCCTGCAGATTGTCCGCGCTCGTGGTGCCGCCGTCGGTGTGGCGCTCGACGTGGTCGATGTTGCGGATCGGCGCATCACACCCGTTGGTGCGACAGATCCCGCCGTCGCGGGTGGTGATGAACTCGGCCAGGCTGTCGGGGGCTTTGCGGGAGCGGGATTCCATTGCGACCAGGCGGCCGGTGGGGTCGGTGAACAACCGGCGCACGAACACCTCGGCATCGGCCAGGGCCTCCCGTGCCCACGCAGCCGGAACAGGCCCGTAGCCCTCGACCACCGAAGGCTGGTCGCCGGTGTTGGCGAGGGCGTCGGCGGTCATCACGACCTTGACCTCGACCCGCGGCTTCACCCCGGTCTCACGGCCGGTGACCCGGTCGATGAGGGTGTCGGCCATGACCTGGCCTCGGGTGCGCTGATCACCGGCGGCGCGGGCCGCGTTGGCCGCCTGGTCCAGGGCGGCGTAGACGGCGACGCCGTCCTTGACCGGGAGCAGTGCACCGAGCCAGGTCATCGTGTCCGGTGCCGGCCGGAGGCTGACCCGGCGGTCCTTCTCAGCGGAAGCGGCCCGGGCGACGACGGATTCCTGGTCGAGGGTGATGGCAAGCTTCTTGGCAGCGTTCTCGAGCTGGCGTAGTCCCATCGTCACCGCCCTCGCGGGCTGGCCGTTGGGTCCGGTGGCGCAGAGCTGGTCGTCGATGACCCTGCGGTCCTCCCGCGAGAGGCAGGCGGTTTCGCGGGCGAGGATGGTGGCCTGCCACTGCGAGAACACCCCGGCCTTCATCAACCTGAACGTGTGCGGCATCTCGGTGAGGAGGATCTTCGCCAGCCCGAGCAGCTTGGCACCCCGGTCGGGTGAGACCCGCCGCGCGAGCGCGACCTGCGAGGCCACCCCTTCACCGAGCTTCCGGGCCGGGACCCCAGCGGCGGCCTGGCGTGCCCGGGCGACTTCCTCGAGACGTACCGCCGCTTGTGCCTGGACGGCCTCGGCGGTGCACTTGACCTCCTCGAGACGGGCGATCCAGTAGACCAACGCAGCCTCGGACGCGCCTGGTGGCGGCCCAGCGAGGAGGTGGTCGATGGTCTCGTTCATGCGCCTTATTATATGCGATCAGAGATCATCGCGCGACCTATTTGTGCTGCTCAGCTGCCAGTTACGCGGTCCGCGAACAAGACACGTGGCTGCTGCGCCACACCCTCGCCGCCGCCCCGATATAGGAGAAACACTCAAAGAACGGGTCGGCGGCGAACCCGAAACGAAAACACAGTCGCCAAGCCGAGATTTCCCCAGCCACGCTAATCAGCAACCATCTCCACAAGCCGCCCCATAGCCCCCAGCTCAGCATCATGAACACCTTCATCAGGAACGATGACGAGCGACCACAGCCGACTCCCGACAGCAACATTCCCGACCACGAGATCCCCGTCGTCGTGCGACTCGATACACACGAACGCCCGAGATCCGATCTCGACAGGCGCAGGAGAAGGGATGCAGTCGTCCCGACTGGCCGAGAGCCCAGCAGAGACAGAGGTGTCGACCAAGGTTGTCACGAAAATCGCACCCCGGTCGCTGGTATAGGTGCAGACGTCCTCGTCGGCGGTGTGAGACCAGGAACCAGGGATGGCACGAGCGACCTGGGCAGGCTCGAAGAGGCAGGGCCCGGAGGCCTCGACGGGGGAGGAGGTGGAGGGGCTGGGACCGGGGCTGCCGCTTGTGGGCTCCCCGGATCCGCAGCCCGCGAGCGCGGTCGCCGAGAGGACAGCCGCGACGCTCAGCAGCTTCCTCGACACGTACGTCTCCTCGGGTTTCGGGGGTTCCACGCAGTTTCTCAGGTCGAGCCCGGAAAAGGAGTCACGGGGGTTGCCCGAACCGGGCACAATCGCATCCGTGACCTCTGACCTGGCGCAGGGCAACGACCACGACGACACTCGGGCCACCATTCGGGAGCGGCTCGCGGGACAGCATGTGCTGCTCACGGGGGTGACCGGGTTCGTCGGCGAGGCGCTGCTGCATCTGATGCTGACCGAGGTGCCGGACGTACGTCTCAGCCTCCTGGTCCGCCCCAGGGGCTCGACGTCGGGTGCGGACAGGATCGCGAAGCTGCTGACGAAGCCGATCTTCGCGACGGTGGCCGACGCGGACGTGAACGTCGTCGAGGGTGATCTCTCCGACCCACCCGCTCTGCCGGACGACCTCGATGCCGTGGTGCACTCCGCGGGCGACGTCTCCTTCGACCCGCCGGTCGACGAAGGCTTCGTCACCAACGTCGTCGGCGTACGCAAGCTGCTCGAGCGGGTCGAGGAGACCGGGCGGGACATCCACTATCTGCACGTCTCGACCGCGTACGTCTCCGGGCGGCGCAGGGGGCACATCCCCGAGGGACCGGTGGATCACGATGTCGACGTGGACGCCGAGCTGGCCTGGGGGCTGGCGCAGCGCACCGCCGTCGAGGAGCGCTCGCGCAGCGTCGAGGTGATCTCCAAGCTGCGCAAGCAGGCCGAGCGCGAGCACGGTCGCGCAGGCCCCATGACCGCCGCCGCTGCCGCCGAGGAGGCGCGCAAGAAGTGGGTGAAGCAGGAGCTCGTACGCCTCGGCACCGAGCGGGCACGGTCGCTGGGCTGGACCGACTGCTACACCTTCACGAAGGCACTGGGGGAGCGGGTCGTCGAAGCCCACGCCGCGGCGGGGAACCGGGCCACGATCTACCGCCCGTCGATCATCGAGTCGGCCGTCTCACGTCCTCATCCGGGCTGGATCGAGGGCTTCAAGATGGCCGAGCCGCTGATCCTCGCCTATGGGCGTGGCGAGCTGCCGCTCTTCCCGGCCGCTGCGGACACGACGGCGGACATCGTGCCGGTCGACCACGTGGTCGCCTCGATCGTGGCGTGCCTGGCGCACCCGCCCGAGCACGGAGAGCCGGCCTACTTCCACCTCGCCTCGGGCGACCGCAACCCGATGACGTTCGAGATGCTCTACGAGACGGTGCGGGCCTACTTCGCGAAGGAGCCGTTCGCAGCAGGCGACCGGGGCGCGGCCAGGCTGCCGGAGTGGACCTTCCAGGGCGGGGCATCGGTCGAGCGCATGATGTCGACCGGCGAGAAGGTGCACAAGATCGCCGACACGCTGCTCGGACTGGCCCCGCGCAGCGACCGCACCCGGGCGTGGGCGCGCGACCTGGACCGGCAGGGGCGGCGGCTGCAGTTCCTGCGGCGCTACCTGGACCTCTACAAGGAGTACGCCCAGGCCGACCTGCGCTTCGTCGACGCCAACACCCTCGCGCTCTATCGGTCGCTGTCGCCGGCCGACCAGGAGACCTTCGCCTTCGACACCGGCGTGATCGACTGGCACGAGTATCTCCACGACATCCACGTGCCGTCGGTGACCAAGCCGGTCCGCGAGCTCGACGAGCTGCGCAAGCTGCGGAAGAAGCCCGTTCCCGGCCGGATGCCGCAGCTCGAGGAGGGCCGGGTCGCGGCCTTCTTCGACCTCGACGGCACCCTGATGTCCTCCAACGTGATCGAGACCTACCTGTGGCTGCGCCTCGGCGAGCTGTCGGGCACCAGGAAGGCGGCCGAGATCGCCCGGATGGCGAGCAAGGTCCCCGGCTACGTGCTGGCGGACCGCGCCGAGCGCAGCTCGCTGCTGCGTACGGTCTACAAGGAGTACGCCGGCGCGCGGCTCTCCGATCTCGACGGGATCGTCGACGAGCACCTGACCACGCACATCCTCGGGCGGCTGGCCCCGGACGCGGTCCGGCGGATCCGGGAGCACCGCGCCGCGGGGCACCTGACCGTGCTGGTCACCGGCGCGATCCGGCCGCTGACCCGGCCGTTGCTGCCGCTGTTCGACCACATCGAGGCGGCCGACCTGGCCGTCGACGACCGCGGGTTCTGCACCGGCCACCTGGCCGCCTCTCCGCTGGTCGGCGAGTCGCGCGGGTCGTTCGTCCGCGAGTGGTCCCGCCGCGAGGGCATCGCGACCGCCGACTGCTTCGCCTACGCCGACTCCCACTCCGACCTCCCGCTGCTCGCCGCGGTCGGGCATCCGGTGGCGGTCCGGCCCGACGTACCTCTCTTCCGGCACGCCAAGAAGTCGCACTGGACGATCGTCGACTGGGAGTCCCCCGGGCACGCGAGCCGCACGCTCGACCCGGCTGGGCTGAACCGATGAGGAGGGGCTGAATGCTCGCGCTCGAGATGTATCGCAGCGTCGCGAAGACGGCGCTGGGGAAGGTCGCGGGCGGACGGCTCCCGCTGCTGCTGACCGGGGCGGCGGCGCCGCTGCGGATGGTGACGCTGGACCCGCCGAAGGTCGAGCACGAGGGGTGGGCGCGGCTGCGCGTGAACCTCTCCGGGATCTGCGGGTCCGACCTGGGGATGCTGTCGGGAAGGACCTCCCTCTACTTCCAGCCGCTGGTCAGCCTGCCGTTCGTGCCCGGCCACGAGATCGTCGGCGAGCTGCTCGACCCCTGCGGCGATCTGGCGGCCGGCACCCGCGTGGTCGTCGATCCGGTGCTGACCTGCGCCGCGCGCGGGCTGGAGGCGTGCGAGGCGTGTGCGCGCGGCGAGACCAACCGGTGCTCACGGATCACCGTCGGCGACATCTCGTCCGGGCTGCAGACCGGGTTCTGCCACGACACCGGCGGCGGCTGGTCCCAGCAGCTCTCCGTGCACCGCTCCCAGCTCCACGTGGTGCCCGACGGCTACTCCGACGAGCAGGCGCTGCTCGCCGAGCCGGTCGCCTGCGCCGTGCACACGGCGCGAAGGGCCGCGGTCAAGCCGGGTGACCGGGTGCTCGTCTCGGGCGCCGGGGCGGTCGGGCTGCTGGCCACGCTGGCCCTGCGCGAGCTCACCGACGCCGGCGAGATCCTGGTCGTCGCCAAGCACGCCCACCAACGCGAGCTGGCGCTGGAGTTCGGCGCGACGGAGGTCGTAGCACCGAGCGAGACGCTGCGCCGGATCCGCCGGGCGACCAGCGCGTTCATGCTCGAGCCGGAGATGCTCTCCTCGCCCTATCTCCTCGGCGGCGTGGACGTGACCATCGACGCGGTCGGGTCCAAGGAGTCGCTGCAGACCTGCCTGCACGCGACCCGTGCCGGCGGCCGCGTGGTGCTCTCCGGGATGCCCGCCTCCGCAGATCTGTCCGCGGCCTGGTTCCGGGAGCTCGAGGTGGTGGGGACGTACGCCTCCTCGCGGGGGTCCGGCGACTTCGCCACCGCCCTCGACCTGGTCGGTCACGACGCCATGTGCCGGCTGGCCAAGACCGTCGCGCCCTACCCGCTCCACCGCTGGCGCGAGGCCCTCGACCATGCCCACTCAGCCGGTCGGCTCGGCACCGTCAAGGTGGCGTTCGACCCCCGACGTACGTCTTGAAGAAGGAGAGTCATCGATGACACGCCCAGGCTTCGTGCTGGAGGTCGACGACCGTACGCCGCCCCTGCTCGTCCACGAGGGGCTCGGGTTCCGGCTGGAGGAGTTCCCGCAGGGCACCCGGGTGGTCTACCCGCCCGAGTCGCTGCCGACGGTGCCGGACGTCGACGAGGCGATCCGGGAGGCGCTGGAGAACCCCGTCGACTCCGAGCCGCTGCGGGAGCTGATGTTCCCGGGGATGCGGCTGACGATCGCCTTCGACGACCTCTCCCTGCCGCTGCCCACCATGAAGGCGCCCGACATCCGGGGCCGGATCATCGAGCAGGTGCTCACGATCGCGGCCGAGAAGGGCGTCGACGACGTCGAGATCATCGCCGCGCTCGCCCTGCACCGCCGGATGACCGACGCCGAGATGAAGCACATCGTCGGTGAGCGCGTCTTCCGCAGCTTCGCGCCGCAGGGGCTGCTCTACAACCACGACGCCGAGGACCGCTCCAACCTCGAGCACATGGGGGTCACCGAGAAGGGCGAGGACGTCGAGATCAACAAGCGGGCGGCCACCTCCGACCTGCTGATCTACGTCAACGTCAACCTCGTCGCGATGGACGGCGGCCACAAGTCGGTCGGCATCGGGCTGGCGTCCTACAAGTCGATCAAGCACCACCACAACGCCAAGACGATGGTCCACTCGCGCTCCTTCATGGACCACAAGCACTCCGAGATGCACTCCTCGGCCTGGCGGATGGGCCGGCTGATCGGTGAGCACGTCAAGGTGTTCCAGATCGAGACGACGCTCGACAACGAGGTGTTCGGGAAGCCGTACGACACGCTGCTCAAGCGCGAGTGGGAGTGGTCGCTGCGCGACCAGGCCACCGTGCTCGGCCTGCGCCGCGGGCTGGCGGTCGCGCCGCAGAAGATGCGCCACAAGATGTTCCACGACCTGCGGTCCAACTACGGGCTGACCGGCATCACCGCCGGTGCCGTCGAGCCGGTCCACGAGCTCACCGTGCAGCGCGTCCACCAGCAGCAGCGGGTGAAGGTCGAGGGGCAGTCCGACGTGATGGTGATGGGGGTGCCCTATCTCGGCCCCTACAACGTCAACTCGACCATGAACCCGATCCTGGCCGCCTGCATGGGCCTGGGCTACTACTTCAACTCCTACCTGCGCCGGCCGGTGGTGCGCGAGGGCGGCGTCGCGATCCTCTACCACCCGCTCGACGAGGGCTTCAATACCCTCACCCACCCCTCCTACGTCGACTTCTACGAGGAGGTGCTGGCCGACACGACCGACCCGGCGCTGATCGGACCGAAGTTCGAGGAGCAGTTCGCCACCGATCCCTGGTACGTCCACCTCTACCGCACCTCGAACGCCTACCACGGCGTCCACCCGTTCTACATGTGGTACTGGATCGCGCACGCCCTCGACCACCTCGGCGACGTGATCTGGGTCGGTGGGAACCCGAAGGCCGCGGCCCGGATGGGCTTCCGGTCGGCTTCGACCCTGCGGGACGCGCTCGAGATGGCGTCCTCGACCGTCGGGCCGTCGCCGTCGATCACCTACCTGCGCAACCCTCCGCACCTGCTGGCGGACGTCCGATGAGCTTCTGGAAGGACACCGTCCGCGACGTACGCCTCTTCCAGCGGGGCTGGCGGTGGGGCCACCGAGCGCAGGTGCCGAGGTCGGCGGAGCCGTTCGTGCCACAGGCAGAGACGACGGTCTTCGACAACGAGTGGTCGCGCAAGCCGGCCGCGCGGGCGGTCAGGGAGGTCGCCCAGGCCGGGCTCGAGGCGGTCTTCCGGTCGCAGGTGAAGACCCAGGTCGAGGGGCTCGACGTGCTCGAGAGGCTCGACGGGCCGGTGATCTTCGTGGCCAACCATGCCTCCCACCTCGACACGCCACTGATCCTGCTGTCGCTTCCGGACGCGTGGCGACGCAAGACGGCGGTGGCGGCTGCGGCCGACTACTTCTTCGACACCTGGTGGCGGGCGGTGGGCTCCTCACTGGTCTTCAACACGCTGCCGATCGACCGTCGCGGGGGCGCGCTCGCGAACGCGCCCGGCGAGGTGCTCGCCGACGGCTGGTCGCTGGTCGTCTTCCCCGAGGGCACCCGGTCCAAGGACGGCACCGTCGGCCGGTTCCGGTCCGGCGCCGCCTACCTGGCGATCGAGTACGGCGTCCCGGTCGTCCCGATCGCCCACCGTGGCACCTACGCCGCGATGCCGCGCGGGGTGAACTGGCCCGGCAAGGACTCCTCCTCCGGGGGCCGCCGCCAGCTGACCGTACGTTTCGGGGAGCCGCTCCGCCCCGCCGAGGGTGAGTCGATGCGTGAGTTCGCCCCCCGGATCAGGGCGGCGGTGGCGAGGCTGCTCGACGAGGACGCCACCGACTGGTACGCCTCGATGCGCCGCGCCGCGGAGTCGCGCACGCCCGATCCGGCCGGTGAGGAGATCGCCGAGTGGCGCAAGGTCTGGGCGGCCACGGAGTCTCCCGACCCCGAGCCGGACAAGATCAGGGCGTGGCGCAGCTGACCTCGGTGACGTGCCACTCCTCGTCCCTGCCCTCCCCGGAGCGGGTGACGACGAGAGTGAACACCGACCGACCGCCGTCCGGGGTCAGCTCGACCGTGGCGCCGGTCTTGGTGAGATCGGTGGAGGTGATGCGTACCTTCTCCAGGTGGCCGCGGGCGTCGGCGGTCTTCTCGGTGGGCGGGGTCTGGACCGAGGGGCAGGCCCGGGCCCACTGCGCCACCAGCTCCGGCTTCGCCTCGACCGTGGTCCAGCTCGTCGTCCGCGCGAACCGGCTGGCCGTCGTCTCGGCCTGATCGGTGGCGTGCTCGCGGAAGCGGGAGCGGGAGTAGCCGTATCCGGCGACCGAGATCAGCACCCCGATCAGCACCAGGACGCCGACCTTGAGCGCGATCTCGCGCCGTTCGCTGCTGTGCACGGGACGTTCCTACCACCAGCCGCTCCACGACCCGAACCGGCTCGCGGATGAGAGACCTCTCATGGTCGTCTCACGATCACCTCACCGCGGGTCGAGATGGTTCTTGCATGGCGCCGGGAACACCCGGGGCAGAACCTGAAGGGACGAATGATGAAGAAGCTTCCGATGATCCTCGGCACCGGCCTGGTCGGCGTGGTCGCGGCCGGTGTGTTCAGCTACCAGAGCGCAGCCGCTGTCGATGACGACAGCTATGCCAAGCGTGAGGACAAGTCCAACACCCAGGTGACCACCGTCGACGATGACGACGACAACGACGCCGATGACGTCACCCGCGACGCCGCCGGCAACGACACCGCCACCAACGGCACCGGCGTCACCCGGGCGACCAAGGACAACACTCGCGACAACACCCGCGACAACGTCACCCGCGACGACCAGACCAAGGACAACAACACCAGGGACAACACGCGGGACAACACCAACGACCGGACTCAGGGCTGAGTCGACGATGACCGACACCTGGGGCCTGGTCCAGGGTGACGCGATCACCCCCGAGCTGACCGCGATGCGGCTGCTCGGGGGCGGCTCGTCGTACGAGGCCTTCCTGGCCTTCGACGAGATCACCTACGGGCCGGTGGTCGCCAAGGTCCTGCGACCGAACCTGATCGAGAGCGGGACCAGCCGCAACGCGCTGCGGCGCGAGACCGACGCACTGACGCAGCTGCGTCATCCGGTCCTCGTCCGCGGCCTGCGCGAGGACCTCGATGGCGAGCGCCCGTACGTCGTGATGGAGCACGTCGAGGGCCCCCGGCTCTCGACCCTGATCCGCCGCCACGGGCGGCTGTCGGAGCAGCAGTACCTTCCGCTGGCCCTCGACCTGGCCTCAGCGCTGCACTACCTGCGGCGCTCCGGTTGGGTGCACCTCGACATCAAGCCGAGCAACCTGATCATGGGGTCGCCGGCCCGGCTGATCGACCTCTCGGTCGCCCGGCCTGTAGCCGCGGCCGCCGCGCTGCGCCACGAGATCGGCACCGACGCCTACATGGCCCCCGAGCAGTGCCTGCCCGGCGAGCGCGGCGAGGTCGGCCCGGCCAGCGACGTCTGGGCGCTCGGCGCGACCCTCTTCCACGCCGTCACCGGCGACCGGCCCTTCCCTGCCGGTGACCCGGAGGCCGCCGACCGCACCGAGCGCTACCCGCAGCTCGTCTCCCGCCCCGGTCATCTCCCCAGACGTACGCCGCCCGAGATCGTCAAGGTCATCGACGCGTGCCTCGCCCCGGATGCCGGTGACCGGCCCACCCCGGCGGAGGTCGCCGAGACGGTCTCGCCCGCGCTCGAGCGGCTCCCGCGAGCCTCGCTGGGCGGCCTGCGGATCCATTGACTCCCCCGGGTCCGGGTCAGGGCTGGAAGCGGTAGCCCATGCCGCGGACGGTCTCGACCCGGGCCGAGCCCAGCTTCTTGCGCAGGTAGCCGACGTAGACGTCGACGACGTTGGAACCCGGGTCGAAGTCCATGCCCCACGCGAGGTCGAGCAGCTGCGCGCGGGAGAGGACCTGTCCCGGATGCCGCAGCAGCACCTCCGCCAGGGCGAACTCGCGCGCCGAGAGGTCGCTCTCGCGACCGTCGACCCGCAGCCGCCGCGTACGCAGGTCCAGGCCCACCGAGCCGGAGCGGAGCTCGCCCACCTCGGCATCGGTGTTGTCCTGCTGCCGCAGGCGTACGTTGATCCGGGCTCGCAGCTCGGCGAAGCGGAACGGCTTGGCCAGGTAGTCGTCGGCGCCGCCCTCGAGCGCGGAGACGGTGTCGTGCACCGAGTCCCGGGCGGTCAGCACCACCACCGGCATCCGGGACCCCTGGGCGCGCAGCTGGTCGAGCACCTCGAAGCCGTCGATGGTCGGGAGACCGATGTCGAGCACCATCAGGTCGAACGCGCCGCTGAGCGCCTCCTCGAGCCCTTCGAGGCCGTCGGCGACGGTGCTGACCTGGTGGCCGTCGGCGCCGAGGCCCTTGGCGAGGAACGCCGCGATGCGGTCCTCGTCCTCGACGATCAGGATGCGGGCCATGCCTCTCCTTCGGTGCGTGCCGGCAGGGTGATGGTGAAGCGGGCGCCGGGCGGGGTCGCGTCCTCGATGCTCACGGTGCCGCCGTGGGCGGTGGCGATGGCCGAGACGATGGCCAGCCCGAGGCCGAGCCCGGGCCGCTCGCCCGAGCCGGTCTCGCCGCCGCGCGCGAACCGCTCGAAGATCCGGTCCCGATCCTCCGCAGGAACGCCGGGCCCGGTGTCGCGCACCCACAGCCGCAGGCTGCCGTCGACGGTCGCCGAGCCGACCGCGATCCGGTCGCCGGATGCGGTGTGACCGACGGCGTTGTCGCACAGCTGCAGCATCGCCTGGGTGACCCGCTGCGGGTCCAGGCGCCAGGTGCCGGGGGTGGCGGCGTCGAGGTGCCAGTCGCGGTCGGCGAGCGCGCTGGCCTTGGCGAGGATGTCCTCGGTGAGGGTGTCGACGTCGACCTCCTCCAGGGTGAGGAAGTCGGGGCGGTCGTGCTTGGCCAGCAGGATCAGGTCGCCGACGAGCCGGCTCATCCGGTCGATCTCGTCCAGCGCCAGCCGCCGGGTCTGCTCGACCTCGGCCGGGTCGGACTCGTTTAGGAGCTCGAGGTGGCCGCCGATGATGGTCAGCGGCGTACGCAGCTCGTGCCCGGCGTCGTCGAGGAACTGGCGCTGGTCGGTGAACGCCTGCTCCAGGCGGGCCAGCATGTCGTTGAAGTTCCTGGTCAGCGCAGAGATGTCGTCGTTGCCCGACTCGGGCAGACGGGCGGAGAGGTCGGTGGCGCTGATCGCGCCGGTTGCCTGCCGCAGCCGGGTCAGCGGCGCCAGCAGCCGCCCCGACTGCCAGGCCGCGACCAGGGTGACGAGGAGCGCGAGGAGACCGGCAACGATCGTGTAGGTCCGCATGGTGCTGCGCAGCTCGGAGCGGTCCTCGTCGAGATAGGAGACGACCAGGAGCGCGCCCTCGGTGGTGCCGGTGGCGGTGTCCTGCCGCACCGGCTGGCTGGTGATGCGTACCTCGCCGTCGGCGGTGTCGAGATACGTCGTCCCACCGTCGACGACCAGGTCGGCGACGGCCGCGCTGAACCGCGCCGTGGAGACCAGCGGGTCCTCGGGGAAGTGCGCGCGCGGCCGGCCGTCGACCCAGGCGACCAGGAGCTCGTCGTCGTCGGGCACGTTGCGGCTCAGGAACGTCCGCAGCAGTCCCTCCACGTCGTACGGCGCCCTGGTCTCGGGGTCGATGCCCTCGGTGCGCAGCCGGGAGAACTCGTCGAGCTCCTGCTCCATCTCGCGCGTGGTCGCGGCATCGACCCGGCTGAGCTCGACCGCGTAGACGATGAGGCCCGCGCCGGCCAGGGCGAGCGTCACCAGGAGAGCGACCGAGGCGGTGATCCGGGCGCGTACGGACAGCCCCCGGCGTGGGTCAGTCGTCGTCATGTCGGTCGTCGCGGTCATCGTCGTCATCATCATCGTCGACGGGACCAGGAGTGACGACCGGGACACCCGAGGGATCTGTGCTCGGCGACGATCCAGTGCTCGGCGTGGTCGACTGCGAGGGCAGCACCACTGGCTCGCGGGGTGGCGGGTCGTTCTCGGAGGCTCCGGCGAAGGAGCCGGCCAGGTAGACGCCGACCGCCACCAGGACGACCAGCGGCAGGACGAGTTTCAGGGTGCGCGACATGACCCTCTGATAGTGCCTGACCACCTGTCCGATGTGGGGGTCCATGAGAGACCTCTCATGGATACAGTGATCCGGGTCACCACTTGCACCTGGAGGTAACGCCCGTGTTCGTCCCGTTCAGCGTCAACGACTTCATCGACCGTGCCGCATCCGTCTACGGCGAGCGGGTGGGCATCCTCGACGAGCCCGACCAGCCGGCCGCCTCGCTGGGGGAGGTGACGTACGCCGAGATGAAGTCGCTCGCCAAGCGGATGGCGGCGAAGCTCGACGAGCTCGGCGTCGGGGTGGGGGAGCGGGTCGCGATCGTGTCCCACAACTCCGCACGGCTGCTGACCGCGTTCTACGGCGTCTCCGGCTACGGCCGCATCTTGGTGCCCGTCAACTTCCGGCTCCGCCCCGACGAGGTCTCCTACATCGTGGAGCAGTCCGGCGCCTCGGTGCTGTGGGTCGATCCGGAGGTCGACGAGGCGCTCGAGGACGTGACCGCGAAGCATCGCTTCGTCCTCGGCGACGACGCCAACCTCTACGCCGCCGAGGGCGTCGAGCCGAAGCCGTGGGAGCCGGACGAGAACGCCACCGCGGCGATCAACTACACCTCCGGCACCACCGCCCGGCCCAAGGGCGTGCAGATCACCCACCGCAACATCTGGACCAACGCGCTGACCTTCGCGCTCCACGCCGGCTGCAGCGATCGCGACGTCTACCTGCACACGCTGCCGATGTTCCACGCCAACGGCTGGGGGATGCCGTTCGCCGCGACCGGCCTCGGCATCAAGCACGTCGTGCTGCGCAAGGTCGACGGGATGGAGATCCTGCGCCGCGTACGCGACCACGGGGTCACCTACATGTGCGCCGCTCCCGCGGTGGCGGCCGCCGTGCTCGACGCGCTGCCGCAGTGGCAGGCCACCGAGGGCGAGATCCCGGGACGCGACAAGGTGCGGATCATCATGGCCGGTGCGCCGCCGCCCACGAAGACGGTCGTGCGCGTCCAGGAGGAGCTCGGCTGGGAGTTCATCCAGATCTACGGCCTCACCGAGACCTCGCCGCTGCTGACCATCAACCGCACCCGTGCCGAGTGGGACGACCTCGACCCGATGGAGCGCGCCGCGAAGCTGACCCGCGCCGGCGCGCCCGCGATCGGGGTGAGCCTCGACATCTCACCCGACAAGGAGGTCCTGGCACGCTCCAACGTGGTGCTCGAGGGCTACTGGGAGAAGCCGGAGGAGACCGAGAAGGCGCTCACCGACGGCTGGTTCCACACCGGCGACGGCGGCAGCCTCGGCGAGGACGGCTACCTCACCATCTCCGACCGGATCAAGGACGTGATCATCACCGGCGGCGAGAACGTCAGCTCCGCTGAGGTCGAGGACGTCCTCTTCCTGCACCCCTCGGTCGCCGAGGTCGCGGTCATCGGCATCCCCAGCGAGAAGTGGGGCGAGACCATCCTCGCCCTCGTCGTCCTCGCCGAGGGCGCCGAGGCGACCCAGGAGGAGCTGATCGCCTGGTGCAAGGAGCGCGCGGCCGGCTACAAGGCGCCGACGGTCGTCGAGTTCCGCGACTCCCTGGCGCGTACGGCCACCGGCAAGCTGCAGAAGTTCAAGCTCCGCGAGCCCTACTGGGGCGACCGCGAGCGCAAAGTGAACTAACCCGTCGACTCGGCGCGAATGTCCCGCGAAATCGGCCCGAGTCGGCGCGTCTGTCCCGCGAGAGTGGGACAAACGCGCCGACTCGGCGGCTTGGGGCGGGACACTTGCGCCGACTCGGCTAGGGGGTGGAGGTTTCGAGGAGGCGGTTGACCTCGGCCAGGAGGAGCTCGGTCTCGTCGTCGGCGGCCGCGGGCGGGACGTGGGCGGCGAGGCGGCGGGGGTCGTCCTCGGGCAGCGAGGAGATCAGGACGCGGCGGGGGTGGGCGGAGCCGCCGGTGACGACGTACTTCTGCCCGGGACGTACGCGGCCGGCTCCTGCCTCCAGATCGGCAGCTGCATCGGCCGGTGATTCCACCGCGGTCGCGGGCGTCTCCGTGAGCGCGGTGCGGACGATGCGGCGCGGGTCGTACCGGCGTACGTCCAGGGCTTCCAGCTCCTTGCGCGAGATCCCGATCTCGGTCTCCGCCCGGGCGCGGGAGGCGTCGATGAAGCTCCGGAAGGAGCGGATCAGCTCGGCGAACCGGTGGGTGTAGAGCGGGAGTCGCTGGGGGCCGATCACCAGCCCGGCGACGATCGCGACGAGGAACAGCTTCTCAAAGCTCAGTCCGAACACGGCGTGCCTTCCTGCGGTCGTGGACATGGGTGATGAGGACGGCGGCGGCGAACAGAGCCGCCATCGGGGCGGCGACGAGGAACATCGACAGGACGTCGGCGGCCGGTGTCACCAGCGCGCTGAACAGGACGATGACGACCACGATCGCGCGCCAGCTGCGGCGCAGAGTCTGCGAGGAGAGCAGGCCGAGCAGGTTGAGCACGACCACGAAGACGGGCAGCACGAAGGCCACGCCGATGGCGAGGACCATCTTCATCACGAAGTCGACGTAGTAGCCGGCGTTGAGGATCGTGCTGTCCTCGGTCGAGGAGAATCCGGCGAGCATCTCGACCATGTGCGGGAAGAGCAGGAAGCCGAACGCGCAGCCACCGGCGAACAGCGGGATCGCGGCCGCCAGGAACCCGACGGTGTATCTGCGCTCCCGGTGGGTGAGCCCCGGGGTGACGAACGCGAAGAGCTCGGCCAGCCAGACCGGGCTGGAACCGATCACCCCGGCGAAGAGGGCGATCTTGAGCTTGAGGTCGAAAGCACCGGTGACGGTGTCGTAGTTGAGGCTGGCATCCTGCGACTGGGCGATCTGCTCTACGGGTCCCCGCAGGACCTCCAGGATCTGGTCGGAGAGCCAGAAGCCGACGACGACGCCGACGAGGAGGGCCACCGCCGCCCGGATCCCACGCCTGCTCGCCTCGCGCAGGTGGCCCGCGACAGGCATGGTTCCCCGTGCGACGGTGGCCGTGGTCATGACGCCCTGCGGTCAGCCACGGCCTCGACCGTGGCGGGCTGCGGCTCGGCGGCGTCGTGGGTCTCGTCCTTGAGGATGCGTACGGACTGACCGATGCTGCGGGCGAGGGCCGGCAGCTTCGCCGAGCCGAAGACGAGCAGGATGATGGCGAGGATGACGAGGGCGTGCCAGCCCGTGAGGTTCTGCAGCATGATGGGTTCTCCTTGATGGTCTGAGGGTCACTCGGTCGGCGGCTCGGGCGGGGTGCCGCCCTCGCCTCCACCCGGGGCGCCGCCGCCCATGGAGGCCTCGGTGGTGGTGTCGACGGCGACGGCGAGCGAGCCCTTGTAGCCGGCGCTCGGGCTGCCGGTGAACGTGCCCATCTCCAGGTCGTACCCGTCGCTGAAGACGTTGTCGGTGTCGAGGCTGACCTTCGCGAGGTTGTCGGCCGAGCCCTCGTAGGCGTCGTCCTGGTAGACCTTGTTCAGCATCTTCTTCGGGAAGGCGACCTGCGAGGTCGCGATCGCGTTCTCGCCGGTCGTGGCCGAGTCGGCGTCGGGGTAGACCTCGAAGTGCATGTGCGTCCAGCGGCCGTCGTAGCAGCCCGGGACGATCGTCTTGAAGGTCACCTGGCCCTTGGCGTCGGCGACCTGGACCCCGCGGAGGTACGTCTCGTCCTCGACGCCTTCGGAGTACATCGAGTAGAGGCCCTTGGCGTCGCACTGCCACAGGTAGACCGCGACCCCCTCGAAGGGCACGTCGTCGTTGGCCATGTCGGTCACGGTGAAGGTGAAGGTGAGCGGCACACCGTCGACGGTGGTGCCGCCGTCGAGGCTGGAGGTGATGTCGCTGCGTACGATCCCGGACTCGGTCAGCACGTTGGTGCCGTTGGTGCCGTCGGCCGGGTAGGGGCCGTTGGTCTCCTGCGGGATCTCGCCGTCGGCGGTCGTGGAGGTGGTGGTGGCGGAGCCGCCCGTCGAGGTGCTCGAGGAGCCGGACGAGCTCGATCCGGACGAGCTCGCCCCACAGGCGGCCAGGGCGGCCGCTCCGACCCCGACCCCGACGAGCCCGAGGACCCGGCGGCGGGTCAGCAGCGTCGAGATGTCGAAGCCGGCGCCCTGGTCGACCACCTCCTCCTCCGGGCGGGCCAGCAGGCGGCCCTCATAGGCCGGGCCTTCAGGGGTGTTCTCGGGTTCGGGTACGCGGCTCATGGTCATCTCCTTGACGTAGCTGTCTGCTGCGATGACCCTGACTCTGGCGTTCCGGTCCGTGAGGACCATCTGCCTCAGCTGTGAGGTTTCTATGAAGCCCGATGGACCTCGCGACCGTTCGCGTACGTGTGGGTGACCCGGGTCCGGGCGAGGACGGTCGTGTCCTCGCCGAGGATGTCGTGGTCGACGACCACCAGGTCGGCCGCGTACCCGGTCTCGATCCGGCCGGTGGACCCTTCGAGACGGTTCAGGTAGGCGGTGCCGGTGGTGTAGCCGGCGAGGGCCTCGGTGACCGCCAGCGCCTCCTCCGGCAGCAGCGGAGCGGCGTCGGCAGGCTGGTCGGGCGCGCGCCGGTTGACCGCGACGTGCATGCCGAGCAGCGGCGCCGGGTCGGAGACCGGCCAGTCGCTCCCGCACGCGATCCGGGCACCCGTACGCAGCAGCGACCCGAAAACGTACTGCTGACCCCGCGCCGCCGGTGACAGGAACGGGAGGGTCAGCACCTCCACCGCCTCGTCGAGGCATGCCCACAGCGGCTGGATGTTGGCGGTGACGTCGAGGGCGGCGAACCGAGCGACATCGGTCGCGGAGACCACCTGGACGTGGGCCAGATGATGACGCAGGCCGCTGGCGCCGTTGGCCTCCCGCGCGTGCGCGATCGCGTCCAGGCTGTCGCGCACCGCCCGGTCCCCGAGCGCGTGGATGTGCGCCTGGAACCCGGCCCCGTCCAGCGCCGCGACGTACGTCGCCAGGGCATCGGCCGGGATGAAGGAGAGCCCGCGGTTGTCGGTGAGATGGCCGTGGGCGTCGAGGTAGGGGTCGAGCATCGCGGCCGTGTGGGTCTCGCAGACGCCGTCCTGCATCAGCTTCACGCTGGCCGCGTCGAGCCCGGCCTCGGCGGCCAGGGCACGACGCTCGACGAGCGACGGCAGCTGCTCCAGACCCCGGTCGCGGTCCCACCACTGGGCGAGGACGACCTTCGCGGTCAGCGCGCCGGAGTGCTTCGCGGCGAGATAGGTCGGTAGCGAGTCGGGCATGCCGAGACCGGCGCCGACGAGCGCGTCCTGCCAGCCGACGATGCCGACGGAGTGGAGGTGGCGCTGCGCGGTCAGCAGCGCCGCGGTCAGATCGGTCGAGGTGGGCGGCGGGACCAGCGAGCCGACCAGCGCCATCGCACCTTCGTGCAGCGCGCCTGTCGGCCGGCCGGAGGTGTCGCGCTCGATGCGCCCGTCGGCCGGGTCCGGCGTATGAGCATCGATGCCGGCGAGCTCGAGCGCGCGGCTGTTGACCCAGGCGGAGTGGTGGTCACGATTGGGCAGGAAGACCGGCCGGTCGGGAAGCAGGCGATCGAGAGGCGAAGCGCTCGGCACCCCTCCGGGGAAGGAGTCCATCGACCAGCCGCCACCGGTGACCCAGGCACGGTCCGGGTGGGCGGTGGCGTAGGCGCCGATGGCCTCGAGATACTCCGAGAGCGTGGACAGACCGGTCAGGTCGCACTGGTTCATCTCCAGCCCGGCCTGGACCGGGTGCACGTGCGAGTCGTGGAACCCGGGCAGGACCCAGCGACCGTCGAGCTCCTCGACGACGGTCTCGGGGCCGACCAGCGCGTCGAGGGACGTGCCGATGGCCGCGATCCGCCCGCCCCGGACCGCAAGATCCGCGTCCTCCCACCGGCCCTCGCGCAGCACCCGGCCCCCGCGCAGGACCAGCTCCACCGGATCGGAGCGACCGCCCATCAGGCGACGGCCATGGTGTCGGTGACCGAGGAGCCCGAGCGCTTGAGCACCCGTGCCACCAGGCCGAGGACCAGGAGCGTGAAGACCAGCAGGATGGTGGAGACCGCGGCGATCTCGGGCTTGAGACCGGAGCGGACCGAGGAGAGCACGTAGACGGGCCACGAGGTCGTGCCGGAGACGTTGATGAACGAGGAGATCACCGTGTTGTCGAGGCTCAGGGTGAAGGCCAGCAGCCCACCGGCCAGCACCGCCGGGCCGACCAGTGGCAGCGTGACCTTGAAGAACGTCGGGACCGGGCGCGCATAGAGGTCCGCCGAGGCCTCCTCCAGCGACGCGTCCAGCCCGACCAGGCGAGCCCGGACGATGTAGGTGACGACCGCGGTCGCGAACAGCGAGTGACCGATGACCAAGCGTACGTAGCCGTTGTTGAACGGCACCAGCGACCAGTCCTGGCCGAGCGTCACGAACCAGGGGAGCAGCGCGATGCCGTCGACGATCTCGGGGGTCACCGAGACCAGCAGCAACAGCAGCGTGAACGGCCCCGTCCAGCGGCCCGGGAACCGGGCCATCGCCATCCCGGCCAGGGTGCCGAGCGCGCTCGCCAGGATCGCGGCGACCACCGCGGTCTGCAGGGACACCGCAACCGTGTGGCGTACGGTCGGCCGCTCGACGATCGCCGTGAACGGGTGCAGGCTGAAGCCGTCCCAGGCGGTGAGCAGCCGGCCTCCGTTGAAGGAGTAGATGGCGATCACGATGATCGGGGCGAACAGGAAGACGAAGACCAGCGTGGTCCACACCCCGAGCGCGACATTGGTTCCGGACGGCCGACTCATGCCGTCACCTCCTGGAGCTTCCCGACGACGAGCCGGCTGCGCCGGTGGACGAGCCATCCCACGCCCCACAGCAGCGTGATGGCGAGGACGACGACGAGCATGGTGAGCAGGATGAGGACCACCGCCATCGCCGAGCCCAGTGCCCAGTTCTGTGCGGTCAGAAACTGGCTGGCGATCAGCGAGCCGACCATCGTGCCCTTGGCACCGCCGAGGACCGCCGGGGTGACGTAGTCGCCCATCATCGGGATGAAGACCAGGATGACCCCGGCGATGATCCCCGGCCGCGCCAGCGGCAGCGTGACCTGGAAGAACGTCCGCACCCGGTCGGCGCCGAGGTCCTTGGACGCCTCACCGAGCGCGCTGTCGACGCGGTCGAAGGCGACGTACAACGGCAGGATCATCAGCGGCAGATAGTTGTAGATCAGGCCGAGCAGCACGGCACCGCGGGTGTTGAGCAGATCGTGCGGGTCGCCGACCAGGCCGACATCGGTCAGGAAGCCGGCCAGGGCGCCTTCCGAGGACAGGATCACCTTCCAGCCGATGGTGCGGATCAGGAACGAGGTCCAGTAGGGCACCATCACCAGCGCGACCAGCAGCCCGCGACGGTGTGCGGGGACCTTCATGGCCATGAAGTACGCAGCCGGCAGCGCGACCAGCAGGCAGGCGAGCGTCCCCAGCACGCTCATCCACAGCGTCGCCCGGAAGATCGTGAAGAAGGTCGGGCTGAACGCGTCGGCATAGCGGTCCAGCGACATCACCGCGTTGCTGTGGGTGCCGAACATCCCGGGCTTCTCGCCGAAGCTGAACCAGGCGACCTGCAGGAACGGCACCACGAAGAAGACCGTCAGCCACAGCCACGCCGGGACGGCGAGGACGAAACCCGGGAGGCGCCTGGCCACCCGATCGCGCCGGTCACGCACTGGCGGCGGCCTTCAGCTTGTCGTAGACCTCCGTACGCCGGTCCTGAGCCTTGTTGACGGCGCCGTTCTTCATGGTGGCGAGCTGCTCGTCGGTGAAGAAGATCAGTTCGGGCAGCTCGACCTTGCGCTCGGTGGCCATCTCCTCGATGCCCAGCGCGCCGGTGTTGTAGCCGATGTAGTCCATCTCCAGGAACGAGTTCTCCGGCTCCAGCACGTAGTCGAGGAACGCGTGGGCGGCTTCGGGGTGGGGTGCGCCGGCCGGGATGCACCAGTTGTCCATCCACAGCTCGGTCGTCGGGCCTGCCAGGACCCACTTCCAGCGGCCGGGCTGCTTGTGCTCGAGGATGCCGAGGCGGGCGTCTCCGTTCCAGCACTGAATCAGCGCGAAGGTGTTCTGCTGCATCGCGCCGGTGGCCGCGTAGGAGTCGAACCCGGAGATGTGCGGTGCCCACTTCTCGACCGCCTCGGCCTCGTAAGCGTCGTAGTCGGCCATGTCCTCGGTGTTCCAGTCGATGTCGTTGGCCCAGAAGTAGAGGCCGGAGATGCCCTGCGGGTCGTCGAGCAGCGAGGTCTTGCCCGAGGCCTCGTTCTGCATCGCGTCGATGAAGTCGTCCCAGGTCGTCAGGTCGCGCTTGATGACCGTGGTGTCGTAGACGTAGCCGGTGGTGCCCCAGTCCTTGCACACGGAGTACTCGTTCTCCGGGTCCCAGTCCTGGCCGAGGAACTTCGGGTCGACCTTGGCGATGTTGGGGATCAGGTCCTTGTTGAGCGGGACGATGATCTCGTTCTCGATCAGCTGCGGGATGTAGACGCCGGTCGGCACCACGATGTCGTAGCCGCTGGTGCCCTTGGCCGCGACCAGCTTGGAGATCAGCTCCTCGTTGGAGCCGTAGGAGTCGAGGGTCACCTTCGGGCCGGTCTTGCCGAAGCCGTCGATCACGTCGGGGGAGTCGTAGTCGCCCCAGGTGTAGATCGACAGGGACTTCTCCACCGGGCCGCCGGTCGCGCCGGCGCCCGGCTCGACCGCGCTGGAGGGCCCGCCGTCGCCGGTTCCGCAGGCGCTGAGCGCGGCGCCGGCACCGGCGAGAGCCGCCAGGCTCAGGAAGTGTCGCCGCGAGAGCTCCTGGCGGATCGCTCGCGCGCCGGCATGGCTGGCCAGGATGCGTACGTTCTTGTCCTTGTTCACTGGGGGCTCCTAGCGGTGGTCGGGTCTGGTGGGGTGTCGAGGGGGAAGAGACGTACGTCCTCGGCGGCCCAGCCGCAGAGGACCTGGTCGCCGGGGGAGAGCCGCACGGCGCCGTGGGCGGGGCGGCGGATGAGGAGGCTCGTCTCCTCCGTCACCTTGACGAGGTACTGGATCACCTCGCCCAGCGGGGAGACCTGGAGGACCTCGCCGGCGACGGTGTTGAGGCCTTCGGCCACCGTCCCGGGCTCGATCGAGATCAGTTCGGGACGAATGGCGGCCTGATGTGGCTCGCCGGGCCTCCCGTCGGGCTTCGCGGGGCCTTCGATGACCACGATCGGGGTCTCGACGGTGGTGCCGTCGGCGCTGACCTCGCCCTGCAGGAAGTTCTGCTGGCCGACGAAGCCGGCGACGTACGCGCTGGCGGGCTGGTTGTAGACGGTGTCGGCGTCGGCGAGCTGCTCGATCCGGCCGGCCCGCATGATCGCGATCCGGTCGCTCATCGCGAGCGCCTCGCCCTGGTCGTGGGTGACGAAGACGAAGGTGATCCCGAGGCGGGACTGGAGCAGCTTCAGCTCGAGCTGCATCTCCTCGCGCAGCTGGCGGTCCAGGGCACCCAGCGGCTCGTCGAGGAGGAGGACGCCGGGGCGGTTGACCAGCGCGCGGGCGAGCGCGACGCGCTGCTGCTGGCCACCGGAGAGCTGGGTCGGTGAGCGGTCGGCGAAGTCGAGCATCCGCACCATCCGCAGTGCCTCGACGACGCGCTCGCGGACCTCCGCCCGTGGCGTCTTGCGCTGCTGCAGGCCGTAGGCGACGTTCTCCGCGACCGACTTGTGCGGAAACAGCGCGTACGCCTGGAAGACCGTGTTCACGTCGCGCTGATAGGGCGCGAGCCTGACCACGTTCTTGCCGCCGATCATGATGCTGCCGGAATCGGGCTTCTCGAACCCGGCGATCATCCGCAGCGTGGTCGTCTTGCCGCAGCCCGACGGACCGAGCAGCGAGATGAACTCGCCGGCCCGGATCTCCAGGTCCAGGCCGTCGACCGCCGTGGCCTGGCCGTAGGTCTTGGTCAGGCCGTTGATGGTCACCGAGCCGGAGGCTGGGTCCGGGGTAGCTTTCGTGGTCATCGCTGCTCCAGTCGATTGTTCACTTAGCGCTGCATTCCACCACAAGATCCGGGGAAAAGTACGGAATCAGTTGTAAAAGAACGGTTACGAACTTGATTTCGTGTACGTCGCCGCCGCTGAGTGCGGCCCCGGTCTCGGGATCTAGGGTTTACCCCATGCCGACCCCGCCCACTCTGTCCACCGTCACCTCGTTGCTGGACGACTGGTACCCGCCCGCGACCGCCGACGACTGGGATGCTGTCGGGCTGGTCTGGGGCGAGCCCTCGCAGCCCGTCTCCAAGGTGCTTCTCGCCGTCGACCCGACCCTCCCGGTCGCCGAGGAGGCGGCCGCGTGGGGTGCGGACCTGGTCGTGGTCCATCATCCGCTCTTCCTGAAGGGTGTGCACGGGTTCGCCCCGACGACCCCGAAGGGACGTACGCTCTCGACGCTGGTCTCCGCGGGCTGCGCGCTGCTCACCGCCCACACCAACGCCGACCAGGCCATCGGCGGGGTCTCGGAGTCGCTGGCGCTCGCGCTCGGGCTGAGCTCGCTGCGGCCGCTGGTTCCGGGGGAGTCTGCTGAGGTCGGGACGGGGCGTGCCGGGACGGTCTCGCCGACCACCTTGGGCGCCTTCGCCGAGTCGGTGGCGGCGGCGCTGCCCGCGACCGCAGCCGGGATCCGGGTCGCCGGCGACCTCGACCGGCCGGTGTCCTCGGTGGCGCTGTGCGGCGGGGCGGGTGACTTCCTGCTCGACCAGGTGGCTGCGTACGACGTCTATGTGACCAGCGATCTGCGCCACCATCCGGCCTCCGAGTTCCTCGAGAAGGGCGGTGCGCTGATCGACATCCCGCACTGGGCGGCGGAGTGGACCTGGCTGCCTGTGCTGGCGAGGCGACTTCGGGAGGCATTCGGAGATACGGTGGAGACCCGGGTCTCGGAGATCGTCACCGACCCGTGGACCTTGATCGTGAATAGCTGAGGAGAATCCGCTGAAAGCCGACCCGTTCGCCCAGGTGAAGCTGCTCGACGTCTGTGAGCTGGACTCGCGTGCGCTCCAGCTGCGCCACCGCCGTGCGCACCTGCCGCAGGCCGCCGTCGTGGCGGAGCTGCAGGCATCGAAGAAGACCACCGACGATGCCGTACGCGACGCCCGGGTCATCCGCGACGACCTCGAGCGAGTGCAGAAGAAGGCCGACGCCGACGTCGAGGCGGTCAAGACCCGCCGCAAGCGTGACCAGGAGCGGATGGACTCCGGGGCGATCAGCAGCGCCAAGGACCTCGAGCGCATGCAGCACGAGCTGGCCACCCTCGACCGCCGGATCTCGGTGCTCGAGGACGAGGAGCTCGAGGTCATGGAGCAGCTCGAGGGGGCTCAGGCGACCGTGACCCGGCTCGAGGCCGAGCTCGCCGAGATCACCGAGAAGCTCGCGGTCGCCGTCGACTCCGTCGACGTGGAGACCTCGAAGATCGACACCGAGCTCGCCGGGGTCGCCGAGGAGCGGACGCCGGCCCTCGAGGGCATCCCGGCGGACCTGCTCGCCCTCTACGAGCGGCTCAGCTCGAAGATGGGCGTCGGTGCCGCCGAGCTGCGCGCTCGTCGCTGCGGCGGCTGCAACCTCCAGCTCGACCCCGCCGAGATCTCCCGCATCCGCGGCCTGGCCGCGGACGAGGTCGTGCGCTGCGAGGAGTGCTCCCGCATCCTGGTCCGCACCGCCGAGTCCGGCCTGTGAGCGACAAACCCGCTCGCGGCTGGAGCGCCGGGGCGACCGCGACCACCCTCGTCCTGGTACGCCACGGGGTCACCAAGCACACGGCCGCGAAGGCCTTCTCCGGCGGTCTCGGCGGCGACAACCCGCCGCTGACCCAGGAGGGTCGCGAGCAGGCGCTGCTGACCGCGGAGTGGCTGCGGCCGCTGGCCTCGTCGGTCTCGACCGTCGTCACCTCACCGGTCCTGCGCACCGTCGAGACCGCCGAGCTCGTCGCCGGTGTCCTGGGAGCCCGGATCGACGAGGAGCCCGGCTTCGCGGAGATCGACTTCGGGGCCTGGGAGGGACTCACCTTCGGTGAGGTCGCCGAGCAGTTCCCCGAGGAGATGCAGGCCTGGATGGGGGCGACCGAGGTCGCGCCACCCGGTGGCGAGTCGTTCGACTCCGCTCAGGCCCGGGTGCTGGAGGGACTCTCCCGGGTGCTCGAGTCCCACGCGGGGGAGACCGTCGTGGTCACCTCCCACGTCTCGCCGATCAAGCTGATCGTCGCCCACGCGCTGGGCACCCCGATCCAGGGAGTCTTCAACATGGAGCTCTCGCCGGCATCGGTCACGGTCGTCTCCTTCTTCGCCGACAACCGCGCCTCCCTCCGCCTCTTCAACGGCCTTCCGGTCTCCCGCGACCCCTTCGCCGCCGGCACCTTCTGACGCCGACCCGGCGCATCTGTCCCGGAATACCACGCCGAGTCGGCGCATCTGTCCCAGGAGCGTGGGACAGATGCGCCGACTCGGGCGTTCTGGGTGGGACAGTTGCGCCGAGTCGGCGGCGGGCTCAGATCTCGGCGACGACGATGTCGAGCTGGGTGCCGGTCTTGGTGGCGGGGCCGGTCTCGACGGTCCAGCCGAGGTCGCGGAAGGCGTCGGCGAGCTTGGCGGGGGTGCGGGGGTTGGCGCCGGACTCGAGGAGGGCTCGGACGAGGCGGCCCTTGGTGGCCTTGTTGAAGTGGCTGACCACCTTGCGCTGACCGTTGTGCTCGTGGAGGACGCGGACGGTGGCGGTGCGGGCAGAGACCTCGTCGGGGCGCCAGAAGGCGGCGTACGTCCCGGACCGGAGGTCCACGAGGAGACCGTCACCGAGGGCTTCGGTCAGGCCGGCGCCCAGGTGGGAGCGCCAGTGCGCCTGGATGCCGCCGACGCCGGGGAGGGTGGTGTCCCCCGAGAGCCGGTACGCAGGGATGCGGTCGGCGAGGCCGACGAGGCCGAACACGGAGCTGGTCACCATGACCCGGCTGGTGGCGCGGCGCTTGGCCGCCGGTGACAGGGTCGCGGGGGAGAGGGCGTCGTAGAGGACGCCGGTGTAGATCCGGTCGGCGCGCGCGGTCGGGGCGTCGTTCAGTCCCGCGTTCAGGGTGACGAGCTCGGGCTGGGTCTTCGGTACCCCGAGGATGTCGACGGCCTCCTCCGGGCGAGTGGTGCAGAGCTCGACCAGCGCGTCGATGATCTTGGCGCGGGCCGGGTTGAGCACCGGGAGGCGGAGGTCGTCGAGGGTGAGCGGGTTGCCGCGTACGGCCGCGGTCTTGCCCTCCGAGGGCGGCAGCAGGATCAGCACGGGGACTATGGTGCCGTCCGGGGCGAGGATGGCCGAATCGAGGATTGGGTATCTTTCAAACCGTCTGTGACCTGGGATAACGCGCGAGCCTACGTTCCAAGCATGATCGTCCTGGCCGCCGAGACCACCTCCGGGTCCAACCTGGGGGCGATCCTCGTCGTGGCTGTCATCGTCGGGGTGTTCTGGATGATCCAGGACCTCGCGAAGAAGTCCCGGGCGCGTTCGGAGCACCTCCGCGCGAAGCGGTCACTGACCTCCTCCCAGCGCAAGGCGCTGGCCAGGATCAACAGGTCGGCGAAGGCGTACAACGGGTCCAAGAAGGACCTGTGGGAACAGTTCGGCGCCTTCAAGGGCAACCCGAAGGCCTTCGGCAAGGAGGCCGCCTCGCTGCACAAGACGTTCAAGGCGAAGAAGAAGTAGCCACTAGAGTTCCGGCCATGGGCTCCGCACGCATCATCCGGGTGGCCAGTGCCGACAGCGGTGTCGCCGCCACCACGCTCCGCGACGGGATCGCCGCGCTCCAGACCGAGCTGGGGGTGAGTGCCGAGTTCCCGCCCGAGGTGGAGGAGGCGGCGGCCGCCGCCGCGGCCGCCCCGAGGCTTCCTGAGCTGGACCGCACCGATCTGCCGTTCGTGACGATCGACCCCGAGACGTCGATGGACCTCGACCAGGCGCTCCATCTGGAGCGCGACGGCGAGGGCTATGTGGTGCACTACGCGATCGCCGACGTGGCCGCCTTCGTGGCGCCCGGGGACCCTGTCGACGTCGAGGCCAACAAGCGCGGCGAGTCGCTCTACGCCGCGGATGCGAAGATCCCGCTCCACCCGAAGGTGCTCTCCGAGGACGCCGCCTCGCTGCTCCCGGACCAGGTGCGTCCCGCGCTGCTGTGGACCCACAGGCTCGACGCGACCGGCGAGGGGACCGACACCTTCGTCGAGCGCGCGCTGGTGAGGTCTCGGGCGAAGCTCTCCTACGAGGGCGTGCAGAAGATGTTCGACGGCGAGGGCTTCGGCGATGCCGGCTACGCCGGGTCGCTCGAGCTGCTGAAGGAGATCGGCGAGAAGCGGATCGCGCTCGAGGCGGCCCGGGGTGGGGTGAACCTGCCGCTGCGCGACCAGGAGATCTCGGTGCAGGGCGACCAGTGGTCGCTCGAATACCGCGACCTGCTGCCCGTCGAGAACTGGAACGCCCAGATCTCGCTCCTCACCGGCTTCGCCGCGGCGGACCTGATGGTCTACGCCCGCGTCGGGCTCCTCAGGACGCTGCCCGAGCCCGACCCCCGAGACGTCCAGCGGCTGCACCGCACGGCTCGCGCGCTCGGCCTGGAGTGGCCTGCGGAGATGCTCTACCCCGACTTCATCCGCTCGCTGGACGGCAAGAACGGCAAGCACGCCGCGATGGCGATCGCCTGCACCCGGCTGCTGCGCGGGAGCGGCTACGCCTCGTTCAACGGTGAGCTTCCCGAGCTGACCGAGCACTCGGCGCTGGCCAACGAATACATGCACGTCACCGCTCCGCTGCGCCGGCTGATCGACCGCTACGCCGGCGAGGTCTGCCTGGCGCTCTGTGCCGACCAGCCCGTCCCGGACTGGGTGACCAGCGCGTTCACCACGCTCCCGGAGACGATGCGGGCCTCGTCGCGCACCAGCGGTGCCTACGAGCGCGGCGTCGTCGACCTCGTCGAGGCGGGGCTGCTGCACAACCGGGTCGGAGAGACCTTCGCGGCGGTGGTCGTCGAGATCGACGACGAGGACAAGCAGAAGGGCTCGATCACCGTCGAGGAGCCCGCCATCGAGGCCAGGGTCACCGGCACGACGGCGCTCCCGCTGGGCGAGGAGGTCGAGGTGCGCCTGGAGTCGGCCGACGTCGTCGCCCGGAAGGTCTCCTTCACCATGGCCTGACCTCCCGGGCGTACGTCGGTCAGGAGATCAGCTCGTCGAGGCGGTTGTAGACCTCGGCGGAGCCCTCGATCACCCGGCTGTGCTCACCCTCGATGGAGACGGGTACGTCGCCCTGCACGGTGATGCGCCGCACCTCGCGCGGCAGCTCGTCGAAGTCGGCGACCGCGTAGTGCTGGGTGGCGCGGTTGTCCCAGATCGCGACGTCGCCCTGCTGCCAGTGCCACCGGACGGTGTTCTCCAGGGCGGTGACCCGGTCCTGGAGCAGGTTGAAGAGGATCGCGCTCTCCTTCTGGTTCAGGCCGGTGAAGTGCTTGACGAAGTGGCCCAGGACGAGCGCGCGCTCGCCGGTCTCGGGGTGGATCCGGACCGCCGGGTGCTCGGTCCGGTAGATGGTCGAGACGAACTCCTCGCGCTTGCGCGCGGCCACGTCGTCGGTGGATTCGGCCTCGTCGGGGCGTACGTAGTCGTAGTCGTTGGAATGGACCGCCCACAGGTTGTCGACCAGCGCCTTGAGCTGCGGGTGGAGCCGCTCGTAGGCGCTGACGGTGTTGGCCCAGACGGTGTTGCCGCCGTAGTCGGGGATCTCCGCACCGCGCAGGATCGAGAACGCCGGCGGCCGGTCCACGAAGGTGACGTCGGTGTGCCAGGAGTTGGCGGCCATGCCGCGGTTGGCCTTGAGGGTCAGCACCCGGGCGCTGCCGGTGTTGACGGTCGGATGGGCGGCGGTCAGCGGGCCGAGACGCTCACCGAACGCGATCTGCGCACGGTCGTCGAGATGGCCCTGGTCGCGGAAGAAGGCGACCTTGTGCTCCAGGATCGCGGCCCGGATGTCGGCGATCGTCTCGGCGGGCAGGTCGCCGGAGAGGGTCACCCCGTCGATGCGGGCGCCGATCCGGCCGCCGACCTTGTGGACGGTCAGCTCGGTGGTGGGGCTGGCTTCGGTGATGGTCATTCGCGGTCTCCTCTGACGGGGCGGCTTGATCTGAATAAAGTCTAGTGAAATACATGACTTAAGACCACGGGTGTCTCACAGGACGGTTGGGCACTCCGACCGGTGATGTGGGTGGACGCCGGTCGATATCGTGCGCCTCATGACGCACGCCACACCCGAGACCGTGTTCACCTATGGCTCCCCGCAGCTCAAGTTCGGCACCGGCGCCTCTGGCGAGATCGGCTACGACCTCGCGTCGCTGGGCGCCCGCCGCGCTCTCGTGGTGACCGATCCCGGCCTCTCCGCGACCGGGCTCCCGCAGCGCGTGGCCGAGCAGATGAAGGCGTACGACGTCACTGCTGTCGTCTTCGACAGCGTCCATGTCGAGCCGACCGACGAGAGCATGCGGGCCGCGGTCGGGTTCGCCCGCGAGAACGGGCCGTTCGACGCGATCGTCGCGGTCGGGGGAGGGTCGAGCATCGACACCGCCAAGGCGGTCAACCTGCTGACCACCAACGACGGCGACCTGATGGACTACCTCAACGCTCCGGTGGGGGCGGGGAGGGCGCCTGCGAATCCCTTGCTGCCGCTGGTCGCGGTGCCGACCACGACCGGGACCGGGGCGGAGTCGACGACCGTGTGCGTGCTCGACGTGCTGTCGCTGAAGGTGAAGACCGGGATCTCGCACGCGCGCCTGCGCCCTACGCTGGCCGTCGTCGACCCGGACCTGATGATGACCCAGCCGGCCGGGGTCACCGCGGCGTCGGGGATGGACATCCTGTGCCACGCGCTGGAGAGCTACACGGCCCGCCCCTACACCTCCTACGACCGCAAGGAGCCCGCCCAGCGCGTGCCCTACTGCGGCGCCAACCCGATCTCCGACATGTGGTCGGAGAAGGGGCTGTCGCTCCTGGCGGGCTCGTTCCGGCAGGCCGTCGCGCACGGCGACGACGTTGTTGCGCGCGGTGACATGGCGTTCGCGGCGACCTTCGCCGGTCTGGGCTTCGGCAACGCGGGTGTGCACATCCCGCATGCCTGCGCCTACCCGATCGCCGGGCGCGTACGGGACTTCCACCCGGCGGACTACCCCGGGGACGAGGCGCTGGTGCCGCACGGGATGGCGGTCTCGCTGACCGCTCCGGAGGCGTTCCGCTACACCTTCGACGCGGCGCCGGAGAGGCACCTCCGCGCGGCTCGGCTGCTGGCTCCCGGGTTCGACGAGTCGACCGAGGAGCCGCGCGACCTGCTGCCGCGCGTGCTGACCGACCTGATGCGCGACATCGGCATCCCGGCGGGCATCGGCTCGGTCGGATATGCGGCCGGCGACATCCCCGACCTGGTCGAGGGGGCGCTCAAACAGCAGCGGCTGCTCGCCACGGCCCCGAAGCAGCCGTCGGCGGAGGATCTGAGCGGCATCTTCGAGAGGTCCATCACGCTCTGGTGAGGAATGCCCGGCGGGGCTACGACGTTCAGTTGGTTGTCTTCTTCAACCAAACTCTCCGGAGGTTCACTCGGTGACGTCAGTCCCGCCGCGGCTCTTGCTCGCACTCGCCCTGCTCTCAGCGTCCGCGCCGCTGGCGATCGACTTCTACCTGCCCTCCTTCCCGCAGATCGGCTCGGATCTCGGGGCCGCGGCCGGCAACGTACAGCTGACCCTCACGGCCTTCCTGATCGGGCTCGCGCTCGGCCAGATCGCCTGGGGGCCGATCTCGGACCGGTTCGGGCGGCTCAGGCCGCTGCTGATCGGGTCGGTCGTGGCCGCGTTGGCCGGTGTGCTGGCCGCGTTGGCGCCCACCGTCGAGCTGCTGATCGCCGCCCGCTTCGTCCAGGCGCTCGCCGCCGCGGCGGGGATCGTGATGGCGCGGGCGATCGTGGCCGACGTACTCCACGGTTTCGCGGCCGCCCGGGCGATGTCGATCATGATGTCGATCAGCGGCATCGCGCCGATCCTGGCGCCGGTGATCGGTGGCGCCATCGCCGGGTTCGTGCCGTGGCGCGGCGTACTCGGCATCGTCGCCGCGATCTCCGTCCTCCAGGTCGTCGTCGTGCTCCTGGTGATCCGCGAGTCGCTCCCGGTCGAGCGCCGGAGCAGCCGGGTCGAGTACGCCGATCTCGGCCGCCTGCTCGCCAAGCCCGCCTTCCTCGGCTACACGCTGACGCAGTCGCTCACGTTCGCCACCCTGATGACGTACGTCTCCTCCTCCTCGTTCCTCTACCAGTCGGTGATCGGCACGTCGGCGGCGGTATACGGCATCGGGTTCGCGGTCAACGCCGCGTTCCTCACCGTCGCCGGGCTGGTCTCGGCGCGGCTGGCCAAGCGGCAGGTGCATCCGGCCCGGATCATCCGCTCGGCACAGCCGGTGATGGCCCTGGCCGCGTTGTCCGTGCTGGTCGTCGCGCTGCTGCCGGTGCCGAAGGTGCTCATCCTGCTGCCGATCGTGGTCGTGACCACCTGTGTCGGCCTGATCATGGGCAACACCGGCGCCCTGGCCATCGAGCAGGCCCGGCCCTCGGTCGGTGCCGGCTCGGCGCTGATGGGCGGGATCATGTTCCTCGGCGGCGGGCTGGCCTCCCCGCTCGGCGCCGTCGCGGGTGAGCACACCGCGGCGCCCCTGGCGGTCACCATGGTGGTCACCTCGGTCCTCGGCGCCGTCGCCTTCTCCCTCGCCCGGCGCTCGGTCGCGCGCAACCCGGAGTCCGAGGCGGCCTTCGCCACCGCTGCCTAGGCGAGCCTGCCGAGACGTCACGCAGGTCGGCCGAGACGTCACGCAGGTCGGCCGAGACGTCACGCAGGTCGGCCGAGTGGGCACGGTGATGCGCACTCGGCCGACCTACCTGACGCCTAGGCCGACGCGGGTGACGCCTAGGCCGACGCGGGTGACGCCTCGGCCGACGCGGGTGACGCTTCGGCCGACGCGGGTGACGCTTCGGCCGACGCGGGTGACGCCTCGGCGCTGGCTAGGCTTCGCGGCGTGAAGCTCCGAGTCCACCAGCAACGTGCCCTCTCCGCTCTGGGCACGGCCTGGGAGGCGGGGCGGTCGCGGGCGTGGGTGGTGCTGCCGCCGGGGGCGGGTAAGACGCTCGTGGGGCTCAAGACCGCGCGGGACGCGATCGAGGACGGGGCGAAGGTCGTCGTGCTCAGCCCGAACACGGCGATCCAGGGGCAGTGGCTGCGGCAGGCGGCCGCGCTGGGTCTCTCGGCGTCTCCGTCGCGGGAGCTCCGAGCGCCGTTGACATCGCTGACCTACCAGTCGGTCGCGGTCTTCGGTGACCCGGACGACGAGGCCGAGACCGGCGAGAGCCACCTGGCACGGCTCCACGACAACGGACGTGCCCTGGTCGCCGCACTGAGAAGCGCCGGGCCGCTGCTGCTCGTGCTGGACGAGTGTCACCACCTGCTCGAGGTGTGGGGCGAGCTGCTGGGCGAGATCCTCCAGCTGCTGCCGGACGCTCGGGTTCTGGGGCTGACCGCGACCCCTCCCGAGGCGCTGACCAAGGAGGAGTCGGCACTGGTCGGAGCCCTGTTCGGCGAGATCGTCTTCTCGACCTCGATCCCGGCCGTGGTGCGTGAGGGCGATCTGGCGCCGTTCGCGGACCGGGTCTGGCTGACCGCGCCGTCGCCGAGCGAGCGGGAGTGGTTGCGGGGGAGTGCGGAGAGGTTCGAGGAGCTGCTCACCGCGCTGACCTCGGCCGAGCTGGGCACCGTGCCGTTTCTGGTCTGGCTGGACCGGAGGTTCGTCGCACGCTCGGACGGTGCGCCCTCCTGGGTCGAGCTGGCGAAGGCCTCGCCCGACCTGGCCACCGCCGCCCTGCGAGCTCACCATCGCGGGCTGCTCGCCCTGCCCGAGGGGGCGACCCTGACCGAGGCCCATCGCCGTGACCCCTCCGCCGAGGACTGGGTGGCGCTGATCGGCGACTGGGTGCGCGGACACCTGGCCACCTCCGAGGCAGACGCCGACCAGGAGGCGCTGGCCGCGATCAAGCAGGCCCTGCCTGCGGTCGGCTACTCGCTGACCCGGCGTGGCGTCCGCGTCGGGCGCTCACCGGTCGACCGGGTGCTGGCGCGCTCGGAGGCCAAGACGACGGCGACCGCGGCCATCGTCGACCACGAGCGCCTCGCCCACGGCGACTCCCTGCGGTTGCTCGTCGTCACCGACCATGAGCGGGCCTCGGCGACGCTGCCGGTCGACCTGCGCGGCGTGATCGCCGAGCAGTCCGGGTCCGCGCGAGCAGTGCTCGCCACGCTCTGCGCCGCGAACGACGACGTCCTGCTGGTCACCGGTGCCACCGTCGCCGGTCCGCCGACGACCCTCGCCGCGCTGGTGGCGCACATCGCCGAGACCGACCCCGCTCTGGCCGAAGGGCTGGCGGTCGAGCAGGGGGATGCGTACGCCACGCTCGTCGGACGCTGGAGCAGCCGGCAGTGGGTGGGGCACGTGACCCGGTTCTTCGAGGCCGGCGGCTGTCGAGTGCTGGTCGGCACCCGGGGCCTGCTCGGGGAGGGCTGGGACGCCCGGTCGGTCACCGGGATCGTCGACCTCACCGCGGCCACGACCACCACGGCGGTCGTGCAGCTGCGCGGGCGGTCGCTGCGTACGGATCCGGTTCGGCCCGACAAGGTCGCGGTCAACTGGACCGTCGTCTGCGTCGAGGAGGAGCACCCGCGCGGCGACAACGACTGGAAGCGGCTGGTCCGCAAGCACACCGGCTTCTTCGGCGCCGACGAGGACGGCTCCGTCGTCGACGGCGTCGGCCACATCGACGAGTCCTTCTCCCCGTACGCCGCCCCGCCGGAGTCCGACTTCGACGCGGTCAACGCCCGCATGGTCGCCCGTTCGGAGGACCGCACGGCGATCCGGGAGAGGTGGCGGATCGGGGAGCCGTACGCCGACGTCGCCGGCCGCACCGTCCGGATCCGGTTGCGCAGGGCCGGTGCGCTGCGGGCCCCGACCGGGGCGGTGCTCGCGCCGAGACCGCCGGGGTTCCGGCTGCTGGAGGGCCGGGTGCCCGAGTGGCGGCTGCCGGCCAAGACCGTCCTGGCGCCCGCGGTGCTGCTGAGCGTCGTGCTCGTCGCGGTCATCGCCTCCGGCGCCGGCGGTGGAGCGGCGGCGCTCGGCGGCGTCACCGGTGCGCTGTGGCTGCTGTGGGCGGCGTACGTCTATCGCGACGGCACCCGGATCGCCTCCCAGCTGCGCCGGCGACCCAGCGTCGGAGCCGTCGGGGCGGCCGTGGCGGACGCGCTGCACGCGACCGGGCAGACCTCGGCGGGTGCCGAGAGGCTGGAGATCGCGGTGGACAGCGACGGAAGCTACCGCCTCCACCTGGCGGGTGTACCCGAAGACGAGTCGGCACTCTTCGCCACCTCGCTCGAGGAGGCGCTGGCGCCGATCGCCGCGCCCCGCTACCTGGTCTCGCGTCCGATCGTGGACGATCTGGAGTCGCTCGCGAGGCTGCGCCTGGGCATGTCCGGCCGGCACGCCGCGGAGGCCGAGGCATGGCATGCGGTCCCCACCACCCTCGGCCGTCGAGCCGCAGACGCGAAGGCGTTCCGCGCCGCCTGGGAGCACTGGGTCGGCGGGTCCGGCCTGCTCTACACCGGCTCGCCCGAGGGCGCCGGCGTCCTGGCAGCCCAGCGCGGCGCCGACCCGTTCGACGTCACCGCCGTCATCCGCCGCCACTGGTCCTGACACAACACCGCCGTTCTGGCTCCCAGGACGACAGGTTTCTGGCAGATCGTGGACACCGGTGTCAGATTCCGGACCGATCTCGGACGGGGCCGATCGGTTGGCTTGTCACGTCAACTACACCCATCTCATCGAAGGGACACCATCATGACCTCCACCATCACCCGACGCATGGTCGGCGCCGTCGTCGCCACCGGCCTCGCCGCCACCGGCGCTTTCGCCATGGCCGGCACCGCCAACGCCGAGGTCGGCACCGGCAACATCGCCGCCGCTTCCTCGGTCTCCGCCCAGGCGACCCAGAACTTCGGTCTCACCGCGACCGAGGCCAAGGTCGTCCAGGGGAAGGTGCTGAAGAAGTTCGGCTACACGACCAAGTACCCGGGCAAGATCGACGGCAAGCTCGGGACCAACAGCTGGAAGGCGTTCCAGGTCTACCTGAAGAAGAGCTACGGCTACACCGGCAAGATCGACGGCGACCCCGGCAAGAACACCGTCAAGGCGCTGCAGCGCTTGCTGAGGGACAAGGTCGGCGCCAAGCTCACCATCGACGGCGATGCCGGGCCGAAGACGCAGGCGGCGTTCAAGAAGTACGCGAAGTCGCTCGCTACCCCCTGATCCGGTAGATCCCCTGAGACCCGGCCGCCGGCGAGATGCCGCGGCCGGGTCTCACATCTCCGCGGCAGGCGTCCAGGTGGGGAACTTGGCGGTGCGGCCGTCGCCGGAGGAGCGGCCGGTGAGGCGGCGGTGGATCCAGGGGCCGACGAACTCGCGGTAGTAGGCCAGGCCCTTCTTGCCCGCCGCGGCCTCGAGGTCGAGGTCCCACCAGCCCTCGGGGACCTCGACGCCGAGCGAGTCGAGGACGCGGGCTGCGACGCGGTGGTGGCCGCGGGCGTTCATGTGCAGCCGGTCCTCGGACCAGAATCGGCCGTCCATGAGGGTGGTGTCGGGCCAGTTGTAGGCCCGCACGATGTCGTCGCGCTGTGCGACCCGCTGCTCGACCAGGCCGACGAGCTCGTCGCCGCGGCGCTGGAAGACCTTGCCCAGCGGCAGCCGGGCCGACGGGTTGGCGCCGGAGAGCAGGATCAGCCTGATCCCGTGGGCGTCGCAGGCCTCGAGCACCGGCTGGAGCTGGTCGGCGATCGCGTTCGCGTCGGCCTTCGGGCGGAGCATGTCGTTGCCGCCGCCGTTGAAGGAGAGATGGGTCGGCTTCAGCGCCAGTGCGGCGGGGAGCTGCTCCTCGACGATCGGGCGGATCAGGCGTCCGCGGATGGCGAGGTTGGCGTACTCCACCGGGGTCCCGGACGCCGCCCAGCCCTGGGCGACCAGGTCGGCCCAGCCGCGGACGTGACCGTCGGGCATCTCGTCGCCGACCCCTTCCGTGAACGAGTCACCGATCGCGACGTAGCGCACTGCCTCCACGAGTCCTCCCAAGCACCATCCGACGGCGAATATCCATCGCCAGCCTCTGGATTCTAGTCCGCCCAGGGGCTGACCATGACATCCGTCCCCGGGCTGACGCCCACGCCGCCTCGGCTCCTCTACGGTGGGGTGCGTGGAGGAGTTGGTACGCCCCTGGCGGCTCGGCCCGCGTGGGCGATGGTGGTTCGACGTCCTGCTCGCCGGCACCCTGTTCCTGATCATCCCGTTCTACGCCGTCCAGGTCCTGCTGGACGGCAACGCGGCTCGCGATGTCGACAGCACCAGCCACGTCGCCGACCTGGTGCTCGTGGTGCTCCAGCTCGTGCCGCTGCTGTGGCGCCGCCGGCACCCGGTGATCGTCTACGCGATCGTGGCCGGCGCCTGCGGCCTGCAGGTCCTCCTCATCGACTATCCGCTGGTCTCGCAGGTCTCCTTCCCGATCGCGGTCTACTCGGTCGCCCGCTACGCCCGGCCGCGCTGGGGCCTGGCCGCGCTCGCCGTCGGCCTGCTCGGCTCCGTCCTCGGCACCCACGACTGGCTGAGCGCCGTCGACGCCGCCACCAACGGCGCGGTCCAGGACGACATCAACTGGAGCACGTACGTCCCGGTCGTCCTCTCGCTCGCCACCTTCCCGGTCGCCGCCTGGGCGCTGGGTGCGCTGGCCCGCACCCGAGCCGCGTACGTCGAGTCCCTGATCCAGCGCAACGAGCAGCTGCGCCGCGAGGCCGAGCAGCGTGCCGAGCTCGGCGCGACCCAGGAGCGCGCGCGGATCGCGCGCGAGATGCACGACGTGGTGGCCCACGGGCTGAGCGTGATCGTGGTGCAGGCCGATGGCGCCCGCTATGCCGCCGAGCAGGACCCGGCCCTCGCCCCGAAGGCGCTGGAGACCGTCGCGCAGACCGCCCGCGCGGCACTGGCCGAGATGCGGCAGCTGCTCGGCCTGCTGCGCGACGGCGACGCGCTGACCCGCCCGCAGCCGCGGCTGGGCGACATCGCGACGCTCGTCGAGGAGACCCGGGCCGGCGGGATGCAGCTGGCCGCGACCCTTCCCGAGCCCGGCCTCGCGGTGCCGGAGGGTGTCGCGCTGACCGCGTTCCGGGTGGTGCAGGAGTCGCTCAGCAACGTACGCAAGCATGCCGGTCCGGGCGCCGCGGCCACGGTCACCGTGACGGCCGTCGGTGACAGCCTCGAGATCGAGGTCACCGACGACGGCCGAGGTGCGGCCGCGGACGCGACCGGTGAGTCCGGCGGGCTCGGGCTGGTCGGCATGCAGGAGCGCATCTCCGCCCACAACGGCACCCTCGAGACCGGCCCGGCGACCGGCGGTGGCTTCCGCGTCTACGCGAGGATGCCCCTATGACGATCCGTGTCTTTCTCGTGGACGACCAGGAGCTGGTCCGGGCCGGCTTCCGGATGCTCATCGACTCCCAGCCCGACCTGAGCGTCGTCGGCGAGGCCGGCGACGGCCAGGAGGCCGTCGCCGCGCTGGGCCGGACCGAGGCCGATGTCGTCCTGATGGACGTACGCATGCCGCGCATGGACGGCGTCGAGGCGACCGGCCTGATCGCGGGCCGCGAGGGCGCGCCGAGGGTGATCGTGCTGACCACCTTCGACCTCGACGAGTACGCCTTCGCCGCGATCCGGGCGGGCGCCGCGGCTTTCCTGCTCAAGGACGCCCGCCCCGAGGACCTGCTCACCGCGATCCGCACCGTGCACGCCGGCGACTCGGTGGTCGCGCCGAGCACCACCCGGCGCCTGCTGGAGCACTTCGCCGCCACCGCCCCCGCGACCGCCGGGCCGGCGATCGAAGGGCGGCTGGAGGCGCTGACCGAGCGTGAGCGCGAGGTGCTCACGCTGGTCGGCCGCGGCCTGTCCAACACCGAGATCGCCGAGACCTTCGTGGTCGCGGAGGCGACCGTGAAGACCCACGTCGGCCGGCTGCTGGCCAAGACCGGTTCTCGTGACCGCGTCCAGCTCGTGGTGCTGGCCTACGAGACCGGCCTGGTCGGCCGCTGACGGGCCACGATCGGATAGCCGATCGGATGATGCCTCGATCACCGCGCGGCGGCTGGTCAGGCGTCGTCGAGCACCTCGCGCAGTAGTGCGGCGAACGCGTCAGGGTCGTTGTCGGGCGACATCGGGCTGACCGTGAACCCACCGTGGTCGCCTGGGAACACCGTAGGCTCCACACCCAGCTCCGCCGCCAGCGCCTCGCCACCTCTGCGGGCCAGCGTGCCGTCCCCCTTGGCACCGGTCGCGGGCACGATCCGGACCTCGGAGGCTCGCAGCGCCTCGAGGTCGGGCTCGAACGGCGGCATGGCGAGGTTGCGGCTCAGCAGGGCGTCGTCGCGGGTGCCGTCGTCCTCGGTGGGGAGGCCGAACGCGGCGGGATCCGGCGCCGGGCGGTCCAGATAGTCGTCCGGAAGCGGGCCGGGATGCATGATCAGCTGGATGAACTTGGCCAGCGCCGGGCCGTAGCCGTCCCGCTGGTAGGTCGCGACGATGTCGTCGTTGACCCGTAGGGCCATCTCGCGATCCTCGAGGATCGTGGTCAGGGGCGGCTCGTGCGACACCAGCGTACGGACGTCACCGGGATATCGGACGATCCAGTGCAGCGCGAAGGCTCCGCCACCGCTGGAGCCGAACGCGTCGACCGGCCCCAGCCCGGAGGCCTCGATGACGCGGTGCATGTCCTCGCCGTGAAGCTCGGCGGTGACCGCGCCGTCGGACGTCAGCGTGCTGCGTTCGGCGCCACGCGGGTCGTACGTGATGACCGTACGGTCCGTGAGGTGGCTGATCAGCTGCTCGAAGCCCGAGGCGGCCATGGGCGAACCGAAGACGAACAACGGTCGGTGTTCACTCGGCGCCTCCGGTTCGTGGACGTCATAGGTCAGGACGGCACCGGGCGATTCGACGGTAGCGGTGGACACCTTGGTCACGCGGCCTCCTTCGGGTCCTCTTCCTGATGATCGTGGTGCGGCGACGCGGGCTCGTCAAGCGCTCATATCGCCGGTCTTCATCGCCTCACGGGCGGCGGGTGAACCGGATCGTGCCGTCCGGTAGCCGCTCATGAATGTAGGCGGGGTTGTGCGCCAGGCGGTGGTGATGGAGGCAGAGCAGGGCGCCGTCTTTGAGGTTGGTCTTGCCGCCGGTGGCCCAGGGGTCGAGGTGGTGGGCGTCGCACCACTCCGGTGGCACGTCACAGCCTTCGGCCTGGCAGCACTTGTGCTGCAACCGCAGTGCTTTGCGTTGGATCGGTTGGAAGAGTCTGCTGTCTCGACCTTTGTCGAGGACCTCGCTGACACTGCCCAACACCCAGGGGATGATGGTGGCGTTGCACGCCATCCGGCGGGCCTCGGCCGCGCTGATCACCGTGCCGTTGGCCTCGTCGTAGCCCAGGGTCGCGATGCCGAGGTCCTTGCGGAGCTCCTCGAGCGAGATCACGACGTTGATGGTGGTCGCGTCGCCACCGTGACGGGGCAGGCTGGCAGGATCGAGGGTCTCCAACAGCCGGGTGAAGCCTTGTCCCATCAGCCGTTCCCAGGGCGGCAGCGGAGCGCCTTTGTCGAGGAGGTGTTGTTTGCGGGGTTGGGCGTAGGCCTCGACGAGCCGTTTGAACCGCATCCCGACCGAGACCGGGAGCATCCCGTCGAACCCGACGGTGCCGTCGTGGTTGTCCCAGATCCGCAGTGCGGTCTTCTGCTGGGCGCGGTCTTCCTCGGCGAGCAGGGCTTGGGCTTCGGCGTCCTCGAACCGGGCGGGGTCGATCTCGGCCAGGATCCGTTTGCCGACGATGCGGAGTTCGTTGGCGGTGAGCCGGGTGGCGTAGTCGACCAGCAGCTTCTCGGCCAGGACCAGATCCTCGGCACTGGCGACCGGGTCGGTCTCGATCTTGTCGAGCGCCTGGGTGATCACCCGCGCCTTGTCCAGGGACACCACCCCGTCGGCCAGACCAGCACTGACGAGGTCGTACTTGGCGACCTCGGTGGCGAGCTTGATCTGCGAACGGGCCGCACCTTTGTCGACCAACAGTTCGGCACGCATCCACGCCGACGCGTCCTTGTCACCAGTCTCCTCGGCGATGTCCCCGGCCGAGGCGAGCACCCGCAGTTTCAACGCGGCCTGTTGGGCCTGGAGCTTCTCCAGCCGTTCCAGGAGGTCCTTCTTCTGCCCGGTGTGCCAATACGCGGGATCGCTCGCGAGCAGGTCGTGGAGGGCGGTTTCGATGGCGGTCAACGCAGCGTCGATCGCATCGCCGGGGATACCTAACCACCTATTGGTGCAGGTCAAACGATGTTTTCGCGGTGAGCGAACGTCGTCGTTCTTGTGGATGGTAAGTGGCCCGAAGGGCCACCCCTTCCACCCCAGAAAACATCACCTGTCCCGTGCAAGACTCTGCCGCGGCCACACCCGGGCCGCCGCCCCGATAGCCAGCCAAGTCTTTTCTCGCTCTGGTCCGGAGTCCAGGACCGCCGAAGGCGGCCGGCGAAGCCGGCGGGCCGAAGGCCCGTCCTTGACGCCGGTCCAGATCGAGAGACCCTCGAGAACGGGTCGGCGGCCCACATCAACCAGGGAGGCGCAGCCCGCGACAAGCCAGTCCCACCTAGGCCAGATGATGCACCGGCGCCAGGTTGTAGACCGGCGTCTCGATCCCCTCGAACCGGGCCTTGAGCTGCAGCGCCAGATAGAGCGAGTAGTGGCGCGACTGGTGCAGGTTGCCGCCGTGGAACCACAGCGCCTCCTGCTGGGTGGGCTTCCACATGTTGCGCTGCTCGCCCTCCCACGGCCCGGGGTCCTTGGTGGTGTCGGAGCCGAGACCCCAGCACTTGCCGACGCGGTCGGCGACCTCCTGGCTGATCAGGTCGGCGGCCCAGCCGTTCATGGAGCCGTAGCCGGTGGCGTACACGACCAGGTCCGCCGGCAGCGACGTCCCGTCCTCGAGCACGACGGCCGACGAGGTCAGATGGGAGACCTGGCCGTGAGCGAGCTTGACCGACCCGTCGGCGACCAGTTCGGCCGAGCCCACGTCGATGTAGTAGCCCGAGCCGCGGCGCAGGTACTTCATGAACAGCCCGGAGCCGTCGTCGCCCCAGTCGTGCCGGAACCCTGCCTTCTCCAGACGCTGATAGAAGTCGGCGTCGCGCTCGGCCATCTGCTCATACAGAGGGATCTGGAACTCGTGCATGATCCGGTAGGGGAGCGAGGCGAAGACCAGGTCGGCCTTCTCCGTGGTCATCCCGGAGGCGAGCGCGCGCTCGGAGTAGAGGTCGCCGAGCCCGATGTCCATCAGCGTGTCGCTCTTCACGATGTGGGTCGAGGACCGCTGCACCATGGTCACGTCGGCACCGTGCTCGAACAGCGCCCCGCAGATGTCGAAGGCGGAGTTGTTCGACCCGATCACGACACACCGTTTGCCCTCGTACGCATCCGGACCCGGGTGCTGGGAGGAGTGGTGCTGCTCGCCCTCGAAGATGTCCATGCCCGGCAGGTCGGGGATGTTCGGCTTCCCGGACATCCCGGTGGCCAGGATGAGCTGCTTGGGGTGCAGCGTGATCTCCTCGCCGCCGCGCGAGACGGTGACGGTCCACTCGCCGGCCTCCTCCGAGTAGGAGGCGCTGGTGGCCGTGGTCGAGGACCAGTAGGGCACCTCCATCACCTTGACGTAGGACTCCAGCCAGTCGCCGATCTTGTCCTTGGGTGCGAAGACGGGCCAGTTGTCGGGGAACTTCAGATAGGGCAGGTGGTCGTACCAGACCGGGTCGTGCAGGCACAGCGACTTGTAGCGGCCGCGCCACTGGTCACCGGGCCGCTCGTAGCGGTCGATGACGAGCGACGGCACCCCGAGCTGGCGCAGCCGCGCCCCGAGCGCGATCCCGCCCTGCCCGCCACCGATGACCACCGCGTACGGCTGCTCGGTCAGGCCCAGCGTCTCCGCCTCCGCCTGCCGCTTCTCGGCCCAGGTCACCCGGTCACGGTTGACGCCGTGCTCGGCACCCTTCGGGCGACGCTCGCCGCGGGGCTCCTCGTGGCCCTTGAGCTCGTAGAGCGTGGTGAGGAACGTCCACGCCCTCGGCTGGTCGTCCTCCACCTTGAGACGGAGCAGTCCGCGGCCCCGGCCGATCGCGGTCTCGAAGGTGAACCAGGCGGTGGTCACCCCGTCGGCGGTGGCCTCCGGCTCCTCGAGCGCGAACCCGGACGGATCGACACGCTCCAGCGTGGCCGAGAGCAGGTCGGCGACCCCGGTCGGGTCCTCGACGGTGGTGATGTTCCAGGAGAAGGCGACCAGGTCGCGCCAGAAGCTCGTGGTGGCGAACATGCCGGCGGCCCGGGGGATGTCGCGTTCCTTCAGGGCGGCCTCGAAGTCGGTGAGCCAGGTCTGCGCCGGACCGAGCTGGGCGGTCGCGGGAGGGGGTTCGAGTGTCTGCGTCATGGCACCAGCACACCGCCGCGCGGGTGCCGGAGAAAGGGTTGCAACGGATTGCATGTGGCGCGGGTCACAGCGAGCACCTACCCTCGGAGGCGGAGGTGGACGCCAGATGACAGCGACCGGAGCAGTCCCGGCGGGAGCAGACCTGCCGCGCCTGGCCCGTGACCTCGTACGCGTCCACGACGCAGTCCTGTCCGGCAGCCGCCCGCCGAGCACGCCCCGGATCCTGGTCGAGCGCTCCTGGCGCCGCGTCATGAGCATGGGCCTGGAGCCCGGCAGCAGCAACGGCAGACGTACGCCCTCAGCAGCCGAGTGCGCGGGACGAAGAGCCCGCTCGCCGCTGGCCACGGTGATCGGCGACCTGCGAGCGGTGCTGACCTCGGCGGCGGACGCGGCGACGTACCTGATGGTGGTCACCGACGCCGAGGGTGTGGTGCTGTGGCGCGAGGGTTCGGCGCGGGTGCTCAAGATCGCCGACCAGCTCGGCTTCGTCGAAGGGGCGCTGTGGACCGAGCGGGCAGTCGGCACCAACGCCATCGGCACCGCGCTGGCCGAGGCGGCGCCGGTCGAGCTCTTCTCCGCGGAGCACTTCGAGCAGGCGCAGCATCCCTGGTACTGCACGGCCGCCCCGATCCACGACCCCCGCACCGGTGCCCTGCTCGGGGTCGTCGACGTCAGCGGTCCCGCGCTGACCCTGCACCCGGCGATCGGCGCCCTGGTCGAGAGCGCCGTGCGCCTGGCCGAGATGAGCCTGTGGCGCCACCACCAGGAGTGGTTGGCGCGGCTGCGTCGCGAGACCGACCACGTCGTCTCCGGTGTCGAGGGTCCGCTGCTCGTGGTCGACGACGACGGCTGGGTCGCTCACCATGCCGGGATGGCCGCCCGCGACCGGATCGCGGCGCCCCGGCAGGACAAGATGCTGACCGTCCCGGGCCTGGGGCTGTGCCTGCCCGAGCGGGTCGGCGAGCGCGGCTGGCTGGTCCGGCCGGCCTCCTCGGGATCCTCGGGGTCGGGCAACCTGACCGCCCGCCTCGACGCCGGCGGCACCCTCGAGGTCGTCTCGGAGTCGGGCAGCTGGCGCACCACCCTGAGCCGGCGCCACGTCGAGATCCTCACCCTCGTCGATGCCGCCGGTCCCACCGGCCTCACCGCCCGCGGGCTCAGCGAGGCCGTCTTCGGCGACGCCGAGCACATCGTCACCGTGCGTGCCGAGGTCTCGCGGTTGCGCCGCTCTATCGGCGCCCTGGTCTCGACCAACCCCTACCGGCTGGCCGACGGGGTGACGCTCGTTCGGGGATGACCCTGAGTCGACCCTTGCCGATCAGCCCCAGGTCGTACGCCCGGATCAGCCCCCAGCCCGATGTGCGCTGACGCCTCCTGACGAGAGGCTCGGTGCCATGACACAGACCTCTGTTCCCACAATGACGGCCGCCGCCCGAGCGGTGGGCCTGACCAAGACCTACGGCAAGGGCGCGACCGAGGTGCACGCGCTGCGCGGTGTCGACCTGGAGATCCGCCGCGGCGCGTTCACCGCGATCATGGGCCCGAGCGGCTCGGGCAAGTCGACGCTGATGCACTGCCTGGCCGGGCTCGACCGCCCGACCTCCGGTGAAGTGGTGGTCGCGGGCCAGCCGTTGGAGAACCTGAACGACGACCAGCTGACCGTCTTCCGCCGGGAGAACGTCGGGTTCGTCTTCCAGGCGTTCAACCTGCTGCCGATGCTGACCGCGGGCCAGAACATCCAGCTGCCGCTGGAGCTGGCCGGCAAGCGGGTCACCGAGGAGACCCGTGCGCGGGCGCAGATGATCGCGGACACCCTCGGCATCGGCAAGCGCCTGGGTCACAAGCCCTCCGAGCTCTCCGGCGGCCAGCAGCAGCGCGTCGCCATCGCCCGGGCACTCGTCACCCAGCCCGCGATCCTCTTCGCCGACGAGCCCACCGGCAACCTCGACTCCGAGACCTCGGCCGAGGTGCTCGACCACCTCCGCCGCAGCGTCCGCGAGCTCGGCCAGACCGTGGTCATGGTGACCCACGAGGCCTCCGCTGCTGCGTACGCCGACGAGATCGTCACCGTGAAGGACGGGCACATCGAAGGGGTGACGCGCTGATGCGGACGGTGCTGTTCGCATCCCTGCGGACCTACGCCCGCCGGTACGCCGCGGCTGTCGTGGCGGTCGTCGCCGCGGTCGCGCTGATCGTGGTCACCAACGCACTGACATCGGCGACGAAGTCGGGCCTGTTCGCCGGCATCGACGCGCCGTTCCAGAACGCGGTCGGCGCGGTCGACCTCCCGACCGACGAGGTCGCCGAGAAGTACGTCGAGAAGGGCGGCTGGCCGCTCGCCATGTCGATGCAGCCCGTCCGCACCGAGACGAAGATGCTCGGCCAGGACATCATGGTCGGCGCGGTCTCCACCGAGAAGCGCTGGCAGTGGCAGGACCTCGAGTCGGGTCGGTTCCCGACCCGTGCCGGCGAGGCCGTCGTCGACGCCAACGCCGCCAAGACCAACAAGGTCGCGGTCGGCGACACGCTGAAGGTGGGCAGCGGCAAGACAGCGGTCGAGACGACCGTGGTCGGCCTCGTCGACGCACCCTCGATGTGGTCCTCGCCGATCTACGTCACCTGGCCCGAGATGCAGGGCTGGAAGGACCAGTACGTCCAGGCCGTGATGACCGCGGGCACCGGCGACGAGGCCGACAAGTGGCTGAACACCGACGACTACCTCACCGAGCTGCAGACCCAGCTCAACAAGGAGGTCAACGTCATCGCGTACATGGTCCTGATCTTCGCCTTCATCGCCCTGTTCGTCTCGGTGCTGGTCATCACCAACACCTTCTCGATCCTGTTCGCCCAGCGGATGCGCGACTTCGCGCTGCTGCGCGCCATGGGTGCCACGAAGCGTCAGGTCCTGCGATCCGTACGCCGCGAGGCGCTCGCCCTCGGACTTATCGCCTCGCTGCTCGGCCTGGTCGTGGGCACCGTCCTCGGCTGGGGGATAGTCGCGCTGGTGCGCCAGCTCGCCGAGACCGCGCCGCTGGGCGATGTCGCGCTCGAGTGGCCGTGGCTGGTGGGCGCCTTCGTCCTCGGCACCCTCACCACGCTGGTCGCCTCCTGGCTGCCGACGCGCCGGCTGATGCGGCTGAGCCCGCTGGCCGCGCTGCGTCCGCAGGAGGGCTTCGACGTACGCGGCGCCGGGCTGTTCCGGCTCGGCCTCGGTCTGGTCGTGGCGCTCGCCGGCATCGCGACGATCTTCGTGGCGGTGGGCTGGGACGACTCGCAGACCGGGATGCTGATCGTGCTGGTCGGCTGTGGGGTCACCTTCATCGGCGTGATGCTCCTCGGGCCCGCGCTCGTGCCGGGCCTGGTGCGGCTGGCCGGGTCGGCGCTGGCGCTGGTCGCCGGCTCCCCGGCGAAGCTCGCCGCGGCCAATGCCGGACGCAACCCGAAGCGCACCGCCGCCACCGCGGCGTCGCTGCTGGTCGGCGTCACCCTCACCACAGGTGTGCTGACCGGGATGGCGACCATCCGCGGCGCCACCCTGGACGAGATGGCGGAGCAGCACCCGATCGACATCGCGCTCCAGTCCGAGTCGAAGCCTCTGGAGGACTCGGTTCTCGGAGACGCGAAGTCGGTCCCGGGGGTCGCGGACGCGGTCGCCGTGCCGGGGGCCATGGCGTCGGTGCAGACCGACGGCAAGCCCGTTCCGCTGCCTGTCATCGCTCCGCCGGGCGGAGACATCGCTCTGCACGACATGACCGTGAAGCCCGGCACGATGGTGCTCTCGCCGCTGGCCGCCTCGGCGTTGACCGAGAACGAGTTCGAGGCGTCCGGTGAGAAGGTCACGCTGGTCGTCGGCGACCGTTCGGCCACGGTGACCCTGGACGTACGCGAGATCGACGGCGCCCCGCAGATCTCCGCGGCCACGCTCGAGGAGCTGACCGGTGACCCGCAGACGTACGCCGTCTGGGTCCGTGCCGATGCCGGTGCCGACCCGGAGGACCTGGCCGGTGCGCTGGGGGCGATCGCTCCGGACGCCGAGCTCACCAACGGCAAGAGCCAGCGCGCCTGGGTCGAGCTTCAGCTGGACGTGTTCACCTGGGCGGTGATCGGGCTTCTGGCGGTCTCGGTGCTGATCGCGCTGGCCGGTATCGCCAACACCCTGGGCCTCTCGGTGCTCGAGCGCGGACGTGAGCACGCGCTGCTGCGGGCGCTGGGCCTGACCCGGCGTCAGCTGCGGCGGACGCTGGCCGCCGAGGCGGTGCTGCTCTCGGCCGTGGCGGCTCTCGTCGGCACCGCGCTCGGCGTCTTCTTCGCCTGGGGCGGCAGCGAGATCCTGGTCGGCGACATGCTCCCCGACGCCACCTTCGAGCTGCCGGTGCTGCAGCTGGTGGCGGTCGTCGTGGCCGCAGGCCTGGCCGGCCTGGTCTCGTGCGTGGCGCCGTCCAAGCGGGCCACCAAGGTCAGCCCGGCGGAGGGACTCGCACTGGACTGACCGAGCAGCGACCGGCTCGACCGACGGTGTCACCGTCGGTCGAGCCCGATGCACACTCTTTGGGGGGTGTCGTCAGACACGCTGGCTGGACGATCATCAGGGCGATCAGGGCCGGCGGCTCCATGAGCACCACCAGCCCATCTCCGCGCTGCTGGGGCGCACTACCGAGGAGTCTCGTAGTGAAGAAGCTGGTGGTTGCCGCTGTCGCGGCCGTCATGATGTTTGTCGGAGTTCCGGCAGGTGCGGGCCACGCGGCCGCGGCGGAGGGGTTGCAGGTCCAGGTGCTGTCCAATCGGGCTGACCTGATCTCTGGTGGGCAAGCCCTGGTCGAGGTGGTGCTGCCGGCGACGACCAACCCGTCGAAGGTGCAGGTGGACGTCGATGGCCGGGACGTCACCTCTGGGTTCAAAGTCCGGCCGGACGGCCGCTTCATCGGCCTGGTCACCGGGCTGAAGGTTGGCGAGAGCGTACTGACCGCCCGCGGGCAGGGCGGTGGCGCGCGGATCACTATCACCAACCACCCGATCGGCGGTCCGGTATTCGCTGGTCCGCAGGTGCAGCCGTGGACCTGCGCGACCGAGAAGCACGGCCTCGGCCCCGCCCTGGACGCCCAGTGCAACGCCCCGGCGAAGTTCGAGCTGCTCTACAAGTCCTCGGTGACCGGCCAGTTCGCCGCATACGACCCGGCGCGCCCGCCGGTGGACCTCGGGTACACGACCACCGACCAGGGCCACCGCGCCCCGTACATCGTGCGTCGCGAACGCGGGGTGATGAACCGCGGCATCTACGACATCGCCGTGCTCTACGACCCCACCCAACCGTGGCAGCCGTGGGCGCCACAGCCCGGCTGGAACCACAAGCTGCTCGTTCCGTTCGGCGGGGACTGCACCCCGCGGCACTCGCAAGGCGCACCTGAGCAGGTGCAGGGTGTCTCGGTGCTCGACGATCAGGCCCTGTCCCGCGGGTTCGCCGTGGCGCTGTCGAGCCTGAACATCTTGGGGCAGAACTGCAACGACGTCGTGTCTGCCGAGGCGCTGATGATGCTCAAGGAGCACATCGTCGAAAGCTACGGCCCGATCCGCTACACGATCGGCTCTGGCGGCTCCGGTGGTTCGATGCAGCAGCACTGGATCGCCTCCAACTACCCCGGTCTGCTCGACGGCATCCAGCCGTCCGCCAGCTACCCGGATGTGTGGGAGACAGTGCAGGAGGCGGAGGACTGTCACCTGCTCGACCGATACTTCGACAGCTCACCGCTGTGGGCGGTGACCGCCCAACGCGCTTTCGTGGAGGGCTACGCCGCCGAAACCGTGTGCCGCTCCCTCTGGGACAACCCCACCGGCAACGCTCAGTACTCCAAGACGTGGCTGGACCCCGACAACGGCCCCGGCTGCCTCGGTGGCGCCCTCGGGGCCGACAGCACGAGCCTGGAGCCGAACCCACCGTGGGTGTACGACGCACAGAGCAACCCCACCGGGACGCGCTGCACGCTGCAGGACTATTCAGTATCGATCTGGGCCCGGCGTCCGCAGGAGTCGTGGGGCCCGGTGGAGCAGCAGATCGGCCGCGGCTTCGCCAACCGACCGTTCGACAACGTCGGCGTGCAGTACGGCCTGCAGGCTCTGGAGTCGGGGGAGATCCTGCCCGAGCAGTTCGTCGATCTCAACGAGCACGTCGGCGGTTTGGACATCGACTGGAACTGGCAGCCGCAACGCAGCGAGGCCGACCCTGCCGCATTGGATATCGCCTATCGCTCCGGACGGGTGACCTATCCGCGGGAAGCGGCCAAGGTGCCGATCATCGACCTGCGCGGTACAAGCAACCTGGAGATTCACACCGACTTCCACAGCTACGCCATGCGGCAACGGCTCATCCAGGCCAACGGTCATGCCGACAACCAGATCATCTGGACCAGCGCCGTCCCCCTCCTCGGCGACCCGATCGGCAACCAGGCGGCGTTCCTGCTCATCGACAAGTGGCTGGCCAATATCGAGGCCGACACCTCCACCGACCCGCTCGAGGTCAAGGTGCTGCGCAACAAGCCGGCCGAGGCGGTCGACGCCTGCTGGATCGCGGGCAAGAAGGTCACCGACATGAACCTGTGCCGCGCCGCCTTCCCGTACTTCGGCGACCCCCGCATCGCCGCCGGCGGACCGCTCGCGGACAACGTCCTCAAGTGCCAGCTCAAGCCCGTCGACCGCGGTGACTACACGGTCGACTTCACCGACTCCCAGTGGGAACGCCTGCAAAGGACCTTCTCGACGGGCGTCTGCACCTACCGCAGACCCGGAGTCGGCCAGCAGCCCTCAGCTCCGTGGATGACGTTCGCCGACGGACCCGGCGGGCAGCCGTTCGGACCCGCTCCAGAAACGAGGTCGGTGCCCTGAGCGCTCGTGCCGGTTACACGTTCGAACTCTCCAGCTCCTTGCTCTCGTTCCGCGCGGAGGCGATCAGGCTGGTGGTGACGGTGACGGCGAGGATGCCGACGATGATCACCAGCGAGAGCCAGGTCGGCACGACCGGGACACCGTCCCAGTGCCCGTGGGCCCAGTGCAGGCCGAGCTTGACGCCGATGAAGGCGAGGATCGCGGCCAGACCGTAGGAGAGGTGGACCAGCTTGGACAGGGCACCCTCGAGCACGAAGTAGAGGGCTCGCAGGCCGAGCAGGGCGAACGCGTTGGTGGCGAAGACGAGGTAGGGGTCACCGGTGATGCCGTAGACCGCCGGCACCGAGTCGACCGCGAAGATGATGTCGGTGGCGAAGATGGCGAGCACCACGATGGCCATCGGCTTCAGGCCGATCTTGCGGCCGAGGCGTACGGCGAGCATCTCCTCGGGGTCGACCTTCTGGTCGTGGCCCTGGACCGCCTCGATGAAGAGCTTCGCCGCGGTGACCAGCAGGATCGCGCCGAAGATCAGGAAGACGATGTCCCACTGGGACAGCGCCGCGGCGCCGAGCGCGATGAAGATGCCGCGCAGCACCAGCGCGCCGACGATGCCGAAGAGCAGCACCTTCTGCTGCAGCTGTCGTGGCACCGCGAAGGCGGCGAGGAGCAGCATGAAGACGAACAGGTTGTCGACGCTGAGCGACTTCTCGACGATGTAGCCGGTGTAGTACTCGAAGCCGGTCTGGCTGCCGTGGGCGTTCCAGACCCAGACGCCGAAGGCGAGCGGAAGCGCGATGTAGAAGGCCGACCAGCCCAGGGCCTCCTTCATGGAGACCTCGTGCGGGCGGCGGGTCAGGACGAAGTCGAGGGCGATCAGCACCACGACGGCGCCGATGGTCACTGCCCACAGGGTGGGTGTGCCGATGGTATCGAGCATGAAGGTTCCTCAGGCGTGTCATCGAGACGTCTGAGGTCTCCCTCACCCCGGATCGGGGTGTCATTCCGGGACGGTGGTGGCACCGACGTACTGACCGGAATGAGCTTGGTGAGGTACTCCCCTCGAGGTAAAGCGTATCGGTATCTCCGAAGGGGTGCGCAAATCGTCGCCAACAGAGCCGGCCGGACGACACAGTGGCGCGATGACCGTGGAGTCACAGCTGTCCCTGGTCGGTGACCTCGCCGCCGACGTCTCCGAGGTGGTGACCGACGAGCTCTCGCGCCTGGCGGCATCCACCGACCGGTCCGGCTCGGTCGCCGACGGCCTGCCGCTCGCGGTGGTGCGGGCGCACAGCGTCGCGGACGTCCGGGCGACGATGCGGATCGCCTCGGCACACCGGGTGCCGGTGGTCCCACGGGGTGCGGGCACCGGACTGGCCGGGGGAGCGCACGGGGTCGGCCGGCTCAAGCGCACGTGGCTCGAGCCCGAGCTCGGTGCCGACTCCATCAACGTGCAGCAGCGGATCAAGGCGGCCCTGGACCTGCTGGGGATTCTCAATCCGGGTGTCGGGTTCTGACCAGCTCCATGACACCCTTTACTCGTGCGTGTCGGAATTGCTGCTGTCGTCCTGACCCTCGGCCTCGCGGTCACGCTGATCGCCTGTGGTGGCGAACCGAAGGCGGCCGACCCCGCCTCGCAGCCGAGCGTCGCGACGGTCGTGACCGCCATCGAGGGCGCCGATGGCACCTCCGCGACCGCCGGCGGCTACACGCTCGGCGACGTCAGCCTGCCCGCCGAGGCGGGCACCCCGGGCAAGGTGAGCTTCACGATCACCAAGGAAGGCGACCCGGTCACCGACTACATCGAGGAGCAGACCAAGGACCTCCACCTCTACGTCGTCCGCGACGACCTGGAGGTCTTCCGCCACCTGCACCCGACCCAGAGCGAGCCCGGCGCCTGGTCCGGCGACCTGACGCTGCCCGCGGGCGGCACCTACCGGGTGGTCGTCGAGTTCGCGGCGAAGACCCCGGACGGCAAGGGGGAGCAGGCGATGCTCGGCGCGACCGCCAAGGTCGCGGGGGCGGCGGAGGTGGACGTACCCGGCTCCGACGACGGCACCGTGATCGCCGCGCTGGAGGAGACCCCGAAGCCCGGGATCGACCAGGAGATCGGCGTCCTGATCTCCGACCCGGCCGGCAAGCCGGTCAACCTCGGCACCTACCTCGGGGTCTACGCGCACGTGACCGCGTTCAGCCGTGAGACCGGCGAGGTGATCCACCTGCACCCGCTCGGCGGCCCCGAGAACGGCGAGGACGGCACCCGCCTCGGCATCCACGTGAAGCCGCCGAAGGCGGGTGACTACGTCTTCTTCGTGCAGGCGCGGGTGGACGGGATGATCCACACGCTGCGGCTGCCCGTCACTGTCTGACGGTCACTGTCTGACGGGGAACTTCAGCACGCCCAGCGGGCTCTCGAACTCGCCCAGTCTCAGCCCGACGGTGGCCTCCCAGGTCCCGCCCTTGGGCAGTACGACGTCGGTCTCCCAGGTGCCGGCGCCGACCGACTTCAGGGCGAGGCTGCCGAGGTCGACGTCGCCCGAGCGCAGCTTGGCGGTCGGGACCGCCGAGGCCTCGACCGGCTCGCCGGCCGCGTCCTGGATCTGCAGCCGGAGCACGTTCGGACCCGGACCCGCGGGGGTCAGCGTGGCGTAGACCCGGTGGTCGTCGCCCAGCTCCGCGGCCTGGGTGTTGGTCTGCGCGACCGCAGCCGTGCTCCCGGTGGACCCGGCCCCCGCCTGCGGCGGCTGGTCGACCAGGAAGCCGGTGACGCCGAGGACGACGACGAGCACGCCGGCCTCCATCAGCACTGCCCGGCGCAGCATCGAACCGGCCTCGACGGTGTCGTCGTGACCGGCCGCCTGACGGACGCGGGGGAGGACCAGCAGCCGGTTGCCGGCCGCCATCACCGCGACCGCGACGACCAGGGCGACCTTGGTCATCAGCAGCGTGCCGTACGTGCTGTTGAGCAGGTTGGTCCACGAGCCGAGGATCCGCCAGCCCATGAGCACGCCGGAGACGGCGAGGGCGGCCAGCGACGCGGCGGCGAGCGTCGAGAAGCGGGTGACGATCTCGGCGGCGACCGTGCCGCGCCGGGTGATCAGCGGCAGGGTCAGCGCCAGGCCGACCAGGCCACCGAGCCAGAGCGCGCCGGCGACGAGATGGACGATGTCGGTGGCGGTGACCAGCCAGGCGGGTACGACCGCTCGCGAGTGACCGACCAGCGCGGGGGCGCAGATCGCGACAAGCCCGGCGGCCGAGGCCAGGCGGGGCCGCTCGCGCAGCGCGAGCGCGGCCGCGACGCCCACGATCCCGACCAGCGCGCTGAGCCACTCCTTGCCGACCGAGGCCGGCGACCAGGCGTCGAAGGTGAGGATCGCGCCCGGTCCGCTCTCGCTCTGCAGCGCGCCGCTGGCCGGCGCCAGGGTGACCAGCGCGACCACGGCGACCATGCCGGCGAGGATCTGGACGCGCTGGACCCGGGTGACGGCACGGTCGGGGACGCGGTGCTCACCGATGATCACCCCGCGGAACCAGACCAGGCCCACGACCAGCAGCAGCGCTGCGTACTGGACGAACTGGAGGACCCCGTGGATCACCGCCGTCGCCCGGGACGGCTCCGTGGACGGCGGCGGGGCGACACTGAGGCTCGGGGCGCCGACCGCGAAGGTCAGCGAGCCGGAGATCGGGTGGCCGTCGGCCGACACCGCGCGCCAGGCGACCACGTAGGTGCCGTCGCCGAGGCTGCTCGCCGTCGCGAGGGCGACCTTCATCTCGGTGCCGCTCGCGGTCGCCTCGGAGGTGACCTCCTCGCCCTTGGCGTCGTAGACCGTCACGCCCGCCGGAGGCAGCGTCACCGCCTCGTCGAAGGTGAAGGTGATCGTCTCCGGCGCCTGCTCCAGGACCGCACCCTCCTCGGGGTCGGTGCCGATCAGCGACGCGTGTGCCTGGGCGGGGGAGATACCGAGCAGGACGGCGTACGCAGCGGCAGCGAGCACCACCAGCAGCCGCCCCAGGCCGCGCCGGCCCAGGCCCCGGTGGTCGGGGCCGGGCCGGCGCGTCAGGGGAGCACTCACGCCTTACGACGCCCCAGCGCGAGGGCCGTCGAGCCCGCGATCAGGCCGAGGACGCCGGCGCCGGCGCCGACACCGCCCCACAGGTTGCTGTCGTCGTCCTCGGTCTCCGCGGCGGCCGGCTCGACCTTCTCGGCGGACTCCTCGGCGCTGTGGCTGTGGCCGTGGCCGTCGTCGGCGACCGCCTCGGTGACCTCGAAGGACGGGGCCGGGCTCTCGGGCTCGTCCGTGGCGCCCTCGGGCGTCTCCTCGATCCAGGCGGTCTCGCCCTTCTCGCAGGTCTGGACCGTCGGGAAGGCGAGGGTGCCCTCCTTCTCCGGCAGCTGCAGCGAGACCTCGAAGGCGTCGCGCTGGCCGTCGGGCAGCGGGGTCTTCGCGGTGTAGACGATGGTCGCGTCGCGTTCGGTCAGCTCGTTGCCGTGGGCGTCCTTGACCGGCTCGGCGAGCTTCTCGGTGGTGACCTTCACGTCGTAGAACGGCTGGCGGGTCGGGGTGACCGTGTTGATCCCCTCCGGCACCTGGATGGTGATCTTGGTGGTCGGGGAGTCTTCGCAGCCGTGGCCGACGCTGAAGGTCAGCACCGAGTAGGCGCCGGCCGCGGTCTCGGTCGGGGTGACCGTGACGTGCGCGGAGGCCGGGGCGGCGACGAGGAAGGTGATGCCCGCGGCAGCGATGGCGGGCGCGCCGAGGCGCGCGAGGGTACGTCGAGACATGAGTTGTTGCTTTCTGTGGAGTGTCTGCTGATGGGCGTGTGCCCAGGTGTCGGGTCGGGTCCTCAGGCGAGGACCGGCGGCCCTCTTCCCGCAGCGACGTGGGTCCACAGGTGGTTGCGCAGAACGATCGTCTGCGTCAGGGGGAGAAGGCGGAGCGGGATCAGGGTCCGGGGCGTCTCGAGCGCCCGGGAGATGACCCGCCAGGCCCGGCGGTGCAGCAGCCATACGACGACGGTGAGCACCGCGGCCGCGGTGTGCGCGACCAGCATCGAGGTGTCGCCGGTGCCGCTGTCGTGCATGTGGGCGGGTGCTGCATATGCCTCGAACGCCTCGTGCATCCCCAGCTGCGCCGCCCCGGCCAGCACCGCGCCCACGACGATGCCGATCCTCCGTTGCAGCACCACGACACCGGCGCCGAAGGCAGCGAACCCGGTCGCCACCAGCCACAACGCGTCCGGCAGCTCCCCGCCACCGGCCAGGTGGGCCAGGCTGGACCCGGTGGTGATCTCCACCGCCGCGAGCAGCGCCAGCCACACGCTCCCGCGCGTCGGCCGCACCACCCTCAAATCCACGCGGCACATTGTCGCAGATGCCGAGAAGGCGCGCGCGTCGGCCGAGCCGTCACGTACGTCGGCCGAGCCGTCACGTACGTCGGCCGAGCCGTCACGTACGTCGGCCGAGCCGTCACGTACGTCGACCGAGCCGTCACGTACGTCGACCGAGATGTCGCTCCCGTCGGCCGAGACGTCGCTCCCGTCGGCCGAGACGGCACCCCCGTGCCAACTCGACCAACCTAAGTGACGTCTCGGCCGTCGCCGCTGACGTCTCGGCCGTCGCGGCTGACGTCTCGGCCGTCGCGGCTGACGTCTCGGCCGTCGCGGCTGACGTCTCGGCCGTCGCGGCTGACGTCTCGCCCGACGCGGCTGACGTCTCGCCCGACGCGGCTGACGTCTCGCCCGACGCGGCTGACGTCTCGCCCGACGCGGCTGACCTCTCCGCGGTCAGCGCAGGATCGGAGGCTCGGTCTTCTCCTCGACCTCACCGAACGTGACGTCAGGGGCGAGCTCGACGAGGCGCAGGCCCTCGGGAGTGATGTCGAGGACGCAGAGGTCGGTGATGATGCGCTGCACGACACCGAGGCCGGTGTAGGGCAGCGAGCACTCGTTCACGATCTTGTAGGAGCCGTCGCGGGCGACGTGCTCCATCAGCACGACGACCTTCTTGGCGCCGTGGACGAGGTCCATCGCGCCACCCATGCCCTTGACCATCTTGCCGGGGATCATCCAGTTGGCCAGATCGCCGGAGGAGGAGACCTGCATGGCGCCGAGGATGGCGGCGTCGATCTTGCCGGAGCGGATCATCCCGAAGCTCATGGCGGAGTCGAAGAAGCTCGCGCCCTTGCGTACGGTGACCGTCTCCTTGCCGGCGTTGATCAGGTCGGGGTCGACGGCGTCCTCGGTGGGGTAGGCACCGGTGCCGAGGATGCCGTTCTCGCTCTGCAGGACCAGCTCGACGTCGTCGGGTACGTAGTTGGGCACCAGCGTCGGCAGCCCGATGCCGAGGTTGACGTAGTCGCCGTCGGAGAGCTCCGCGGCGGCGCGGGCGGCCATCTCTTCACGTGTCCATGCCATGTCAGCGGACCGTCCTCTTCTCGATGCGCTTGTCGGCGGCCTGTTCGGGGGTCAGGGGCACGACGCGGTGGACGTAGACCCCGGGGAGGTGGACCTCGTTGGGGTCGAGATCGCCGGGCTCGACGAGCTCCTCGACCTCCGCGATCGTGATCTGGCCGGCCATCGCGGCCAGCGGGTTGAAGTTGCGGGCGGAGTCCTTGAAGACGAGGTTGCCGTGGCGGTCGCCCTTCCAGGCCCGCACGATGCCGAAGTCGGCGACGATGGCCTCCTCGAGCACGAACTCCTGCTCGCCGTCGCGCGTCTCGAAGGTCATCACCGGCTTCTCGGGCGAGGTCTTGATGACGTTGCCGGCGTCGTCGTACTTCCACGGCAGCCCGCCCTGCGCCACCTGGGTGCCGACGCCGGTGCGGGTGTAGAACGCGGCGATGCCGGAGCCGCCCGCGCGCATCCGCTCGGCGAGCGTGCCCTGCGGGGTCAGCTCGACCTCGAGGTCACCGGAGAGGTACTGCCGCGCGAACTCCTTGTTCTCTCCCACGTACGAGGCGACCACGCGGCGCAGGCGGCCTGCGCCGAGCAGCAGGCCCAGGCCCCAGTCGTCGACACCGGCGTTGTTGGAGACCACCTCGAGGTCGGTCACACCGGCCTCGAGGATTGCGTTGATGAGCACCGAGGGGATGCCGCACAACCCGAACCCACCGACCGTGAGGGTCGCTCCGTTCGGGATGTCCGCGACCGCCTCGGCGGCTGAGGAGATGACCTTGTCCATGATGATCAGTCAAGGGCGGGCGCGCCGCCCGGTCAATAGATGATCGTGAGTTCACACTCGATCTTTCGTTGACCGACCCCGCTGCCGCGAATGCGTTCACTCAGTGGACGTCGCCTATCGTACGTCCCATGGAACCCGGTCCGGACACGACCCAGCCCAGCGTGATCCGCCGCAGCGCACACCTGCTGCGGCTGCTCGCCGCGCGCGAGCCGGAAGGTGCCACGACCACCCTGCTCGCGACGACCGCCGCCATCCCGCGCCCGACCACCCACCGGCTGCTCAGCGCCCTCCAGGAGGAGGGGCTGGTGGAGCGTGACAACAGCACCGGCGCGTGGCATCTGGGGCCGGAGTGCTTCCTGCTCGGCGCGGCCGCGACCACCCGCCACGACATCACCCCGGCGGCCCGGGCGGCGGTGCTGCGCCTCGCCCGGGAGACGGGGGAGAGCGCCTTCTTCTCGATCCGGCGCGGCGACGAGACCGTCTGCGTCCTGCGCGAGGACGGCAGCTTCCCGATCCGCTCCCACGTGCTCCACGAGGGCATCCGGTTCCCGCTCGGGGTCGCCTCGGCGGGCCTGGCGATCCTGGCGCTCATGCCCGAGTCGCGGCGCGAGGCCTACCTGGCTCGCACCGACCTCGTTCCCGTCTACGGCGAGGAGCATTCGGCGTCCGCTCTGCGGAAGCGCATCGCCGCGACCCGCGAGCTCGGCTTCGCGGTCAACCCGGGTCTGATCGTCGTCGGCAGCTGGGGTCTGGGCGCCGCGGTCTTCGACGCCCACGGCCAGCCCTACGGAGCCTTGAGCATCACCGGGATCGAGGCCCGCCTCGCCCCACCGCGCCAGGCCGAGCTGGGCCGCCTCCTCCTGGAGGCGGCCCACAGCCTGACCGCGAAGGCTACATCCGGACCCGAGTCGAGGCCTCCTGCATGAGGGCGAGGCGGTGCACCTGGTCACGGGTGGCGGGATAGAGCTGGGTGAAGGTGGCGTAGAGCTCGTCGTAGACCGCCCGGTTCGCGGGGTTGGGCACGACCTCGCCGACGATCCGGGTCCAGTCGGTGTCCGGCGCAACCAGGCCGGAGCCGATGGCCGCCAGGAGCGCATCTCCGTAGGACGCCCCGATGGTCTGCTCGGGCACCAGCTGGCGGATCCCGGTGACGTCGCTGACGATCTGGCTCCAGGGTCCGCTCCTGGTGCCGCCCCCGACGGTGACCACCCGGGACGCGGGGCCACCGGCGACCTCGAGGAGCTCGAGGATCTGGCGTACGCCGTAGGCGATCCCCTCGTAGACGGCTCGATAGAGGTGTCCGCGCCCGTGACGCAGGGAGAGCCCGGCGACGACGCCCCGGGCGTGCGGGTCGAAGAGCGGGGTGCGCTCACCGGCGAAGTAGGGCAGCACGACGAGCCCCTCCGCGCCGGGCGGGGTGAGCTCCGCCTCCTGCACGAGCGTGGCGATGTCGACCTTCCCGGTGAGCTCCTGGACCCAGGAGAGCAGGCTCCCGGAGGTCGCCATCCCGCCCGCGAGCGTCATCACGTCCGGTTGCACGCTCTGGGCGGTCCACAGCGGAGGACACGCCTTCAGGTCGCGGCCGACCTGCACGAAGAACATCGTCGAGCCGTACATCAGCATCAGGTCTCCCGGCTGCCGGACACCACAGCTGAACGCCTCGGCCCAGGCATCGACGGAGCCGGCCATGACCGGCGTGCCGACGGGCAGCCCGGTCGCCGCGGACGCGTCGGCGTGCAACGTGCCGACCACCTCGCCGGACCATGCGAGCCGGGGCATCGCCAGGTCGCCGAGGATCTCCTCCACCCAGTCGCCGGCCCATTTCTCGGCCGCGATGTCGTAGAGCGGGGCGCACTGGCTGGCGGTGTGGTGATCGAGGATGTATTCGCCGGTGAGCCGGGCGACGACGTACGAGCTCGAGCCGAACCAGCGGCGGGTCCGCGCCCACACCTCGGGCTCGTGACGCCGGATCCAGAGCAGCTTGGGGCCGACCGCCTGGGAGCTGAGCTCGCTGCCGGCCCGGTCGAGGACGGCGTCCGCGCCGAACCGCTCGGTGAGCTCCTCGATCTCGGCCGAGGCCCGGCTGTCGATGCCGTAGAGGATGCCCGGCCGGAGCGGGGTGAGGTCGTCGTCGGTGACCAGGACGCACGGGCCGATCCCGCTGACGCAGAGCCCGGCGATCGTGTGGCCACGGGCGTGCAGCGCCAGCTCCCGGCAGATCGAGACCACCTCACCCCACCAGATGGTCTCCGCGTCCATCTCGGCGTGGCCGGCGTGGGGCAGCGACATCTGATGGCGTCGCATCGTCTTGGCGATCACGACGCCCTCGGCGGTGGCCAGCACGCCCTTGCTGCTTCCGGTGCCGACATCGACCCCCACGACCAAGGCAGCCATTTACCCTCCCAGTCGCGCCGGACAGCGGTGTCCGACAGCCTCGACGGCGTGATCGGTCGATCCTAGTGGCCGTCGGGCACTCAGCAGCTCGAGGGTTGTTCCTGGTCGGCGGCGCCCTGCTCGGCGGCGCCTTGCTCATACTGGCCGATGGCCGCGACCTTCGCCGCCGAGGCCGACTCGGGGTCGAACTCGTAACCCAGCCACTCCTTGGCGAGGCGGCGGGCGAGCTCGATCCCGACGACGCGCTGGCCCATGCACAGGACCTGGGCGTGGTTGCTGAGCACCGCCCGCTCGACCGAGAAGCTGTCGTGCGCCGTGACGGCGCGTACGCCGGGCACCTTGTTGGCGCTGATGGCGACGCCGAGCCCGGTGCCGCACACGAGCAGCGCCCGGTCGACCCGTCCGTCGGCGACCAGCTGAGCCGCCGCGGCCGCGACGTGCGGGTACGCCGTGTGCTCGCCGGTCGTGATGCCGACGTCGATCACCTCCGCGACGCGGGGGTCGGCCTCCAGGTCGGACTTCAGGATGTCGCGATAGGTCAGACCGGCGTCGTCGCAGCCGACGGCGATCCGCAGTCCTTCGGTGGCTGGCTCGGTGGCTGGCTCGTTCATGAGGACTCCTCGAGAATCTGGCGGGTCTGGTCGAGCTGCTCCCCGATCGCGGTGACGATCAGGGCCAGCGAGACGGCACCGGCGTCAGGCGTGCCGATGCTGCGTTCGGCGAGGGGTCGGGCCCGTCCGACCTTCGGCACCATGGGCGCGGTCGCGTCGGCGGCCGCGGTGCAGGTCTCGGCGGCGGCGCGCCACGCCTGGGCGAGCGGGAGGGAGGCCCCGGCGCCGCGCTCGAGGGCGTCGGCGAAGGGGCAGAGCGCGTCGAGCATCGTCTTGTCCCCGAGCTCGGCACGACCGAAGGACTGCACCTTGGTCGCGCCCGCCCGCACCGCGGCGGCGAGCCGGTCGAGGGTGACCGGCTCCTGGTTGCCGAGGCTCTCGCCGACGGTGTCGAGGAGCAGGCCCCACAGGATCCCGCTCGTGCCGCCGGCGCGGTCGCCGAACGCGGCGCCCGCCGCGCTGAGCACCGAATGGACACCGCCGCCCCCGGCGACGGCCACCTCCGCCGCCTCGACGGCCGCTCTGGAGCCGCGGCTCATGCCGATGCCGTGGTCGCCGTCGCCGGCGACCGCGTCGATCTCACCGAGCCGGTCCTTGTGCGCCTCGACCGTCGCCGCGAGGGTGGCGAGGAGGCTTTGCGCAACGGCCGCGTGCCGGCGGGAAGCCGGGCTCGCCGTCTCCTGGGTGTCCACCGCGATGGCACCGGCCGAGGCCGCACGCTCGGTGAACCGTCCGCCGGCCACGGCCTGGCCCCGCCGGTAGGCCGGGGTGTCGGCCGGCGCCTGCCACAGCGGGGCGAGCTCGTCGTCGAGCCAGGTCACGGTCAGCGAGCAGCCCGCCATGTCGAGGCTGGTGACAAGCTCGCCGACCTCCGGGTCGACCAGGTCGACCCCCGCGGCCCGCAACCGGGGCTCGACCTCGCTCCAGAGCACGTAGAGCTCCTCGTACTTCGTCGCCCCGAGGCCGTTGAGAAGGACCGCGGCCCGCCCGTCGGCCGAGTCGGGCCGCTCGGCGAGCACCCGGTCGACCAGCTGGTCGGCCAGCCGCGCGGCGGGGATCCAGTCGGTGGTGCTGATGCCCGGCTCCCCGTGGATCCCGAGCCCGAAGTCGACCTGGCCGTCCTGCACGTGGAACAGCGCGTCGCTCGCCCCCGGCAGCGTGCAGCCGTCGAACGCCACCCCGAAGGAGTACGTCGCCGCGTTGGCGTGCCGCATGAGCCGCTCGACCTGGTCCAGGTCCCGGCCCTCCTCGGCCGCGGCGCCTGCCACCTTGTAGACGGTGAAGGTCCCGGCGATGCCGCGGCGGTCGCCCTCGGCGCCGGGTGGGGCGGAGGCCACGTCGTCGGTCACCCACACGACGCGTACGTCCACCCCTTCTGCCCGCAGCCGGTCGGCCGCCGCGCCGAAGTTGAGCCGGTCACCGGCGTAGTTGCCGAAGGCCAGCACCACCCCCGCGCCGCCGTGCGCGGCGCGGGCGATGCGGTAGACCTGCTCGGCGGACGGCGAGGCGAAGATGTCGCCGAGCACGGCGCCGTCGGCGAAGCCGGGGCCGACGACCCCGTTGTAGGAGGGGTAGTGGCCCGACCCGCCCCCGATGACGAGCGAGACCTTGCCGGCCAGGGGACCGCCCGCGCGGATGAACCCGGAGGCGTCGGGGACGCGTTCGACGTAGCGGGGGTGGGCGGCGGCGAAGCCGGTGAGGACGTCGCTCTTGAAGGTGTCGGGATCGTTGTAGATGTGGGTCATCGGGTCACTCGCTGATGACGAAGTTCTCGACCGAGTCGACGTTGTCCTTGGTGATGAGGACGCAGTCCAGAGCCTGCTTCTCCTCCGAGACGCCGGTCTCGCCGGTCCGGATGACGCTGTCGAGCTGCTCGATCGCGCGGTTGGTGCCCTCGACGATCGGCTGGACCACCGTGGCCACCAGCTCGCCGGACCTCACCGCGTCGACGGCGTCCTGGCTGCCGTCGAAGCCGAGGACCTTGACCTGGTCGAGCTTGCCCTTGGCCTTGAGGGCGTTGACCGCGCCGAGCGCCATCTCGTCGTTGCCCGAGATGACCCCCGTGATGTCGGGGTTCTTCGCGAGCAGGGCCTCCATCTTCTCCTGGCCCTCCTGGCGGTCCCAGTTCGCGATCTCCTGGCCGACCTTCTTCAGGTCCGGGTACTGGCTCAGGACCTGCTTGTAGCCGTCGGAGCGGACCTGGGCGTTGTTGTCGCTGGGGTTGCCGAACAGCTCGACGTACGTCCCCTTGTAGTTCATCGACGCGGCCCAGGCCTCGGCGCCGACGGTGGCCCCCTGGGCGTTGTTGGAGACGATCTGGGAGGCCGCGAGCCCGGTCTGGGAGATCTCGGCGTTGATCAGCACGATCGGGATGTCGGCGTCGACGACCTTCTGCACCGCGGCGATCGACTCGTCCGCCCCGGCGGGGTCGAGCAGGATGCCGTCGACCTTGTCGTTGACGGCGGTCTCGATCAGGGTGTTCTGCTCGTCCGGGTCGTTGTTGTGGGCGGCGGTGTAGGAGTCGTAGCCCAGGTCGGTGGCGGCCTTCTTCGCGGTGTCGACCTCGGCCTTCCAGTAGGGGTTGGAGGGGTCGACGGTGATGATGGCGATGGTGCCGCCGCCCTTGCCGCCTGCGTCGTCGGTGGCCTCCGCACCGCACGCGGCCATGCTCAGGGCGAGCCCGGTGGCGGCGATGCCGGCGAGAATTCTCTTCATGGTGTGTGTCCTCTCGATCGGTCGCGGACCTGCCGCGTCCTGGGGGTGGGAACGGTTGGCTGTGGTGCTCATGCGCGCGTGCTCGCGGCGGAGCGGACCTCGGCCGCGGCCCGCCGCGCTGCCCCGCGGTTCTGGGCGATCTGCTGGATCCGGTCGACGGCGACGGCGAGGATGATCACCGCACCGGTGATGACCTGCTGCCAGAACGGCGAGACGCCGACGATGACCAGGCCGTTGGCGAGGAACCCGATCACGAAGGCGCCGATGATGGTGCCCTTGACCGTGCCGCGACCTCCCGAGAGAGCCGCGCCGCCGATGACGACCGCGGCGATCGCGTTGAGCTCGTAGAACTGGCCCAGGTCGGCGGTCGCGGAGCTGATGTTGGCGATCTGGAGCAGACCGACGATGCCGGCACAGGTGCCCGCGATCACGTAGATCCGCGTCTTGACCCGGGTCACCGGCACGCCGGAGAGCTCCGCGGCCCGCTCGTTGCTGCCGCTGGCGTAGAGCCAGCGGCCGAACGGCGAGCGGACCAGCAGGATCGAGGCCAGGATCGCGAGCACGATCATCACCCAGGCGGAGATCGGCAGCCCGAGGGGGCGGCTGGCGAAGACCTCGAAGAAACCGGTGTTGCCCAGCCCCTCCTGACCGCGGAGCTCGTTGGTGATGTTCTGTCCGTCGAGCAGCACCTCGGTCAGGCCGCGACCCACGTAGAGCATGCCCAGCGTGACGATGAACGGGGCGAGCCGGAGCCGTGAGATCAGCAGTCCGTTGGCGTAGCCGACCAGGGCCCCGACCCCGACGGAGACGACCACGATCACCCAGACCTGCGGGAACATGATCGCCTGGGTCAGCGGGAGGTCGAGGCCGCGGAAGAGGTTGCCCGCCACGGCGCCGGTCAGCCCCACGGTCGAGCCGACCGAGAGGTCGATCCCGCCGTTGAGGATGACCATGAGCATGCCGAGCGCCAGGATCGCGTTGAAGGCGACCTGCTTGGTGATGGTCACCAGGTTTCCGGGGTCGAGGTAGTTGTCGCTGAGCAGCGCGAACACGGCGATGATGAGGATCAGGGCGAGCAGGGCCCGGCCCTCCACCAGCGCGTTGCTGAGCGTGATCGAGCGGAGCCGGGAGGTGAGGCCCCCGGCGGGGCTCTGCGGGCGTGGTGTCGCCTCGGCCGATGCGTTGGTTGCGGTCATTGCTTGCCTCCGATGGCTTCGTCGGTGGTCGTGGTGCTGGGTGCCTGGCCGGCTGACTCGCCGGACGCGGCCATGACCTCGGCCCGGCTGCTCGTACGCGGGTCGAACTCGCGCACGATGCGGCCCTTGTTCATCACGACGATGCGATGGGATGCGGTCATCGCCTCGCCGATCTCGGAGGTGACGTAGAGGACCCCGAGGCCCTTCCGGGCCTCCTTGAAGAGCAGGGCGAAGATCTCGCCCTTGGCCCCGACGTCGATGCCGCGGGTGGGCTCGTCGAGGAGCAGCACGGTCGGATCGGTCATCAGCAGCTTGCCGATGACGACCTTCTGCTGGTTTCCGCCGGACAGGGAGGTGATCGGGGTGCCCGGCCCCGCGGCCTTGACGGTGACCTCGTCCATCCCGCGCCGGATGCGCCCGGACTCCGCGGTCCGGGAGATCAGGCCTCGCTGGACCACGGTTCGCAGACCTGCGAGCGAGAGGTTGCTGCCGACGCTGAGCAGCTGGACGACGCCGTCGCGCTGCCGGTCCTCGGGGACGAGCCCGAGGCCACGGGAGATGCGTTCGCTGACGCTGAGCCCGGCGATGTCCTCGCCGTTCAGCAGCACCTCGCCGGCGGTCATCGGATCGCGACCGGCAAGCGTCTCCATCAGCTCGGTCCGGCCGGCGCCCATCAGCCCGTAGAGGCACACGATCTCGCCGGCGCGTACGTCGATGGAGACGTCGTCGACCACGATCCGTCCGGTGGCGAGGTCTGCGACGGTGAGGTCGCGGACGGAGAGCGCGACGTCACCGAAGTCACGAGGCTCCTCACGGAAGTCGTACTCCGCCTGCCGGCCGGTCATCCGGTGCACCACCCAGGGCAGGTCGATCTCGCTGGCCGGCTCGTGCGCCACCAGCTCGCCGTCGCGCAGCACCACCGCGTGGTCGGCGATGCTGATCGCCTCCTCGAGGTGGTGGGAGATGTAGACGATCGCGACGCCGTTCGCGGTGAGCTCCCGAATGACCCGGAACAGCACCTCGACCTCGCTCGCGCTGAGGGCGGAGGTCGGCTCGTCCATGATCAGGATTCGGGCCTCGGCCGCCAGCGCCCGCGCGATCTCGACGATCTGCTGCTGGCCCATCCGGAGATCCGCGACCAGCGTCTGGGGCGCGATCTCCTCCTCGAGCTGACGCATCAGCCGCGAAGCGATCTCGGCCTCGCGGGCGTAGTCGATCCCACCCATCCGGGTGTGCAGCTCGCGGCCGAGGAAGATGTTGTCGCGCACGTTGAGGTTCGGGCACAGGTTCGTCTCCTGGTGGATGATCGAGATGCCTCGCCCCACCGCGTCGACGGTGTTCTCCAGGGTGACGGGCTCCTCGTGCAGGACCAGCTGTCCGCCGGTGGGCTGCTCGACGCCCGAGAGGATCTTCATCAGCGTCGACTTCCCGGCACCGTTCTCCCCGAAGAGCACGGTGACCTGGCCGGCGCGGACCTCGAAGTCGACACCCTTGAGCGCCTTGGTGACGCCGTACGTCTTGGAGATCCCGACGGCGCGCAGCACCACCTGACCGATCTCGGCGGTGGTCCCGGAAGGAGCGGCTTCTGCGGCCGGCGCGCTCATCGGACGACCTCCACGGTCAGCGGCTGGATCTGCACGGGCTTGGCCGCGGGCTGCGGCATGCCGGTGTCGGTGACGCTGACGATGCCGGTGAAGTCGAGCGTGGTGCCCGGCGCGAGCTTCCCGCCCGTGCCCTGGGCGACCTGGTCGCTGACGAGCGCCTTCAGCTCGTCGCCGACCTGCTGGTAGGTGGTCTGGTTGGAGGCGTCCCCGAACGAGAAGCCGAGGGCGTCGCGCAGGACCGCGCCGTTGACGGACGGTCCGGACGCGAGGCTGAGCGGGGTCGTCTCCGGGACGCCGTCCACCGTGATGTCGACCGCCTGCTGCTGCGTCGCGACGACGGTCGCGGTGCCGCGTACGGGGAAGAGGTAGGTGGTGTCGTTGGGCCGGGACGCCTTCAGGTCGTCGGCGGTCTCGGCGACATCCTTCTGGAGTCCGGTGAGGAGATCGGGAAGCGGTGTCGCCGCATCGGGGACGGTCTCGTTCGCCTTGGCGAAGAGGTCCTCGGCGGTCTGGGCAGGGTCGAACTTCTCCGGGCCGATCGAGGCCAGCTCGTCGGGGGTGACGAAGCGGGTGCTGAGCGTCATCGCGACGAGGAGCGCGGCGAGGGCCACCGCTCCGCCGATGCGGAAGGGGGTGAGGCGGTGGTGTCGTGTCATCTTGGGTCCTTTCGAACGATCGCGGACACGAGGTCGGGGGTTCTGCGTTCACCGAGCGCTTCGGCGCAACGGCGGGCGAGGTCGAGGAGGCCGGACGCGGTCCAGGCGGCGCGACCGACGAAGAGGCCGTCCACGTCGAGCCCCGTGACCAGGTCGGCGACGTTGCCCGGGTGGACGCTGCCGCCGTAGAGGACGGCGGAGGGCGTACCGGCCATCTCCTCCGCCAGCGCCTGACGCACGGTGGCGAGCCCGTCGGCGACCTCGTCCGGTGTGGCGGCACGGCCGCCGGAGCCGATCGCCCAATGAGGCTCGTACGCCACCAGCAGCTCATCCGGCCGGGAGCTCCCGAGCCGGCTCAGTGCGCTGCGCACCTGGCGGGCCAGGACGTCCTCGGTCCCGCCCCGGGCGCGCTCGGCGGTGGTCTCGCCGACGCACACGAGGGGCGTCAGCCCGGCGGAGACCGCCGCCACGACCTTGTCGGCGACCATGTCGTCGGTCTCGCCGAGCAGGGTGCGGCGCTCGGCATGGCCGATCTCGACGATGCTCGCGCCGGCGTCGCGCACCATGCTCATCGACACCTCGCCGGTGACGGCGCCCTCCGGCCCCGGGTGAGCGTTCTGTGCGCCGAGGGCGACCCCGGTGCCGGCCAGCCGATCGCGGACCGCGGCCAGGGCGGTGGCGGCGGGCAGGACGAACAGCCGGACCTCGGGCGGCACGCTCCCTGCCTCGACCGCCGAGCGCAGGGCGTCGGCGTACGCCCCGGCCTCGCCCAGGGTCTTCGTCATCTTCCAGCTCGTGCCGAGCCGGAACGGGGCCGCGGCGGTCACGGGATCAGCGAGACCTTGATCGACTCGGTGCCGCGTGCCACCAGGTCGAGGCCGTCCTGGAACCGGGCCAGGGGCAGCTGGTGGGTGCAGATCTCGTCCAGCGGGAGCGCACCCGACTCGAGCATCCGGATCGCGGCCGGCCAGCAGTGCGGGCCGAGGTGGGCGCCACGTACGTCGAGCTCCTTGTCGTCGCTGATGATGCTCCAGTCGACGGTGACCTCGGAGCCGAAGACGCCGTACTCCACGTAGGTGCCGAGCTTGCGCAGCACGTTGAGCCCCTGGAGCACCGCGGAGGGGTGTCCGGTGCCCTCGAGGTAGACGTCGGCGCCGTAGCCGTCGGTGATCGAGCGGACGAATTCGACCGGGTCCTGCTCGGCGATGTTGACGATGTCGGTCGCGCCGCACTTGATGGCCAGGTCCAGCTTCTCGGGCGCCATGTCGAGGGCGACCACGCGTGCGGGCGACTTGGCCGCGGCGCCGGCGATCATGCCGAGGCCGATCGGCCCGCAGCCGGCGACCACCACGACGTCGTCGAAGCTGATCCGGGCCCGCTCGACGGCGTGCAGGGAGCAGGACAGCGGCTCGGCGAACGCCGCATGCGCGGGAGGCAGGTCCTTGCTGATCCGGTGCACCAGGGAGGCGGGGGAGAAGACCATGTACTCGGCCATCGCGCCCGGGGTGCTGCGCTTGAAGCCGAACATGTCGTGCGGCCCGCACATCCAGTACTCCCCGCGCCGGCAGTAGCGACACTCCCCGCACGGCACGATCTGCTCGGCGACGACCCGGTCGCCGACCTCGACTCCCCACCGCCTGCGGGCCTCCTCGTCGAGGGCGACGACCTCGCCGGTGAACTCGTGTCCGGGGATGACGTCGGTCTCGGCCCAGGCGGGCCGGTTCTCGTCACCCCAGAACTTCGCGGCGCCGTGGTAGCACTTCAAGTCGCTCGCGCAGATGCCGACGGCCTCGACCCGGATCAGCGCCTCGCCGGGTCCTGGGACAGGGATCGGGACCTCCTCGAAGCGGTAGTCCTCGGGCCCGTGGCAGACGACTGCCTGCATCGTGCGCCGGTCGAGCTCTGAAGTTGCCTGCGTCATGGGGACCTCCAGTTAGTGATCTTGATCACTCGAACTCGTCCACCGTCCCACAGGTCGCGAACAAATGTCCAGAACAGATTTTCACGAATGGTCGAATCCGTGGGCGCGGCTGTGGAAGAGTGGTGCCGTGGAGAACACAGGCGGAGCGCACGGCCACCAGCCGATCCTGGAGGCCGCAGGGGCGGGCAGCACACGCTTCACCCCCGAGGTCATGCACGCGGCGGCGACGCTCTACTACCTCAAGGAGGCGACCCAGGCCCAGGTTGCCCAGCAGCTCGGCATCAGCCGCGCGACCGTCAGCCGGGTGCTCTCCGAGGCACGTCGCACGGGCATCGTCCGCATCGAGGTCATCGACCCGGCGACCCGGCGTGCCTCCGAGATGGAGGAGCGGCTCTGCGAGGCCCTCGGCCTCGCCAGGGTGTTCGTCGCTCGCGGATTCCACCGCTCGCTCACCGGAGCGGCGCTCGCCGCCCGGCTCGGCGAGGCGCTGACCGAGATCGGACTGAAGGCCGGCGACGTGCTGCTGGTCTCCTCCGGTCGCACCGTGTGGGAGGTGAGCCAGGAGGCGCTGCCGTCCTTCCCGGGGGTCGTGGTGACGCCGACCGTCGGTGGACAGGACGAGCCCGAGGCCTGGTACCAGACCAACGAGATCACCCGGATGTTCGCCGAGCAGCTCGACGGCCGTCCGGTCTTCCTCTATGCCCCGGCCCAGCCGGGCGCCGACCTGCACCGGCTGCTGCTCCAGGATCCGAGCACGCGTCGCGTACTCGACCTGTGGAGCCAGGCGCGGGTGGCCGTGCTCGGCATCGGCGCGCCGCCGCTGACCCGTGAGTCGCTGCCCGGCTACGTGCCGCGCGACGCGCCCTGGCTACGGGAGGCGGCCGGCGACATCTGCACCAGGTTCTTCGACGAGGAGGGGCGGCCGTTGCCCTATCCCGAGGAGTTCCTCATCGCCACGACCTACGAGGTGCTCAGGGCGATCCCGCACACCATCGCGATGGCGGTCGGTCCGACGAAGGTGCCCAGCATCATCGCGGGCGCGCGGGCCGGCTGGTTCGACACCCTGATCACCGACGAGGACACCGCGGTCCGGATGCTCGACAAGCTGGGGTGAGTGCCTACACCCGGGCGGTCATGATCTCCGTTGTCATGATCTGGGCGAGCGCGGCGTCGGAGGCGAGCTGGGCGTCGCGGTCGTAGGTCGAGGTGAACGCGAGGAGCTCGTCGGCGCCGGTGGTCTCGGCCAGTCGGTCGATCCGCCTGCGAACCGTGTCCGGGGAGCCGGCGGTGGTCCGCGCGAGATGCGCCTCGACCCGCTCGCGGACCTGGTTGGTCCATGTCTGTGACCGGATCGCGGCGACCGGCTCGAGCGGACCGAACTCGCCGGTCTGCCGCGACCGGGCCATCGCCCACGCCTCCGGTAGCGCGAGCTCCGCCGCCTCGGCGTCGGTGTCGGCGACGAGCACGTCGACCGAGATCGTCACCGAAGGCTCGGTCGCTCGCGAGGAGGGCCGGAAGTCTTTCCGGTACGCCCTCAGCAGCTCGTCCAGCCGCGGGCTGTCCAGCACCGGACCGCCCACGACGACCGGCAGCCCGAGCTCTGCCGCGAGGGCGACTCCGCGCCCGGTCGCCAGCACGAACATCGGGATCCGGTGGGCGGCCGCCGGGCGCGCGGTGACCGCGGCGGTGTGGTCGAGATAGTCGCGCAGCTCCCCGATGTCCTCGGCGAACGTGTCCGGGTCGTCGAGATCCTGCCGCAGCGCGCGGCGTACGGGTGCGGTGAAGCCCAACGTACGTCCCAGGCCCAGGTCGATCCGGCCGGGATAGAGCGCGTCGAGCATGAGGAACTGCTCGGCCACGACCAGCGGCTGGTGGTGGGGCAGCATGACGCCGCCCGAGCCGAGCCGGATCGTGGAGGTGTGCGCGCCGAGCGCGCCGAGCAGCACCGGCGGCGACCCGGACGCGATCCCCGGCACCGCGTGGTGCTCGGCGACCCAGAACCGGTGGTAGCCGAGCTGCTCGGCCGCCACTGCCCGCTCGATCGTGTGGGTCAGCGCAGCTGCCTCGGGATGACCCACCCGCGTACGGGAGCGGTCCAGCATGGAGAGTCTCACAGCAGACTCAACCACGCCGGAACCCCGACACTTCCCCCATCCGTGGCCAACGCTCAGGTCGGCGTCTCGCTGCTGAGGAACCACACGGTCGTGTTCGGTGGCAGCTGGTGGCCATCGATCGGCGTGCTGGCGAAGAGGATCGTCCCTTCGGGCAGGGGCACCGGCTGTGGTCCGAAGTTGGTGATGCAGTGCCAGCCCTCGGGTCGAATGAAGTGGAGCACCTGAGGTCGGGGCTCGCTGTGCCAGGCGAAGCCGCGAGCTCGCAGCTTCGACCGGAGCGCGAGCGCACGTCGGTACATCTCGAGGGTGGAGTGGGGGTCGGCCTCCTCGACGGAGACGGAAGACTCGGCGAACCACTGGGGCTGTGGGAGATGCGGAGTCCCGCGCGAGAAACCGAACGACGGCCCGGCACTGGTCCACGGGATCGGAACCCGGCAGCCGTCGCGGCCCTTCCGTGTGCCCCCGGACCGGCGAAACTCGGGATCGTCGATGACCTCTGCGGGGAGGTCTCCGACCTCGTGCAGGCCGAGCTCTTCGCCCTGGTACAGGTAGACCGAACCGGGCAGCGCCAGCGTGAGCAGGGTCGCGGCCCTCGCGCGTCGAAGCCCGAGGTCGCGGTCGAGCGGTGGCACGGTGCCGTCGCTGAGCAGCCAGGCGGCAGCCGCCTTCCGCGGACTTTCCTCGGCGCCCGGCAGCCCGTAACGGGTTGCATGGCGTACGACGTCGTGGTTGGACAGCACCCAGGTGGTGGAGGCCTCGGCGTTCTCGATGACCTGCCGGTTGATGCGGGTGCGGAACTCCTCGGCGTCCCAGGCGGCCTCGAGGAGGTCGAAGTTGAACGCCTGGTGGAGCCTGTCGGAACGTACGTACCGGTGCCGGCGCGAAGGCGCGACACAGGCCTCCGCCACGGCCATTCGCGGCGGGTCGTAGTCGTCGAGGACTCGCCGCCACTCGATGTAGATGTCCTGCACCTCGTCGCGGTCCCACAGCGGGTGGGCACCGTCGGCGTCGGCCAGGTCGGGGAGCTTCGCCGTGGGCGTGAACGGCTCGGTGAGGTCCTTGGCGAGTCCGTGAGCAACATCGATACGGAACCCGTCGACGCCACGGTCGGCCCAGAAGCGCAGCGTGGCGAGGAAGTCGGTACGCACCTCCGGGTTGTCCCAGTTCAGGTCGGGCTGCTCGGGCGCGAACATGTGCAGGTACCACTGGCCGTCCGGAACCTGGGTCCAGGTGGGCCCGCCGAAGATGGACTCCCAGTCCGACGGTGGGTTGGCCCCGTCCGGGCCGGTGCCGTCACGGAAGACGTACCGGTCACGAGCCGGCGAGCCCTTGGGGGAGGCCAGGGCCTCGGTGAACCAGGCGTGCCGGTTGGAGGTGTGGTTGGGGACGATGTCGATGATCACCCTGATCCCGGCGCGGTGGAGCGCGGTCACCATCTCGTCGAAGTCGTCCAGGGTGCCCAGCCGGGGGTCCACGTCGCGGTAGTCGTCGACGTCGTAGCCGCCGTCGGCCAGAGCCGAGGGGTAGAACGGGCTCAGCCAGACCGCGTCGATGCCGAGGAGGGTCAGGTAGGGGACGCGGGAGGTGACACCGCGGAGATCGCCCAGGCCGTCGTCGCCGGAGTCGGCGAAGCTGCGGGGATAGATCTGGTACACGGCGGCATCGGTCCACCAGTCGGAGTTCATGGCAATAGTCCTTGTGTGGTTGAGTTGGAGGCTGGTCATCCCTTGGTGGCTCCCTGGAGGAGGGCCTTGGTGAACTGGCCCTGGAGCAGCAGGAACACGATGATCGTGGGCGCCATGAGGAGCAGCGCGCCCGCGTTGAGCAGCACGATGTCGGTGCTGTACTTGGACTGGAACGCCTGCAGGGCGCCGGCCATCGTGCGCTTGTTGGGGTCGTTGACCAGGACCAGGGCGAGCAGGAAGGTGTTCCAGGTCGACAGGAACATCAGCAGCACCAGCGAGGTCACGGCCGGCGTGGCCAGAGGCAGATGGACGTGTCGCAGGGCTTTCCACGGTCCGGCGCCGTCGAGCGAGGCGGCCTCGGTCAGCTCTGCCGGGGAGTTCACGAAGTGAGCTCGCATCCAGAACACGGCGAACGGCATGTTCAGGCCGATCAGCGGCAGGATGAGACCGAGTTGGCTGTCGAGCAGACCGAGCTGGTTGACCTGCTGGTAGAGCGGCACGATCACGATCTCGTAGGGGAGCGTGAGCGTGAGCAGAAGGAGGAGGTAGAACGCTCGGCCCAGTGGGATCCTGAGCACGGTGATGGCGTACGCCGCCATGGTCGCGATGAGCACGGAGAGCGGCACCACGCCGAGCACGATGAGAGTGCTCGACTTCAGCAGCGTGGTGACGTTGGCGACGGTCCAGGCGTCGACGAAGTTGTGCCACTGCGGGTCGGACGGCCAGGACAGGCCGTTGGGGATCGTCCCCTGCGGCGCCAGCGCCGCCGAGAGCATGCTGACGAGCGGAACGATGGAGTACAAGCCCGCGATGAGGATCAGGGCGATGCCGGGGCCCCGGTGGCGGAGCGTGGGTGCGCGAAGTACGGACGGTGTTACGACGGCCACGGGTCAGTCCTCTCGGAAGAGACGTTGGAGCGGTAGGACGATGGCGACGATGAGCAGCGCCAGGACCACGGCGAGGGCGGAGGCATCACCGAGCCGGCTCTCGTTGAAGGCGAGCTCGTAGACCTTGACGCCCGGGACCATGGTGGCGCCGCCGGGGCCGCCTTGGGTTGCCAGGTAGACCACGTCGAAGCTGGCAAGTGCACTGATGATCGTGACCGTCGTGCACACCCCGATCTCCTGCTTGAGGCCGGGGACGGTGATGTGGCGGAAGCGTGCGACCGCTCCGGCTCCGTCCAGCCGCGCCGCCTCGTACAGGTGGGCTCCGATCTTGCCCACACCCGACATCAGCAGCAGGGTGCAGAACCCGGTCGACAGCCAGGTGCCGATGAACCCGACCGCCACCAGCGCCCAGTCGAAGTCGCCCAGCCAGGCGCGAGTGAACCCGCCGAGGCCGATCAGGCGCAGAACCTGGTTGACGACACCGTTGTCGGCGTACATCCATGTCCAGGCCACGCCCGCTGCGGCCCCGGGGATGATCTGGGGGAGGAACAGCACGGTGCGCGCCAATGCCCCGGTGAACCGGCCCTGGATCGACTGCATCGTCGCTGCCGCCACCAGGCCGAAGCAGACGGGGAGGGCGGTGAAGAACAGGATCAGGACGAGCGCATGGAGCAACGGTTCCAGCAGATCGGGGTCGGTGACGATGGCACGGTAGTTCTCCAGCCCGACCCAGGTGGACGGACCGATGCCGTTCCAGTCGTAGAGGGAGAACCAGACCGACCGGAGGATCGGGCTCAGGTTGAAGAACCCGTAGAAGGCCAGGGCGGGGAGCGCGAAGAGCCAGCCGCTCCAGCGCTTCGCCGTCGAACGACTCCGCGGGCGCGGGCGGGCCCGTCGTCCCGGCTCGGTGATCCTCACTGGCGGTGTGGTCGGGGCGGGTGCGCTGACGTCGGTCATCATCGGTCCTGCAGGCCTCGCTCGTAGGACTTCTGAAGGTGCTCGACCACGTCCTCGGGGTCGGCCTTGCCGCTGACGAGCAGCTGTAGCTGTGCCGACAGCTCGGTGTTCACCGCAGGTACGGAGTTCTGGATCCAGGTGAAGAACCCCTCGGACGCGGTCACGGCGGCGTATCCGGCTCGGATCTGGCTCTCGACGTCGGACTCCAGGCTCAGCGGGGTCTGGTCGGTCGCGTCTGCTGCCGCGTACCCGTTGTCGGTCGCGACCGCGGCGGCCTCAGGGGTGGTGAGGAAGTCCAGGAACAGAGCAGACGCATCCTTGTTGTCCGAGCGTGAGGCGATGGAGAAAGCCAGCGTGTTGGCGGTCATACTGATGATCGGGCCGCCGGCCTCGACGGGCGGGATCGGGAAGATGCCGTACTTGCCGTCGAAGGACGCCGGCAGCGCTTGTGTCATCCAGGTTCCCTGGACCATGAACAAGCCCTTGCCCGCGGCGAACCGGCCGTAGGACGCGTCCTGGTTGATCGCGTTGGCGTCTGCGTTGAAGTAGCCGGCGTCGGCCCACTTCTGCAGGCGGGCGGTGGCCTCGGTCGCCTCCGCGGTGTCGAGAGAGGCGCCGGGCTTGCGCCACGCCACGTCCAGAACTGACTGCGCCCCCATGTAGTTGCCCAGCAGGAGGTTGTACAGATGCCCGATGAGACCGTCGGCGTTGGAAGCGACGATCGGCGTGATGCCCATCGCCTTGGCCTTCGCCATCACCGCCTCCCACTCATCGAGGGTCTGCGGGATGTCCGACATCCCGACCTTCTCGGCCAGCTCGCGGTTGTAGAACACCCCCGTCAGCGGGCCCGCCGCGCCACCACCGACGTAGAGGGATCCGGTGCCGGTCTCGCCGTCGCGGACGCGTCCGGCGTCGAGAACGCTGGCCGGCACCTTCTGGCTCCACCCGTACGCGTCGTCATAGGCATCCAGGTTGGTGACGAGCCCGTCGCGGACCGCGCCGTTCAGGTCCCCCACGACGGCGAGGTCCGGCGGGCTGTCGGAGGCGAGCAACCGGGGGAGCACCGTGTTGTAGTTGTTGTCGGCCTCGACCTGGAGCTCGACCGTGATGGCCGGATACTTCTTCATGAAGGCGTCTGCCAGGGCCTGCTGGTAGTCCTTGAGGCCGGCACCGGTGAAGAGCGTGATCGTCGCTTCCTGATCGCCGACGTCGGTTCGTACGCTCGTCGGACTCGCATCCGTCGCAGGCGCCTCGCCGCCTGGCCCGGCGCACGCCGACATCGACGCCACCGCGACCATCGCAGCTGCCACCCCCAGGGCCCTCAATCTTCGCATCGGCCTCATGTCCGCTCCTGTCTGCCGGGCTGGAATCGTTTCCAGTCATAACTGTGATCCCAGTCACGTCATCTTGTCAAGGCCGGAAGTGTGAGCATGAATGTGGTGACGGTGATCTCCTGGAAACGTTGCCAGTCGATCGCGTATCATGCTCGACATGGACTCTGAGCAGCCGCGCGAGCTGACGTTGGCCGACATCGCTCGGATAGCCGGGGTGGGCCTCGGGACCGCGTCACGGGCGCTCAGCGGCATGCCCAATGTCTCTCCCGCGACACGGCAGAAGGTTCTGGAGGTCGCGAAGAAGCACGCCTACGTCGTTTCCCCTGATGCCTCGAGGCTCAAGAAGGGGTCCACGGGCCGGGTCGCGGTCGTGGCGCCGCATCTCTCGCGCTGGTTCTTCGGTGCGATCCTCGAAGGCATCGAGTCAGTGCTGCGCGAGTCTCAGTTCGACGTACTGCTCTACCACGTGGGCAACCTGGAGGACCGCAGGTCCTTCTTCGAGCGGCTACCCGCCCGGAGAAAGGTCGACGCCGTTGTCGTCGTGGGTTTCCCGGTCGAGGAGGCCGAGCGCCGGAGCCTCGAGCTGATGCTTGGTGTCCAGGTCATCGCCGCCGGGGGCCAGCACGAGGTCTACCCGCACGTCTGCATCGACGACCTCAAGGCCGGCAGCCAGGCGATGGGGCATCTGCTCGGGCTCGGCCACCGGCGGATCGCGATGATCGAGGCGATTGACCCCGACCAGCCTCGCCAACCCTCCGGGCGAAGTCGCGCCTACCATCTCGCCCTGGCCGACGCGGGGATCGAGCCCGACCCGACGTTCGTGGTCACCACCGACTGGGGTGGCGAGGAGGGCGCCGCGGCGATGGCCCAGCTGCTCTCATCGTGCGAGCTCCCCACCGCCGTCTATGCCCACTCCGACGAGGTCGCGTTCGGTGCCATGCGCACCATCCGGGACGCCGGTCTGCGGATTCCCGAAGACATCTCCATCATCGGCATCGACGACCATCCCCACGCCAGCCTCCTGCACCTGACCACCGTCAAGCAGGACGCTCGCCTACAGGGCGTTCTCGCTGCCCAGATGCTCTTGGGCATCTTGCGCCACGAGGAAGGCACGGCGCTGTCCGTCACGGTCGACACCCAGCTGGTGATCCGTCGGACCACCGCTGCTCCGCGGCCTGCCTGAACGAGCAGTCATGCGTGGGCGGATGGCGGAGCCTGATGCATCCGGCGAGGCGGCGTTGGATCCGGATGAGTCGTATCTGCTCCGGTGTGGCGAAGAACGCACTCGACAGGGGTGCGATGCGGGCCACACATGCGCTGTCAAAGCCCCGGATCTGGCTAGGCTGATGTCTTCGGTAAAGCGATGACAGGAGCGGCTGGGTAATGGATCAAGACGTGCTTCGGCACGCACCGCTTTTCAGCGAGCTGGACGACGAGTCGATGACGGCGATGCTCGCGATGATGGATCGGACACGCCTCCGGCGTGGCGAGGTGCTGTTCCACGAGGGAGACGCCGCCGACCGGCTCTACGCGGTCGTGAACGGCAAGGTGAAGCTGAGCCGTGCCTCGGCCGGCGGGCAGGACAGCCTGCTGGCGATCCTGGGGCCCGGCCAGGTGTTCGGCGAGCTGTCGCTCTTCGACCCGGGCCGACGCTCCTCGACGGTCACGGCCGTCACCGACGAGGTCGAGCTCGCCTCGCTGTCGCACGACGACCTCCTGCGTCTGCTCGACGGACGCCCGAGCGTGACCCGCGGCCTGCTTGCGCTGCTGTCGGGTCGCCTGCGCCGGGCCAACGACGTGATCGGCGACCTGGTCTTCGCCGACGCGCCCCGCCGGGTGGCCAAGGCGCTGCTGGATCTCGCCGAGCGGTTCGGTGAGAAGACCGAGGAGGGCGTCCACGTACGCCACGACCTGACCCAGGAGGAGCTCGCGCAGCTCGTCGGGGCGGCTCGGGAGACGGTCAACAAGGCGCTCGCCGACTTCGCGGCCAAGGGCTGGGTCAAGCTCGAGTCACGAGGCGTGATCATCACCGACATGGAGCGGATCGTCCGTCGAGCCGGCTGAGGCGGCGTCATCGGGCCAGTTCGGCTACCTCGCGCAGGGCGGCGATCGCTTCGGTCTCGGCGGGCTGAGGAGAGGTGTCCGGCCAGTCCTCGACCATGCGTTGAGCCCATTCGGACCACCGGATGACCGTTTCGGTCTGGTCCCACATGAACCGGAACACCAGCGCGTTGACGTGCAGCCGGTCCGGGAACGGGCCGCCGGTCTCGACCAGGTCGGCCGCCAGCGCGGCGTGATGGTCGCGGGCTGCTTCAGCCTCCTGGCGGATCGAGCGCAGCGTGGCGAGCAGCTCGTCCTTGCCGCCCTGCTCGGCGAACAAGACCTTGACCAGTCCCTCGAACTCGACCAGCGGCATCGTGCCGGGTTGCGCGAGCCAGTGGCGGAGCTCGGCACGGCCGGATTCGGTGATCCGGTAGACATTTCGAGGCCGGCGTCCGACGTACTCACGTGTGGATTCCGCCCAGCCCAGGGCGACCAGCTTCTTCGGTTCCTCGTAGATGTGGCTTTCGGCGCGCGGCCAGTAGTACCGGATGCTGCGTCGCATCTGCTGCGCCAGCTCGTAGGTCGACCAGCTGCGGAGGGCTAGCAGGCCGAGAATCACGTAGCTCGTGGTCGTTGCTTTTCGCACTTGACGATACTCCAAACTGGAGGGTACATTTCCTCTAGTTTGGAGTATAGGCGACATCACGAGACTCCCCACCCGAACACCTTTGAACCTGCGGATGCATGACGCGGAGCGGGACGCGCCTCTACGAGCGGATCGGTTTCCATCGGGCCGCGGAGTACGACATCGAGACCGGTGACATGTCCGGTGACCGGCCTCTTCCGCCGGACGTGACCTCGGGGCGCAGGCGTTCCGGCTGACACTCGACAAGGAGTGATCATCATGGACAGATGTGTCCTCATTCAGTCCAGCGACGGCGCGCCGGGCGCGACCGGGGTCACCTACGCCGCCGGGGTCTCCGCAGTAACAGCGGGCTCCCGAGGGCTCTGCCTCGAGCTGGCTACGCTCCCGCCCGAGACCGTCGCGAACGCGCATATGCATGCCGAGCACGAGTCCGCCGCCTACGTGCTCAGCGGTGAGCTGACGTTGCGGTTCGGCAGCCGGCTGGAGCACGTGATCGTCGGACGTGCGGGCGATTTCCTCTACATTCCGGCTGGTGTACCCCACAGGCCGGCCAACGCGAGTACCACAGCCCCAGTCGTCGCCGTGCTCGCGCGAACGGACCCCAACGAGCAGGAGAGCGCGATCGTCATGCCCGAGCTCGACGCCCTCCCCGAGGAGTGATTGCGATGAAGATCGAAGCCAAGCTCGACGAGCTGGGCCTGCGGCTGCCCGCCCCTTTAGTCGCGCCGCCGGGCATCGTGTTGCCCTTCGCCTGGGTGCGGACACGGGGAAACCGCGCCTACATCTCCGGGCACGTCCCGCTCAACGACGACGGCACACTGGCGCAGCCGCTGGGCAAGGTCGGGACCGACGTGAGTCCAGAACAGGGCTACCAGGCGGCCCGGCTCGTCGCGCTCGCCCACCTGGCCAGCCTGAAACGGGAACTCGGCGACCTCGACCGCGTCACTGCGTGGCTCCGGGTGTTCGCCATGGTCAACGTGGCCGCGGGATTCAACGCCACGCCGAAGGTCACCAACGGCTACTCTGACCTGATCCTCGAGCTCTACGGGCCCGAAGTCGGCAGGCACGCCCGGTCGTCGATCGGTATGGCGATCCCGCTCAACGCCCCGGTCAACTGCGAGGCCGAGGTCGAGATCGACGGCTGATCACGCCGAGCCACCTGGTCAGAGGCTGACGCGGATCAGCTGGCGCAGCCGGCGAAGGCCCTCGGTGCTCGGTCGTTCGGCCGGGGCGAGGGCATCCGCGAGGCGATCGCGGACCGCGTCGGTCTCGAGCTCCAGGCCGATGGCCACGAGCTCGCTCGCCGTGCTGGGCGTCCGCGCCGCGGCGACGTGGGCGCTGCGGCCGACCAGATTCACCTGGTAGCTGCGCGGGCCCTGCCCGGTCGCGACAGCGACGGTCCCCTTGACCCGGTACGCCGTCGCCGGCGGCTCCTCGAGCAGGTCGAGCAGCCGGGCCGGCTCGATGGTGCCCGGGGTCGTCACGGTGACCGCCCGGGCATGCTGATGGGCCTCGTGCGAAGCGGCCGCCTCGCGCAGCAGCGCGGCGATGGGCAGCTCGTCGGGCGGGTCCTCGCTCACCGCGGCGTCGTAGACGAGTCGCGGGTCGATGCGGCCGCCGACGGCGTACGCGATGTGGACCTCCGGGTTGTGCTCCCGCACGCGCTGCTCGATGCGGGCGAGCATCTCCTCCCGGTCATGGGCCGGCACCAGGTCCGTCTTGTTGACGACCACCAGGGTGGCCGCCGCGAACCGGACCGGTGCCGGGCCCCGCCCGTCGTCGAGGGTGTCGAAGTAGGCGGCGGCGTCGACGACCTCGATGAGTCCTCCGCGGCGTACGCGCTCGACACCGCTGAACCGGACCAGCTTGGCCAACGTGCCGGGCTCGGCGATCCCGCTGGCCTCGACGATGACGACGTCGAGCGCGAGCCGCGGGTGGGTCAGCTTCTCCAGGGCGTCGTCGAGGCCGCCGGCGTCGGGCAGGCAGCACAGGCAGCCGCCGGCGATCGAGGCCGGCTCGTCGATCTGTCCGGTGACGAGCCCGGCGTCGACGTTGATGTCGCCGAAGTCGTTGACGACCACGCCCACCCGGGCGCCGGGCTGGCGCAGCAGATGGTTGAGCAGCGTGGTCTTCCCGGACCCGAGATGGCCGGTGAGGATGACCACGGGGACCCGGGTGCTGGCGTTGGTCGGTGGCACCGAGCCATCGTAGGTCGTCATCTTGACGGCCGAGGTGGCCAGACCTAGGTTTGCCGCACAACTTCACATCCGCCGTTCGAACTGCAGCGGGAGAGTCCTCGCCCATCCCGGGTGAGGCGCCGAAGGAGCAAACCTCCCCAGAATCTCTCAGGCCCCATGACCGCTGTGGTGAGGCGACCTCTGGAAAGACAGGATCCGATCGATCCTGCACCCACGGTGCAAACCGCCCCAGTCGGGCGGTGAAGCTCTCAGGTAGCGATGACAGAGCGGGGAGGTCACCCGTCCACGGGTGCCGCTGTCGGCACCCACCACCAGGGAGCCTCCCGCACACATGACCTCACCCGTCCCTACCCCTCTGCACGAGATCCACCAGGCGCTCGGCGCCTCGTTCACCGACTTCGCCGGCTGGAGCATGCCGGTCCGGTACGGCTCGGAGACCGCCGAGCACCATGCTGTCCGCACCACCGCGGGCCTCTTCGACCTGTGCCACATGGGCGAGATCGAGGTGACCGGGCCCGAGGCCGGGCGCGCCCTCGACCATGCCTTGGTCGGCCGGCCGTCCGCGATCGGCATCGGCCGCGCACGCTACTCGATGATCTGCGCCGAGGACGGCGGCATCATCGACGACCTGGTCGTCTACCGGCTCGCGCAGGAGCGCTACCTGGTCGTCGCCAACGCCAGCAACGTCGGCGTGGTGGCTCCGGCCCTGGTCGAGCGTTCCCAGGGGTTCGATGCCGTGGTCCACGACGCCTCCGCGGAGTGGGCCTTGATCGCGGTCCAGGGACCGGCATCGGCGGCGATCGTCGCGGCGCTGACCGAGCTGGACGTCCCGTCCCTGCGCTACTACGCCATCGACGCCGGCACGGTCGCCGGCGTCGAGGCCCTGCTCGCCCGCACCGGCTACACCGGCGAGGACGGCTTCGAGATCTACTGCGCGCCTTCGTCGGCCACTGCTGTCTGGGAGGCGATCACCGAGGCCGGTACGCCGCACGGGCTGCAGCCCGCCGGACTCGCCTGCCGCGACACCCTCCGGCTCGAGGCCGGCATGCCGCTCTACGGCCACGAGCTGGACCGCGACACGACCCCCTTCGAGGCCGGCCTCGGCCGGGTCGTCTCCTTCGACAAGCCCGACGGCTTCGTGGGGGAGGCCGCCCTGGCCGTACGCCGCGACGAGGGCCCGCGCAGCGTGCTCGTCGGCCTGGTCGCGGCCGGGCGCCGGTCCCCGCGGGCCGGCTACGCCGTCGTCGACCCGGCCACCGGCGACGAGGTCGGTGTGGTGACCAGCGGGTCCCCGTCCCCAACGCTCGGTCGCCCGATCGCGATGGCGTACGTCCGGCCGTCCCTCGCGACTGCCGGCACCAAGGTCCAGGTCGTCGTGCGCGGCAGCCACGAGGACGCCGAGATCGTCGACCTTCCCTTCTACTCCAAGAAATGAGCACAGCCATGACCAACCCGACCCACCTGTCCTACACCGCCGAGCACGAGTGGCTCGAGACCCGCGGCGACGTCGCCCGCGTCGGCGTCACCGCCTTCGCCACCGAGGCGCTGGGCGACATCGTCTTCGTCGAGCTGCCCGAGGTTGGCAGCAAGATCACCGGGGGAGAGAGCTGTGGCGAGCTGGAGTCGACCAAGTCGGTCAGCGACCTGTTCGCGCCCGCCGACGGCGAGGTGCTCGAGGTCAACGCGGCCGTCGTCGAGGACCCCGCGCTGATCAACAGCGACCCGTTCGGCGCCGGCTGGCTCTTCGAGATGCGCGTCTCGGGCGCCCCCGAGCTGCTCGACGCCGCGGCCTACGACGCTCTGATCGAGGAGTGAAACGCCGTGACCGCTGACCTCAGCGGGACCCCGGTCGTGGCGATGACCTTGAGCACCTTCGACCTGTATTCGATCGGCATCGGGCCGTCCTCCTCCCACACCGTCGGACCGATGCGCGCCGCGAAGACGTTCGTCGACGGCCTCGTCGCGGACGGTCTCTCGGACGCGGTGACGCGGGTGAAGGCCGAGCTCTACGGCTCGCTCGGCGCCACCGGTCACGGGCACGGCTCGGAAGGCGCGGTGCTGCTCGGCCTCGAGGGGGAAGAGCCAGCGACGGTCGACACCCGGGCCTCGTCCGCGCGGGTGGCGGCCATCAGGGAGCGCGGAGAACTGTCGTTGGGCGGCCACCGGCTGATCCGTTTCGAGGGCGACACCGACCTGGTGATGCATCGGCGCAAGAGCCTGCCGGGCCACCCCAACGGCATGGTGTTCACCGCGTACGCCGCTTCGGGGGAGGTGCTGCGCGAGCGGACCTACTACTCCGTGGGCGGCGGCTTCGTGGTCGACGAGCACGCGGTGGGCGCCGCCCGGGTCGTGCCGGACCACTCGCCCGTCCGCTTCCCCTTCACCACCGGAGCCGAGCTGCTCCGCACCTGCGAGCGTGAGGGGTTCCGGGTCTCCGACCTCATGCGCGCCAACGAGCTGACCTGGCGTACGCACGACGAGATCCGCGCCGGTCTGCTCGAGATCTGGCGGGTGATGGCGGACTGCGTGCAGGCCGGCTGCGACCGCGACCCGGTCACTGACGGCGTACTTCCTGGTGGTCTTCGGGTCCCGCGCCGGGCGCCGCTGCTCTACCGCGACCTGGCGTCCGGGGCCGGTGCCCAGGATCCCTTCCGGGTCATGGACTGGGTCAACCTGTTCGCCCTGGCGGTCAACGAGGAGAACGCCTCCGGCGGCCGGGTCGTCACCGCTCCCACCAACGGCGCGGCCGGCATCGTGCCCGCCGTCCTGCACTACTGGGTACGCTTCGTGGCGCCCGAGGCCGGCCTGGACGAGGCCGCGATCGAGGACGGCATCGTCCGGTTCCTGCTCACCGCGGCCGCGATCGGGATCCTGTGCAAGACGAACGCCTCGATCTCGGGCGCCGAGGTCGGCTGTCAGGGTGAGGTCGGCTCCGCCTGCGCGATGGCGGCCGGCGCCCTGTGCGAGGTGCTGGGCGGCACCCCGGAGCAGGTCGAGAACGCCGCCGAGGTCGGCATCGAGCACAACCTCGGCCTCACCTGCGACCCGGTCGGCGGCCTCGTACAGATCCCGTGCATCGAGCGCAACGCCATCGCCAGCGTGAAGGCCATCAACGCCGCCCGCCTCGCCCTCAACGGCGACGGCTCCCACAAGGTCAGCCTGGACAAGGCGCTCAAGACGATGCGCGAAACCGGTGCCGACATGAAGGTCAAGTACAAGGAGACCTCCCGCGGCGGTCTTGCGGTCAACGTCATCGAGTGCTGAGACGAGACGGCCACGAGGTCTTCTCCGTCCGGGTCAGCCCCCGGTGAGGATCTCCAAGGCCATCGCGGCGTCGATCCGGTGCTGGCCGGTCAGTGCGGTCCAGGAGATGTCGTCTGGGGTGAGCCGGGTGCGTAGGGCCTGGAGCCGGGATCGGTCGGAGCCGGTGAAGCCCTCGCGCTCGGCGAATGGGTCCTCGATACAGGCCAGCAGGACCACAGCGTCGCGCAGATGTCGGTCAGGGTCGCGGGAGTCGGTCTTATAGGCGGCAGCTTTCAAGATGAGTGCACCGAACGCGCCGGGAACCGAGACTGTGGTGATGGTGCCGGGCTCGATCTCCAGACGCGCGTTGATGGTGCGCCGCAGAGCCTGCGTGCCGCCCTCGATGCGGACCATGTCGCGTCCAGCGAGCCGTTCGGTGACCTTCGGAGCGTGGTGGTCGGAGACCAGGACGTCGACTACCTCCTCCGGCTCCTCATCGTGACGGCCGGCGACCAGATCGATCTTGCTGCTGCCACGGTAGAAGCGGTGTGCGGTGTTGTCACGCGGATCGACGGCCGAACGAAGGTTGTAGCCGAGTGAGCGCAGCGCGCTCGCGGTCTCGGAGACGACGCCGCGGGAGGTCTCGATGTGCAGCACGATATCGACATCGTTCGTCGGGCGCAGGATGCCTAGGCCGTGGTGGATGGAGTGCAACTGGGTCATCAGACCTCCGACCAAGGTCCACTTGTCGGTTGGCAGCACCGCGGCGATCTCGGCGACGTTCGGCCACGGGTCGGGCCAGCCGCCGACGGCGGTGGCGATGTCGACTGTGGGGCGCTCGATGCCCAGATGCTTACGGTCTGACATTCTCGCGGAACAACTCCAACCGGCGGTTCAGAACTTGCTCTCCTACGCCGCGTTCACGCGGGTCGAGCGAGGTGGCGGCGTCGACGGCGGCGAGCGTCCTGTTGAAGGCTGACAAGTAGTTGATGAAGTCGATGTCCATGTGGGTATAGCGCAGTGTGATGGACCCGGTGCTGTCCTCGCCCAAGTGGCAGCGGCGCACGAGGTCTGCGATCAAGTCTGCATGGATGTAGCCGTCGACGACGGTCTCGTCCTCGACGAGCCCAAGCCGCTGGCGGCCGGGGACGACGAGCTCCTCGCGGACGCGCCCGATGACGGAGCGGTGGCCCGACCAAGTGGTGACGGTCGCGCGGTCGCGCAAGCGGATGGCCAGTTCGGCCGGGTCGGTGATCTCCCGCAGGGTGGCGCGGAGCCGGTACGTCTGGACATCGCCGAGGTCCCTCGGGGCCGCGCCGGAGAGCATTGCGATCGCCCCCCACGCGGTGCGCTCAGCCCAGGTCCGGGTGAGCCGCGAACCGCGCTCAGCGCGATAGCGCTCCACCGAGGTGCGGTCGAAGATGCCGCGGGCGACGCGGGTGATGGACCCCGTCTCGGCGAGGGCGCGGACTTGGCGCGCCTCGACGCCCAAGAGGTCGGATACCTCTTGGGTCGTCAGGAAGTCGCCCCTGATCGCCATAACAGAATACTGCCTCTTCCGGTTGTTATCTGTAAACCGGGGCGCAGTCAGGATCTCAGGCGGGCCGAAGCACCCGCGCGACGAATGAGTCGAGGTTGCCGAGCAGCCGGTCGACCTTCTGCTCGACGCTGAGGGTCTCGTGGATGACCGGGGTGTCGAGCTTGCGCTTGCCGCGCGCCTTGAGGGAGCAGTCGAGGTCGGCGCAGATGTAGGTGCCGACCGAGTTGCCGTCCTGGCCCGCACGACCGGCGCGCGAGGCGACCAGCAGTGCGACGTCACCGACCGTGGTGCACAGCGCACACATCGTCTTGCGTGGCCCGCGTGACTCGCGCGAGGCCCGCAGCGCGACGCCGCAGAGCCGGCCGTCGTGCTCGGTGACGAGGTAGTGGTTCTGTGGCGCCTTCGGGTCCTGCCAGCCGAGGTAGTCCAGGTCGTCCCACGGCCGTTCGGCCAGGTCAGCGGGGAGGTTGAGGCGCTTGGTCGCGCCCTTGGTGAGGTTGACGAACGAGGCGCGTACGTCGGTCTCGGTCAGCGGCTTCATGCCGACGATGCTAGGTTTCCTACAACGCGTAGGCAAATGGTTATCGGGAGGAATCCGATGGGTCGTCCTGGGTTGAACCGGACCGACGTGATCGCGGCCGCCGCCGACCTGGCCGACGAGCTGGGCTTCGACGCCGTCACGGTCTCGGTCCTGGCTCGGCGGCTCGGCGTCAGGTCGCCCACCCTCTACTCCCACCTCTCCGGCGGCACCGACCTCCGCGCCGCCGTCACCGCCCACGTACTCAACGAGCTTGCCGACACCACGACCCAGGCGATGACCGCAGGGGAGGGCCGCGACCGCCTCTTCGCCTTCGCCAACGCGATCCGTGACTTCGCCCGCCGCTCACCCGGCCGGTACGACGCCACCACCCGCCAGCGCATCCCACCCGCCCCGGACGCGGCCTCGGCCCCGCCGTCGGTGGACGATGCGATCGCCGCCGGCCGCCGCAACGCCGACCTCGCCCTCACGGTCGTCCGCAGCTACGGAGTGGCTGAGCCCAACGAGACGTACGCCGTCCGGCTGATGTCCAGCCTCATCCACGGCTACATCACCCTCGAGCTCGCCGGCAGCTTCGCCCATAGCGACCCGTCGAGCGAGACCACCTGGCCCGAGGTCCTCGACGACCTGGACCGCATCCTGACGCAGCAACGATGAATCCCGTGGGGCGGGTCGGCCCGTATACCTGGTATGAGACCTTCGACTTCGCACCTGGCAAGGGCCGTGGTCGCGGCTGCCGCCACAGCACTTCTCGCCGCAGGCTGCGGCAGCGACGACGGCGGCGGGGGATCGGCACTCGTCGCGTCGGCGAAGGTCGACGGAACCGACGTGCTCACCGATGCCGACGGGCACACGCTCTACACCGCCGAGGTCGAGAAGGACGGGAAGATCCGCTGCGTCGACGCCTGCACGGAGTTCTGGAAGCCGGTCGTCGCGTCCGCCGCCGATGTGGACGCGGCGAACTCCGCGCTGGGCGACGAGTTCGGGACGGTGGACCGACCCGACGGGAAGTCCCAGCTGACCCACGAAGGCCTGCCGTTGTACACCTTCGCCGAGGAGGGCGCCGGCGAGCTCAAGGGTGACGGCTTCACGGACGACTTCCAGGGCACCCAGTTCGTGTGGGCGGCGGCGCGGACCGACGGGTCCGAGACCCCCTCGAAGTCGTCGACGCCGGATGACAACGGCGGTGGCTATGGCTACTGACGGGAGTACGGTCATTGGGTGGCATCGCGACGCGGGACCGCGGAGATGACCATCCGTCGTACGGCCGGAGGGTAGGACCGGCGTGGGGGCCGTGTCGGACGAGTCGCTGCTGGCCGCGATGGCCGGTGGCGACCAGGATGCGGCCGCCACCTTCGTACGCCGCCATCAGGCTCGCGTCTACGGCCTCGCCCTCACCATCGTCCAGCAGTCCGCCCTCGCCGAGGACGTCGCCCAGGACACCTTCGTCAAGGCGTGGCGGCACGCTGCCACGTACGACCCTCGACGCGGGCCTGCCGCCACCTGGCTGCTGACCATCACCCGGAACGCAGCGATCGACGCCATCCGCTACCGCCACGACGATCCGATGGACCCGGATCTGCTGGTGGCCCTGCTGACCGTACGAGACGAGAGCGACGCGAGCGATGACCCGGACACCACCCTCGCCCTGCGGCAGGCGCTGGCGGAGCTCCCGTCCGAGATGGCCGCTCCGATCGTGCTGATGACCTACTTCGGGCTGACGGCGCGGGAGATCGCCGCTCGCGACGACATACCGGCCGGCACGGTGAAGACCAGGGTCCGCCGAGGTCTGCAGAGGTTGCGGCAACGAATGGGGGTGCGCGATGCCTGAGTCCGAACGCTGCCGGGACGTGCGAGAGCTGATCCCGGAGCTGGCGATGGGGGTGGCCTCCGGCGAGTCGCGGGCTCGTGGGTTGGCGCACCTTGCCGACTGCGTGAGCTGTCGACGCGAGCTCGAGGAAGTCTCAGGCACTGTCGACGCTCTGCTGCTGCTCGTTCCGGAGCGCGAACCGCCCACCGGTTTCGACGTCAGAGTTCTGGCGGCGCTGGATCAGCGTGCCCCTCGGCACAGGCTGCGCAACAGCCTGCTCGTCGCGGCGGCGATGGTGCTGGTCGCGACCCTCGCCGCCGGCCTCACCTGGTGGCGCGGCGCGGACGACCGCGAGGTCGCCGACGACTACCGCAGCGTGCTCACCACCGCCGACGGAAGCTACCTCCGCGCCGCTGACCTTCATCTCGACGGTGCCGACGCCGGAACCGTCTTCGCCTACCAAGGACGGCCATCGTGGCTGTTCATGTCCGTCGAAGACGCCCCGAACGGCACCTACCACGTACGCCTCATCGGCACCGACGGCCGCGCCCGGTGGCTCGGGACGTGCACCGTCCGAGACGGCACGGGCTCCTGGGGTACGTCCGTCGACCTGCCCATCCGCTCCGTCGACCGCGTCGAGATGTTCGGAACCCGCCTCCCGACCATCGTCGCGAGTCTCCGAGGTTGAGAACCGGACCGGTGTCCGTCGAGTGGATCAGTTGAGTCAATCGCGGCGTAGGTCTCTGGCGTCTGCCAGGCTGCGCAGGCCCGCGTTCAGGATGGGTCGGTGACCAAGGCACGTACGCGCCTTGGGCGAGAACCAGGACCGCCAGCAGGACATACAACGCAGCACACCGGGGTGCTCTGGGTCTACCTCAACGCTGCCGCTGCACTGCGGGCACTGGTCCATAGCGGAACTCCCTACGGCTTGACGTCGAACTCGCCCACCTTCGCACCGGTCAGGAAGTCTGTCCACTCAGCCGTCGTGAACTCGACAGTCTTGCCGTTCGTCGAGTTGCGGACCGCCACCGTGCCCGGACGGTTGGTCGCGACTTCCACACACCGAGGGTCGTTGTTGTCGTAGGAGCACGCGGTGGACGTACGGAACTTGAACTCGGGGAGTGCGGTCATGCGCGTACCTTTCGAAGGTTCTGCTCCGGGGAGACGGTCCCCGCGCCGCTTGTGCGACTGTCGACGGCCTCGTTGACGGGCCTGTATGAACCCAATGCCGCAAGCCTTCTGCGCTCCTCAGGAGACAACTTCAGGCATGGAGGGTGCTTCTCCTCTCTTGGCCAGCGCAGGCCGCACGTGCCGCATGTCGTCGGGTCCTGGTCCATCCCCTGAGTCCTGTCTCGTAGACAAAGTGCTGGCACCCGGAACGCCGCTGGCCCGCAAAGTCGGGATTGTTGGAGGCGATCCCTTTACCGGCAGCGCCCCGGGGTGAAACAAGCCTGTTGGACGTGCGGGGCACGGGCAGGTGGGGGCAACCCACCGCCTCAGGTGGGGGGATTTCCCCTGGTCACATCGGTGGTGAGACGCCACCGCCGCGCCCTATCCTGGAGGTGGTCCCAATCTCGTGATGAAGGCAAGGCCTATGCCGAATCAGCCGAACCCCGACGAACTCGCCGCCCGCGTCATTGGTGAGCGCATCCAGAACATCCGCACTCGCACCGGCCGTACCCGGGCCGTCATCGCTGGTCTCGTCGGTCGGTCTGAGGACTGGCTCCGCGATGTGGAGAAGGGCCGGCTCCAACATCCTCCTGGCCTTGAGATGCTGCTCAAGATCGGGCAGGCCCTCGGCGTACGCGACCTGACCGAGATCACAGGGGAGCACCAGTTGCTGGTTGGCATCTCGCGCCGTGCCGGACACCCTGTTGTGCCCGCGATCCGTGAGGCCATTGAAGGCGTGGATCTTCGTCCTACCCCTTCGCCCATCGACACGAATGAGCTTGCCGCGCGCGTCGAGCGCGCATGGAGGCTTTGGCACACCTCGAAGACGCCCCGCGCTGACGCAGGGGCAATGCTCCCCGAGCTGATCACGGATGGGCGACGTGCGTTGCGGACCCTGGAAGGGCAGGAACGACGCGACGCCGCCGCCGCGCTCTCCGGTGCCTACGCGTTGGCCGAGCAGGTGTTGGCTTGGGTTGCCGATGCTCCACTGCTTTGGCTTGCCGCTGACCGGTGCATGGCTGCCGCAGAGATCGCTGATGACCCGGTGACGCTCGCGTCGGCGTCGTGGGTGCTCGGTAACGTCTGGCGCTCGACAGGACGCGAGGAAGACGCCTACAGGCTCGCATCGGATGCCGCGGCACTGCTCGAGCCGCACCTGGACGGCAACGAAGACGCCCAGGCAATGTGGGGTGCCTGCCAGTTGCACGGGGCAATCACCGCCGCCCGGATCGGTCGCGAAGGTGATGCGCTCCGCGGGATCGACCAGGCAATGACAATGGCGCGCGCGATGCCTGAAGGCTCCGCGCACCCGTGGACCCTGTTCGGTGTGGCGAACACCGACATCAGCGCCGTGTCAGTACAGGTCGACCTACGCAAGTCCGGGGGAGCGCTGGACGTAGCGAACGCGATCGCCCCTGACGCAGTGCCTTCAATGGATAGGCGGGCGCGCCTATGGCTCGAACTGTCCCGGGCGTACGCCCAACAGCGAGACTGGATAGGCAGCCTTGGCGCGCTCCGCACCGGCACCGGCATCAGCGAGGAGTCAATGCGTAGCCACCCATTGGCGCGGTCGCTGGCGTCCGAGTTGGTGACGCATGGCGGTCGGCTCAATGAGCGTGAGTCGCGAGCCCTCGCATCCAGGCTCGGAGTCACTGCTTAATCAGGGCAGCTGGGAACGAAGCTTGCCCTCAGCGCGAGCCAGCAGCAGCTTGTACAGCGGAGCGACCGAGCCTGCACCGATGATCTTGCCCTCGGCGATCAGTCCCTCGATCTCGTCCAGCGGGATCCAACGGACCGTATCGGTCTCGTTGACGTCGGGAGCCGCACCGGTGTCCGCGGCCCCACGTGCCAGATAGATGAGGTTCGGCTGGTCGACGGTCCCGACCAGCGGCTGGAACTCCAGGAACTTCTCGATCGTGCGTGGCTTCCAGCCGGTCTCTTCCTCGGCCTCACGCAGGGCAGCGACGTGCAGCTCCTCGCCATCATCGAGGTAGCCACCCGGCAGCTCCCACACCCACCGGTCCTGGATGAACCGATGCCGCCACATCATCAGCACGCGCTCGGAATCATCGACCATGAGCACGAGGACCGCTGCGGGAATCCGCATCACCCACTGATCGAAGAGGGTCCCATCAGGAAGCTCGACGCTCGCCCGGCTGAGCACCATCTTCAGCTTGTCGTCGACGACCTCCTCGCCATGGATGATCCACTGGGTCGCGCTGCGCTCGGCCATGATCCTCAACCTATCGTCCGTCGCGCAGCGATTTCGTCTGCCACCGGATCGCTTCCTAATCACACCCGGTGTCAGTGAATCAGGCGGTGTCGAGGACAAGATCGCCGTAGCATCGGCGCATGCCTGCCGGACTGTTGAGTATCGGGGACTACAGCCTCAGCGTGGATGCCATCACCGATGGACGAGAGGGCGCAGCGGTCGTCTTTGTCGCGGGCACTGGAGGCGACAGCGCCGACAGCTTCGCTGCGGTAACAGCGCTGCTCGATGACCTGCCGCTCGTCTGCTATGCCCGGCCCGGCCTGGGAAGGAGTGAACCCGCGCCGGTGACGACCCCGCGGGGAGTGCGCGCGGCGGCGCAGGAGTTGCACGCTCTGCTCCGCGCAGCCAAGATCCCGGCGCCGTGGGTGCTCGTCGGCCATTCCTACGGTGCGCTGATCTGCGAGGTCTTCGCTGCCGAGTGGCCGGAGGACGCCGCGGGGCTGGTTCTGGTCGATGGCAGCGATGCCCAGCTCAACATCGATCTCGGTCGGCCCCTGGTCGATGACGGCGACGAGCCCGGGACCATCCCCTTCGACAGTGTGGTGGTCGCTGCTGACATGTTCCGGGCCCGCCGTGCCGCGACCACACGTCCAGTGGCGGTCGTAGCTAGCCGTCCTGGGCGCTGGCTCGACGTCGCGCCCGCTGATGACTGGCACCCCCTCACCCTCGCCGAGATGGATGACCGCTGGCAGGCCCATCAGGCCGCCTCCGCCCATCGCCTGGGCGGCGACCTCTTTACCGCCGAGGTCGGTGGTCACCACGTACAACGCGATGCCCCGGAGCTCGTCGCCAAAGCCATCCGGCGTGTCTACGACCGCCTCGGAGCCACCGGTCGGCAGGGCGATTTGGTGGGAGCGAGTCCGACTTGCGGGTCCGGATTACTGACGGTCGTTGAGCGCTGCGATCCGCTCGGGTAACTCGGCCAGTGTCGAGATCCGGATCGTGGCGACCTCGTCCGCCGCAGGGTCGTGCTCTTGGATCACGCCCCACGGACCGCGTCGTATGAGCGCGGTCGCCATCCCGGTCCAGGCAGCCGGTCTGATGTCGTTGTCGAGCCGGTCACCGACGTAGAGGATCTCTTCAGCAGAGTGAGGCGCGGCCTCGATGACATGCTCGAAGAAGGATAGATCCGGCTTGCTCGCACCCCAGTCATCCGAGGTCGCGACCATGTCCACGGGAAAGTCCAGCTCCCGCAGGATCCGACCAGCGTTGACGGTCTGATTGCCGGCAAGCCCCAACCACAACCCAGCAGCCCGGAGCTCTTTCAGAGCAGGCCGTACGTCGGGATAGATATCGTCCTCCCCGAACCGCTCGGGCTGCCCAGCCTCATCCCGCTTCCGCCGCTCCGCGGTCAGATCAAATCCCGGTCGAAACACCTGGAACGTCTCGCGATAGTCCAGCCCCCGCGCGATGACAGCCCCGAACACCGCAGAGAACGTGTGCCGCGGCACCCCCAGCCAGTCCGCCCAGGTGCCGTACTCCCGAGTTTCGTTCACCAGGCACTCGCCAACGTCGAACACCACCGCACGAATCATGGACCCGGATCCTTCCATACGAAGCGCCGGGCGCACTGGGATGAGCGTTGTCCGGGGCTGCGTCATACGCGGCTACTAGACACTCGACTGCAGGATCGGTGTCTGGCCAGACTCGGTCCAGGTGATCGGCGGGCAGCTCTCTATGCGGCTGCCCACCGGCTA
>NZ_JBITCR010000010.1:86088-195535 GCF_044453405.1 Nocardioides sp. NPDC051685 | reverse complement strand
GACGACTCCACCAGACCGGCCTGGCCACCGGCTGAGCCGGGCCGGGCTTCGCCCGGCCGGCACCGACAGGGACAACTCAAATCGCGACAGCCACCACGCTGCTGGGGCGTCGCAGTCTTCGGCCTGACAACACTTGTCTCTCAGCCGGAGTGCTCGGTGTTGGATCGGATGCGCCAGCCGGGCGGTGCGGCCGAGGTCGAGGATCTCGGAATCGGTGCCGAGCACGACGGGGATCAGGTCGGCGTTGCAGGCCACCCGGCGGGCCTCGGCGGCGGTGATCTTCTCTCCGTCGAAACCCAGGGCTGCGGTGCCGAGGTCCTTGCGGAGGTCCTCCACACTCATGGTGATGAACACCGTGGTCCCGTGACCACCATGCCGGGGCAACTGGTCGACGTCGTAGGTCTCGATCACCCGGGCGAACGCCTGGCCCAGCAGCCGGTCATAGGGTGCTTTGACGCCCTTGTCCTCGGCCGACCATTTCCTGGGTTGGGCCAGGGAGTCCAAGAGCGTCCGCAACCGGACCCCGACCGCGCGGGAGACCCGGGCGTGGATGTCGATGGTGCCGTCGCCGTTGTCGCGGGAGGAGAAGAAGGTGCTCCGCTGCGCCCGTTCTTCCTCACGCTGGAGCGCCTTGGCCTCAGCCTGCTCGAATCGTTCGGGGTCGATCTCGGCCAGGATCCGTTTGCCGATGATCTTGATCTCGTTCGCGGTCAACCGGGTCGCGTACTCGACCAGCAGCTTCTCGGCCAGCAGTTTCTCGGCCAGGACCAGGTCTTCGCCGCTGGTGGCGGGGTCGGCCTCGATCGCGTCGAGGGCCTGGGTGATCACCCGGGCCTTGTCCTGCGACACCACCCCCTCCGCCAGACCGGCGGCGATCAGGTCGTACTTCGCGACCCCGGCGGCGAGCTTGATCTGGGACCGGGCGACCGCCTTGTCGACCAGCAGCTCGGTCCGCAGCCACCCGGAGGCGTCCTTGGCCCCGGTCTCTTCGGCGATATCACCAGCAGCAGCGAGCACCCGCAGCTTCAACGCGGTCTGTTGGGCTTGGAGCTTCTCCAACCGTTCGAGCAGGTCCTTCTTCTGCCCGATGCGCCAATAAGACGGGTCGGTGGCGAGGAGGTCGTGGAGGGCGGACTCGATGGCGACCAGGGCGGCGTCGATCGCATCGCCGGGGTTGGTGCCCCAGTGGTCGATGTCGCGCCCGAGACTCATCGCCATCCTCCCCTTCAGAGGTGTGCTGTGATGGCCCTGATTCTACGCGCCAACCACCTCTCTGACTATCTATTTTCCCTAGTCAAGTGCCTTTTTCGCGGTCAGCGAACGGCCTCGTCCTTGTGGATGGTAAGTGGCCCGAAGGGCCACCTCTTCCACCCCACGAACACCACCTGTCTCAGGCAAGACTTTCCCGCGGCCAGACCCGGGCCGCCGCCCCGATAGCCAGCCAAGTTTTTCTCGATCTGGTCCGGAGTCCAGGACCGCGAAGCGGCCTGCGAAGCCGGCGGCCGAAGGCCGTCCTTGACGCCGGTCCAGATCGAGAGACCCTCGAGAACGGGTCGGCGGCCCACACCAACCGCGAAGCAACAGCCCCGTAAAGAGGGTGGTCTCCACAAGCTCGACCACCAGCCCACGCCAACCAAGAAGAAACACCCAGCGGGGAAGGACAGCGCCGGAACCCCCTACGTGAGCGCCCGATCGAACTGCTCGTCGGTGATCGCCGGAGCCGCGAAGGGCGTAGGTGCGTCCCGCCGAGTACGCAGCCCGTCGAGCATGAGCGTGACGTAGCGCTGCCACAGCTCAGGAGCGACGTCCCTGGTGTGGTGGGTGATCGCGCCGAGCATGAGCTGGATGAGCGGGAAGTCGACGGACTCGAGATCGTCCCGGAGCTCGCCGGCCTGCTGGGCACGGCTGATGAGCGCGGTCGTGGCGGGCTTGAATCCGTTCCGTACATCCACGAAGGCGTCCGCGGTGCCGCGGTGGCGCTCGAGGACCAGCTCGCGGAGCCCGCGGTTCTCGGCGAAGTCCCGGGTCGCGGCGAGGAAGAACTCCTCGAAACCGCCCCAGGGGTCGGGGTTGGTCAGTGCCTTCTCGGCATGGTCCGCGAGGCGGCGTACGGCTCCCGTGAGCACAGCCTCGATGAGCTCGTCGCGGTTGGCGAAGCGGCGGTAGACGGTGCCGACGCCGACGCCGGCATGGCGGGCGACGTCGTCGAGGGTGACGTCGATGCCCCGGGTCGCGAAGAGCTCCTGGGCGGCGGCGATGAGCCGCTGGCGGTTGCGCTCGGCGTCGGCGCGCAGTGGCCGCGTGGCTTGGGGCGGTGGCGTACTCATGCCGGCATCGTAACAAAACGGAGGACAGATCTCCGGTTAATGCTACGATCGAACTAACCGGAGAAACAACCTCCGTTTAAAGAGGAGATGGATGACATGACCACACCACGCGTCCTGATCGTCGGGATGGGCATCGCCGGACTGGCCACGGCAATGCGTATGCGCGAGATCGGCTGGGAGCCGGTGATCGTGGAGCGTGCCCCGGACCGTAGAGCCGCGGGCTACTTCGTCGGGCTGTTCGAGACCGGGCGCGCGACCGCGCAGCGGATGGGCGTGCTCGACGCGATCGGGAACCGTACGGACCAGGACGGGATGACCTACAACATCGACCGGTCAGGGACGAGGCGTCGCCCGGGGATGGGCTATGGCGACCTGCCCGGCGAGCCACGCCTCATCCTGCGCGGCGACATCGAAGCCGCTCTCTACGACCAGGTCGTGGAGACGACCGAGATCCGCTACGGCACCAGCCCCGTCACCATCGACGAGCACGCCGACGGAGTCCACGTGACGCTGCACTCCGAGGCCGGGGAGAGCACCGAGCGCTTCGATCTGGTCGTGGGGACCGACGGGCTCCGCTCGACCGTACGCCGCCTCGTCTTCGGTCCGGACGAGGAGATGATGCGGCCCCTGAACCACATCATCGGCGTCGCTCTCCTCAAGGAGCAGGTGCCGGGCTTCAACCCGTCCGACGGTCTCATCCTCGCCGAGGAGGGCCGTTCGGTGTGGGTGTTCGGCTTCGCCGACCACACCCCGACCGTGATGTTCTCCTACCGGACCGACGACGAAGACGCCGAGTTCCACGGCAAGCCCGTCGACAGGATCCGCGCCGCCTTCGGGGAGGATCCCGGCCCGATCCTGGAGCACCTCTTCAGCCAGTTCGAGGCAGCCGAGGACAGCCTGTTCGACTCGGTCCACCAGGTGGTGATGCCGTCCTGGCACACCGACCGCGTGGTCCTGGTCGGCGACGCGGCCTGGTGCCTGACGCTCTACTCCGGGATGGGCGCCTCGACCGCCATCTCCGGAGCGGACCTGCTCGGCACGACGCTCGCCCGCAACCCCGGCAACACTGCCCGGGCGCTGCGGGAGTGGGAGCAGCGCCTGCGCCCCTTCATCGAGGTGCAACAGCGCTCGGGGCGTACGGACGGGTTGGCGATGTTCGTGCCTCAGACCCGCCGGGACCTGATGATGCGCAACGCGATGTCGCTGATCACGTCGCACAAGGTCACCAAGAGCGCCTTCCGGTCGAGGATCGCCGTCAAGTTCAGGGAGAAGTCGATCGACATCGCGGCGCCATGAGGTCAGCTCTTCCGGAGGAGCGCGGCGAGCAGGCCGATGGAGCCGCCGACGATCCAGGGGAGCGGAAGGAGCCAGCGGAGGTCCTCGACGGTGTCGATGTGCACCGTGCCGGTCACGATCAGCGCCCAGACGACGACGAAGACGAGGAAGACCAGGCCCATGACCAGGTGGCCGATGTTGACCGGATGACGACCGGTGCGCCGGGGCGGCTGAGCCTGGTCCTCGAAGCGGGGCGGCGAGGCGTAGTCGTGGGTCATGGGGTCCTCCGCTCCGGCGTCTCGATGAAGCGTACGGCTCTCGGGTCGCTCTCCTCGTAGACGTTGATCGCGCCGAGGTCCGCCGTGGTGGTGAGGTGGAGGTCGGCATCGTCGGCGAGGCCGGGCTCGCTGCCTTCCTCCCCGGCGACATGGCTCCGGGTCAGGGCGAACCCGCCGATGTCGCTGCGGGTCTCGTCGAAGATCTGCGCCTCGCCCAGGGCGCCCATCGTGGCCTCGACCGAGACGGTGGCGTCGTCGGGGACGATCACGGTGATCTCGCCGAACGAGCTGGTGATCTCGAGGTCGCGGCCGTCGAGCGTCTTCGGGTCGATGGCGCTCAGGTCCACGACGATCGCACCCGCGTCGACCACGTAGGAGGTCTCCAGGGCAGCGACGCTTCGCGGGTGGATCTCGACGCTGCTGCCGGTCTCGATGTTCGACAGGTCGATCATCGTCAGCGGCAGCGCGGCCAGGGCCAGCAGCCCGAGGAAGATCAGCCCGCCGGCCCGGCCCCAGAAGGCGCCGAGCACCAGGAAGCCACCGAAGACGGCCAGCAGCGCCGCCGGGTAGGCACTGGTCGGGACCGGCATCCAGTCGGCGACGTCGACGAGCCCGAGGACACCCACGACCAGAGCGGCGACCGCGATGGCCCGGCCGAACAGCAGCGGCGGTCGCCGGCGGCCGGTCCGGGTCAGGGGCGCGTTGGGATCGTAGGAACCGGGCGGCCAGGGCGCGGGTAGAAGACGCGTCTGAGCTGCGGAAACGTCCATCCGAGCGGTTGCGGGAGACGTGCTCGGCGATGCCGCCGGGGGCGGGGGAGGTCCCCCGCGCTTGCGGCTCCACTTGCCGCGGTTGGCGTACCAGAGCGCGACGACCGCGAGCACGGCGAGCCAGAACCAGGGAACGCTGGTGTCGCCGAACGCGTCGCCGAGCAGGGAGATCGCCGCGATGCCGCCGGCGATCCAGAGCAGCAGGTTGCGGGCGGGCGGCCCGACCGGGATCATCCCGTCCTCGGCGCCCTCCTCGGGCACCAGCAGCCAGGCGGCGACGTACACGATTCCGCCGGAGCCGCCGAAGAACACCGCCACCACCAGGATCACCCGCACCAGCAGCGGGTCGACGTCGAAGTGGCGTGCGATCCCACCCGCGACGCCGGCGATGTGCCGCCCCTCCGGGGAGGCATGGGTCGTACGCCGCAGGCCACTGAGGTTGCGCAGCTGCTCGCCGCTGGGGCGGGTGCGCGCCTCGGAGGCAGGCGGTGGCGGCTCCGGGGTGGGCGGCAGCGGCGCCTCGGGCGGGATCGTCACAACCCCTACTCTGTCTCCTCCGCACCCCGCAGACCATCAGGGACGGCCCTGAGTTCTCGACGCGCCAGGATCAGGGTGAATCCTCATGGCACGCGCCCACGGTTGGTGTGACGATGGTTGTCATCATGACGACAACCCATGCGACGACGGAGCTGCCGGCACCGCCCCCGGCGGTACGCCGCGCCTACCGCGACACCGACGCCTCGGTGATCGGCGGCGTGGCGGCCGGCCTGGCCGAGCACCTCGGCCTGCCGGTGCTGGCCGTGCGTGCGTTCTTCGTCGTCACCGCGGTGTTCAGCGGCTTCGGCGTGCTGCTCTACGCCGCGCTGTGGATCTTCATTCCGGCCGCTCCTCACCTGGAGCAGTCCACCCCGGGCGGCGAGAGCGCGACCCGCGGCGGCCGCCGGCCCTCCTCCCGTCCCGGAGGCGTCGACAAAGGCCCGGCGATCGCGCTGCTCGCGCTCGGGTTCGGCGCGGTCGTGCTCTTCGACACGGTGCTCGGTGCCGGTGCGCTGATCTGGCCGGCGATGCTCGGCGTCGCCGGCGTCGCTCTGCTGTGGCGCCAGGCCGACGCCGCCCAGCGCGAGCGCTGGATCGACGGCACCAGCCGCCTCGACCTGGTCCAGATGGTCTTCGGCAAGGGTGGCTGGCGGGCCTATCTCCGGGTCGGGGTCGGCGTCGGGCTGATGCTCTTCGCGGTGATCCTCGCGGGCGGCCAGCTCGACCTCGGCAACGCCACCGGACTGATCATCGCCGGCCTGATCGTGCTCGCCGCTGGTTTCCTCGTCGCCGGTCCGTGGATGCGCCAGCTCGCCAGCGACCTGGGCAGCGAGCGCGAGGAGCGGATCCGCACCCAGGAGCGTGCCGACATGGCCGCGCACCTGCACGACTCCGTCCTCCAGACCCTCGCCCTGATCCAGCGCAACTCCGGCGATCCGGCGATGGTGCAGAAGCTCGCCCGCGCCCAGGAGCGCGACCTGCGGGAGTGGCTCTTCTCGACCCCGGCGCAGGCCGACGAGACCTTCGCGGCCGCGCTGAAGGCCGCCTCCGCCGAGGTCGAGGACGCCCACGGCGTGACCGTCGACGTAGTGGTCGTCGGCGACGGCCCCTTCGACGAGACCGTACGCCCCATCGTCGCCGCCACCCGCGAGGCCGTCACCAACGCCGCCAAGCACGCCGGCACCGGACGGGTCGACGTCTACGCGGAGGCGACCGACGAGGCCTTCGAGGTCTTCGTCCGCGACCGTGGTGCAGGCTTCGTCGTGGACGAGGTCTCCGCGGACCGACACGGCGTACGCGACAGCATCATCGACCGGATGTCACGCCACGGCGGCAGCGCTGTGGTGAGATCGTCTCCGGGAGAGGGCACCGAGGTGCGGCTGAAGCAGCCGCGGATGGAGAGCAACCATGAGTGAGGTCAAGGTCGTCATCGTCGACGACCACGCGATGTTCCGCACCGGCGTACGTGCCGAGCTGAGCCGGTCGCCGGTGATCCGGATCGTCGGGGAGGCCGAGGACGTCGACACCGCGGTCAAGGCGATCGCCGAGGGCAAGCCCGACGTGGTGCTGCTCGACGTACACCTGCCCGGTGGCGGCGGTGTCGAGGTGATGCGCAAGGCACCGGCCGTCGACGGCTCGCCGCGCTACCTGGCGCTGTCGGTCTCCGACGCGGCCGAGGACGTGATCGGCACCATCCGCGGCGGTGCCCGGGGCTACGTCACCAAGACCATCACCGGCGCCGAGCTGGTCGCCGCGATCCAGCGGGTCTCCGGAGGAGACGCGGTCTTCTCGCCGCGCCTGGCCGGCTTCGTGCTCGACGCCTTCGCCGGCACCATCGCCATCGCCGACATCGACGAGGATCTCGACCGACTGACCGAACGAGAGCGCGAGGTGATGCGCCTCATCGCCCGTGGCTACTCCTACAAGGAGGTCGCCGGCGAGCTGTTCATCTCGATCAAGACGGTCGAGACCCACATGTCCAACGTGCTGCGCAAGCTGCAGCTGTCGAGCCGTCACGAGCTCACTCGCTGGGCCAACGACCGCCGCCTGCTCTAGCTCACGCAGGCTCCGGCGGCCTGGCCTCCATCAGGTGGGCGAGCTCGTCGGTCTCCGCGTCGGTCAGGGTCGTGAACCCGTCGGCACGCAGGATCTGCATCGTGCCGTCGGAGATGTCCAGGAACAGGCCCACGAGACGTACGTCGCGGCCTGCCAGGATCTCCCCGAGCCGGTCGATCATCACCGCGACGTTGACCTGGGAGACCTGGTCGACCTCGCTCCGGCCGGCGGCGGCAGCGGCGAGGCCGACCGGATGCCCGGCCTGCCACTCATGGATCGCCGGGGCTGCGTGGCGCAGCCAGTCACCGACCGGCCCCGCGGCGACCGTACCGGCGCGGGTGGTCTCCAGCGCCGACGTGATCGCCCCGCAGCGCGAGTGGCCGCAGACGACGACGGTGTTGATGCCGAGATCGTCCACGCCGAACAGCATCGGTGCGGCGACCGAGCTGTCCGTGCTGCCCGGCTCGGGCACGAGGTTGCCCATGGTGCGGACCGTGAGCAGGTCGCCCGGGCCGCTGGACGTGATCAGATTGGGCACGACGCGGGAGTCGACGCAGGTCAGGAAGACCGCGTGCGGCTCCTGGCCATCGGCGAGCCCTTCGTAGACCGGCCGCAGCGGGGCGGCGTGCCGGCGGTGGTACTCCCGGACCCCCAGGGCCAGCGGGTGGTGCTGGTCGCTGCGGTCGGCGCGTACTTCCTGCCAGGCGCCCCACGGCAGCAGTCCCCGCGGGCTGATCGGAGGTGCCTTCAGCGCACGCTCCTGGCGGGGCGCCTCGACGCCGTGCGGACCGGAGTGCTCCACGAGCACCGTCCCGCCGCCGGCTTCGTAGCGAGCACGCCAGTGGTCGAGCTGGTCGCGCCCGGCCGGGTCGAGGTAGTCGACGAGGAGGTCGAGCTCGACGAGCTGACCCTCCGGGATCGCGTCCAGCCGGCTGACCAGGGTCGGCGTCGCCAGGAACGACAGACTGCCGTGCACCTCGACCAGCCACTTCTCGCGGCCGTCGGCGGCCTGGCCTGCCTGGTGTACGTCGATCCGCACGCGGACGAGGCGCCACAGCACCAGGACCAGAGCCGCGACCAGGCCGATCAGGACACCCTCGATCAGGTTGAGCGCGAGCACGCCCGCGATGGTGAGGGCGTAGATCCAGAGCTCGCCGCGGGCGTGCGCCTGGGAGATGTCGGCGGGCCGGACCAGGCCGGTGCCCATCATGATCAGCAGCCCGGCCAGGGCGGCGAGGGGGATCTGCTCCACCAGCCCGACGAGGACGAGGGAGAAGACGAGCACCCAGACGCCGTGCAGGATCGCGGAGACCCGGGTGCGGGCGCCGGCGGCGACGTTGGTCGAGCTGCGCACGATGACACCGGTGACGGGGAGGCCGCCGAGCGCACCGGAGGCGGTGTTGGCCAGCCCCTGACCGATGAGCTCGCGGTTGAGGTTGCTGCGCTGTCCGCCGTGCAGCTTGTCCACGGCGACCGCCGAGAGCAGGCTCTCGACGCTCGCGATCAGGGCGACGGTGAGCACCGCGCCGGCCACCGCGAGCGGGGTGCCCTCCGGCAGCGCGACCGAGCCGATCTCGTCGAGCAGGTCACCACCGAGATGGACGCGCTCGGCGCCGGGCAGCCACGCCGCGGCGAGCAGGGTGAGCGCGACGATGGCCACGAGCTGGCCGGGCACCGCGCGGATCCGCTGCGGGAGCCGCGGCCAGGCGAGCAGGATGCCGATCACCCCGAGCCCGGCCAGGACGGCGTGGATGTTGGGCCCCTGCGCGTTGGAGACGATGTGCTTGAGATTCTCGAATGCGCTGGGCTGGGAGCGGCCGCCGAGGGCGACGTTGAGCTGGCCGAGGACGATCGAGATCCCGATCGCGGCGAGCATCGCGCTGACGACGGTCGGGGAGATCGCCAGCGCGTAGCGCCCGAGCCGGGTGGCGCCGAGCACGACCTGGAGGAGCCCGGCCATCACCGTGATCGCACAGGTCGCCTCCCACCCGAACTCGGCCACCGTCTCGGCGACGACGACGGTGAGGCCGGCGGCCGGGCCGCTGACCTGCAGTGGGGAGCCGCCGAAGAGGCCGGCGACGATGCCGCCTGCGGCAGCGGCGATCAGGCCTGCGGCGACAGGCGCACCGGAGGCGACGGCGATGCCGAGCGAGAGCGGCACGGCGACGAGGAAGACGACCAGCGAGGCAGGTACGTCGAAGCGGATGGACTGGCGAACCTGGTCGAGCGGTCGGGATCTGCCTGCAGGCAGGGTCGGATTGGGTGATGACACGTCAGAATCCTCCTTGCGGAGCCGAGAGCGATGGTGGCGGTCACGGTGAGAGTAGGCAGACGCATCGGAATTCCCCAAGGCGAATGTGATCAAAATCGTGTGATCGTTCGAAAACGTGTCGAAGCGATACCGCTTGGTGGGCGCCGAGGCGGGGGCTCTAGTCTTTGCCCATGGAGATCGTGCGGCACATCCTGCTCGTCATTCACCTGCTCGGCTTCGCCGCGCTCTTCGGCGGTCTGCTGGTGCAGATCAAGGCGCCTGACAAGGTGTCCAACGGCCTCATGCGCGACGGCTCCGGCACCGCGTTCCTCGCGGGTCTGCTGCTCGTCGGCGTCCTCGAGATGGGCGACGATCCGGTCAACCACGCCAAGGTCGGTGTGAAGCTCGTGATCGGCCTGGTCATCCTCGGCCTGGTGATGTCGCAGCTGCGCAAGCCCAAGATCTCCGACGGCCTCTACTGGACGATCTTCGGCCTGACGATCATCAACGTCTGCGTCGCGGTCTTCTGGTCCTCCGCGCACGTCGCTTCCTGACGCCCTCACGGGCCCGCCGACCCGCGACTTGTCGGTGCCAGCCCCTAGGCTGGAGCCAGCATGAGTACGCCTGATCAGACCCCTGTTGCCACCATCCCGGGCCTCGAGGCCTTCGCCTCGGCGCAACCGGCCGACGAGCCGCGCACGAAACGGCGTGGCCCGAGCGCCGAGGAGCTCCTCGACGGGCTCAACGAGCCCCAGAAGGCGGCCGTCCAGCACCAGGGGGCGCCCCTCCTGGTCGTCGCGGGCGCGGGATCGGGCAAGACCCGGGTGCTGACCCGGCGGATCGCGTGGCTGATCTCCCAGCGCGGCGCCCACCCGGGCAGCATCCTGGCGATCACCTTCACCAACAAGGCCGCGGCCGAGATGAAGGAGCGCGTCGAGGCCCTGGTCGGCAAGCGCGCCCGGATCATGTGGGTCTCCACGTTCCACAGCGCCTGCGTGCGGATCCTCCGCAAGGAGATCGACAAGGTGGGGCTGAAGTCCAACTTCTCGATCTACGACGCCCAGGACCAGAAGCGGCTGATGCAGCTGGTGCTCAGCGACCTCGACCTGGACCCGCGCCACTACCAGCCCGGCCAGGTGCTCAACTGGGTCAGCGACCAGAAGAACGAGCTGCGCGACGTCGAGGCCGCCGAGAAGGACGCCCGCAACCACCTCGAGCAGACCTACGTCGCGGCCTACAAGGAGTATCAGAAGCGCCTGCGGCAGGCGAACGCCCTCGACTTCGACGACCTGATCATGTCGACCGTCGAGCTCTTCAGGGCCTACCCCGAGGTGCGCGAGGTCTACCGGCGCCGGTTCCGCCACGTGCTGGTCGACGAATACCAGGACACCAACCACGCCCAGTACGCCCTGGTCCACGAGCTCTGTGCCGACCGGATGGACGACACCGCGCTGACCGACTCCTACGGCGAGGACGCCCCGGGGGCCGCGCGCCCGGAGGGCGCAAATCGGGCACAGCCGGCCGAGCTGATGGTGGTCGGTGACGCCGACCAGTCGATCTACGCCTTCCGCGGCGCCAACATCCGCAACATCCTCGACTTCGAGCAGGACTTCCCCAACGCGACCACGATCCTGCTGGAGCAGAACTACCGCTCCACGCAGACGATCCTCACCGCCGCCAACGCGGTCATCAAGCACAACAAGGGCCGCAAGGAGAAGGCCCTGTGGAGCGACGCCGGCAACGGCGACCGCATCGTCGGCTACGTCGCCGACGACGAGCGTGACGAGGCCCGCTTCGTCTCCGACGAGATCGACAAGCTCGTCGACGGTGGGCTCAAGGCGGCCGACGTCGCCGTCTTCTACCGCACCAACGCCCAGTCGCGTGTCTTCGAGGAGGTGTTCATCCGCACCGGCCAGCCCTACAAGGTCGTCGGCGGGGTGCGCTTCTACGAGCGCAAGGAGGTGCGCGACGCGTTGGCCTACCTGCGCACCCTGGCCAACCCCGACGACCAGGTCTCGCTCCGACGGATCCTCAACACCCCCAAGCGAGGCATTGGCGACCGTGCCGTGGCCTGCGTCAACGCGCTGGCCGAGCGCGACGGCCTGACCTTCTGGGAGGCGCTGCAGAAGGCCGAGGACGCCCCCGGCATGGCCACCCGCAGCCTGACCAACATCAAGGCCTTCGTCGCGATGGTCGAGGAGCTGCTGCAGATGGTCGACGCCGGCGAACGGGCCGACGTCATTCTGGAGACCGTGCTCGACCGGTCGGGCTACCTCGCCTCGCTGGAGGAGTCCGACGACCCGCAGGACGAGACTCGCGTGGAGAACCTCGCCGAGCTCGTCGCCGTCGCCCGAGAGTTCTCCGACGACCCCGTCGCGGCCCCGAGCGCCGACCCGGCCGACGTCGACGCGGGCACGGTCGAGCCCGGACTGGCCGACTTCCTGGAGCGGGTCGCCCTGGTCGCCGACACCGACCAGATCCCCGACGACGAGGACGGCGTGGTCACCCTGATGACGCTCCACACCGCCAAGGGCCTGGAGTTCCCCGCGGTCTTCCTCACCGGCATGGAGGACGGCGTCTTCCCGCACTCCCGCGCCCTCGGCGACGGCGCCGAGCTCGAGGAGGAGCGTCGACTGGCCTACGTCGGCATCACCCGCGCCGAGAAGAAGCTCTTCATCTCGCGAGCCGTCGTCCGGTCCGCGTGGGGCGCGCCCTCGCACAACCCCGGCAGCCGTTTCCTCGACGAGCTCCCGGTCGACCTGGTCGACTGGCGGCGTACGGAGAAGGAGATGTCCTCGTGGGGCCGCCCCAACTTCGCCAACGACAGCTGGGGTGGTGGCCAGCGACTCGGCCAGCCCACGGCCGCCGGTCGCCGCAACTTCTCCTCGGCCGCCCTGCGCGCCGACGCCGCTGCCAAGTCGAAGCCCGCCCGCGAGGTCCCCTCGCTCGATCCGGGTGACCGGGTCACCCACGACTCCTTCGGCCTCGGCACCGTCGTCACCATCGAGGGCTCGGGCGACAAGCAGGTCGCGAGCATCGACTTCGGCGACACCGGGGTCAAGCGGCTGTTGCTGCGTTACGCGCCGGTCGAGAAGCTGTGACTCGGGGCGGCTGAAGGCTCACGGCCGACGCTGTCGCCACGGCGGCTGCTCCACGGGGTACGCCGAGTCGGCGCAACCGCACGCCTCGCTTGCTTCGCTTCGCTCCAAGGCGTGCAGTTGCGCCGACTCAGCTCCGTGCCGACCTGACGCGCTGTGCGCGTCAGGTCGGGTCTACGCCGTGTTCGTTGAGGGCGGCGTCGGGGTCGACGGCGTCACCACCACCGGGGCGGACCTCGACGTGGAGGTGGTTGCCGGTGGAGTTGCCGGTCGAGCCGACGTAGCCGATGACCTCACCGGGGGAGACCGTCTGGCCGACGGAGACGCCGTAGTCGCTCTGGTGGCAGTACCAGATCTCGGTGCCGTCCTCGAGGGTGATGATCGTCCGGTTTCCGTACGCCCCGCCCCAGGCGGTCTCGGTGACCGTGCCGCGGGCGATCGCGTGGATCGGGGTGCCGTAAGGGGCCGCGAAGTCAAGACCCGTGTGGGTGCTGGACCAGTTGGAGCCCGAGGAGCCGAAGGTGCCGGTGATGCGGTAGACGCCCGCCGGGATCGGCAGCTCCCACATGTTGGACTTGAGGAACTTGTCCTGCTTGTCGGCCTGGACGTCGACGCCCTGGAGCGCCTTCTCGCGGGTGCTCGCCGCGGTGTCGGCCTCGGAGCGCTCGTCGTTGCGGGTGACGGTCGCGGAGCGGTCACCGACGACCACCATGTCGCTGTCGCCACCGAGCGCGGTGGCTCCGACGAGGCGTACGTCGTCGGCGGCGACCATCGTCGGACCGCCGGTCAGCGCGATGCCACCGATGGCGGCGGCGAGAGCGGCGGCGCCGGCGGTCAGCGGGACCGTGGGACGGCCACCTGCGGCCGCGGCCGCGGCACGGCGGGTGCGCGGCCGGGTGGGGCCGCCGATGCCGACCATCGTGCCGGTGGTCTCGACCGCCGGGAGCTCGTGCAGCTCGGGCCGGTAGGTCGCGATCTCGCTGATGCTCGGCAGGTCGATGCTGCCGGTCTCGGCGCGGAAGTAGGACTCGGAGTAGTCGTCCTGGTAGTACGCCTCGTCAGCCTGCGGCTCCGCGTAGTAGGGAGCGTCGACGGCGTAGGGCTCGGCCGGGAGGTCGATCGCCATCGAGTCGAAGTCGATCTGCCGCGGCAGGGAGACCGGCGGGGCCGGGAACGAGGTGGTGTCGATCTTGAACGACGTCGGCGGCGCGTCGAACGCCTCCTGGAACCCGCGGGGCTCCTTGACCTCCGGCTCATAGGCCGGAGCCGGCGGGGCCATGGGGGGAGCGGGGATCTGGCGGGCCTGGCGCACGGCGCGGACCTTGCCGGTCAGCGGCGCGAACGTGTTGGCCATCCGCAGCGGCTTCGGGGTGTGCGTCGGCTCGGGTGCCTGGAAGCTCGGCTCGGGCGCAACCGGCGCAGCCGGGGCCACGGGCTCGGGAAGCACCGGCGCGGGAGCAGGCGGAACGACCGGGGCGGCCGGAACACCGCGCGGCGGGGTCTTGGTCGAGACCGCCTTGTGCGACGTGGACTTCGTCGGCGCGGGCTTGGTCGGCTGGGTGAGGAACATCGTGAGCTCGGAGGTCGTCATGCCTCCGACACCGAGGTCCTCTAGCACCTCGGGGGTCACCTTGTCCGGGTCGATGCCCATCGAGGAGAGCAGGTCGGCCAGGACCGGGTCGATCTGGGTCGCCCGGCGCTGGACCGGCACGATCGGCCGGGCCGGAGTCGTCGTCGGGAACGAGGCCGGGAATGCGGGGCCGCCGTCGCCCTCGACGAGAGCGCGCAGCTCACCTGTCGAGATGCGGCCGTCGAGGGCCTCGTCGTTGCGGGGGGACCCGACGACCGGCATCTTGCCGGTCTGCTCGAGGACCACCCGGTTGGGCCGGGCCTTGGCGACCGGCTCTTCAGAAGCTTCAGGGGCGGGGGACGGTGTCGCGGTCCCGACGGCGGGGGACGGCGCGGCGCGCCGCTTCCCGACGTAGGAGGTCGATCCGGTCGCTCGCGGGGCAGGCCTGGAGGCAGGGCTGTCGGTCGCCGGCGCTGCGCGCCGCTTCCCGACGTAGCTGCTGCTCGTGGTTGCTCCGGGGGAAGGGGTGACCGAACGCGGACTGTCACTGGTGACGTCGGCTCGGTGGTTGCCCATCAGTTCATATCTCCGCTGCTCGGGGTTCAGACGGCGAGCCATGACTGTAACGGACCGGAGGGCACGGTCAAGAAATGTGGCACGCCCGTTTCGCTGATTTCACCTTCGCCGATAGCCGAATCAGTGGCTGATCTGCGCATTTTCGCCAGATTCGGAACTCGATTGCGGAGTCTTCGTGTCACTCGAAACGCGTGTCTTCGGTGTATTTGCGCCCCGATGCGGTATCGAAACGAGGCGATCCTCGGGCGATGGGCTGCGTCGTACGGGGTCAGACGCGGTCTGCCGCCCAGGGCCACGCGCTGTTACCCGAGGTTGCCGATCTGTTGGTATATGTCCGGTGTGTCCGGCCTCTCACCCCGCAAGTGGCATGCGTCACGTCGTGGCCCCTGGGCTCGTAACCGGGCCGTAGCGGGGTCTAGGGTGCAGGACGGACACATCTGAAGACGAGGACGTCGACCGCTGATCCATGCGGTACGCCGCCTCGTACCGCAACACACAGACCAGGTGGATCAGTGGATCTCATGGAGTACCAGGCGAAGAAGCTCTTCGCCAAGCACGGCGTCGCCGTGACCGAAGGTGTCGTCGTCGAGACGGCTGAGGAAGCCAGGAAGGCCGCCGAGGAGATCGGCTTCTGCGTCGTCAAGGCGCAGGTCAAGGCCGGTGGCCGCGGCAAGGCCGGCGGCGTGAAGCTGGCCAAGACCGCGGATGAGGCGTTCGAGCACGCCTCGAACATCCTCGGAATGGAGATCAAGGGGCTGAAGGTCAACCGGGTGCTGATCACCCCGGCGACCCCGCCGGTGGAGGAGTACTACTTCTCCTTCCTGCTGGACCGGTCGAACCGGCAGTACCTCTGCATCGCGTCCGTCGAGGGTGGTGTGGAGATCGAGGAGGTCGCCAAGACCAACCCCGACGCCGTGAAGCAGATCGGTATCGACCCCGGCAAGGGCGTCGACGAGGCCAAGGCGCGCGAGATCGCGACCGAGTGCGGCTTCCCGGAGCCCGTCTTCGAGCAGGCCGTGTCGATGATCCAGAGCCTCTACACGGTGTTCACCGAGGAGGACGCGACGCTCGTCGAGGTCAACCCGCTGGCTCGCCTGGAGGGCGACAAGCTGGAGGCCCTGGACGGCAAGGTGTCGCTGGACGACAACGCCTCCGAGATTCGTCACGAGGACCACGAGCAGTTCGTCATCCGTGACGAGGAGGACCCGCTCGAGGCCAAGGCCAAGGACAAGGGCCTCAACTACGTCAAGCTCGACGGCCAGGTCGGCATCATCGGCAACGGCGCGGGTCTGGTCATGTCGACCCTCGACGTCGTCGCCTACGCCGGTGAGGCTCACGGCGGCGTGAAGCCCGCCAACTTCCTCGACATCGGTGGCGGCGCCAACGCGCAGGTCATGGCCGACGGTCTCGACGTCATCCTGAACGACGAGCAGGTCAAGTCCGTGTTCGTGAACGTCTTCGGTGGCATCACCGCGTGTGACGAGGTCGCCAAGGGCATCGTCGGCGCGCTGGACATCCTCGGCAACGAGGCGACCAAGCCGCTCGTCGTGCGTCTGGACGGCAACAACGTGGACCTGGGCCGCCAGATCCTCAGCGAGGCCAACCACCCGCTGGTCACCATCGTCGACACCATGGACGGCGGCGCCGACAAGGCCGCCGAGCTGGCCAACGCCTGAGGTCAGGAGAGAGAAACATGAGCATCTACCTCAACAAGGACAGCAAGGTCATCGTCCAGGGCATCACCGGCGGCATGGGTGCGAAGCACACCGCCCTGATGCTCGACTCGGGCGCCCAGATCGTCGGTGGCGTCAACGCCCGCAAGGCCGGCACCACGGTCACCCACAAGGACCACGAGGGCAAGGACGTCACCCTCCCGGTCTTCGGCACCGTCGAGGAGGCGATGAAGGAGACCGGCGCCAACGTGTCGGTGCTCTTCGTGCCGCCGGCCTTCACCAAGGCCGCCGCGATCGAGGCCATCGACGCCGAGATGCCGCTGATCGTGGTCATCACCGAGGGCGTTCCGGTCCAGGACACCGCCGAGGTGTGGTCCTACCTGCAGGGCAAGGCCACCCGGATGATCGGCCCGAACTGCCCCGGCATCATCACGCCGGGCGAGTCGCTGGCCGGCATCACCCCGCACACCATCACCGGCAAGGGCCCGGTCGGTCTCGTCTCCAAGTCGGGCACGCTGACCTACCAGATGATGTACGAGCTGAAGGACTTCGGCTTCTCCACCGCCATCGGTATCGGCGGTGACCCGATCATCGGCACCACCCACATCGACGCCCTCGAGGCGTTCGAGAAGGACGACGAGACCAAGCTCATCGTCATGATCGGTGAGATCGGTGGCGACGCCGAGGAGCGGGCAGCGGCCTACATCAAGGAGAACATCTCCAAGCCTGTCGTCGGCTACGTCGCCGGCTTCACCGCGCCGGAGGGTAAGACCATGGGTCACGCCGGTGCGATCGTGTCCGGCTCCGCCGGCACCGCGCAGGCGAAGAAGGAGGCCCTCGAGGCCGCCGGGGTCAAGGTCGGCAAGACGCCGTCCGAGACCGCTGCTCTCGCTCGCGAGATCCTGCAGTCCCTCTGAGACCGAGCCGTACGACGGCCCCCACCCGTTCGGGTGGGGGCCGTCGTTCGTTCGTCAGTGCAGGTCCCAGACGGCCGCGCCGACGACGCGTTCGTTGGTCGTCCGCACCCGGTCCAGCCAAGACCGCTCCGAGGCGGGGTCGTCGCAGTCGCTCGAGGGCGGGCACGGTCCGGCGAGCTCGGCATGGCTGACGAACACCACGCGGGAGCCGACTTGGGCAATGGTGGCCACCTCGAAGAGGGCAGCGTCACAGCCCTCGGGGCAGAAGTCGGGAGGCTGCCAGATCACCCGTGACTGGTGGGCGCGCTCCACCGGGGAGACATCGGGTGACGTCGTCACAGTCACGGCCTTCGCTGCCTTCTCGATCGTCACCTCGGACTCCGCGTGCGTAGCCGGGCAGTCCTCCAGCCACCCCAGAGCGGTGTCGTACGCAACGGTGGCCGAGCGCTTGTCGCCGAAGGCGAGCACCGCGGCGTTGATCCGGCCCAGGTCGGCGTCCGCAGACGCCGCGTGGATCCGGAACTCCCGACTCTCCATGTCAGCCGGGTCCAGGCCGGAGAGCCATCCGCCCTGACAGGTCAGCGTCGGAATCGACTGTGATCCCACCTGCTGCCAGGGATTCTTGTCCACCGGCGGCAGCTTGTCCGCGGTCACCAGGTTGGTCTCGTCGATGAGGCCGTCGGACGTGCCCGCGCTGGCACCATCGCCCGAGTCCGTGGCGGGGGTGGAGCTGCACGGGTCGGCGGAGAAGATGCACATCTGGTCGACCAGGTGGACCGACGCCTCGGACACCATCGGGACCTGCTGAGCGACTCCATCCTTGTTCGACTCGCTGCTCTCACGCGTCGCGGCGACCGCGTTGCCCACCCGTACGAACTGGAAGACGTCGGTCCCGATGCTGGCGTCTGTGAAGGCGTTGGTCCAGGTGACCGTCTCATCGGCGCGAGGAGACTCGTCGGGGTAGGACTTGTTCTCGGTTGCGAGCTCAGCGCCCGGAACCGGACCGTCGGTGATGACGTCGTTGGGGCAACTCGCGAGCGCGTTCCGCACGTGAGCCAACGCCTGCTTGGCCTTGGCAGCGGTGTCGAAGAGCAGCAGCTCGCGCCGGTAGTGGTGGTCGAGCGCGGGATCCTCACCGGCCAGGCGATCGATCGACTGCGCCGGCCACGGGGTCTCGCCGCACAGCTCGACGCTGACTCCGTCCTGGCTCCTGGAGATCGTCGGCGACGATCCCTCGGGGTCGTTCACGATCCCGGCGAGAAGCGCGAAGTCCTCGGGGATCTCGGTACGCCACCTGGTCTCGCCGGTCGCATCGGGGTCCTGTGCTCGGCTCGGTGTGGGCATTGACGGTGACGGCCGGGTCGGCACGGGATCGGCGGAGTCGCGGTCCAGTGCGGCGAATGCGAACGGCACGGTGATCGCTATCACGGCGGCTAGCGAGGTGCCGGCCAGGAGTGCACGGCGACGACGTCGCATCCGGATGCCGAGCCGGCGTACCTCGGCAGGTGGCAGCGGACGCACGCCAGGCTCGTCGGGGGTGTAGGACTCCAGGTCCTTGATCGGGTCACGCATGGGTTGCTCCTCCCTGGATGCCGTCGGCGCGAGATTCGAGCAGGGCGGCGAGGGCGACTCGTCCCCGGGACAGCCGGGCCTTGACGGTCCCCGCGGGCACGCCGGTCTCCTCGGCTATCTGCTGCACCGGCAGATCGCAGATGTGGTGCAGCACCAGCGCGCGGCGTTGGGCATCAGGCAGCTCATTGAGCGCTCTGATCAACGCCACCCGGTTCTCGTCGGGTGGCGGAGCCGAGACCGCCGGGGCAACCGCTCTGTCTGCCGGTCGCCGCCCCAGCTTCAACCGGCGCCAACGGCTTACCGCCAGCCGATACGCGGTGGTGCGCACCCAGGCCTCGGGATGGTTGGCCAACTCGAGGTGCCGCCGGTTCGCCCAGGCCCGGATGAAGGCTTCCTGGACGCACTCCTCGGCTTCGTCCCGGTCCCCGATCATCGCGTAGATCTGACCGGTGAGCCGGGCGAAGCCGGCGACGTAGAAGTCGTCGAACTCCTGCTCGTCCATAGCCGCTCCCGTCCTGGATGTTTTTACATTCGCAGGGGATACGCCTTCGACGCTGGGAAGGTTGCCTCCCTCGAGGGGGAATTTCAGATCGCGCGCAGCGCACCCGAGCGACGGCGCCGCATCGTGTCGAGAGACTCGGCGGTGGCCTCGTCGGCCGGCATCACGACCTGGATCTGCTGGTTGTCGGCCGCCGGGGTCAAGGTCGGCAAGACGCCGTCCGAGACCGCTGCTCTCGCTCGCGAGAACGGGCGGTCGTGTCTCTGCGCGACTTGGCCCGAATGCGCGCGCTCGACGTTCTGGACGGATTAGTGTGCGGCTATGGCCAAGAGAATGAGGCGGTTGATCTCGGGTGCGATCGTCATCGGGGCTTCGGCTTCGTTCGCGTCGATGGGCACTGGTTTGGCTCCAGCCGCGGCGGCGCAGACCCCGAGCGTGAGTCTGAGCGTGGCGCAGGCGGAGACGGCCCGGAAGACCCACACCGTCCAGCCGGGGGAGACCCTCTCCGGCATCGCCGAAAAGTACGGCGTCGAGGTCGATGACCTCGCGACCTGGAACCAGATCGCCGACCCCGCCAGGATCCGGGCGGGGGCCAAGCTCGTGGTGAGCCGGCCCGCGAAGCCGGCCGAGAAGACCTACACCGTGGTGGCCGGTGACACCTTCTCTGGCATCGCCAAGAAGTTCGGCGTCGAGGTGGCCGAGCTGATGGCCCACAACGGCTACGAGGATCCCACCAAGCTGCTGGCGGGGAGCGAGATCAAGATTCCGGCGGCGAAGCCGAAGCTGAAGAAGTACCGGGTCGTCGCCGGTGACACGTTCGTCGGTATCGCCAAGAAGTTCGGCGTCACCGCCGAGGAGCTGATGGCGCACAACGGCTACGAGGACCCGACCAAGCTGCTGGCCGGCACGACGATCGAGATCCCGGCCAAGGCCGACAAGCCCAAGCCCAAGCCGAAGCCTCAACCTGGCACCGGGGAGACGGTCTACACGACCGTCGCCGGCGACACCTACGCGAGCGTCGCCAAGAAGTTCCGCATCACCGAGGAGGAGCTGCGGATGTTCAACGGCTCCCGGTTGCCCGACAAGCTGCCGCCCGGATTCAAGCTGTACATCCCGTCGAGCTGACCGGCGGACCGGGCCGCGGTCAGACCGCGCGCAGGGCGCCGGAGCGGCGGCGCCGCATCGCATCGAGGGACTCGGCGGTGGCGTCGTCGGCCGGCATCAGCACCAGGATCTGCTGGTTGTCGGCGGCCGGGAGATCGAGCTCCTCGACCTCGAACCTGAGCTCGCCGGCCTCGGGGTGCCGCCAGCGCCACACCCCGCCGTGGGGCTGCTCGTGGCGGTTCAGCCGGCCGGTGAACTCCGGTCCCGCTTGCTCCGAGATGGCCTCGACGAGCCGGCGTGAGGCGCCGGCGGTCGGTCCGCGGTAGAGATTGGTGACCCTGTCGTCGGCCACCCGGTCCCAGTCGGGGAACGCCTCGCGGGCGCGCGGGTCGAGGAAGACGTACCTGGTCAGGTTGGGCTCCGCCTGGTCCAGCAGGCCGAGCGGCCGGGCGAGCGCGTCGAACCCGGAGGTGTGGGCGAGCAGGTCGCCGAGCCGGTTGGTGAGCACCGCCAGCCCCGGCTCGAACTGCTCCACCACGGCGCGGGCGCCGGGGCGTACGTCGCGCCCGGTGGAGTACGGCCCCATGCACTGCCCGCTCGAGGCCATCGCCAGGGCGCGCAGGTGTTCGTGGGCGGCGGCGTCGAGGCGGAGCGCGTCACCGATGGCCCGCAGGACCTGGGGCGAGGGGTGGCGGTCACGGCCCTGCTCGATCCGGACCAGGTATTCGACGCTGATCCCGGCCAGCGTGGCCAGCTCGGAGCGGCGCAGCCCGGGGGCCCGGCGGCGTACGCCGACCGGAAGACCGACGCTCTCCGGCGTGGTCTGGTCCCGGCGGTCTCTGATGAACGAGCCGAGGGCTCCCGGGTTGGCAGGCATGGCCTCAAGCGTACGGTGCGGCAGAGTGCTCAGGGTGGCCCTGGCGGGGCCAGCCTCGGCTCGGTCTCCCGGCGCCCGCTGATCCACGTGAGTCTGGATGACATGAACGAACCACTACGTATCGCAGTCATCCTCGCCAGCGTCCGGGAAGGCCGCGGCGGCCCGATCTTCGGCTCGTGGATGGCCGAGCAGGCCGAGGCGTACGGCGGTCTCGACGTCGAGCTGATCGACCTGGCCGACCACGAGATCCCGCTGTCCCTGCCCGCCGAGTCGCCGAAGGCCGCCGGCGCCGACTACCCCCGACCCGACGGTCAGAGCGACCTCACCGCGGCCCTCGAGGCCGCCGACGGCTTCGTCATCGTCACGCCCGAGTACAACCACAGCTATCCGGCCTCGTTGAAATCGGCCCTGGACTGGCACTTCACCCAGTGGCAGGCCAAGCCGGTCGCGCTGGTCTCCTACGGCGGAGACAGTGGCGGCCGTCATGCCGCCCTGCACCTGGAGAACGTGCTCACCGAGCTGCACGCCCACCCGATCCAAGCGCGCCTCGCCTTCCCCCGCTACTGGGAGCGCCTCGACGAGGAGGGCAGGCCCAGCGATCCGGACTCGCCCGTCTACGCCAAGGCGATGCTCGAGCAGCTCGCTTGGTGGGCCGAGGCGTTGCGCACCGCGCGTGCGGCGGCGTCGTACCCGGGCTGACGCCGCGGGCGGCGCTCAGGTCAGCGAGATGACCCCGATCCTCGGGAATCCAGAGGCGTCGAGGAGGTGCTCGATGTCATCGGGATCGCTGGTGGCGATGACCGCTCCGGCGCTCGAGCTCAACCCAGCGGTGGCGACGACGGTTGCGTCGATATGGTCGGCAGATCCTCGCCGTGCGCGGGACAGGATGCGCCCAACGATCGGGGCCAGCCTCTCGTCGGTGGCGACAACCTTGATGTGCCGATTGCGGCCGAGGAACGAGTTCACCGCTGCAGCGTGGCTGGTTCGGTACTGCTCGGAGAGAACTGCCGCCGTCGTCGCCACCGGCAACTTCCGCTTAACGGCCTCCTGAAGCGCCGCGACCAGGACCTTGCCGGGATCCGTCCCCGGTTGCTGGAACCGCTCTTCCCTTGTTCCAACATGGCTTCCGCCCGCTGCGACGAGCCGCGAGATCGCCTCTGAGTCGAGGATCAGGCTCACGCCGACATCCGGCCGCTGTTGTCGGCGGAACCGTCGGCGCGGACCGAGTCGAAGACCGCTGCCACCGTCGCGCGGGTCTCGGGATCGGGCTCGCCATACGCCTCCACCAGATCGGCGACGTGCGTAGCAAGCGCCGCCTGGTCTTCACGTCGCTGTTTCTCGGCCCGGAGCACTGCATTCACCGTCGCGGAGAGTGCGGCTGGATCGCCCTCGAACTCAGCGACGAGGTCGGGGTCGAGGGTGATTGTCTTACGCACCTTCGGAGTGCTCATACCACCATCATACTCTTCCGGAAGACCGGTCGTCCGGAAGACTCAGCGCAAGTCGCTGATGCCGGCGGTGACCGCCGCCTTCTCGATCGCGAGGATCCGGTCGGGCCAGGAGTCGGGCTGGTCGGGCTGGTAGCACGGGTCGTTCTTGTCGCCGGTGCTCGGAGGACAGGGGCCGGCGAGCTCGCCGTAGCCGACCAGGACGAGCCGCGTCTCGTACTCGGCGACCAGCTCGGTCTCGAACCAGGTGCTGTCCCCGCCGTCCAGGCCGGGGTACGTCGCCTGCGACCGTGCCGCACGCTTCGGCCCGGCGTCGAGATCGTCGCTGACGTCGATCGGCAGCGAGGTGACGGTCGGGTCGACCCCGAGCTTGTTGGCCGGGCAGACCTCCATCCACTCCATGACCTCGTTGTACGCAGCACCGGCGGCATCCTCGTCGGCGAACTCCAGCACCGCCACGTGGACCTGGCCGACCATCGCGCGGTCGGTGTCCCAGCGGTAGTCGGTCGCCACCTTCGCGGTGGCACCGAGCGAGGAGAGCCACTCCTTCTGGCAGGCCAGCGTGGGCACGTCCGGGGTGGGGGTGTAGCCGTTCCAGCCGAGGGCGCTCTCGAATCGGTCCAGCGCCGGTAGCTCGTCGGCCGCGACCAGGTTGGCGTCGCCGAGGACGTCCTCCGTCGGGGGTCCGGTCGCCGTCGGGTCGGTGGACGGGGCGCGCGGGGGCGTGGCGCCGACCATCCGGTAAGCCGCGTTGACGGCCGAGGTCTGCAGGGTGGTGGGCGAGACGTAGTCCTGCACGCCACGCTTGCGGGTCATCACCAGCACCCGGTCGTCTGCGGCCACGACGGCCGTCGCGGTCTCCCAGACCGCGTTCATGTCCGGGTCGTCGGGCTGGTACGTCACCACGTCGATGCTGCCGCTCGAGATGACGCCGCCCTCGACCGGGAGCGTGCCGGCCAGCTCGGCTCCCTTCACGCCGGGGCACGAGATCGCGGCGTCGGAGAGGTCGACGCTCACCTTCTCGGCCTCGTCGGGCGAGTCGAACTCGGCGACGACGGCGTTCAGCGTGCCTGCCGCGTCAGCCATCTCCTCCCCGGGTTTTGCGACGAAGTCGCGGCGGAACGTCGCCTGCGCACCCGCGTCACCCAGCGACTCGGTCAGGCAGTCGTTGTAGGCGTTGGTGCCCTCTCCGTCGTAGGTCTGCTCCTGGGTCCATGCCGGGTAGGGGTCGTCTGCGACGAGGTCGTCCTCGGTCGGCAGGTTGGCGCGGGTGAGGTCGGAGGCCGACGGGCTGGAGGCGACCGCGCTGTCGCTCGTGGCCGGTGCGGGGTCGATGCCCCGGTCGCCGAGGCCGGTGGAGAGGAAGATCACCGGGCCGGCGACGACGGCGGCCACGGCCGCCACGCCGGCGGTGACGGCGGCGCGGGTCCGTCGCCGGATCTGGTCACCCCGCCGTCGTGCCTCGGCGGCGGAGTTGATCGGTGCTCCGGGAGCGTCGGCGCGGAACTGGTCCAGACGCGAGATCGGGTCACTCATCTCAGGCCTCCTTCCAGACGGCGCCGGCGCCGGGATTTTCCTCGGCGAGGAGCTCCGCCAGGGCGGCTCGTCCGCGAGCCAGGCGGGCTTTGACGGTGCCGGTGGGCGCGCCGACCTCGACGGCCACCTGATGGACCGGCAGGTCGGCGATGTGGTGCAGGACGATGGCCTGGCGCTGAGCCTCGGGGAGCTGCCTCAGGGCGGCGACGAGAGCCACGTGGGACTCGTCGATCGCGGGCATCTCCGTGCGGGCACCGACGGCCCTGTCGGCGGCTCGGCCGGCGTACTTCTTGCGGCGCCAGCGGCCGACGGCGAGGCGGTAGGCGGTGGTGCGGACCCAGGCTTCGGGGTAGTCGACCGAGGACATCTTGCGCCGGTGGGCCCAGGCGCGGGCGAAGGCCTCCTGGACGCACTCGGCCGCCTCGTCGAAGTCGCCGATCATGGCATACAGCTGAGCACACAGGCGGCGGTACGACGCGTTGTACAGCGCGTCGAACTCGTCCTCGTCCATCGTTCGCCTCCCCGGCTGGCTTTCCCGCACGCGTGGCCTGACGCTTGCCCGAGCGTCAGTGTCAGCGGTGACAGGCGTGAGCGTAAAGTTCAATAGCAGCTGGTTCGCCCCCGGGGTCACGACAGACCCCGGACGGCCCGGTCCACGGTCGCCTCGACGGTCTGCGCGACCCGCTTGTCCCACTCGGTGTAGTCCGCGGCCTCCTCCGGCGGGCAGGCCGTGGTCGGCGGGCAGGGGCCACCGGCCTCGGCGTGGGTGACCAGCACCAGCCGGGTCCCGATCTGGGCGATGGTCTGGTGGTCGTACCAGGTCGAGTCACAGCCCTCGCCGCCACAGTCGGCGGCGTACTCGGCGAGCGTCTGCGCGGCCCGGTCGACCTTCGGGTCGCTGTCGATCTCGATGGAGTCGATCGGCCCGGCCGTGTAGAGCTTCGCGTCGGCCATCGTGGCCGGGCAGGTGTCGAGCCAGCCGTGGACCTTCTCGTACGCCGCATCAGCAGCGGGTTTCGTGGCGAACTCCAGCACCGCCACGTTGACCTTGCCGATCTCCGCCGGGTTCTCGAGGCGGAACTCCCGGCTGACCGACTCGGCGGCCTTCAGCGAGGAGAGCCAGGCGCCCTGGCAGTAGAGCGTCGGGGTCGGCTGCGTCGCGACCTGCTGCCACGTCGCCGACGACTCACCCGGCAGCGGCAGTCCGGGCAGCGACGCGGCCACGACGAGATCGGCGTCGCTGAGGATCGGCGCGGGTGCGGACGAGGACGCCGAGCTCGAGGCCGGGCTCGACGTTGTCGCGGGCGGCGGGGAAGTCCCGGCCAGCCGGTAGGCGGCGGCGACGGCGGAGTCGCGCAGGCTGGTCGGCGAGACGTAGTCCTGTACGCCACGCCGCCGGGTCATCAGCAGAAGCCGGTCCTCGACCCTGACGACGGCGGTCGCCACCTCCCAACGAGCGTTCAGGTTGGGGTCCTCAGGCACGTACGTCACCACGCTGACGTCGCCATCGGAGATGACGCCGCCTTCGACCGGGAGCGAGCCGGCGACGTCCGCTCCGTCCACGGGAGCGCAGGAGTTGGCGGCCTCGGAGAGCTTCCCGCGCACCTTCTCGGCCTCGTCCGCGGAGCCGAACTCGGCGACGACCGCCGTCAGCGTGCCGGCCGCGTCTGCGTACTCCGCCCCAGGCTCGGGGACGAAGTCGCGGCGGAAGGTCGCCAGCGCCCCGGCATCGGCCAACGAGGTCAGGCACTCGTTGTAGTCGCTCCTGCCTTCGCCGTCGTAGGTCTGGTCCTGGGTCCATGCCGGGTAGGGGTCCTCGGTGACCAGGTCGCCCTCGGCCGGCAGGTTGGCGCGGGTGAGGTCCGAGACGGGCGTCGAGGCGGACGGGCTCGGGGCCACCGTGCTCGGCGTCTGGCTCGGGGTCGGCGCCGGGGCGGGCTCCGGCTCGGTGGCACGCTCGCCGAATCCGGCGGAGAGGAAGATGATCGGTCCGGCGACGACCGCGGCCAGGGCCACCGCGCCGGCGGTGACGATGGTGCGCTGGCGGCGGCGGATCTGGTCACCCCGTCGGCGTACCTCGGCTGCGGACTTCATCGGTGCTCCAGGGGTGTTGGCGCGGAACTGGTCCAGGCGGGAGATCGGGTCACTCATCGCACGCCTCCTTCCAGTGCTGTGCCAGGTGCTTCGTCGGCGAGCAGGGCGGCCAGGGCGGTCCGGCCGCGCGAGAGCCGCGCCTTGATGGTTCCGGTCGGTACGCCCACCTCGGCGGCGACCTGATGGACCGGCAGGTCGGCGATGTGGTGCAGGACGATGGCTTGGCGCTGAGCTTCGGGGAGCTTCTTGAGGGCGGCGACGAGAGCGACATGCGTCTCGTCGACGGCGGGCATCTCCATGCGGACACCGACGGCTCTGTCCGCGGCTCGGCCGGCGTACTTCTTGCGGCGCCAGCGGCCGACGGCGAGGCGGTAGGCGGTGGTGCGGACCCAGGCCTCGGGGTAGTCGACCGAGGACATCTTGCGCCGGTGCGCCCAGGCGCGGGCGAACGCCTCCTGGACACATTCGGCGGCCTCGTCGGAGTCGCCGATCATGGCGTACACCTGAGCGCACACGCGGCGGTAGGACGCGTTGTAGAACGCGTCGAACTCGTCCTCGTCCATCGCTTGCCTCCCCGGACTGGCCGATCCACGATCTGGCCCTGCGCCAGCCTCAGAGGTTCAGATGTCTGAGCGGCGGATCCGGTTGCATCCGGAGGGAGAAAGATCAGAGATAGTCGAGGCGGTACGCAGCACGCTTGGCGAGCGCGACGAAGTCGGAGTTGCTGATGTCGGCGTTGCCGTCGGGCACGAAGCTCATCTGGGCGACGTTGGCGCCTCGCCTGATCGCGGCCATCCGGTAGTAGATCGAGGAGTTCTCGAGCTCGACCCGGATGTACCACACCGTGATCGCGCCGTCCTTGATGGATTCGGTCGCGACCTGGGTGACGTGGCTGCCGAGCTGCTTGTCGCTGCACTTGTCCAGCCGGCCCTTGATCGCGACGTTGAACGCCTGCGCCTCTTTGGCGGAGCCGAACGTGCCGACGGTCTCGGTGAGCCCGAAGATCGGGGCGAGCTTCTTCTTCGTCTCGGGGATCACGAAGGAGCGGGTCTGAGCACCGGAGATGCCCTTGGCGGTGAACTCGGTGCCGTCGCAGCGGGTCTGGGCCGGGTTGGTCTTGGCGGCCTTCGCCTCGGTGCCCTCCCACGGGTCACCGACCGTGCTGACCGGGGGCAGATCGGTCTCGTTGATCAGCCCGGGCGCCTTGCCCGTGGCGATCGGGACCACGACCGCACGCGGTCGCTTGGTCTCCACGCACGCGCCCGCGCCGGGCATCGAGCAGAGGTTGTGGACCGCGGTGCCGAGCATGGTCGAGGTCTTGGCCGCGGTCGTGCTGGACTTGCCCTCGGTCTTCACCGTGACCGCGGCGGTGTGCCTACCGGTGCGGGCGACGCCGTAGGTGACGGCCCGGTCGTTCTCCCAGTCGCGGTAGGTGAACAGGGTGGCCTCATCGCCGATGCCGTCGACCGACTCGGTGTACATCAGCTGGTAGCGGGGCTCGGCACATGCTGCGTACCACCCCTGCATCTTCTTGTACGCCGCAGCAGCCGCCTTCGCGTCGACCGACGACTCGATCGTGGTGCCGGCGGTGGTCGCCTTCGCCTTGGCGATGAAGGTGCGCGCCAGGCTCGCCACCGGCCGCTTGTCGGCGGAGGTGTCCGCCTGGCAGGGGATGGTCAGACCGGTGCCCTCGAGGTTGTCCGAGGAGATGTCGACGGCCCAGGAGCCGCCGTAGATCTTCGCGACCTCCTCCTCGGTCATCAGGTCCTTGGCGGTCAGCTTCTTGCCGGGGATCTGGCTCGGCTCGACCTCGAACTCCTCGGCCGCCGACTGCATCGAGAGCGTGTTGAGCCGCGGCTCGGTCTCGGCGTCCTGGGTGACGAAGAAGCCGGTGCCGACCAGGGCGGCGATGGCCGCGGCCGCGCCGATGGCGGTGTGCACCCGGCGGCGTACGGCGCCGGCGGTGGTGATCGTGGAGGTCTTCGGCCAGGGCTGCTCGGTGAGCACGTCGACGAGCGGGTCGAAGATGGACTGCAGCTGCTCCGGCGCGATCCCGAGCTCGTCGCAGATGGCGGCGTTGGCGCCCTGCAGATCGGTCTCGGTGCGGCTGATCGGGGTGCCGACCTCACGGGCCAGCTGGGCCAGGTCGACGCTGGTGAGGTGACCGAGCAGGAAGACCTTGCGGTCGTGGAGCGGCAGGCTGCGCAGCGCGGAGAGGGTGTGGCGGGCCTGCGGCGCGATCGTCTGGTCGCGGTGGAGCAGCGGCACCGAGTGGTTGCGGATCGCCTTGGACCAGGCGATCGGGCGCACCCAGTCCTCGCGCTCGAAGTCGTCCATCGGCTTCACCTTGCGCCAGTGGTGCCAGGTGATGACCAGTGCGCCGCGTACGGCGGCCTTGGCAGCCTCCAGATCCCCGGTCAGCGACCAGGTTTGGAGAAGGAGGCGTCCGCGGACGTCCTGATAGAACGCCTCGAAGGTCTCGTGGTCTGCCGTGGTCATGCCCATGTCAGCCGCCAACTGTAGGTGATTCGGTCGAATGAACGGCAATACCCGCAGATGCACAGGCGGGTATCAACCGCTGTGACCAAGCCGGTGACCGGCCGCGGCGGCGCGTCGCCGAGATCGAGGCGACGTGGGTTGCGAGGATGAGACGCGATGTCCTCGCTGCTGCCTCCTCGCACCCCTGACCGCGGGCTCTCCGTGGATGATCTCCATGATCTCCGCCACCGCCGCCCGCTGGTCGCGGTCGCCCTGCTGGGTGGTATCGGCACAGCCGCCGCCACGCTGGTCGTGTGCCTGGCGATCGGCATCCTCGGCTGGTTCATCAGCGACATGGGAGCCCACGGCGAGCCGTCGGACGCCCTGCGCGTCGCCGCGCTCGGATGGCTGGTCGGCCACGGCTCGGGCGTCTTCGTCTCGGGCGTCGCGGTCACCGTCGTCCCGCTCGGGCTGACCCTGGTCCTGGCATGGGCGATGTGGCAGGCCGCGGTCCGGGTCGGCGACTCGGTCTCGCTGCACGGTCCGGACGTCAACGCCCTGGCCGACGGCGAGCGTGACCTGACCGTCCCGGTCGTCGCCGGGCTCTTCACGCTCGGCTATGCCGGCACCGCGCTGGTCACCGCGATCATCGCCGGCACCCCGGAGACCGCGCCGAGCATCGCCGGCGTCTTCGCGTGGTCGGTCGGGCTCTGCGTCGTTGTCGCCCTGCCCGCGATCGCGGTCGGCTCCGGGCGTGCGGCGCTGTGGATCACCCTGCTGCCGCGCGCGGCCGTGGACGTACTGGTGATGGTCAGGTCGATCCTGCTCTGGTGGTTCGCGGTCAGCACGCTGGTCTTCTTCGCGGCCCTCTTCGCCGACTTCACCACCTCGATCAACGTCGTCTCTCAGCTCCACCTCGACCTCGGCGGGATCATCCTCTACTCGCTGCTCGCCGTCCTGGTGCTGCCCAACGCCGTCCTCTTCTCCAGTGCGTACGCCCTCGGGCCGGGGTTCACGGTCGGCGTCGGTACCACGGTGACCCCGACGGCGGTGACCCTCGGCCCGCTGCCGATGTTCCCGATGCTCGCCGCGCTGCCCGACAACGGCGCCCCGCCCGCCTGGGTCGCCGCCGTGATGGCGCTCGGCCCGCTCACCGCCTTCTGGGCCGTCTGCCGCGTCTCGCGGGTCCGCCCGGCTCTGCGCTGGTCCGAAGGCGCGCTCCGCGGTGTCAGCGCCGGTGTCGTCGCCGGCCTGCTCCTCGCCGTGTTGTCCGGTGTCGCCGGCGGCGCCGTCGGCCCCGGCCGGATGGCCGACGTCGGGCCGTACGCCGGGCAGGTGCTCGTCAACGCCATCGCCTTCTTCGGTCTCGCCGGTCTGCTCGCCGGGCTCACGATGACCTGGTGGCACCGGCGTTCCCTGCCGGCCGACCCGGCCGCCTAGAGTTCGCAGCATGTCGCTGCGTCTCGTCGTCCTCGTGTCCGGCTCGGGCACCAACCTCCAGGCCCTGCTGGACGCGTGCGCGTCCCCGGAGTTCGGGGCCGAGGTCGTCGCGGTCGGGGCCGACCGCGACGGGATCCAGGGGCTGACCCGGGCGACCGACGCGGGGATCCCGACCTTCGTGCACCGGGTCAAGGACTTCGGGTCGCGCGAGGAGTGGGACGCGGCGCTGGCGGAGTCGGTGGCGGCGTACGAGCCTGATCTCGTGGTCTCCGCGGGGTTCATGAAGCTCGTGGGGGAGGCCTTCCTCGACCGATTCGGGGGGAAGACGCTCAACACCCACCCGGCGCTGCTGCCGAGCTTCCCGGGGATGCACGGGGCGCGGGACGCGCTGGACTACGGCGTGAAGGTGACCGGGGCGACGCTGTTCATCGTCGACGCCGGGGTCGACACCGGGATGATCATGGCCCAGGTGACGGTGCCGGTGGAGGACGACGACACCGAGGAGACGCTGCACGAGCGGATCAAGGTCGTGGAGCGCTCGATGCTCGTCGAGTCCGTCGGAAGGATCGCCCGCGAGGGCTACACCGTGGACGGCCGGCGGGTTCGGTTCGGACGCGCCTGAACGGTTAGAGTGGCGAGCACACGACTGGCGCAGGTGGGGGACCACCGGGGAGTGTAAAGAGACGGCATCGACCGCCTGGGTGCCCCTCATCGAATTCATCGACCGATGAGGAGTTTGGCTGTGCAGGACCAGATCCGCCCCGGAAAAATTGCACTGAAGCGGGCCTTGGTGTCCGTCTACGACAAGACCGGTCTCGAGGACCTGGTCAAGGGCCTCCACGAGGCCGGCGTCGAGCTCGTCTCGACCGGCGGCTCCGCCGCTCTGATCGAGAAGCTCGGCCTGCCCGTGACCAAGGTCGAGGACCTGACCGGATTCCCCGAGTGCCTCGATGGTCGGGTGAAGACGCTGCACCCGCGCGTGCACGCCGGCATCCTCGCCGACCGCCGCCTCGAGTCCCACGTCGAGCAGCTCAAGGAGCTCGAGGTCGAGCCGTTCGACCTGGTCGTCTCCAACCTCTACCCCTTCGTGCAGACCGTCGCCTCCGGCGCCGGCCCGGACGAGGTCGTCGAGCAGATCGACATCGGCGGCCCGTCGATGGTCCGTGCCGCTGCCAAGAACCACCCCTCCGTCGCCATCGTGACGAGCCCGGAGCAGTACGCCGACACCCTCGCCGCGGTCGTGGCCGGCGGGTTCACCTACGACCAGCGCAAGGCGCTCGCCGCGGCCGCGTTCGTGCACACCGCGACGTACGACGTGGCGGTCGCCTCCTGGATGGGCAACGTGCTCACCGACACCTCCGACGGGTCGGGTTTCCCGGCGTGGGCGGGCGCGACCTGGGACCGCCAGGCGGTGCTGCGCTACGGCGAGAACCCGCACCAGCCGGCCGCGCTCTACCGATCGGGCTACGGTCCGGGCGGGCTGGCCGCCGCCGAGCAGCTGCACGGCAAGGAGATGTCCTACAACAACTACGTCGACACCGACGCCGCTCGCCGTGCCGCCTACGACCAGGGTGAGCAGCCGACGGTCGCGATCATCAAGCACGCCAACCCGTGCGGTGTCGCGGTCGGTGCGGATGTCGCCGAGGCCCACCGCCGCGCCCACGAGTGCGACCCGGTCTCCGCGTTCGGCGGCGTGATCGCCACCAACGTACCGGTCTCGAAGCAGATGGCCGAGCAGGTCGCCGAGGTCTTCACCGAGGTGATCGTCGCTCCCGGCTACGAGGACGGGGCCGTCGAGATCCTGCAGGGCAAGAAGAACATCCGCATCCTCGTCGCCGAGCCGCTCGCGAGCTCCGGCGTCGAGACCCGGCCGATCAGCGGCGGCCTGCTGATGCAGCACACCGACACGTTCCAGGCCGAGGGCGACGACCCGGCCAACTGGACCCTGGCCACCGGCGAGGCCGCCGACGAGGCGACCCTGGCCGACCTGGCGTTCGCCTGGAAGGCCGTACGCTCCGCCAAGTCCAACGCGATCCTGCTCGCCCGCGACGGCGCAGCGGTGGGGATCGGCATGGGCCAGGTCAACCGCGTCGACTCCTGCCGCCTGGCGGTCGAGCGGGCCAACACGCTGGCCGAGGGCGACGAGCGTGCCCGCGGCGCCGTCGCCGCCTCCGACGCCTTCTTCCCCTTCGAGGACGGCCCGCAGATCCTGATCGACGCCGGCGTCAAGGCGATCGTGCAGCCCGGTGGCTCCATCCGCGACGAGCTCACCATCAAGGCCTGCGAGGCGGCCGGCGTGACGATGTACTTCACCGGCACGCGTCACTTCGCGCACTAGGGCACAAGCCCGCGCCGAAGGCGTGGGCGCCGTGCCCTAAGCGCCGACTCGGCGCAAATGTCCCGGAGGGACGAAGCGGGGGAGGGACCTTTGCGCCGCGTCGGCGAAAGCCCGACGCAAGCCAGAATCTGGACCCAGGCCGAAGCGAGCGAAGCGAGCGAGCAACGGCAGCGAAGCGACATGCGTGCGCAGCGTACGAAATTCTTTGAAGACCGAGTGACAGGATTGACATCGTGACAGCACAGAAGCTGGACGGCACCGCGACGCTGAAGGCGATCAAGGCCGAGCTCGCCGAGCGGGTCGAGAAGCTGAAGGCCCAGGGCATCACCCCGGGCATCGGCACCGTTCTGGTCGGCGACGACCCCGGCTCGCACTGGTACGTCAACGCCAAGCACAAGGACGCCGCCGAGATCGGTGTCGCCTCGACCCGTGTCGACCTGCCCGCCACCGCGACGCAGGCGGAGGTCGAGAAGGTCATCGACGAGCTCAACGCGGATCCGGCCGTCACCGGCTTCCTCATCCAGCAGCCGACCGGTCTCGACGAGTTCGCGCTGCTCTCACGGGTCGCTCCGGACAAGGACGTCGACGGGCTGCACCCCTACAACCTCGGCAAGCTGGTCCTCGGCGAGGACGGCCCGCTGCCGTGCACCCCGGTGGGCTGCATCGAGCTGCTGCGTCGTCACGGGGTCGAGATCAACGGCGCCGAGGTCGTCGTGGTCGGTCGCGGGCTGACCGTCGGCCGCCCGCTGGGCCTGCTGCTCACCCGCCGCTCGGAGAACGCCACGGTCACGCTGTGCCACACCGGCACCCGCGACCTGGCCGCGCACACCCGCAACGCCGACATCGTGGTGGCCGCGGCCGGTGTGCCCGGCATCATCACCAAGGACATGGTCAAGCCCGGCGCGGCCCTGTTGGACGTCGGTGTTTCCCGCGTCGACGGTAAGATCGCAGGAGACTTGGCCGACGACGTGTGGGACGTGGCTGGCTGGGTGTCGCCGAACCCTGGTGGGGTGGGTCCGATGACACGCGCCATGCTGCTCTCCAATATCGTCCTCAGCGCCGAGAAGGCTCTCGAAAGGCTCTGACACCGTGTCCGTCCACCCGCCGCTGACCCCCACGCCGCAGGCTCCTGCGCCGGGGGCGGTCACTCCCGAGCACGACAAGACGGACCCCCCACACGTACGCAGTTTCCCCTCGACCGTCGGCGGCTACGTCTACCTCGGCGTGCTGACGGCGGCGATCGTCGGTCTCGGTCTGGTCGGCTTCGGCCACTGGCGGGTGGGGATCATCGTCCTCGCCGCCGGGGTGGGGGCCGCGTCGCTGGGGCGGGCGGTGCTGCGTACGAAGGATGCCGGGATGCTGGCGGTGCGCAACCGCTGGTTCGACGTCGCGCTGCTGGCGCTGACCGCCGGCGCGCTGTGGATCCTCGCGGTGAGCGTTCCGGGCGACTAGGACGGACATAGGACGCACACATAGAACGAAGGCCGCCCCGAGGGGCGGCCTTCGTTCTGTTCAGCGGGTCACTGCTCGATCGGGACCCATTCCTGCTTGGCGTAGTCCCAGCGCCAGCCGTCCTGCTCGTAGACCGGCAGGTCGCCCTCGGCGCCCTGGGTCGGCTGCTGCCAGGTCTGCTGAGCGCCGCCGGCGCCACCGGAGACGATGGTGCGGTCGCTCGTCTCGGGCGTGGCCGCAGGTGCGGCCGGAGCAGCCGGTGCGGCAGCCGGAGTGGCGGGAGCAGCCGGCGCCGCGGTGGCCGGGGCCGCGGGAGCGGCCGGTGCGGCAGCCTCGGCGCCCCAGGAGTGGGCGTTCGGAGCCGGGCGCAGGTTGTCGCCGGCGAAGGCGAGGCCGGCGCCCGCGACCTCGGAGCCGTCCTTGTCGAAGAGCAGCGGGTAGACGAAACCGGCGATCGCGCCGCCGAGGGCCGGGACGATCAGGAAGACCGGCAGGTGGATCAGCGCGTCGGTGCCCGAGAAGAGGGCCGGGCCGAAGGAGCGGGCGGGGTTGACCGAGGTGCCGGTCAGCGGGATGCCGACGAAGTGGATCGCGGCCAGTGCGAGACCGATGGCGAGCGGGGCCACGGCGGCGTTGGTGCCGGCCCGGACGTCGGTGACGCCGAGGATGACGAAGACGAAGATGAAGGTGAGGACCAGCTCGACCAGGATCGCGCCGACGATGCCGGTGCCGGCTCCGTCACCGAAGCCGTTGGCGCCGAGGCCGCCGTCGTTCCAGGAGTTGTAGCCCGAGGAGATCGCGATGACGAACAGCACGATCGCGCCGATGGTCGCACCGACGAACTGAGCGCCGATGTAGGCGCCCGCGTCCTTCCAGCTGATCCGGCCGGCTGTGGCCACACCCAGGGTCACCGCCGGGTTGAAGTGACCGCCGGAGATGCGACCGAAGGTGTAGGCACCGATCACGACGGCGATACCGAAGGCCAAGCCGACGGCCGCGACGTCGAGCCCCCAGGTCAGCTGTCCGGCGTGGCTGGCGCCGGTGACGATCGCGACGACTGAGCCGCACCCGATGAACACGAGGATGAATGTCCCGATCACCTCGGCCGCGAGTTTCTGGATGAAGGTCGGCTCAGCCGCCGACAGTGATTCCTCGGTCATGTCCCCTTAACCCTTCAATGTCTGTTGACGTCGGTCAGACGCATCGACACCCGAGAAGCACTCAGGCATCAGCAGTCACCTGAACAACATGAGGTGTTGACACACAGTAACTCTTTTGTGAGGGCACATCGTGGTGCTTAGGTGGGGCGGGGCGGCGTTGTGTCACCCTCTCTGTTATCTTGATGTCAAGACACTTTCGTTTCGTCAGGAGTAGCCACAGCAATGGCCGCACGAATCATCTACACCCACACCGACGAGGCGCCGCTGCTCGCGACGTACTCCTTCCTTCCGATCGTCTCGGCCTACGCGGCCAAGGCGGGCGTCGAGATCGAGACGCGTGACATCTCCGTGGCCTCGCGCATCCTGGCGCAGTTCGGCCTCGCCGACGACGCGCTCGGCGAGCTCGGTGACCTGGCGAAGACGCCGGAAGCCAACATCGTCAAGCTGCCCAACATCTCCGCCTCCATCCCGCAGCTCAAGGCCGCGATCAAGGAGCTGCAGGAGAAGGGCTACGAGATCCCCGACTACCCCGAGGCGCCCAGCACGCCTGAGGAGGAGGAGATCCGCGCGAAGTACGACAAGGTCAAGGGCTCCGCGGTGAACCCGGTCCTGCGTGAGGGCAACTCCGACCGTCGTGCGCCGGGCTCGGTCAAGGCGTACGCCAAGGCCCACCCGCACACCAACAAGCCGTTCGCCGACGACTCGAAGACCGAGGTCGCGACGATGGGCGCCCACGACTTCAAGTCCAACGAGAAGTCGGTGACCCTGTCGGCCGACGACACCCTCTCCATCGTGCTCGAGAAGGCCGACGGCGAGACGGTGACGCTGCTCGCCGAGCTGCCCGTGCTCGAGGGCGAGATCGTCGACGCGACGTACATGTCCGTGGCCAACCTGCACGCCTTCCTCGAGAACGCGCTCGCCAAGGCCAAGGCCGAGGACGTGCTCTTCTCGGTGCACCTCAAGGCGACGATGATGAAGGTCTCCGACCCGATCATCTTCGGCCACGTCGTGAAGGCCTACTTCAAGGACGTCTTCGAGAAGTACGGCACCGACCTCGAGGCCGCCGGTCTGTCCGCCAACGACGGTCTGGGCGCGATCCTGTCGGGTCTGCCCGGCCTGGAGAAGGGCGCCGAGATCGAGGCCGCCTTCAAGGCCGCGATCGAGGCCGGCCCGCGCCTGTCCTACGTCAACTCCGACAAGGGGATCACCAACCTGCACGTCCCCTCCGACGTCATCATCGACGCCTCGATCCCGGCCCTGGTCCGCAACGGCGGCAAGCTCTGGGGCGTCGACGGCGGCGAGGACGACACCCTCGCGGTGATCCCGGACTCCTCCTACGCCGGCGTCTACCAGACGGTCATCGAGGACGTGAAGAAGAACGGCCCGCTCGACCCGGCCACGATCGGCACCGTGCCCAACGTCGGCCTGATGGCGCAGAAGGCCGAGGAGTACGGCTCCCACGACAAGACCTTCCAGATCGAGGCCGCCGGCACCGTCCGCGTCCTCAACAAGGCCGGCGACGTGCTGCTCGAGCACGACGTCGAGGCCGGCGACATCTGGCGCGCCTGCCAGACCAAGGACATCCCGGTCCGCGACTGGGTCAAGCTCGCCGTCGGCCGTGCCCGCGACTCGAAGACCCCGGCCGTCTTCTGGCTCGACGAGTCCCGTGCCCACGACGCCTCGCTGATCAAGAAGGTGACGACCTACCTCACGGAGCACGACACCGAGGGTCTCGAGATCAAGATCCTCTCGCCCGAGCTGGCCACGGCGTACTCCCTCGAGCGTCTGCGCAACGGCGAGGACACGATCTCGGTGACCGGCAACGTGCTGCGTGACTACAACACCGACCTGTTCCCGATCCTCGAGGTCGGTACGTCGGCGAAGATGCTCTCCATCGTCCCGCTGATCGCCGGCGGCGGTCTGTTCGAGACCGGTGCGGGCGGCTCGGCGCCGAAGCACGTCCAGCAGCTGGTCGAGGAGGACTACCTCCGCTGGGACTCGCTGGGTGAGTTCTTCGCGCTGGTGCCGTCGTTCGAGAAGTACGCCGAGCAGGCCTCGGCCCCGGCCGCGAAGGTGCTCGCGGGTGCGCTCGACCGCGCGACCGCGACCTTCCTCGAGAACGACCGCTCCCCGGGTCGCAAGCTCGGCACCACCGACAACCGCGGCTCGCACTTCTACCTGGGTCTCTACTGGGCCCAGGAGCTCGCCGCGCAGACCGAGGACACCGAGCTCGCCGCCGCGTTCAAGGGCCTCGCCGAGACCCTCGCCGCCAACGAGGACAAGATCGTCGAGGAGCTCCTCGCGGTCCAGGGCAAGCCCGCCGACATCGGCGGCTACTACCTGCCCGACGCCGAGAAGGTCACCGCCGTGATGCGTCCCTCCGCGACGCTCAACGAGGCGATCGACTCTCTCTGAGGCATGCCACGACGGCCCGGCACGGACTCCGTGCCGGGCCGTCGTGCATCCGCCAGGACGCCTTCCCGGCAGAGGTGACTTTGCTCTCCAGATCTTTCTTCTGATCGCTATAAGTCCAGGTCAGGATAGTGTTTGCGGTTGGGTTGGGGCGGAAAACCTTTAGGTGAGTGTCGGTGGTCGCGCCTACCGTGATCTATTGATGACTGCGACCCTCTCGACTCCGCCCGCGCCCACCTCAGGCAAGGCTCTCGGAGTCCCCGCCGAACCTGCCGACCCGAGCCGGCAGGTCGACTGGCGACGCCTGAAGGGGCCGGTGACGGCTGCTGCGCTGATCGCGCTGGCGGTCGCCATGGTGGGGCAGTCGATCGGCACCGTCGTGGCCGGACGGCTGGCCGAGAACCCGACGGCGAGCCTGGTCGGCTGGCTGGCGCTGTGCGTGATCGGTGCGTCCCTGGTCGACTCGACGGCGAAGATCGCCTGGGTCGGCGTCTCGGACCGGGTCGAGGGCAAGCTGCGCGAGGACGTGCTCCAGGCTGCCATGCGGCAGCCGCTCGCCGAGCTGAGCGAGCAGGCCGTCGGCGAGATCCTCGACCGGGTCGACGACGACTCCCACGAGGTCGGCAACCTGCTGCGCTGGCAGCTGTGGATGCTGTTCCGCTCGATCTTCGCGGCGCTGCCGATGTGGATCGTGGCCAGCTTCACCTGGTGGCCCTCGGCGATCCTGTTCCCGCTCCTCGCCGCGGTGACCTGGTTCGCCATTCGTGGTCTGCTCGGCAAGATCTCCCAGCTCAAGGTCATCGAGGAGGCTTCCTGGACCGACCACGCAGCTGTGCTCGAGGAGGGCATCGCGGGCCGCGACGACCTGCGCACGAGCCTGGGTCAGGCCCACGTGGTGGCCCGCGTGGCGAGGCTCTCGGCGACGGTCCACGAGAAGTTCCGCACGGTGGTCACGGTCGAGGCGAAGGTCGGTCGCCGCGCCGGCGTGCTGCTCCACTCCCTGCTGGCCGGCATCGGTCTCGCCGGTGTCGCGCTCGCCGCGACGGATCGGCTCGGGATCAGCGCCCTGGTGACGTTGTTCCTGGTCACGAGCACCTTCGTGGGTCAGATCGCGATGCTCGCCAACCACCTTCCCGACATCCAGGCCGGCCTGGGCGCGGTCATCCGGCTGCGCCAGATGATGGCCGCCGAGCCGGAGCCCGAGGGCGGTGCGCCGGTGCCCGACGGGGGAGCGCTGGAGGTCGACCTGCGCGACCTGACCTTCTCCTACGCCGAGGGCACCTTCGCCCTCCAGGGCATCTCGCTCACGGTGCCTGCCGGCGACACCATCGCCCTGGTCGGGCGCACCGGATCGGGCAAGTCGACCCTCGCCTCGCTGCTCTCCCGGGCGGTCGAGCCGCCGCGTGGCTCGGTGTTCCTGGGCGGCGTGGACGTGCGTGACCTCGACCTGCAGCAGCTGCGCGCGTCCGTGGGCGTGGTGACGCAGCGTACGGAGATCCTGGCCGGCACGCTCGCGGAGAACATCGCGCTCTTCGACGACTCGCGCCCGCGTGAGGACATCGAGCGGGCGGTCGCCCGGCTCGGGCTTTCCGAGTGGGTCGGCGGTCTTCCCGAGGGACTCGACACGCTGCTCGGTCCCGGCGGCACCTCGCTGTCGGCGGGGGAGGAGCAGCTGGTCGCCTTTGCCCGGCTGCTGGTGCGCGACGTCCGGGTGGTCGTCCTCGACGAGGCGACCGCGCGGATGGATCCGCTCACCGAGCGCCGGGTCGTCGCGGCCGCCGACCGGTTGCTGACCGGGCGTACGGGCATCCTGATCGCCCACCGGCTCTCCACGATCGAGCGGGCGCCCCATGTCGCCGTGCTCGACCACGGCCGGGTGATCCAGCACGGCCTGCGGGCCTCGCTGGCGACCGCGCCCGGGCCGTTCCGCGACCTGCTCGAGGCCAGCCGAACCGATCACCACGAGGTGCCCTCGACGGATTCCAAGCCGGTGGACCACTCCACCCTCGACCACGTCGCGGAGGGCAACGTGGGCGGCAAGCGCCGCTCGGGCGCTCCGCCCGAGGTCCCCGAGGTCGGCACCGGGCCGTCGCTCGCCCGCGGGATGCTGCACGTGCTGTTCCTGCGTCCCGAGTGGGGCGTCGCGGGTGCGCTGCTCTTCCTGTTCGCCTCGATGACCGGTGCGCAGGGTGCGTTCACCGGCCTCCTGTGGGGCCGGATCGTCGAGTCGCTGCAGGATGGCGACAGGCCGACGGTGATGGCGGTGCTGCTGGTGGTCAGCCTGTTGGCCGCGCCGCTGATGCTCGCCGACGCCTTCTACCGCTACCCGCGCTGGTGGATCGAGGTCATGCTCCGGGCGCGGATGGCCGTGCTCTACGGCCAGACCCGCCAGCACCGGCTGACACGTACGCCGCCGGGTGAGGTCGTCGCGCGGTCGATGGACGCGGACCGTTACGCCCGCTACGCCGACCGCTGGGTCGACTTCGTCAACGGCCTCGTGATCGCGACGATCACCGCCCTGCTCGCCGGCACCGCGCTCGCCGGCGCCGTGCTCCTGGTCGTCATGATCGCCTCCGCGCTGGCCTCCGCGGTCGGCCGGCCGATCGCCGGCCGCTCGGCCTCAGCCTCGTCCGCCGCTCGGGCCCGGTTCGGCCGCGCGGTGGTCTCCGCGCTGGAGTCCGTACGCACCGTGAAGCTGGCCGCGGCCACCCCGCAGGTCCACGCCCACCTGCAGCACGTCGACTCCGGCCGGGTCGAGGCCGCGGTGAAGGAACACCGGGTGCAGGCATTCCTCGACGGGGTGCCCGCGCTCATGGTCCAGTGCGGCGTCGTGGCTGCCTGGGGGATCTACTTCGGCGGCGGCTGGGGTCTGGCCACCGCGCTGCTGGTCGCCAACGCGGTCTCGGGCTTCGACTGGTTCGGCCGGGTAGCCGGCATGGTCGTCACCGAGGCTCCCGGCACGCGTGCGTGGCAGAAGGAGACCAGCCGGTTCGCCGGTGGTCGGGACCTGATGGACCTGCCGCCGGGCGTCGACCTGGTCTCCGGTGACGCGCCGGATCCGGGACCGGTCGAGCAGGTGCCGCTCGAGTCCCTCGAGCTCTCGGCCCTGTCAGCGGTCCACGACGACGGCACGATCGGTGTCTCCGACGTCTCGCTCACCATCGAGCGCGGCGAGCTGGTCCTGCTCGTCGGGCAGGTCGGCTCCGGCAAGTCGTCCCTGCTGGCGTCGCTGGCCGGCCTCATCGAGCACACCGGCACGATCCGGTGGAACGACGAGCTCGTCGAGGACACGCAGGCCTTCTTGAGGCCGGGGCAGGTGGCGTACGTCGCCCAGGTGCCGCGGGTGCTCTCCGGCACTTTCGCCGACAACATCCGGCTGGGTCACGACCGACCGTTCGACAACCCGGTCGCCGACGCGCGGCTCGAGCTCGACGTCAAGGAGGCGGGCGGCGCGGACGCAATCGTCGGTCACCGTGGCGTACGCCTCTCGGGAGGGCAGGTCCAGCGCCTCGCCCTGGCGCGGGCGCTGGCCGCCGGCACCGAGCTGCTCCTGGCCGACGACGTCTCCAGTGCGCTCGATGCCGCGACCGAGATCGAGCTGCGGCGGGCGCTCCGCGACCGGCACACGACGGTCATCGGAGCCACCTCGAAGCGGGCCGCGCTCGCCCAGGCCGACCGCGTCGTCGTCATGGTCGACGGAGAGGTCGCCGCCGTGGGTCCGTGGACCGAGCTGGCTCCGGCCTGGTCCCACCTGGCCGGCTGACATCCGCGTGGACGGGCCGTCTGACGCCTCGGCGTCAGGCGGCCTCGCCGTGCTCGAGCGTGCGGCGCAGCGCAGCAGCATCCACGCCGAGGGCCCGTAGGGCAGCATGTCCGTCCCCTTCCGCGCGGAGGATGCCGAGCAGGATGTGCTCGGTGCCGATCGAGCGGTCCTTGAGCCGGATCGCCTCGCGCAGCGAGAGCTCGAGCACCTTCTTCGCATCCCTGGTGAAGGGGATGTGTCCGCCGAGGCGGCGGCGTGGTTTCCCGTTGTCCAGGGCGCCGGCGCCGAAGACCTCCTCGACCTTGGAACGCACCGCGTCCAGGTCGATCCCGAGGGTCGACAGCGCGTCGGCGTCGTCGTTGCCCAGCCGACCGTGGGCGCGTTCGATCTCGGCTCGCAGCGCAGTGGCATCGACCCCAGCCTCGGCGAGCGCGCGGGCGGCGGACGAGCCTTCGGCGGCGCAGATCGCCAGCAGCAGGTGGTCGTCGCCGATGCGCTCGTGGCCGAGCTCGGTGGCGTACGTCTGGGCGGCGGCAACCGCATCGCGGGCCGGCTTGGTGAACCTCTCGAACATCACAGCTCCTTCGCGTACTTCTTGTGGACCGCCTGCCGGCTGACCTCCAGCGCGTCGGCGATCTCCTGCCAGGCCCACCCCTGTCGGCGGGCGTTCGCCACCTGCAGCCGATCGAGCGAGTCGGCGAGGCGACGCAGTGCGAGCGCGGCCCGCAACCCGGTGCTCGGGTCGGCGCTCGCGGCCGACTCGGCGAGATCCTTCGCATCCGTCATGGTGTCAATATAAGTTGACAGCGACTGGATGTCAACCATGGTTGACACTTCGGTGTGGAGGAGGAGGGGGCCCGTGTCACACCGATTCACGGAATAGCCCTGAAATCGCCGAAGGTTAGGCAGTAGTGACCGACACAGCCCGCACCGAGACCGCCATCAGGCCGGTCACCCCTGTCCAGTTCGTGATCGCAGTGATCGCGCTCGCGACGGGTGGGTTCGCGATCGGTACGACCGAGTTCGTGACCATGGGCGTGCTGCCCGAGATCGCCGAGGGCGTCGGCGTCGGCACCTCCACGGCGGGCCACCTGATCAGCGCCTACGCGGTCGGGGTGGTGGTCGGCGTACCGATCCTGTCGTTCTTCGTCGCCCATCTTCCGCGCAAGGGGCTGCTGCTGTCGCTGATGGCGGCGTACGCCCTGTTCAACCTGCTCAGCGCCGCCGCGGTCGACTACCAGATGCTGCTGGTCGCGAGGTTCTTGGACGGGCTCCCGCACGGCGCCTACTTCGGTGTCGCCACCATCGTCGCGACGTCGATGGCCGCACCGAAGCACCGCGGCCGGGCGGTCGCGCTGGTCATGCTCGGGCTCTCGGTCGCCAACGTGATCGGTGTCCCGTTCGCGACCTGGCTCGGTCAGAGCGCCGGCTGGCGGGCGCCGTACGCAGCCGCGGCAGGCCTCGCCCTGCTGACCGTGATCCTGGTGCAGCTCTCGGTGCCCCACTTCCCGGGCGACCCGAACGCGACCGGCCGTAGCGAGGCCGGCCGGTTCTTCACCAACAAGCAGGTCTGGCTGACGATGCTGGCGGGGGCGATCGGGTTCGGCGGCATGTTCGCGGCCTACTCCTACATCGCCCCGATCGTCACCGACACGGCCGGGCTGGCCGAGGGCGCGGTGCCCTGGTTCGTCTTCGCGTTCGGCACCGGGATGGTCGTCGGCACCTGGGTCGCGGGGGAGCTCGCGCGCTGGTCGGTGATGGGTTCGCTGCTCGCGAGCAGTCTCGGGATGGTGGCGGTGCTGACCCTCTTCTGGCTGGTCGCCCCGGCCGGGTGGTGGCTCGCGCCGGTCGCCTTCCTGACCACTGCGATCGCCTCGGTGCTCGTGATCAACCTGCAGGTGCGGCTGATGGACGTCGCCGACGACGCGGTGACCCTCGGCGCTGCGATGAACCACGCGAGCCTCAACATCGCCAACGCTCTCGGCGCCTTCGCCGGTGGCCTGGCCCTCGACGTGTGGAGCGTGCGCGAGGCGCCGCTGGTCGGCGCCGGCCTGGCCGCGGCCGGGATGCTGGTGCTCCTGTGGAGCACCAGCATCCACCGCCGCACGCCTTAGAACTCCGTCTCGTCGCTCGGGGTCGTGGCCGTGGCCGCCTCGACCGCCGCCAGGAACCCGTCGGCCCAGGCCTTGGAGTCGTGGTGGCGGATGGTGTCCCACAGCCCGCGCATCCGGTCCTTGGCCTCGGCCTCGTCCATGTCGACGGCCTGCAGGAAGACCCGGACCATGTCGGAGACGTCGTGAGGGTTGGTCAGCACCGCACCGCGCAGCTCGGCTGCCGCTCCGGCGAACTCGGAGAGCACCAGCGTGCCGCTGGTGCCGCGGAGACCGTGGACCGCGGCGTACTCCTTCGCGACCAGGTTGAGGCCGTCGCGCAGCGGCGTGATCCACATGACGTCGGCGTTAGCGTAGTAGGCCAGCAGCTCTTCGAACGGGATCGGTCGGAAGTAGAAGTGGACCGGCATCCAGCCCATCCGGGAGAACCGCCCGTTGATCCGCCCGACCGCCTGCTCGATCTGGTTCTGGAGCGTCTTGTAGACGGTCATCTCGCCGGCCGCGGGCACGCACACCAGCACCAGTGACAGCTCGCCAAGCAACGACGGGTCCTCGAGGAGCGCGCGCTCGAAGGCCTCGAGCTGCTGCAGCACGCCCTTGGTGTAGTCGAGCCGGGAGACGGCCAGCGCGATCCGCTGCCCCTCGAACTCGTCCTTGACCCGAGAGATCGACTTCTGCACCGCCGGCGAGGCCAGCATGTCCTCGATCCGCCTGGTGTCGACGCTGACCGGGTTGGCGCCCAGGTGCACCCGACGCCCGCCGACGTCGATCACCGAGGGCATCGTGTCCAGGCCGAGGGCGAAGCCGTAGGTGCGGAAGCGAGGAGCAGAGTCCTCGGTCTCGACCACCTCGACGGGGGCCACGCCACGCGCCACGTCGACGAAGTTCTCGACCTGGCGGGGGATGTGGAACGAGATGTAGTCGCACTGCAGCAGCGAGCCGATGATCTCGCGGCGCCACGGCACCACGTTGAACACGTCCGCGCCGGGGAAGTGGGTGTGGTGCAGGAACGCGATCTTCACGTCCGGCCGGATCTCACGCAGATAGGCCGGCACCATCCACAGGTTGTAGTCGTGGATCCAGACGATGCCTCCGTACGCCGCCTCGGCCGCCGCCTGCTCGGCGAAGGCCCGGTTGACCCGGCAGTAGACCTTCCAGTCCTCCTCCTTGAACTTCGCGCGCTCCCAGAAGGTGTGCAGCAGCGGCCAGAACGCCTCCTTGGAGAAGCGCTTGTAGAAGACGTCGACGTCCTTCTTCGACAGTGGCAGCCGGGAGGCCACCAGGCCGGGGTAGAGCTTGGGGTCGACGACCGTGTGGGTGGCGAACTTGCCGCGTTTGGGATCGTCGATCGACCAGGCGACCCAGGACCCGGTGCGCTCGGTGAAGAAGGAGAGCAGCGTCGGGATGATGCCGTTGGGCGACTTCGGACGCCGGCGCTTGACCTCGCCCTCCTCGATCACCTCGTCATAGGGGAGCCGGTGATAGACCATCACGAGGTCGGACTTCCCAGGGTCGTCGGCGTCGTTCTCCGGGTCGTAGATGTGCTCGTCGTCGAGCAGGTTGAAGTGCCTGATCGCCTGCAGGATCCCGCCGGTGCCGGGGGCGGTCGCGTGGAACGTACGGTCCTTGTCGCGGGTCGCGTCCAACAGCAGGTCCTCGGCCTCGCCGACGCAGACGCCCGGGAAGCCGATGTCGTACATCGACAGGTCGTTGAGGGTGTCGCCGGCGACCAGCACGCGGTCCTTGGGGATGCCGAGGTGCTCGACGAGCTTCGTGACGGTGTGGCCCTTGTTGATCCCGCCGGGCAGCACGTCGAGGTAGTGGCCGGCGGAGTAGAGCAGGTCGCAGCCGATCTGCGCGACGAGCGGGGCGAGATCGTCGGTGACTGCCTCGGGGTCGCAGAAGTAGGAGACCCGTCGGTCCTGGGGCACGTTCTGCCGCACCAGTCCCGGTCGGTCGCCGATCCTCTCCAGCACGGTGAGCTCGCCCGGCCACTTGGCGGCGATCTCCTGCTGGATGGGTTCGACGGCGAGCAGGTCGTGCCCGGTCACGATCGTGGCGCCGACGTCGCAGATGATGAAGTCGGGCGTCGGGATGGTCGGGTCGGCGAGCAGCGGCAGCACCGACTCCAGCCCACGACCGGTGACGAAGGACAGGAGTACGTCCTCGCGGCGGCTCAGCGTCTGGTACAGCTTGACCTTTGCCTCCGGGTCGCCGGCTAGGAAGGTTCCGTCCAGATCGGTCGCGAGCAGCATGCGTGCATTGGCGGCGGACGTGTCGTTCACTAGTCTCCTCGAGGGTCGCCTGGCCTCGAGGCCGATTCGGCAGCTGGCCCGAGGCTGCGGACCCCTTGGAGGATCCGCGGGTCGACCAAACAGGTTAACAGGGCCGGATGTCACTGCGGGAACGGGCATTTGACGGACCATCGAATCCGAGCCGAGTAGAGCCCCTCAGGAGGTCCACAAAATCGTAAGAAATTGGATGCGCCTGTTCGATAACCCGGCAAAGGATCCGTCGTTGATGGGACAGCGGATCCTGCTTGCGGCCTCCACGACTGCGGGCGACCATGGTCCTCGACGTTGATCACGGGGGGCGCCGAGGCCCATGGCCGGCACGCAGAACAGTGCCGCGGGCAGGATCCGCTGTCATTTCGAGCCTTTCGGTGAGCGGCTGACAGAATGCGCACATGACCGGCAGCACCGCTCCCACGACTCGGCCAAGGGTCCTCTCCGGCATCCAGCCGACCGCGGACTCCTACCACCTCGGCAACTACCTCGGCGCGGTCCGGCAGTGGGTGAACCTGCAGGAGGAGTACGAGCCGTTCTTCTTCATCGCCGACCTGCACGCGATCACGGTCGAGCAGGAGCCGAATGTGCTCCGGGAGCGTACGCGGCGGGCCGCCGCCCAGCTCCTGGCCGCGGGTGTCGACCCGGAGCGGTCCGCGATCTTCGTCCAGTCCCACCTCCCCGAGCACGCCCAGCTCGGCTGGGTGATGCAGTGCATCACCTCCTTCGGCGAGGCCCGGCGGATGACCCAGTTCAAGGACAAGTCCGCCAAGGGTGGTGAGGGCGCGGCCTCCGTCGGCCTCTTCTCCTACCCGATGCTGATGGCCGCCGACATCCTGCTCTACCGCCCGGCGTACGTCCCGGTCGGCGAGGACCAGCGCCAGCACCTCGAGCTGACCCGCGACCTGGCGCAGCGGTTCAACAGCCGCTACAAGAAGACGTTCCGGCTGCCGGAGCCCTACATCCTCAAGGAGGTCGCGAAGATCTACGACCTCCAGGACCCGACGATCAAGATGTCCAAGTCGGCCTCTTCGCCGACCGGGTTGATCGACATGCTCGACGACCCGAAGGTCTCGGCGAAGAAGATCCGCTCGGCCGTCACCGACTCGGAGATGGAGATCCGCTTCGACGAGGAGGCCAAGCCGGGCGTCTCGAACCTGCTGCGGATCTACTCGGCGCTGACAGGCTCCGACATCGACACCCTGGTCGGCAAATATGCCGGCAAGGGCTACGGAGACCTGAAGAAGGATCTCGCCGAGGTCGTCGTCGACTACGTGACGCCGTTCCGGGAGAGGACCTTCGAGGTCCTCGAGGATCGCGCCTACCTCGACGGCGTCCTGCAGCAGGGCGCGGAGAAGGCGGGCGTGGTTGCGCGCAAGACTCTGGCCGACGTCTACGAGCGGGTTGGCTTTGTGCCCCCCGCAGCGTCTGTCGGCTAGTAAGGTTCGGCGCATGCGCACCATCGGTGTTGCCATCGCTATCCCGGAGCCATGGGCAAGTCAGCTTCAGGACTACAGGACGTCTCTCGGGGACGCGACGGCGACCATGATCCCGACGCACATCACTCTTGTGCCCCCGACGGAGATCCACGACGACCTCCTCCCGGACGTCGAGAGCCATCTGGAGGCTGCGGCCTCGAGGGTGGCTCCGTTCAGCGTGCACCTGCGCGGCACCGGCACCTTCCGGCCGGTCTCCCCGGTGGTGTTCGTGGCGGTGGTGCAGGGCATCTCAGGCTGTGAGCAGCTGGCCAACGCGGTCCGGCAGGGTCCGCTCGACCAGAAGCTCACATTCCCCTATCACCCGCATGTCACGATCGCTCACGACCTTCCCGACGCTAGCCTCGACAAGGCTTTCGGTGAGCTGGCCGACTTCGAGTGCGAGTGGTCGGTCGAGGAGTTCCACCTCTATGTCCACGACGACACAGATGGCTGGCGCCCGACCCGGGAGTTCGCGCTGAGAGCAGCACTGACCGGTTAGGCGGGCTCGGGTCCGCCCACGAGCGACGGATGGGGACCTCGGGATGCTCAAGGAGAAGATCAAGGCGAAGATCGCCGAGCTGCGGGCTCGCTTCCCGGCACTGGACCGGGTGGTGCGCACGCAGGAGCACTACGGCGAGGTGGGCGCGTCCCAGCAGGCCGGCGCGATCACCTACTTCGGCTTCCTGTCGACCTTCCCGATCCTCGCGCTCGCGTTCTTCGCCGTCGGCCAGATCGCCAAGGTCTACGCCGGTGCCGAGAGCGACCTCGTCGACGCGATCGACCAGGTCCTGCCCGGGCTGGTCGGCGACGGAGCCGGGCAGCTGAAGATCGCCGACATCGAGAGCGCCGCCGGTGCGGTCGGAATCGTCGGTGCCTTCGGTCTGCTCTACGCCGGGCTCGGCTTCGTCGACGGCCTGCGCAACGCGCTCCAGGCGGTCTTCCTGGTGCCCGAGGAGGAGCAGCCGGGCTTCCTCGCGGCCAAGGCCCGCGATCTGGTCGCGCTGATCGGCCTCGGCCTGATCCTGCTCGTGGCGGTGGCGTTCACCGGCCTCATCCGCACCTTCTCGGTCAACGTCCTGGACTGGATCGGCCTCGACGAAGGCTTCGGCTGGCTGATCGTGCTCCTCACCCTGGTGCTCGGCCTGGCGGCCAACACCGTGCTCTTCTTCTCGATGTTCCACCTGGCTCCGCAGAAGGACACCCCGAAGGGGCCCCTGTGGGCCGGTGCGCTGCTCGGCGCGGTCGGGTTCGAGATCCTCAAGCAGGCCTCGGCCCTGCTGCTGAAGGCCACCCAGGGCCAGCCCGCCTTCCAGGCCTTCGGCATCGCCCTCATCCTGGTCGTCTGGATCCACTACACCTCGATGGTGATCCTGTACGCCGCCTCCTACGCCCACGTCCGGGCGACCCCGGCCGAGTCGACAACCGATGATCCGGAGAGCTCCGATCGGTCTGCCGGCGAGTAACGGACGGAAACTCCCAGGACTGTGCGAGAGGTGGGCCGAACGTGAGGGTGTGGACGCTCGATGAGAGAGTCATACCCATGAAGCTCGAGAAGACTGACGGCGCGCTCCTCCTCGTCATCGGGGTCTGGACGATCGCGATCTGGACCAACTTCGGCCGCAACCTCGTCAAGACTGCCAAGGACCCGGAGCAGACCCGGCCCAAGCCCTACTACGTCGCCCACGCGGTGCTCGTGGTCGTCGACGTGCTCCTCGGTGGTCTGCTGATCAAGCTCGGTGTGCAGCGCCTGCTGACCCGGGGATAGATCCCTAGGCGGACTCGGCCGTGTCGAGGTGGTCGACCAGCTCGGTGAGCTGGTCGCGCAGCGCGAGCGCCTCGTCACGGGTGATCCCCATCGACGCTCCGAGCTGCTGCGGCACGCCCGAGACCCGCTCCTCCAGGGCCCTGCCCTCATCGGTCAGGCTGACCAGCACCCGGCGCTCGTCGCCGGGGTCGCGGTCGCGGCTTACCAGGCCGGCGGCCTCGAGTCGCTTGAGCAGCGGCGTCAGGGTGCCGGAGTCGAGCCGTAGCCGCTGGCCGAGGGCGGTCACCGAGAGCGGCTCGTCGCTCTCCCAGAGCAACAGCATCACCAGATACTGCGGATAGGTCAGCCCGGTCCCCTTGAGCAGCGTCACATAGCGCTTCGTGACGGCTCGGGTCGCTGCGTACAGCGGGAAGCAGAGCTGAAGGTCGAGCGCGAGCTGCGGATAGGTACGTCCGGACACATCTCTCAGTCTACTCCCTTGCACTATTAAGTTGTGCACAATATAGTTGTGCACATGACTCCTCTCTACACGGCTACCGCAATCAGCACCGGCGACGCCCGCAACGGCCACGTCCAGTCCACCGACGGCCTCATCGACGCCGATGTCCGCGTCCCCAAGGAGATGGGTGGCGAGGGCGGTGCCACCAACCCCGAGCAGCTCTTCGCCGCCGGCTACGCCGCATGCTTCCACTCGGCGCTCAAGCTGGTCGCCGGCAAGGCCAAGGTCGACATGACCGACTCCGAGGTCGTCGCCGACGTGAGCATCGGCAACAACGGTGAGGGCGGCTTCGGCCTCGCCGTGCAGCTCGAGGTGACCATCCCCGGCGCCGACGCCGCGACCGCTCAGCAGCTCACCGAGCAGGCCCACCAGGTCTGCCCCTACTCGAACGCCACCCGCGGCAACATCGAGGTCAAGCTCACCGTCGCCTGACCCCCCATCCGATACGACGGGACGTTTTTGTCGCTCTACCTGCGAGTAACCGACAAGAACGTCCCGTCGTATTCGAGTCTTGGGTCAGTTATCCACAGGGGCGGCGGTATGGGGGTGTGGTTCGGGCGGGTCTGGATCACTATCCGGGTATGACTTCTCGGACTGGTCGGTTTCGGCCGGCGCCTCACGGCGACCGGGTGCCTGGGCTCGTCGCTCCCGTACGCGTGGATCCGACGGGGGAGCGTGGGCCGACGCCCCGCCAGGTGCGGGGTTCGGCGTGGCGCCGAACAGGACCTGGTCTGTACGTCCCGGCCGCTGTCGACTCCGGACGGCCGCAGCAACGGGTGCTGGAGGCTGCCACGGAGATCCCCGGCGGTCACGTCACCGGATGGGCTGCCTTCGCGTGGTCCGGAGCGCGTTGGTTCGACGGTTTCGACGGGAACGGCGATGCGAGGCCGGTCCCGATCGTCGTCACCAACCATCGCTACCGGCCGCGGCCGGGCATCCTGCTCTCGGCCGAGCGTCTGCCGCTCGGTCAGTGGTACGTCCTCGACGGCGTCAACGGAACCCATCCGCTGCGGTCGGCGGCCTTCGAGGCGCGTCGAGCGACCACGCTCCGACGCGCGGTGGTCGCGCTCGACATGGCGCTGCACACCGACAGAGTCTCCATCGCCGAGATGGTCGAGTATGCAGGCACGCTCAGCGGCTGGTACGGAGTCGAACAGCTCCGGCAGGCCATCGCCCTCGCCGACGAGAACAGCTGGTCACCGATGGAGCCCGAGATGCGTCTGCACTGGCAGCTCGATCTCGGGCTACCGCACCCGCTGTGCAACCATCCGGTCTTCGACCTCGTCGGAAATCACCTCGGGACCCCGGACCTGCTGGACGTCGAGGCAGGCGTCGTCGGCGAGTACGACGGAGGTCTCCACCTCGCGGGCGAGCGGCGGGCCAGCGACATCCAGCGGGAGAGTCTGTTCCGCGGCGTCGGACTGGAGTACGTCACGATGACCTCGGTGGACCGGCGTGATCCCACACAGTTCTTGCGACGTACGAAGGAAGCGCGGGCCAGAGCGCTGGAGCACCGGACCGGGACCGATCGCCGATGGACGGTCGATCCACCTGACTGGTGGACACCCACGGTCACGGTCGAGCAGCGGCGCGCCCTGACCGCCTCGCAACGTGAACGCCTCCTCCGAAACCGGGCAGCCTGAGGCGCCCCTGTCGGATACGACGGGACGTTCCTGTCGCTCTACCCGCAAGTAACCGACAAGAACGTCCCGTCGTACCGCGCGCTCCCGTCTGCTCACGCACAAGGGCCGCCCTCCGACAGCGGGAAGGCGGCCCTTGGGTGGATCCAGAGAACGTCAGCCGAGGATCATCGACTTGCGCAGGTCCTTGTTGAGCTGGGAGATCACGTCGAGCGGGATCTCCTTGGGGCAGGCGGCGGCGCACTCACCGATGTTGGTGCAACCACCGAAACCCTCGGCGTCGTGCTGGCCGACCATGGACTGCACGCGGGAGTAGCGCTCCGGCTGGCCCTGCGGCAGCTCGCCGAGGTGGGTGATCTTCGCGCCGAGGAACAGCGACGCGGAGCCGTTGGGGCAGGCGGCGACGCAGGCGCCGCAGCCGATGCAGGTGGCCGTGTTGAACGCCCGCATGGCCTTGTCGCGCGGCGCCGGCACCGAGTTGGCCTCGGGGGCCGAGCCGGTGTTGGCCGAGATGTAGCCGCCGTTCTGGATGATCCGGTCGAACGCGGAGCGGTCGACGATCAGGTCCTTGACGATCGGGAACGACGTGGCGCGCCACGGCTCGATGGTGATCGTGTCGCCGTCCTTGAACGAGCGCATGTGCAGCTGGCAGGTCGTGGTGACCTCCGGGCCGTGCGCCTCGCCGTTGATCATCAGCGAACACATGCCGCAGATGCCCTCGCGACAGTCCGAGTCGAACGCGACCGGCTCCTCGTCGTTGTGCAGGAGCTGCTCGTTGAGCAGGTCGAGCATCTCGAGGAACGACATGTCCGAGGAGACGCCGTCCAGCTCGTACGTCTTGAGCGCACCCTTCTCGGACGCGTTGGCCTGCCGCCAGATCTTGAGGGTGAGCTTCACTTGTACGACCTCTGCTTCATCTCGATGGCGGTGTAGATCAGGTCTTCCTTGTGGAGGATCGGGGCGCCGTCCTCGCCACCGAACTCCCAGGCCGCGACGTAGGCGAACTCGTCGTCGTGACGCATCGCCTCGCCGTCCTCGGTCTGCGACTCGGCCCGGAAGTGGCCGCCGCAGGACTCGCGCCGGTTGAGCGCGTCGATGCACATGAGCTCTCCGAGCTCGATGAAGTCGGCGACACGGCCGGCCTTCTCGAGGTCCTGGTTGAGGGAGTCGGCCGAGCCGAGGACCTTGACGTTGGTCCAGAACTCCTTCTTGAGCTCGCGGATCAGGCCGATGGCCTTCTTGAGGCCCTCCTCGGTCCGCTCCATGCCGCAGTACTCCCACATGATCAGGCCGAGCTCCTTGTGGATCGACTCGACCGAGCGGGTGCCGTTGATGGACATGAACTTGTCGATCCGCTCCTGGACCGCCTGCTTCGCCTCGACGACCGCCGGGTGGTCCTCGGAGATGGCCTCGAACGGACCGTCGGCGAGGTAGTCGCGGATGGTGTTCGGGAGCACGAAGTAGCCGTCGGCCAGACCCTGCATCAGCGCCGAGGCACCGAGGCGGTTCGCGCCGTGGTCGGAGAAGTTGGCCTCACCGGTGCAGTAGAGACCCTCGATGTTGGTCGAGAGCTCGTAGTCGACCCACAGACCGCCCATGACGTAGTGCACGGCGGGGTAGATGCGCATCGGCAGCTCGTAGGGATTCTCACCCGTGATCCGCTCGTACATGTCGAGGAGGTTGTCGTACTTCTCCTCGATCGCGGCCTTGCCGAGACGCTCGATCGCGGCACCCAGGTCGAGGTAGACGCCGCGGCGGAACTTCTTCACCGAGCCGTCGGGCTGGGTCTCGTCGACCTCCGGGCCGACACCGCGGCCCTCGTCGCACATGTACTTCGCGGCACGCGAGGCGATGTCGCGGGGGACCAGGTTTCCGAAGGACGGGTAGATCCGCTCCAGGAAGTAGTCGCGGTCCTCCTCCGGGATGTCACGCGGGTCCTTGGCGCAGTCCTCGGCCTTCTTGGGCACCCAGATGCGGCCGTCGTTACGCAGCGACTCCGACATCAGGGTCAGCTTCGACTGGTGGGCGCCGGTCACCGGGATGCAGGTCGGGTGGATCTGCGTGTAGCAGGGGTTGGCCATGTAGGCGCCCTTGCGGTGCGCACGCCACGTGGCGGTGACGTTGGACCCCATCGCGTTGGTGGAGAGGTAGAAGACGTTGCCGTAGCCGCCGGTCGCGAGGACGACCACGTCGGCCAGGTGGGTCTCGATCTCGCCGGTGACCATGTCGCGGGCGATGATGCCGCGGGCCTTGCCGTCGGCGACGATCAGCTCGAGCATCTCGTGACGCGTGAACTGCTCCACGGTGCCGGCGGCGACCTGGCGCTCCATGGCCTGGTAGGCGCCGATGAGGAGCTGCTGACCCGTCTGGCCGCGGGCGTAGAACGTACGCGACACCTGCACGCCACCGAAGGAGCGGTTGTCGAGGAGGCCGCCGTACTCACGGGCGAAGGGCACGCCCTGGGCCACGCACTGGTCGATGATGTTCACCGACTCCTCGGCGAGGCGGTAGACGTTGGACTCGCGGGCGCGGTAGTCGCCGCCCTTGACCGTGTCGTAGAAGAGCCGGTAGGCCGAGTCACCGTCGCCCTTGTAGTTCTTGGCGGCGTTGATGCCGCCCTGGGCGGCGATCGAGTGGGCGCGACGCGGGGAGTCCTGGTAGCAGAACGACTTCACGTTGTAGCCGGCCTCGCCGAGCGTGGCGGCCGCGGCGCCACCGGCCAGGCCGGTGCCGACGATGATGATCGACAGCTTGCGGCGGTTGGCCGGGTTGACCAGGCGGTTCTCGAACTTGCGGGTCGTCCAGCGCTCCGCGATCGGGCCGGTCGGGGCCTTGGGGTCGACCAGCTTGTCGCCGAGCACGTAGTAGCCCGCGGCGTCGTCGGATTTCTGGACCGGTGCCTCGTTGGTCGGGGTGAGGCCGGGCAGGTAGTGGGTTCCAGCAGCCATGTGTCAGATGTCCTTACGAGATGACGCCGAAGACGGTGAACAGGGGGACCAGCGAGAAGCCGCCGGCGACCACGATCGCGACGACCCAGCCGGCGACGCGGGCCCTGGCACGCGACTCAGCGGTGTTGGTGAACCCGAGCGTCTGGATGGCGCTGAAGGTGCCGTGGTGCAGGTGGAACGCGAGCGCGAGCATCGCGAGCAGGTAGATGATGACCATCCACCACTGCTCCGGCTGGAACGCCGAGGTCAGCAGCCGGAACGGGTTCTCGGTGACGTCAGGAGCCTGGCCGCCCTCACCCACGTTGATCTTCACGATGGTGAACTGGAGCAGGTGCCAGACGACGAAGAGGAGCAGGGCCACGCCGCCCCAGCGCATGGTGCGCGAGGAGAGCGACGAGGCCTTGTTCTTCTTCACCGCGTACTTCACCGGGCGCTGCGCGTGGGCACGCATCGAGAGCGCCACCGCCGAGCCGACGTGTGCCACCAGTGAGCCCAGGAGCACCACTCGCAGGATCCAGAGGAGGCCGCCGTACGGCAGCATCGGCTCCCCGAACGTACGCAGGTGCTCGGCATACTCGTTGTAGGCCAGCTCGCCGCTGAACGCTTTGAGGTTGCCGTACATGTGCAGGAGCACAAACAGGATGAAGACGATGCCGCTGGCCGCCATAAGGAGCTTCAGGGCGATCGTCGAGCGCGTCGACCGCGCGCCTTTGATCAGAGTCGTGGTTGCCACGGCACGCACGCTACTACCCCAGATACCCGAACTTGTACGCAGGGAGTATGTGACATTGTCGGCCGTACGTGGGCGGGCGGGGTTACCGGCGAGTATCGCAATTGTGAGTTAGGCAAGCCTAACAGCAGGACCCGGGTTCTCGGATGCGGAGCCGTGAGATCGTGAGGATCGGGTGTCGTTCAGTGTGACCAGACGGGTCAAGAGCTCGTCGACGGCATCGGTCCAGGGGCGGGTCACGGCCAGCTCCCGGCCGCGGTCGCCGAGCAGGTGCCGACGGGGGTCGGAGACCACCGAGGCGACCGCGTCGGCGAGCTCGCGGCTGCGCGCCGGGTTGTAGAGGATCCCGGTCTCCATGTGCTGGACGATCTCGGCGGCCGCGCCGGCGCGCGGGGCCGCCACCGGAACGGCGCTGGCCGCGGCCTCACGCAGGATGTGGCCGCATCCCTCCTCTTCGCCGGGGTGGACGAGCACGTCGAGCGAGGCCAGCGCGATGGCCAGGTCACCGGTGCCCAGCGGCCCGGTCAGCTTCGCCTGCGGGACCCGCTGCTCGAGCCAGCCGCGCTGGGGTCCGTCGCCGATGATGACGAGGCGGATGCCGGGCACCGCGGTGAGCTCGGCGAGGCGGCGTACGCCATGGCTCTTGGCCAGGTTGCCGGCGTAGCCGACCACGACCAGCGGTGTGGGGCGGGACTTGGCCCGGGACCAGCGGCGGTGGAGCCAGTCGTCGCGCAGGCTGGGGGAGAAGGCGGCCGCGTCGACCCCCGGCTCCCACACCTCGGCGGCGACGTCGATCGCCGCGAGCACGCGACGCAGCCACTCACTTGTGACGAAGATCTCATCGGCGTACGCCGCGACCGACGTGCTCCAGGTGAGCGCCGCCTTGGGGGAGACGACCGGAGCGAGGTCGACCGGCGAGCTTGCTCGTCCGGTCGTGCCGAGCGAGGGAGTGACCGCGCGAAGCGCGGAGATCGGGGACTGCTGGACGACCAGCGTGGTCGCCGCGGCCGCGGTCGGGGACGAGAGCGCCTTGCGACCCAGGCGGCCCGGGTCGAAGGTGATCACGACGTCCGGCTCGAAGGACTCCAGGGCGCTGCGTACCTGGCGGCCGGTCTTGGCGATCGGCGAGACCCGGACGACCCGGCTGTTGCGGTAGACAGAGAGGCCGGGGCCGGGGGCGATGAATCGCACCTCGTGTCCCGACTCGATCATGCGGTCGGCGATGGCCTTCACCGTGGTTGTGACACCATCGATGGTAGGAAAGAAGCTCTCGGTGACCAGCGCCATCTTCATGGGACCAGCGTCCTGTCCGGGGATGGCGAGAGCGCGACACGTGCGTTGATCTGGGATGAACCATCGGCACCAGCAGACGACCAGCGTGATGAGGACAATCAGTGGCGGTATCCCAACGGGTCCGGACGCTTTCGGCGGCACTCGCGGTGGCCGGTGTCGTGGGCGGAGCCATCGGGCTGGCGAGCTGTGGCCGTACGCCGTCCCAGTGGCCGTCCGCGGGGCACTCCGAGCAGCCGTCGACCGCTCCGCCTGCCTTCGAGATGCCGGTCGAGAAGCCCAACCTGCTGATGATCACGGTCGATGACCTGGCCTCCATCGACATGGACTACCTGCCGAGCGTGAAGAGGCTCGTCGGGGAGAGCGGTGTCACCTTCACCGACGCGGTCGCGCCGACGCCGATCTGCGTGCCGGCCCGCGCCTCGCTGCTCTCGGGGCAGTACGCCCACAACCACGGCGCTCACACCATCCATGGTCCCGAGGGTGGCTATTCGTCCTTCGACGACTCCGCCACCGTGGCCACCTCGCTGCAGGAGGCTGGCTACACGACCGTCTTCACCGGGAAGTACCTCAACGAGTACGGCGAGCAGGGGAGCGAGCGCGACCTGCCTCCGGGGTGGGACGAGTGGCGTGCGACCGTCGACCCGTCGACCTACAACTATCTGGGTGCGAAGTTCAACGTGAACGGCCACCTGGTGAAGCCGAAGGGCTACTCGACCACCGTCATCACCCAGCAGGCGGAGGCGGCGCTGCGGGACGCGAGGAAGAAGTCCGGGGCCGAGGCGAAGCCGTGGTTCCAGTGGGTCAACTACGTGGCGCCACACCTCGGCGGGCCCACGGAGAAGGGCGACCCGAAGCAGCGCTTCCCCGGCACCAAGGGCGCGATCGGCGTACCGGTGCCCGACAAGCAGGACCGGGACGCGTACGCCGACAAGCCGATCCCGCAGCAGCCCAACCTGTTCCCGGAGCAGCGCAAGGAGTTCCCCAAGGGGTCACCGTCCCGGAAGAACCCGTCGCAGGTCGAGAAGGACGCCTTCCGGCTCTCCTACCAGCGGCGGATCGAGTCGGCGCGCAGCCTGGACCGTAACATCGCCTCCCTGCTCGGTGGGCTGAAGAAGCGTGGCGAGCTGGCGCGCACCCTGGTCGTCTTCACCTCCGACAACGGGTTCTCGACCGGCTACCACAACTTCAACGGCAAGCTCTGGTACTACGAGGAGTCGCTGCAGATCCCGGTGCTGATGAGCGGTCCCGGCGTGCCGAAGGGGCGCAAGGTCGCGACCACGCTCACCAACCCCGACATCGCCACGACGCTGCTCGCGGCGGCCGGCGCCGACGACCCGCACGAGCCCGACGGCATCGACATCCTGCCGTGGCTGCGCGCGCCCCAGCAGACCCGCGTGGTCCCGATCGAGGCGTGGCCGACGTCCGACGGCACGTCACGGCTCTGGTCCGGCGTACGCGTGGGGCGGTGGACCTACGTCGAGCTGAGGACCGGTGGTGTCGAGCTCTACGACCGCACCGCCGACCCCTACGAGATGAACAACCTCGCCGAGGACCCTGCGTATGCCGACACGGTCTCGCAGCTGTCCGACCTGACCGAGAAGTATCGCGACTGCGCCGGCGACAGCTGCCCCAAGAAGATGTACGCCGCGGATGGACCGCTTGATCTGGCCGGGCTCTGACGCGTTAAAGTAGACTAAATAACTCGTATTACTTGGGAGTGTTTGGTCATGCCGGTCGGCAACCTGTTCACGCGTCGCAAGCGTGCTGCCGTGGCGACGGCTGCGATGAGCGCCCTCGCGGTGACCGGTCTGGTGCACGAGCCGGCCGCCGTGGCGGCGGCCCCGTCGCGTACGCCTGCTCTGGAGCGGCCGGTGGAGAAGCCGAACCTGCTGATGGTCACCGTCGACGACCTCTCCTATCTCGACATGGACTATCTGCCGCAGGTGCGGAAGCTCGTCGAGCGGACCGGGGTCTCCTTCTCCGAGGGGATCGCGCCGACGCCGATCTGCGTGCCGGCGCGGGCCTCGCTGCTGACCGGGCAGTACGCCCACAACCATGGGGCCCGCACGATCGAGGGGCCCTACGGCGGATATGCGGCCTTCGACGACTCCTCGACGGTCGCGACCTCGCTGCAGGACGCGGGCTACTCGACGATCCTGGCCGGAAAGTACCTCAACGGCTATGGGGTCGGGGAGACGCGTGGGGACGTGCCGCCGGGGTGGGACCAGTGGCGCGCGACCGTCGACCCGTCCACCTACAACTTCCGCTCGCCGAAGTTCAACGTCAACGGCGAGATCATCAAGTCCAAGGGCTACTCCTCGACCGTCATCACCCAGCATGCGAAGGCGGGGATCGCGGCCGAGCGCGGGTCGGGGAAGCCGTGGTTCACCTGGGTCAACTACGTGGCGCCGCACCACGGCGGACCGAGTGGTCCCGACGACCCGAAGAAGGTCTACCCCGGCACCGACGCCGCGCTGTCGGTGACGGTCCCGGACAGCCAGGACCGCGGGTTCTACGACGGCGTGACGATCCCGGCTCGGCCCAACCTCTTTCCCGGCGACACCTCCGGCTATGCCAAGGGCTCGCCCGGGCGCGGCAGGTTCAACCCGCGGAAGAAGGACGCGCTCCGGATCGCCTACCAGCGCCGCCTCGAGGCCATCCGCAGCCTGGACCGCAACATCGCCTCGCTCCTGGGTGGGCTGACGAAGAGCGGTGAGCTGAAGCGGACGCTGGTCGTCTTCACCTCCGACAACGGCTTCTCGAACGGCTACCACAACCTCAACGGCAAGCTGTGGCACTACGACGAGTCGCTGCGGATCCCGGTGCTGATGAGCGGTCCCGGGGTGCCACGCGGCCGGACGGTGCGGACCCCGGTCACCAACCCGGATCTCGCCGCGACCCTGCTGGCGGCGGCCGGTGCTCGGCCGCCGCGGGCGCCCGACGGGATCGACATCATGCCGTGGCTGCGCGCGCCCGAGCAGGTCCGCGCGATCCCCGTCGCCGGTTGGCGCGTCACCGACGGGAGCAGGCAGCTGTGGTCCGGCGTCCGGGTCGGCTCCTTGACCTACGCCCGCCTGCACACCGGCCAGGTCGAGGTCTACGACCGCTCCTCGGACCCCTATGAACAGCACAACCTCGCCGCCGACCCGTCGGCCGCGGAGACCGTCAAGGCCCTCGCCAGGCTCGCCGACCGCTATCAGGACTGCGCCGCCTCGACCTGCCCGAAGGACCTGTACGCCGCCGGGCGGGCCCTCGACCTGGAGGCGCTGTGACCAGGGTCGGCGACCTGGAGCGCGAGGCCGCGCGGGCGCGGCTCGTCGAGGCGTACGCCGCGGGGAGGATCGACGCGCCCGAGCTGGAGTCGCGCGCGGAGCGGGTGTGGGGCGCGGTCGGGGCCGACGAGCTCGCCGTCGTGGTCGACGACCTCGGCGAGGAGCCCGGGCGCGCACCGTCCGGGGCGGTCCCACGCTTCGTACGTGATCTCCTGGTGTTCCTGATCTGCAGCGCGATCGCCGTCGCGGTCTGGCACCTCACCGGCCGCGGCTTCTTCTGGCCGGTCTGGGTGCTGGTCTACGCGGGCCTGCCGCTGCTGCGGTTCCTGTGCCGAGTCGGCTCGTCCTGACCGAGATCGGTGCCGAGTCGGCTCGTCATGACGAGCCGACTCGGGCATCGGGCGGGACATGGCCCGCCTCGATCTCCCTCGCCAGCTCGGTGATGCGTACGCCGCTGGCGGCCCAGCTGCCGGCGCGCTCCTCGTGGATCGGGGTGAAGGCGCGGCGCACCTCGACGGTCCAGTGGCGGCCGAAGACGACCCGGGCGCCGATGGCGAAGGGGAGGATCGCGAGCAGGAGGACGAGCTCGATGCCCGTCAGGAGCACGACCACGACGACCACGACGAGGATCGGCAGCGCGATGACCAGCCAGAGCACCATGAGGATCATGCTGATCGGGTCGTCGCCGGAAGGCGCGCCGAGAGGGATCTCCAATGCGTCAAGACTCAGGCGGCGGGACTTGCGCTGCCAGGGGACCCAGCGGCGGGTGATCCGGTAGGTCTGTCCGGCTGGGGTGCGTACCTTCACGACGGTGAACGTAGCGGCGCATCTCAGTTAGCGGTTGTAAACCTCACACTTTGTGGTCACCGCCACTTCATCCGCCTAAGGTTCGATCCATGAACGACGCCGCTCGCGCCGACTCGTTGCGCCTTGCCCAGCCGGCGGATGCCCATTCCCAGGCAGAGTGGGAGGCGGCGACCGCTGCTGTCCTCCGCAAGAGCGGTCGGCTGACGGCCGACGACGCCGACTCTCTTGTCTGGGACAAGCTGACCCGCACCTCACTCGACGGACTCCGGATCGCCCCGCTCGGCCTTCCGGACACGTCCATCGCCGACGCGGCACGCCCCACGCGCTCCGGCGCCTGGGACATCCGCTCGCTCGTCTCCGGTCTGTCCGGGGTGGACGCCAAGGCGGCCAACGAGGCCGCTCTGGTCGACCTCGACGGTGGCGTCTCCTCGCTGTGGGTGGCCGCCGACGAGACCACCGACCTCGCGGTGCTCCTCGACAAGGTGCTCCTCGACCTGGCCCCGATCGTGCTCGACGCACCGATCGGTGCGGTCAAGGTCGCCCAGAACCTGCTCGCCCTGATCGCCGAGCGTGGCGCCGGGCTGCATGCCGCGACCAACCTGGGTGCCGACCCGATGGGCGCGCTGCTGCGCGACCTGCCGCTGGCACCCGACGAGGCGTTCGCCGAGCTGGTCGACCTCGCCCGCCTGGCCCAGGGGATCGGTGTGCGCGCGATCGTCGTCGACGCCACGGCTGCGCATGATCTGGGCGCGTCCGACGTGCAGGAGCTCGGCTGGTCGATCGCGGTCGGCGTCGCCTACCTGCGCGCACTGACCGAGGCCGGCTTCTCCCCGGCCGTGGCGGCGAGCCTCATCGAGTTCCGGTTCGCGGCCACCGACGAGCAGTTCCCGACGATCGCCAAGCTGCGCGCCGCCCGCCAGCTGTGGGCGCGCGTCCTCGAGCTCTCCGGCGCCGAGGGCGTCGAGATGCGCATCCATGCGGTGAGCTCGCGGCCGATGCTGTCGAAGTACGACCCCTACGTGAACATGCTGCGCGGCACCGTCGCCGCCTTCGCGGCCGGTGTCGGCGGGGCGGACGCGGTGACCGTGCTGCCCTTCGACTCCGCCAACGGTGTGCCGGACGGCTTCGGGCGCCGGATCGCCCGCAACGTGTCCCACCTGCTGATCGACGAGTCCCACGTCGCGGCCGTCGCCGACCCCGCCGGTGGCTCCTTCGCCGTCGAGCAGCTGACCGCCGACATGGCCGCCGCCGGCTGGGAGGCGTTCATCCAGATCGAGGAGGAATGGGAGCAGGGTCGCGACTTCTCGCCCTTCCGCGACCGGATCGCCGCGGTCTCCGCGGAGCGGGAGAAGGCGATCGCGCGCCGCAAGCGCCCGATCACCGGGCTCACCGAGTTCCCCAACCTCGCCGAGACGCTCCCCGAGCGTCCGGTCGACCCGCTCAACGAGCGGGTGGTGCGCTACGGCGCCTCCTTCGAGGCCCTGCGCGACACCCCCGCCGCCACCAAGGTCTTCCTGGCCACCCTCGGCACGGTTGCCCAGCACACCGCCCGGGCGACCTTCGCGACCAACCTCCTCGCCGCCGGCGGCATCGGCGTCGAGGTCGCGGGTGCGACCGCGGACGCTGAGGAACTGACCGGGAAGTACCGTGCGGCCGGCGCGCCCCCTGTCGCCTGCCTGGCCGGCTCGGACAAGACGTACGCCGAGTGGGGTGCGGCCGCGATCGCAGCCCTCCGCGAGGCCGGCGCCACACACGTGATCATCGCCGGGAAGCCCGATGCCGTCGACGCCGAGGTGGACGACGCCGCCTCGATGGGTGTCGACGCCCTCGCTTTCCTGACCGCTACGAGGGAGAAGCTCTCATGACCATCCCCAGCTCCTTCAAGGGGTTGCCGCTCAACCCCGGCGCCCCTGACATCTCGAACGCCGAAACCGGCGTGTCGGGGGACAAGATGTCAGGGGCGCGGGAGCCCTGGCTCTCCCCCGAGGGCATCGAGATCCAGCCGGCGTACGGGCCTGCCGATCTCGAGGGTCTCGACGCGCTCGACACCTTCCCGGGGCTGAGCCCGTTCCTCCGTGGGCCCTACCCGACGATGTACACGACCCAGCCGTGGACGATCCGGCAGTACGCCGGGTTCTCGACCGCGGAGGAGTCAAACGCGTTCTACCGCCGCAACCTGGCCGCCGGCCAGAAGGGCCTGAGCGTCGCCTTCGACCTGGCCACCCACCGCGGCTACGACTCCGACCACCCGCGGGTGCGCGGTGACGTCGGCATGGCGGGGGTCGCGATCGACTCCATCTACGACACCAGGACGCTGTTCGACGGCATCCCGCTGGACCAGATGTCGGTCTCGATGACCATGAACGGCGCGGTGCTGCCGGTGCTCGCGCTCTACATCGTCGCCGCTGAGGAGCAGGGTGTCCCGCCCGAGAAGCTGGCCGGGACCATCCAGAACGACATTCTGAAGGAGTTCATGGTCCGCAACACCTACATCTACCCGCCGGCGGCGTCGATGCGGATCATCGGCGACATCTTCTCCTACACCGCCGCGAAGATGCCCCGGTTCAACTCGATCTCGATCTCCGGCTACCACATGCAGGAGGCCGGGGCGACGGCCGACCTCGAGCTCGCCTACACGCTGGCCGACGGTGTCGAATACCTGCGGACCGGTCTCGCCGCGGGCCTCGACGTCGACGCCTTCGCCCCTCGCCTGAGCTTCTTCTGGGCGATCGGGATGAACTTCTTCATGGAGGTCGCCAAGATGCGCGCCGCCCGCGCGCTCTGGTCCCGGCTCGTGAGCCAGTTCGACCCGAAGAACCCCAAGTCGCTGTCCCTGCGGACGCACTCCCAGACCTCCGGCTGGTCGCTGACCGCCCAGGACGTCTTCAACAACGTCGGCCGCACCGCGATCGAGGCGATGGCCGCGACCCAGGGTCACACCCAGTCGCTGCACACCAACGCCCTCGACGAGGCGATCGCGCTGCCGACCGACTTCTCCGCCCGCATCGCCCGCAACACCCAGCTGCTCCTGCAGCAGGAGAGCGGCACCACCGAGATCATCGACCCGTGGGGCGGCTCCTACTACGTCGAGAAGCTCACCCACGACCTCGCCGAGCGCGCCTGGGCCCACATCCAGGAGGCCGAGGCGGCCGGTGGCATGGCCAAGGCCATCGAGCAGGGCATCCCGAAGATGCGCATCGAGGAGGCCGCGGCCCGCACCCAGGCGCGGCTCGACTCCGGCGCCCAGAAGCTGATCGGCGTCAACACCTTCCGGCTGCCCTCCGAGGACCCGCTCGACGTGCTCAAGGTCGACAACGACCAGGTCTACAAGCAGCAGGTCGCCAAGCTGGAGCGGCTCCGCGCGGAGCGCGACGACGAGGACGTACGCCGGGCCCTGGAGGCCATCACCAACGCGGCCGGCGCCGAGAAGTCGGGGGCGAACCTCGAGGGCAACCTGCTCGCGCTGGCCGTCGACGCGGCCCGCGCCAAGGCGACCGTCGGGGAGATCTCCGACGCGATGGAGAAGGCATGGGGGCGGCACCAGGCCGTCATCCGTACCATCTCCGGTGTGTACCGGGACGAGGCGACGACGTCGGGGGACTCCAAGGTGACCGAGGTGCTGAAGGCGACCAAGGAGTTCGAGGAGGCCGAGGGTCGCCGCCCGCGCATCCTGGTCGCGAAGATGGGCCAGGACGGCCACGACCGTGGCCAGAAGGTCGTCGTCTCGGCCTTCGCCGACCTCGGCTTCGACGTCGACGTAGGCCCGCTGTTCTCCACCCCCGAGGAGGTCGCGCAGCAGGCGGTCGACGCCGACGTACACATCGTCGGGGTCTCCTCGCTGGCTGCCGGTCACCTCACACTGCTCCCCGCGCTCAAGGCGGCGCTGGAGGAGCAGGGGCGCCCGGACATCATGATCGTCATCGGCGGCGTCATCCCGCCCGACGACGTGGCCACGCTCGAACAGATGGGCGCTGCCGCGGTCTTCCTCCCGGGCACCGTCATCGCCGACTCCGCCCTCGATCTCCTCGCTCGCCTGCGGGAACAGCTCGACCACTGATCCCTCACGAATGTCCTCGCCGGAGGCGTAGGGCTCGTCTAGCCTCAGAGCTGTGACGGACCTACGCCCCGGGCGGGCATCCGGGGACGGGCTGGTGAGGGTAGGTGCCTACGAGATCCTCACCAGGCTCGGCGAGGGCGGCATGGGCGTCGTCCACCTGGCGCGCCACGAGGAGACCGGTGAGCGGGTGGCGCTGAAGGTGCTGCGTACGCATGTCGTGGGGGACGAGGAGACCCGCGCCCGGCTGGAGCGCGAGGTGCGGTCGCTGCGGCAGGTGCGCAGCCCCTGGATCGCCGAGATCGTCGACGCCGATCCCTACGCGGACCTTCCCTACGTCGCGACCCGCTACGTGCCGGGCCCGACCTTGTACGACCGGATCAAGGACGACGGGCCCGTGCTCGGCGAGGACCGGTTCTGGCTGGCGCGCTGCCTGGCCGGCGGTGTCGCGGCCTGCCATGACGCCGGCGTGCTGCACCGCGACGTCAAGCCCTCCAACGTGGTGATGGAGGGGCGTACGCCGGTGCTCATCGACTTCGGGCTGGCCCGGGTCGCCGACGACCCTAAGATCACCCTCACCGGGTGGCTGGTCGGTACGCCGGGCTATCTGGCGCCGGAGATCCTGGAGGGGACGCCCGCGACGCCGGCGAGCGACGTGCACTCGTGGGCTGCCACGACCGCCTATGCGCTGCTGGGCAGGCCGCCGTTCGGGACCGGGCCGTCGATGGCCGTCCTGGATCGCGTACGCCGCGGCCAGCACGATCTCGACGGGATCGAGGGCTCGATGCGGGAGGTCCTGACGGCCGCGCTGGCGACGGATCCGGCCGACCGGCCAGGCCTCGAGGAGCTGCGCGAGTGGCTGATGGAGCCGGAGACACCCTGGTTCCGGGGAGAGGCCACGGCGGCGACCGAGGTGCTGCCCGTGACGCTGCCGCTGGCTGCCGCGCCGCTTGCCGCGCCGGTGGATGTGGAGCTGAAGCCGACCCTGGTCGATCCGGACGACGCCGCGACCGAGGTCGAGGAAGCGCCGGTCGAACCTCTGGTGGTGCGAAGGTTCGATCCGCAGTCGCCGCCCCCACCTGCGCCGCCGGCCGAGCCAGGCTGGAGCCCACCGAGCAAGCACGCGAACCTCAAGCGCTGGCCGGGGCCGATGCACTTCCTGATCCTGGTCGCGCTCGCCGCGATCCTGGCCGGGGTGGTCGCTGCGTACCCGTTCCTGGGCGCAGCCCTGCTCGGCCTCGGGGTCTGGCTGCTGCGGGCAGGGTCGCTGGCCGCCGACCAGCTGTCGAAGCGCCGCGAGGCGCGCGGACGGAAGTGGTACGACGGGCCGTGGGCGCTCATCCGGTCCCCGTGGGACCTGGTCCGCGCCGTCCCCGGAACGGCGGCGCTGACCGCGTTGACCGGCGTGATCGCGGCCGCCGTCGCGGTCGGCTGCCTGGCTCTCGGGCTGCCGCCGACCGTGGTGCTCTACGCCGCCGCGCTGACCTTCATGTCCGCCGCCTGGCTCGCCTCGCAACGGGTCCGCGACACCGTCGGACCGGTCGCCCGCGCGGCCTCCTCGCCCTCGGCGAGATGGGTGGTCGCCGTCGTCGGTCTGACGATCCTCGCCGCGGCCATCGCCTGGTACGCACTGCAGATGGGCGTCTCCTGGGTCCCGCTGGACGACGGACGCGCGGGGCGGCTGCCCGACGCCGTCCGCGACGCTCTGTGGCGCGCTCGCTGACATCGTCGCGCGATTGGCTAAGGTGCTGGCCATGCCAGGGCCCGACGTACAAGACCTTCTCGACGGCATCAGCGACGGCAAGCGGGCGGCGGTGTCACGGGCGATCACCTTGGTCGAGTCGACCAAGCCCCAGCACCGCGACATCGCGCGCGAGCTGCTCACCAAGCTTCCGGCCGGCGACACGGTGCGGGTCGGGATCTCCGGGGTGCCGGGTGTCGGCAAGTCGACCTTCATCGAGGCGCTCGGCAGCCGGCTGACCGCCAACGGCCTCAAGGTCGGGGTGCTGGCGGTCGACCCGTCGTCGGTACGCACCGGCGGCTCCGTCCTGGGCGACAAGACCCGCATGCAGCGGCTCTCGGTGGACCCCAACGCCTTCATCCGGCCCTCTCCGTCCGCCGGGACGCTCGGCGGGGTCGCCAGGGCGACCGTGCAGGCGATGGCGGTGCTGGAGGCCGCTGGCTACGACGTGATCCTGGTCGAGACGGTCGGCGTCGGGCAGTCCGAGGTGACCGTGGCGGGGATGGTTGACACCTTCCTGTTCCTCACCATCGCACGCACCGGCGACCAGCTGCAGGGGATCAAGAAGGGCATCCTGGAGATTTCCGACGTGATCGCGGTCAACAAGGCCGACCCCAACGACCCCCACCGCGCCCAGGAGGCGCGGGCGGCCGCGCGCGAGCTCGCCGGCGCGCTCCGGCTGGTGCGTTCCCGTGAGGAGTGGGCACCGCCGGTGATCACCGCCTCGGCGCTCCACGACGACGGGGTCGACTCGGTCTGGGAGCAGGTGATGGCCCATCGCAAGCACCTCGGCGAGGACGGGCTGCGCACCAAGCGCGCCGAGCAGCAGCTCGACTTCACCTGGGCGCTCGTCCGCGACGAGCTCGACCAGCGGCTCAAGCACTCCCCGGGCGTCAAGGCGATCCGCGACGAGGTGCGTGCCAAGGTGCTCTCCGGCGAGCTTCCGGCGACCGTGGCCGCGGACAGGATCCTGGCCGCCTACGACAAGGATTAGTCTGGCCAGACCATGGAGCCTGCTGCCTTCCTCGCCGAGCGAGTCGATGCCTACGACGCCGAGCTGACCGACCTGCGCCGGGACATCCACGCGCACCCGGAGCTGTCCTGGCAGGAGCATCGCACCACCGAGCTGATCGCCGAGCGCTTGGAGAAGGCGGGCTGGCAGATCGACCGGCCGTCCGCGACCGGTCTGATCGCAGACCTCGGCGGAGGGGACAACGTCGTCGCGCTGCGCGGCGACATGGACGCCCTGCCCGTCGACGACGTCACCACCGACATCTGGACCAGCACCGTCCCGGGGGTCGCTCATGCCTGCGGCCACGACGTACACACCACGGCGCTGCTCGGCGCCGGTCTCGCCCTGGCCGACCTGCACCGCGAGTCACCGCTGCCGGGTGGCGTACGCCTGCTGTTCCAGCCCGCCGAGGAGGTCATGCCCGGCGGGGCGCTGCACCTGATGAGCCTGGGCGCGCTCGACGACGTAGAGCGGATCTTCGCGCTGCACTGCGACCCGACCGTGGACGTCGGCCGCGTCGGGCTCCGCTCCGGCGCGCTGACCAGCGCGGCCGACCTGATCGAGGTGAACCTCAGCGGTACCGGTGGTCACACCTCACGCCCGCACCTGACCGGCGACCTGGTCTTCGCGCTCGCCAAGGTGACCACCGAGCTGCCGGTGATCCTGAGCCGTCGGATGGATCCGCGGGCCGGCGTGAGCGTGGTCTGGGGCAAGGTCACAGCCGGCCAGATCCACAACGTGATCCCCGCCCACGGCTCGGTGGGGGGCACGGTGCGCATCCTCGACAGCGACGCCTGGAGCGAGGTCGAGCACGTGGTGCGCGAGGTCGTCGCCGAGATCATCGCGCCCTACGGGGTGACGGCCGCGGTCGACTACACCCGGGGTGTCCCGCCGGTGAGCAATGACGAGGAGTCCCACCAGATCCTCGTCGACACGGTCCGCGAGGTGCTGGGAGAGCGGGGCGCGGTCGTCTCCGCGCAGAGCCTCGGCGGCGAGGACTTCGGGTGGTATCAGGAGCAGGTCGCGGGGTCGATGTTCCGGCTCGGTGTACGCACCCCCGGCGGCCCCACCTACGACCTCCACCAGGGCGACCTGCGCATCGACGAACGAGCGGTGGGCGTCGGCGCCAAGGTCCTGGCCGCCGCCGCCCACCGCGCGCTGGTGTAGCTCTCCTCTAGCCCTTCCGGTAGGGCACCCCGTCGGCGGCGGGGGCACGCGAGTTCCCGACCAGCCCGGCGACCGCGAAGATCGTCACGACGTAGGGCAGCATCAGCATGAACTGCGACGGCACCGGCGAGCCGATGACCGAGAGCACGGACTCGACGTTGGACGCGAAGCCGAAGAGCAGCGCCGCCAGCGTCGCCTTGATCGGGTCCCACTTGCCGAAGATCACCGCGGCCAGCGCGATGTAGCCCGCACCGCCGGTCATCTCGCGCCCGAAGGACGGCACCGAGACGAGGGTGTAGGTCGCCCCGCCGATGCCCGCGATCGCGCCGGCCAGCAGCACGGTGCGGTAGCGGGTGGCGATCACGTTGATGCCCACGGTGTCGGCCGCCTTCGGGTGCTCACCGACCGCGCGCACGCGCAGGCCCCACTTGGAGCGGTAGAGCGCCCAAGCGACCAGGAAGACCGCGGCGTACATCATGTAGACCAGCACCGTCTGCCGGAAGAAGATCGGGCCGAGCACCGGGACGCCCGACAGCAGCGGGATCTCCAGCCGCGGGAAGTGGGGCGGGTTGTTGAGCGCCGCCGAGTTCTCCGAGAGCACCTGGGAGAACATGAAGCTGGTGAAGCCGATCACGAGCACGTTGAGGACGACGCCGACGATGACCTGCTCGACCCAGTAGGTGATCGCGAAGAGGCCCAGGAGCAGCGCGACCAGCATCCCCGCGATCATCGCGGCGATGAGGCCGACCCACGGCGAACCGGTGAGGGAGGCGGCGATCGCGGCGCCGAAGGCGCCGAAGAGCAGCTGTCCGTCGATGGCGATGTTGACGACACCCGCCCGCTCGCCGAGTACGCCACCCAGCGCACCGAACACGAGCGGCACCGCCAGCGCGAGCGCGCCGGCGAGCAGGCCGACCACGGGAAGGGTCTTGCCCGCGACCGCCCAGGCCATGAAGCCGGACACCGCGAAGACCGCGAAGGCCGAGACCAGCACCAGGGGAGTCTTGCGGCCGGAGCGGGCGTTCCAGGCTGCGTACGCCGTGCAGAGCAGGCACAGCGCCACGGCCGTCCACACGATGCCGTTGGCGGGCAGCGAGATGTCCGGGATGGTGAACCAGTCACCGTCCCGGCTCCACCGGAAGGTGGAGTCCCCGGAACGGGGGCGGATCAGGACGAGCAGCGCCACCAGCACGGTGAACGCGGCCATGACGCCGGGCGTCTTCCACAGCCCGGGGACGCGCTCGGCGACGGTTGGTGCGTCGGAGTTGACCGGAAGATCGACGGTAGACACGGTCCTCAGGCCTCCTTCGTGGGGAGTCGGAAGATCGCCTTCACCAAGGGTGGTGCGGCGAGGAAGAGCACGATCAGGGACTGGATGACCAGGACGATGTCGACCGGAATGCCCTCGGAGGCCTGCATGAAGAAGCCACCGGACTTGAACGCACCGAACAGGATCCCCGCGGCCAGGATGCCGAACGGGCGTGAGCGTCCCAGCAGCGCGACGGTGATCGCGTCGAAGCCGATCCCGGCGTCGAGCCCGCTGGTCGCGCCGTCGGTCACCGAGCCGAGGACCTGGTTGACGCCGGCCAGCCCGACCAGGGCACCGGAGATCAGGAAGGCGCTGGTGTAGGCGACACCGACGTTGATGCCGGCCGCCCTCGCCGCCGAGGGGTTCTCGCCCACGGCACGGAACCGGTAGCCGAGCGAGGAGCGGTTGAGGATCCACCAGACCAGGAAGGTCGCCAGCACCGCGAGCAGGAACCCGGCGTGGAGGTTGAACTGCGGGCCGAGGATGTCCGGCAGGATCGCCGACTCCGGCATCGGCGCGGACTTCGGGTTGCCCGAGCCGGGCGCCTGGAGCAGCGACTTGCGGGTCAGCGCGTAGAAGACCAGGTAGTAGCCGACGTAGTTGAGCATGATCGTGACGATCACCTCGTGGGCCCCGGTGAGCGCCTTGAGGATGCCGGGGATCCCGCCCCACAGGGCGGCGACCAGGGCGCCGACGAGGATCGCCAGCGGCAGGTGCACGATCATCGGCAGGTCGAGCTTGACCGCGACGAACGCGGCCGCCGAGCCGCCGAGCAGCATCTGACCACGGCCACCGATGTTGAAGAGCCCGGCGCGGAAGGTCAGGCCGATGCCGAGTCCGGCCAGCGTCAGCGGTGCGGCGAACTTCAGCGTCTCGGTGATCGGCTTGATCTGCTGGACGAACGTGCCGCCCAGGTCGTTGAAGACGGCACCCCGCCACAGCGAGACGTACGCCCCCGAGATCGCCTCCCACGCGTAGTAGAACGTGTCGGAGGGGCGGGCGAAGAAGTAGGAGAGCCCGTAGCGGACGTCCTCGTCGGTGAAGAGGATCATCAGCGACCCGAAGAACATCGCGAGCAGCACCGAGAGCACCGCGACGAGCGCGTTGCCCGTGGTGATCTCCCGCAGCGCCAGGTGCCAGCGGCTCGCCTCGGGCACCAGGTCGGCGTCGGAGGACGCCCTCACCGCCTCCGCCTGCTCGGTGGGCTCTGCCGTCTCCGTCGTCTCGGCCGGCTCGTTCTCCGGCCCCTTCTCGCTCACGCCGCCACCTCCGTAGCGCAGGCGCCAGAATACGGACGCGACGGCGTGATGATCGTTTGGTTCGCTCGCTGACGCTCGCTCACGAATCGCTCCCTTCAGGAGACTCGCCGGCCATCATCAGGCCGAGGGTGTCGCGGGAGGTGTCGGCGGGGACGATGCCCACGACCCGCCCGCGGTAGAGGACCATGATCCGGTCGGCGAGAGCGGAGATCTCGTCGAGCTCGGAGGACACGACGAGCACGGGGACACCCGAGTCCCGCGCCGCCACGATCTGCTTGTGGATGAACTCGATGGATCCGACGTCGACGCCGCGCGTCGGCTGCGCCGCGACGAGGAGCCGCAGGTCACGAGAGAGCTCGCGGGCGACCACGACCTTCTGCTGGTTGCCGCCCGAGAGCTGCCCGGCCAGGGTCGAGACCCCGGGGGCGCGTACGTCGTACTCGGCCAGCTTCTCCTTGGCGAAGGTGTCGAGCTTCTTGAGGTTCAGCGAGCCGCGGGAGACGAAGGGCTCGTCGAAGCTGCGGTTGAGCATGAGGTTCTCGGCGATGGTGAAGTTGCTGACCAGGCCCTCGATCTGGCGGTCCTCGGGGATGAACCCGATGCCTGCCTCGAGCGCCCTGCGCACCGAGCGGCCCACGATCTCGCGGCCGTCGAGCTTGATGGAGCCCTCGACGTGAGGGGCCAGTCCGACCATCGCCTCGGTGAGCTCGGTCTGGCCGTTGCCCTGGACTCCGGCGACGGCGAGGATCTCGCCGGCGTCGATGTGGAAGCTGATGCCGTCGACGTGGACGTGGCCGGTCTCGTCGGCCACGGTGAGGTCGGAGACGACCAGCGCGCGCTCGCCCGGCTCGGCCGGGTCCTTGTGCACCTTGAGCTCGACGGGGCGACCGACCATCAGGGTCGCGAGCTCGGCGTTGGAAGCCCCCGGGGACGCCTCGCCGACCACGGTGCCACGGCGGATGACGGTGATCCGGTCGGCCACCTCGCGGACCTCGCGCAGCTTGTGGGTGATGAAGACGATGCCGGTGCCGGACTCCTTGAGCTGGCGCATGATCGCCATCAGCTCGTCGGTCTCCTGCGGCGTCAGCACGGCGGTCGGCTCGTCGAAGACGAGCACCTCGGCATCGCGCGAGAGCGCCTTGATGATCTCGACGCGCTGCTGCACGCCGACCGGGAGGTCCTCGACGAGCGCGTCGGGGTCCACCTGGAAGCCGAAGCGCTCGGAGATCTCCCGGACCCGCTTGCGGGCGGCGTCGAGGTCGAGGCTGCCGGCGAAACCGGTTGCCTCGTGGCCGAGCATGACGTTCTCGGCGACGGTGAAGACGGGGATGAGCATGAAGTGCTGGTGCACCATGCCGATACCGGCGGCCATCGCGTCGCCGGGGCCCTTGAAGTGCTGCGGCTCGTCGTCGATGAGGATGTCGCCCTCGTCGGCCTGGTAGAGGCCGTAGAGCACGTTCATCAGCGTGGACTTGCCCGCGCCGTTCTCACCGAGGAGGCAGTGGATCTCACCTGGCTCGACGGTCAGGGAGATGTGGTCGTTGGCGACCAGGGAGCCGAAGCGCTTGGTGATGTCGCGAAGCGCGAGTCTCATGGCACGGATCATTCCTTGCAGGGGTGGAGAAATTCCGAAGTACGTCGCGAGGGGGCCGGGTCCCCGGCCCCCTCGCGTTGCTCGTCAGAGCTGGATCACTTGGCCAGGTAGGAGTTGACCTTGATCGAGCCGTCCTTGATGCCGGCGGTGACTTCCTCGATCTCGTCGGGGAGGGTCTCGGACACCTTCGACTCGAAGTTGTGGAACGGCGCCAGGCCGACCCCACCGTTCTCGAGGGTTCCGACGTACGGCGTCGCGTCGAACTTGTCGTCGCCGGCGGCGACGATGACGTCCTTGGTGGACGTCTTCATGTTCTTCAGGATGGAGGTGAGCACGACGTCCTGGGTCTTCGGGTCGGTCTCGTAGAAGTCGGCGTCGACACCGATCAGGGCGACGTCCTTGCCGGAGTCGGCGATCGCGGTGAGCGCACCCTGGTAGATCGGGCCGCCGACCGGCAGGATCACGTCGGCGTTCTGGTCGATGATCTGGCGGGCGGTGTTGGTGGCCTTCTCGTTGGCCACGAACTCACCGGTGAAGGAGCCCTTCTCGCCGCCCTCGTAGCCGACGACCTTGACCTCCTTCTTCTTGGTCTTCGAGTAGTACTCCACGCCCTGCTTGAAGCCGTCCATGAAGATCGTCACGGTCGGGAAGGGCTGGCCGCCGTAGGTGCCGACGACACCGGTCTTGGTGTAGTCGGCGGCGACGTAGCCGGCCAGGAACGCGGCCTGGGCGGTGTCGTAGAGGATCGGCTTGATGTTCTCGGCGTCGGTCTTGCCGTCGAAGTTCGCGTCGGCCGCGTCGTCGATCAGGACGTACTCGGTCTCCGGGTTGGCCTTGGCGGACTCGATGGTCGCGGCGGAGAGGGCGAAGCCGACGGTGACGATGGTGTCGCAGCCCTGGCCGGTCAGGCCCTCGAGGTTGGCGGCGTAGTCGTTCTCGCTGTTGGACTCGACGTCCTTGTACTTCGAGCCCAGCTCGTCGGCGGCGTCCTTCAGCCCCTCGAAGCTGAGCTGGTTGAACGACTTGTCGTCGAACCCGCCCGAGTCGGAGACGATGCAGGGAAGGTAGTCGCTGTTCTTCTCCCCCGCGCGCTCGGACGGCGCCTCGCCGCACGCGGCGAGGGCGGCGGCGGACAGGACCGCGGCGACGCCGCCGGCGGCGGCCTTCTTGATGTTGTTCTTCACTGGTGCCTCCAGGTCGTTGCCCCGCGAATGACGGCGCAAAGGACATTCATGTCCGAACGCTCTCCCCAAAGACCGAGCCACGCCAGGGATTCCGCGAACGGTTACCAACTTTTGATCTGGGCGAAGCCTAAGCCTCGTACCTTGTCTTCCGGTTGTCCGGACAGGCTTTAAGGTCGAACCATGACCGAGAAACAGACGTACGCCGCAGAGGGCTTTGACTGGGAAGGCCTTCGTGCGCAGGCGGTCGAGGCCGCAAAACATGCGTACGCGCCCTACTCCAACTTCCGCGTCGGAGTCGCCGGATACGCCGACGACGGGCGCCTGCTCCAGGGGTGCAACGTGGAGAACGCGGCGTACGGAGTGACGCTGTGCGCCGAGTGCGGGCTGGTCTCCTCCCTGCACATGACCGGCGGTGGCCGGCTCACCCACGTCGTCTGCGTCAACGGCTCCGGCGAGGTCATCATGCCGTGCGGCCGCTGCCGCCAGCTGCTCTGGGAGAACGGCGGTCCGTCGCTGCTCCTGTGGACGGTCTCGGGTGTGAAGCCCATGTCCGAGGTCCTTCCGGACGCCTTCGGTCCGGAGGCTCTGGCCTGATGCCTAGGGTGGTACCCATGTCAGAGCATGATGCGGTCGAGGTGATCCTCGCCAAGCGCGACGGTGGCGAGCTGAGCGACTCGCAGATCGACTGGACGATCGCGGCCTATACCCAGGGGGTGGTGGCCGAGGAGCAGATGTCGGCGCTCAACATGGCGATCCTGCTCAACGGGATGTCGCGGCGCGAGATCGCGCGCTGGACGGCGGCGATGATCGCCTCGGGGGAGCGGATGTCGTTCGACTCCCTGGACCGGCCGACCGCCGACAAGCACTCCACCGGAGGCGTGGGCGACAAGATCACGCTGCCGCTGGCGCCGCTGGTGGCTGCGTGCGGCGTGGCGGTGCCGCAGCTGTCCGGGCGCGGGCTCGGCCACACCGGCGGCACGCTCGACAAGCTCGAGTCGATCCCCGGGTGGCGCGCCTCGCTCACCAACGACGAGATGCTGGCCCAGCTCGGGTCGGTCGGCGCGGTGATCTGCGCGGCCGGTGAGGGGCTGGCCCCCGCCGACCGCAAGCTCTACGCGCTGCGCGACGTCACCGGCACCGTCGAGTCGATCCCGCTGATCGCCTCCTCGATCATGTCCAAGAAGATCGCCGAGGGCACCGGGGCGCTGGTGCTCGACGTCAAGGTCGGCGCCGGAGCGTTCATGAAGACGCTCGCCTCCGCGCAGGAGCTTGCGCGCACCATGGTCGACCTCGGCACCGACGCCGGCGTCAACACGGTGGCGCTCGTGACCGACATGGCCACGCCGCTGGGCCTGACCGCGGGCAACGCGATCGAGGTCACCGAGTCCGTCGAGGTCCTCGCCGGCGGCGGTCCTGCCGACGTCGTCGAGCTCACCGTCGCGCTCGCCCGGGAGATGCTGTCCGCTGCCGGCGTGTCCGGCCCTGACCCGGCCGAGGTGCTCGCCTCCGGGAAGGCGATGGACACCTGGCGGGCGATGATCTCGGCCCAGGGTGGCGACCCGTCGGCGCCGCTGCCGGTCGCGCGCGAGACCCACGTGGTCACCGCGCCCGCCTCCGGTGTGCTGACCCGTCTCGACGCGATGGCCGTCGGCCTCGCCGCCTGGCGTCTCGGCGCCGGCCGCGAGCGCAAGGAGGACGCCGTCCAGGCCGGAGCCGGGGTCACCTGGCACGCCCGCCCGGGCGACTCGGTGACCGCCGGTGCGCCGCTCTTCACGCTCCACACCGACACGCCCGAGCGCTTCGACCGGGCCCTGGCCGCGCTGGAGGGTGGCTACGAGATCGGGGACGGGGCTGCGTACGAGGCGACGCCGCTGATCCTCGACCGGATCAGCTAGCTGCTGGGAGCCCGGGCGGGCGGTCGCGCACGTCCGCCTCCGCGAGCTGTAACACGTCGTTCGTAGGACTACTCGCCCTATCTGAACGACCGGATAGTCCGTGTAACAGCGTGTTACACCTCGCCCGATGGGCCGGACCGATAACAGTTGGCTCCGCAGGCCCGCGTACGGCCAGACTTCGGGTATGGAGATCGTCAAGCCAGCCAAGGCCGTCGCGGGCGACAAGGTCGCCGTGCTGTCACCCTCGTTCGCCGCCCCGGGAGTGGCGCCGGCGATCCACGAGCAGGCGCTGGCGCGGCTGACCGAGGTGACCGGGCTGGTGCCGGTGGAGTACCCGACGACCCGGAAGGTCGGTGCGACGGCGCAGGAGCGCGCGGCCGACGTGAACGCGGCGTTCGCCGATCCGGAGATCCGGGCGGTGCTGGCGACGATCGGCGGCGAGGACCAGATCACCGTGATCCCGCACCTCGACGCGGACCTGGTCCGCAAGGACCCGAAGCCGTTCCTCGGCTACAGCGACAACACCAACCTGCTCAACTGGCTGTGGACCAACGGGGTCGCGGGCTTCTACGGCGGCTCGACCCAGGTCCACCTCGGACCCGGCCCGGGGCTCGACAAGGTCCACGAGGCCTCGCTCAGGGCCGCGCTCCTCACCGGGGAGAGCCTCGAGATCACCGAGCCGGGGGAGTCCGAGGACATCGGCCACGACTGGAACGACCCGCGTGCGCTGACCGAGTACGGCGAGCGCGAGGCGACCGAGCCGTGGACCTGGGCGGGCCCGGCCCGCAGGGTGACCGGGCGCACCTGGGGAGGCTGCATCGAGGTCATCCAGTGGGCGCTCACCGCCGGACGGTTCCCGGCCGACCCGGGGGTGCTGGCGGGCGGCGTACTCCTGCTGGAGACCTCCGAGGAGCTCATCCCGGCGCGGGAGTTCGCCTGGATCACGCGCGCCCTCGGTGAGCGCGGGCTGCTCGAGGCGATCGACGCGGTGGTGGTCGCGCGCCCGCCGACCTCCGACTTCGAACGACAGCCCAGCGCCGAGGAGCGAGCCGCCAAGCGCGCCGAGCAGCGTGACGCGGCGATCGAGACCGTCGCCCGCTACAACCGCGACGCGGTGGTCGTCGTCGGTCCGCCGTTCGGGCACACCCGACCGCAGTGGATCCTGCCGTACGGCGGCGAGATGACCGTCGACGGCAGTGCCCAGCGCCTGTGGGCCGACTACTCCTGAGGTCAGTCCGGCCGCCTTCGGCGGCGGGACTTCCTCGCTCGGCACACGTGGACGAGCAAGCTCGCCACGCGGCCTGGCGCCCTTCGGGCGCCTCACTTCCTCGCTCGGCGCACACGGACGAGCAAGCTCGCCGCGTGACCTCGCTCAGTCGTCACGCTCGTCAGTCCTCGAGGAGCAGTACGACCGACTCCGCGACACATGCCGGCTTGGCCGAGCCCTCGATCTCGATCGTGGTCTTCACGACGAGCTGCAGCCCGGTCGGCAGCGCAGTCACCTCGCCGAACGAGACGACCGGACGGATCCGGGAGCCGACCAGGACCGGGGTGGGGAAGCGGACCTTGTTGAGGCCGTAGTTGAGCTTCGCGCCCGGGGTCTCCAGCGAGTAGACGCTCAGGCCCAGGTAGGGGATCAGGGACAGCGTCAGGTAGCCGTGGGCGATGGTGCCGCCGAACGGCCCCTCCTTGGCCCGTTCCTCGTCTACGTGGATCCACTGGTGGTCGCCGGTGGCGTCGGCGAACGCGTTGACGCGGTCCTGGTCGACCTGGAGCCATTCGCCGGTGCCGATCTCGGTGGCTGCGGCGTCGGAGACTTCTTCGAGAGTGGTGAATTTGCGCACCCACGGAATCTAGCGGCATGCGGAATAATGAGCCCATGGAACCGTCCGACATGCAGATCAAGGCAGCCCCGAAGGTGCTGCTCCACGACCACCTCGACGGTGGCGTACGTCCTTCGACCCTCATCGAGCTCGCCGCCGAGGTCGGCCACCAGCTCCCCGAGGGCACCCAGGACGACCCGGTCGCGCTGGAGGATTGGTTCGTCACCAGTGCGGACTCGGGGTCGCTGGAGCGCTACCTCGACACCTTCGCGCACACGCTCGCCGTGATGCAGACGCTCCCGGCGCTGACCCGGGTGGCCCGTGAGTGTGTCGAGGACCTCGCTGAGGACGGCGTCGTCTACGCCGAGGTCCGCTGGGCGCCCGAGCTCCACCTGGCCAACGGCCACGAGCTGGACGAGGTCGTCGCGGCCGTTCAGACCGGGTTCGACGAGGGCACCGCAGCCGTCGCGGCGACCGGCAAGAAGATCGTCGTACGCCAGCTGCTCACCGCCATGAGACAGGCCGCTCGAGCCGCCGAGATCGCCGAGCTCGCGGTGACCTGGCGCGACCGCGGTGTCGCCGGGTTCGACATCGCCGGGCCGGAGAAGGGCTTCCCGCCGAGCCGGTTCCTGGCAGCGTTCGAGCACCTGGCCGCCGAGAACATGCGCTTCACCATCCACGCCGGCGAGGGCTTCGGGCTGCCCTCGATCTGGGAGGCGGTGCACCCGTGCGGCTGCGACCGGCTGGGCCACGGCGTACGGATCGTCGAGGACATCACCCTCGAGGAGGGCGAGGCGCCGCGGCTCGGCCGGCTCGCTGCGTACGTCCGGGACCGGCGGATCCCGCTCGAGATCTGCCCGCGGTCGAACGTGCAGACCGGGGCGGCGAAGTCGATCGCCGAGCACCCGATCGGCCTGCTCTACGACCTCGGCTTCCGGGTCACGATCAACACCGACAACCGGCTGATGTCACGCACCTCGATGTCGGCGGAGATGGCCGGGATCGTCGAGGCCTTCGGCTGGGGGCTCCCCGAGCTCCAGCGACTGACGACCAACGCGATGAAGTCGGCGTTCATCCCCTACGACGAGCGGGTCGACCTGATCCACGAGATCAAGGAAGCGTACGCCGCGCTGTGATGCGCCCGATGGCGACGTAGCCGTGCTTCGGGTAGACCGCGGTGCAGCCCTTGGCGGCTGCGTCCGCGACTACCCGAGGCTGCGCGCGCATCAGCGCCAGGCCCCGCTTGACCAGCACGAACGGTGGCTTGCGACGCTCGCGGAGGTCGCGGGTGAGCCGGCGCCAGAAGGTCATCGTCGGCGACTGGGTGACGCAGAAGGCGGCGGCCAGCAGCCCCGCGTCGCGGCACTCGGCCACGATGTCCTGGGCGAAGATCCCCTCGGCGACGAAGAACGGTTCGTCCCCGAGGATCAGCTCCTGCCAGCCGGTGCGGCCGTCGTGGGCGATGTCGTAGACGGGTACGTCGGCGACGCCCGTCTCGCAGAGCGCCGCGATCGCCTTCACCGCGTCAGCGGGGAGCCACGAGTCGGGGTGGTCCCAGTCGACCAGGCCCGCGTTGGGCCCCTCGGTGATCCGGGGGAGCGAGGGGTCGGAGCCGTCCTTGTAGAAGTCGTCCAGCCGGAGGACCGGCAGACCCAGCCGCTCGGCCAGACGGGACTTGCCGGCACCGGAGGGGCCGGCGAGGACGATGACCTGAGCACGCACCGGAGCATTCTCCCCGAGAGTGCGTGAAAGTCAGTAGCCGGCGCCCGAACCCGACCCCGGCGCCCCGGCCAGCAGCGCGCGCGAGCCGGAGACGCCGAGCCTGTTCGCCCCCGCGGCGATCATCTGCTGGGCCTGCTCCATGGTCCGCACCCCGCCCGAGGCCTTGACCCCGATGTCGGGACCGACGGTCTTGCGCATCAGCTCCACCGCGTGGACGGTGGCACCGCCGGCGGGGTGGAAGCCGGTGGAGGTCTTCACGAAGTCCGCGCCGGCGCGGACGGCGGCCTCGCAGACGCCGATGATCTCGTCGTCGTCCAGCACGGCGGACTCGATGATCACCTTCAGCACCGTCGGGGACGGAGCCGCGGCACGGACGGCCGCGATGTCGGCCTCCACGTCGGCGTAGCGCTTCTCCTTCGCGGCGCCGATGTCGATCACCATGTCGATCTCGTCGGCGCCGGCCTCGACGGCGGCCGCGGCCTCGGCGGCCTTGACCGAGGAGAGGTGCTTGCCGCTGGGGAAGCCGCACACGACGGCGAGCTTCAGGTCGGCCGGCGCGGTGACCGGCAACATCGACGGGGAGACACATACCGAGTAGGTGCCGAGCTCGGCGGCCTCCACGATCAACGCCTCGACGTCGGCGCGGGTCGCCTCGGGCTTGAGAAGAGTGTGGTCGATCAGCTTGGCGATCTCTGTGGAGGTAGGCACGGCCTCAGCATAGGCATCTCCCGGGCTCGGGCTAATGTTTGCGCCGTGAACGACGAGCAGCCCGAGGAGTGGTTCCGCAACTCCAGCAGCACCGTGTGGGGGATCCTCGCGGCAGGAGCCGCGGTCGCGGTCATCGTGATCGACGCGGCCACCGGCTGGCACCCCGAGACGACGGCCGGCGGGGCGCTCTTCGTGCTGGTGGCGTACGCCGCATTCATCCGCACCAAGGTCGGAGTCAGCGGCGGCGACTTCGTGCTCCACCACCTCTACTCGACCGTGCGCTTCCCGATGGCTGCCCTGGAGAGCGTCTCGGTCGGGCGCACGCTCGGCGCCTACGCAGGCGGCCGCACCTACGTCAGCGGTGCCGTCGGGCGTCCGATGCGTGAGGCGCTCAAGGGCTCCAAGCGCGAGCACCAGCCGCTGAGCAACCAGGCCGACTTCATCGAGGACCGGCTCAACGCGCTGGCCCAGGACGCCCGCGACCGGCGCCGGATCAAGCGGGACTCCGACGAGCAGTTCGCCCTCGCAGAGGACATACGCCGCAGCTGGGACTGGCCGCTGATCGCGCTCACGGGCGTCGTGGCCGTCGTCTTCGCCGCCCTGCTCGTGCTGTAGCCCGCGAGCTGACTCGGCAGGTGGGGCCTCTACAGGCCGAGGGCGGCGCGGATGTCGACCTTGAGGGCCCCGACGGCGATCTCGGCGTCGGCACGCGCCTCGGCCAGCGCGGACGCGTCGGCGACCGGCTGGACGACCTCGAGGTAGCACTTGATCTTGGGCTCGGTGCCGCTGGGCCGCACGATCACCCGTGACCCGCCGGCCAGCTGGTAGCGGATCCCGTCGGTGGGCGGCAGCCCGCCGATGCCGGTGGTGAGGTCGTCGAGCTGCTGCACGGTGGCCCCGGCCAGTGCGGTCACCGGCCGGTCGCGGAGCCGCTGCATCGCGGCCGCGATCTGGGCGGGGTCCTCGAGCCGGATCGAGAGCTGGCTGGTGGCGTGCAGGCCGTGCTCGACGGCGAGCTCGTCGAGCAGGTCGGCCAGGTCACGGCCCTCCGCCTTCAGCGACGCCGCCAGCTCGCACAGGAGCAGCAGCGCCGAGATGCCGTCCTTGTCGCGTACGTGCTCGGGGTCGACGCAGTAGCCCAGCGCCTCCTCGTAGCCGAAGGCGAGCCCGGGAGCGCGCGAGATCCATTTGAAGCCGGTGAGCGTCTCGGCGTAGGCCTGCCCGGCGGCCGCGGCGATCTTGCCGAGCAGCGAGGAGGAGACGATCGAGGCGGCGTACGTCCCGGTCACGCCCTTGCGGATCAGGTGGGTCGCCAGCAGCGCGCCGACCTCGTCGCCGGTCAGCATCCGCCACTTCCGGCCGGCCGGGACGGCCGCGGCGCAGCGGTCGGCGTCGGGGTCGTTGGCGATGACCAGGTCGGCGCCCTTCTTGCCGGCGAGGGCCATCGCCCGGTCCATCGCCCCGGGCTCCTCGGGGTTGGGGAAGGCGACGGTCGGGAAGTCGGGGTCGGGCCGCTCCTGCTCCTTGACCACGAGCGGCTCGGGGAAGCCGGCGAACTTCATCGCCAGCTGCACCAGGTCGCCGCCGACACCGTGCAGCGGTGTGTAGACCGTCCGGAGGTCGCGGGGACCGCCTTCGGCGAGGAGGCCGACGACGGTGTCGAGGTAGCTGTCGACCAGGTCCTCGCTGATCGTGTGGCCGGCCGGGCCCTGCGGCACCGAGCTCACCTTGTCGATCGCCGCGATCCGCTTCGCGATCTCGATGTCGGCCGGGGGAACGATCTGCGACCCGTCACCGAGGTAGACCTTGTAGCCGTTGTCCTGCGGCGGGTTGTGGCTCGCGGTCACCATCACACCGGCGCTGGCACCCAGCGCCTTGACGGCGTACGCCAGCACCGGGGTCGGCAGCGAGCGCGGCATCACCAGCGCCCGCAGTCCGGCTCCGGTCATCACCCGGGCGGTGTCGTGGGCGAAGACGTCGGAGTTGTGCCGGGCGTCGTAGCCGATCACCACGGGCCCCTGTGCGCCGGTGGCGAGCAGGTAGCGGGCGAGCCCTGCCGCGGCCTTGATCACGACCACCCGGTTCATCCGGTTCGGCCCGGCCCCGAGCGCGCCCCGCAGCCCGGCTGTGCCGAACTGCAGGGTGCCCGAGAACCTGTCGGCCAGGTCGGCGGCGGCAGCCGGGTCGGAGGAGGTCAGTAGGTTCTCGAGCTCCGCTCGGGTCTGTGCGTCGGGGTCGTCGGCGAGCCATTCCCGGGCCTGGACGACAAGCGCGGAGTGATCGGTGGGGACCATGGACCAGACCCTAGGTCATCGGGTGCCCGGAGGCTCAGATCTTGGGCAACAGGTCGCCGAGAAGCGCGCCCATCCGGGTGGCGGCGCTGCGGCCGGCCTCGAGGACCTCGGCGTGGTCGAGGGGCTGGTCGGAGATGCCGGCGGCCAGGTTGGTGACCAGCGAGATCCCGAGGATCTCCATGCCGGCCTCGCGGGCCGCGATCGCCTCGAGGGTGGTCGACATGCCGACCAGGTCGCCACCGATGATCCCGGCCATCCTGACCTCGGCGGGGGTCTCGTAGTGGGGCCCGGGGAACTGGACGTACACGCCCTCGTCGAGCGAGGCGTCCACCTCCTTGGCGAGGCCTCGCAGACGTGCGGAGTAGAGGTCGGTCAGGTCGACGAAGTTGGCTCCGACCAGCGGAGACGCCGCGGTGAGGTTGATGTGGTCCTTGATCAGCACGGGGGTGCCCGGCGACCAGGACGGGTTGAGCCCGCCGCAGCCGTTGGTGAGCACCATCGTCGAGCAGCCGGCTGCGGCCGCGGTGCGGACCGGGTGCACGACCGCGTCGACGCCCTTGCCCTCGTAGAAGTGGGTGCGGCTCAGGAAGACCAGCAGGTTGCGACCGCTCGCCGAGCGGATCGAACGGATCTTGCCGCTGTGACCGACGACCGCGGCGGCGCTGAAGCCGGGCAGGTCGGTCGTGTCGATCTCGGTGTAGTCCTCGCCGAGCGCGTCGGCGGCGGGCAGCCAGCCCGAGCCCAGCACCAGCGCGATGTCGTGCGTCTCGATGCCGGTCTTCTCTGCGAGCGCGGCGGCGGCTTCCTTGGCCAGTTCGTAAGGCGTGGTCACTCGCCGAGTCTAGACGCCGCCCAGGACCGACTCAGTCGTTGGACCGGCACGGCCGCGTACGCAGCGCATGCACGTAGTCGTCCGGCGCCCCGGCCGCCTCGGCGGCATCGGCCAGCGCACCCAGGTGGCGGGCGTCCGGGATGCCGCCCTCGTACGTGTCGAGCACATAGGTCTCGCAGAGCAGCTCGCCGGTGAGCGCGGCGATCCGCACCTTGGTCTTGAAGTAGAGGCCGATGTCGGCCAGCTCCCACTTCTCCAGGGCCTCCATGTCCTGGTCGACGACGTCGTAGACCGCGACGAAGACCTGCTCGAACGGGTCCTGGACGATCGTGGTCGTCGGACCGTCGCCGAGCACGTTGTCCTCGCCCCCGAAGGTGAGCCGCCAGCCGTCCAGCCAACCGGTGGTGCGCAACGGCGAGTGCGGGCACCGCTCACTCATCAGCGCCGGGTCGAGATTGACGCCATAGGCCGCATAGAGAGTCACGGGTCACGAGGTTACCGCCCAGTCCTCACCCGCTTGGGATCTATCTGTTATTGGCGGTCTACCCTTGGATGCGTGACCCACTTCGATGTTCTCGTCCTCGGCGCTGGCCCCGGTGGCTACGTCGCCGCCATCCGTGCCGCTCAGCTCGGCAAGTCCGTCGCCGTCGTTGAGAAGCAGTACTGGGGTGGTGTCTGCCTCAACGTGGGCTGCATCCCCTCCAAGGCGCTGCTCCGCAACGCTGAGATCGCTCACATCATCACGCACGAGAAGAAGACCTTCGGCATCTCCGGCGACGCCACGATGGACTTCTCGACGACGTGGAAGCGCAGCCGCAGCGTGGCCGACGCGAGCGCCAAGGGCGTGCACTACCTGATGAAGAAGAACAAGATCACCGAGGTCGACGGCTGGGGCACGCTCACCGGCCCGAAGTCGATCGACGTCGAGGGCAACGACGGTGCGAAGACCTCCTACACCTTCGACAACCTGATCATCGGCACCGGCGCGACCGTGCGCTCCGTGCCCGGTGTCGTGCCCAACGGGCGGAACATCGTGACCTACGAGGAGCACATCCTCACCGAGGAGCTGCCGAGCTCGATCATCATCGGTGGCTCCGGCGCGATCGGGGTCGAGTTCGCCTACGTCCTGAAGAACTTCGGCGTCGACGTCACCATCGTCGAGTTCCTCGACCGGATGGTGCCGACCGAGGACGCGGACGTGTCCAAGGAGCTGCTGCGCCAGTACAAGAAGCTCGGCGTCAACGTGATGCTCTCCACGGCGGTCAAGGGCGCCGAGGACAACGGCTCCGGCGTCACCGTCCGGGTCGCCCCGGCGGCCGGTGGTGAGGAGCAGGTGCTGCAGGCCGACAAGTTCCTCGCGGCGTTCGGCTTCGCCCCGCGCGTGGAGGGCTACGGCCTCGAGGCCACCGGCGTGGCGCTCACCGAGCGCGGCGCGATCGCGGTCGACGCGCGTGGTCGCACCAACGTCGAGAACGTGTACGCCATCGGTGACTGCACCGGCAAGCTGATGCTCGCCCACACCGCCGAGGCCATGGGCGTCATCGCGGCCGAGACCATCGCCGGCGCCGAGACCATGGAGATCGACTTCGACATGATCCCGCGGGCGACGTTCTGCCAGCCGCAGATCGCCTCCTTCGGCTACTCCGAGGCGCAGGCCAAGGAGAAGGGCTACGACGTCAAGACCTCCTCCTTCCCGTTCTCCGCCAACGGCAAGGCCCGCGGCATGGCCGAGACCGTCGGGTTCGTGAAGATCGTCGCCGACGCCGAGCACAACGAGATCCTCGGCGCCCACATGATCGGCCCCGAGGTCACCGAGCTCCTCCCGGCGCTCACGCTCGCCAAGACCTGGGACCTCACCGCCGACGAGGTCGCCCGCAACGTCTTCGCCCACCCGACGCTCTCGGAGGCGATGAAGGAAGCGATCGAGGGCATCGCGGGACACATGATCAACCTCTGATCCGACCTACGACTCGCCGGCCGGTGCCCCTCGCTCGGGGTGCCGGCCGGCGGTCGTTCGTCGCGCTGGTCTCCCGGTGCTAGACGCCCGGCGTGACCGGGCCGATCTCGATCCCGAGCAGGCCCCACGCCCGGCGGGCGGTGGCCTCGCGTGCCTCGGGCGTCGGCCCGTGCACCCCGCCGGAGACCATCGCGACGGCGAGCATGAGGTCGTCGGTGTCGTGGGTCTTCTCGGCGAGCCTGTCGATGGCGGTGCGTACACGATCGGCGAGGAAGCGGGAGCTCTCCTCGCTGAGCCGGATGATGCCGACGAAGGCGTTCGAGTGGATCATCTGCCAGGTGACCATGCCGAGCACGTCGGCCAGCGTCGCCTCGGGCCGGGCGGCGACCTGCTCGATGTCGCGTACGTTCTCCTCCAGCACCGCCGTGGCCAGGGTGAACCGGTCGGGGAAGTGCCGGTAGAGGGTGCCCTGTCCGACGCCGGCGCGCTTGGCGACCGCCGACATCGGGGCGTCGAGACCCTGCTCGGCGAGCACCTCGCGGGCGGCGGCGACCAGGAGGTCGCGGTTGCGGACCGCGTCGCTGCGGGTCGGGTTCGCAGGGCTCGTCATCCCAGCAGGGTAATGGTCGGCGGATCTTTTTCGGCCCCTGGGAGAAAGCGGACAGAAACTGACCTGAAGGACTCCTAGCGTTGTCCGTGTCAGAGGGAAACACCACCAAGGAGTCCATGTCATGACCGCAACCGCCGTGAACGCCACCGCCACCTCCACCTCCTCGCGCGAGCGCGCGGACCTGCTGGAGACGCTGGCCAAGCACCGTGGCTTCCTGCGCTTCGCCGTCCGCAACCTGACCGACGAGCAGGCGCGACTCACCCCGACCGCCTCCGTGCTCAGCCTCGGCGGCCTGATCAAGCACGTCGCCGCGGGCGAGCGAGGCTGGGCCGACTTCATCGTCCGCGGAGCGGTGGCGCAGGAGCTCACCCCGGAGAGGTACGCCGAGTTCGCCGCCGACTTCGTGCTCGCCGAGAACGAGACGCTGGAGGGTGTCCTCGAGGCGTACGAGGCCGTGGCCGCCGCCACCGACGAGCTGGTCCGGACCGTCGACCTCGACGCGGACCACGCCCTTCCCGAGGCGCCGTGGTTCGAGGCCGGAGGTCGCTGGTCCAACCGCCGCGTCATCGCTCACATCCTGGCCGAGACCGCCCAGCACGCCGGCCACGCCGACATCATCCGGGAGACCATCGACGGTCAGAAGACGATGGGCTGAATCTGCCGCTCCGGGGGCGTGGAAGAATGCGGCCCATGGCGCGGGTGACGATCATTGGTGGGGGTCCTGGGGGATACGAGGCGGCACTGGTCGCGCAGCAGCTCGGGGCGGAGGTGACGGTCGTCGACCGTGACGGCCTCGGCGGCAGCGCGGTGCTCACCGACTGCGTGCCGAGCAAGACCCTGATCGCCACCTCCGAGCTGATGTCGGACATGACGCTCGCCCGCGACCTGGGCATCAACTTCCGTGACCACCAGGGCGACCCGGCCACCGAGCTCTACGCCGACCTCGGCCTGGTTAACAAGCGGGTCAAGTCGCTCGCGCTCGCGCAGTCGAGCGACATCGAGAACCGGCTGACCCGCCGCGGGATCCGGATCGTCAAGGGCACCGGACGCATCGACGCCGACAAGCGTCAGGTGATCGCGACCCTGGCCCAGGACGGTAGCGAGGAGGCCATCGAGAACGATGCCGTCCTGATCTCCACCGGCGCCCGGCCCCGGGTGCTGCCCACCGCCCAGCCCGACGGCGAGCGGATCCTGACCTGGGAGCAGGTCTACGACCTCGACGACCTGCCCTCGCACATGATCGTCGTGGGCTCGGGCGTCACCGGCGTCGAGTTCGCCAACGCCTACCTCAACCTCGGCTCGCAGGTCACCCTGGTCTCCTCGCGTGATCGTGTTCTCCCTGGTGAGGACGCGGATGCGGCGACGGTCCTCCAGGACGTACTCGAGCGTCAGGGAATGAACATCCTCAGCAAGTCGCGGATGGAGTCGGTGACCCGCTCCGGCGACGTCGTCACCGTCAGGCTGACCGACGGCCGCGAGGTCACCGGCAGCCACTGCATCCTGGCGCTCGGCTCGATCCCCAACACCGAGGGCCTCGGCCTGGAGGAGGCCGGCATCGAGCTCGACGAGGGTGGGTTCATCCGGACCGACAAGGTGTCGCGTACGTCCGCCTACGGCGTCTACGCCGCCGGCGACTGCACCGGCGGCTTCATGCTCGCCTCGACCGCCGCCATGGCTGGCCGGATCGCGATGCGCCACTTCCTCGGCGATGCGGTCATCCCGATGGACCTCAAGGAGGTCGCGGCCAACGTCTTCACCTCGCCCGAGATCGCAACGGTGGGCTACTCGCAGGCCCAGGTCGACTCCGGTGAGGTCGTCGCCGACACCCTGCGCCTCGACCTCAAGGGCAACGCGCGGGCGAAGATGCAGGGCATCTCCGACGGCTTCGTCAAGCTCATCTCCCGCCCGGGCACCGGTGTCGTCATCGGCGGCGTCGTCGTCGGCCCCCGCGCCTCCGAGCTGATCCACCCGATCACCCTCGCGGTCTCCACCGGACTGACCGTCGACCAGATCGCGAACACCTTCACCGTCTACCCGTCGATCTCCGGCTCCACCGCCGAGGCCGCCCGCCGCCTCCACCACGTCGAGTAGTCACTTACGTCGGCCGAGTAGTCGCCTACGTCGGCCGAGGCGTCGCTTACGTCGGCCGAGATGGCAAGCGGATGCCACTTCGACCGACGCAAGTGACGTCTCGGCATGGCGTCTAAACCGCGTGCGCGCACAGCTGCTGCTTCGCTAGCGTGAGCGCCATGGGTAACTGCTGCATGACGATGATCGTCCGGATCCGCCGCCGCTGACGGCGCGGATCCCACCGAACACTCGACGCATTCGCGCCGCCACCTGGCACCCTGCCGGGCGGCTCTCGAGTGCTACCCGCATGCCGCCCGGCTCCTTCTGTCTCGAGGAGCATCCATGCCCGACGTACGCCCTGGCCGGCACGAGCTCGGCCAGAACTTTCTCACCGACAGGTCGACGGTCGACCGCATCGTCCATCTCGTGTCGCAGCGGCACGGTCCGCTGGTCGAGTGGGGCACCGGCAACGGCGCCGTCACGCTCGCGCTGGCCGAGCTGGGCCGTCCGCTGGAGGGGGTCGAGATCGACCCTCGCCGCGCCGCTGACCTGCGCCGACGGATCGGTACGCACGTGTGCATCGCCGAGGGCGACATCCTGCGGCACGCGCCACCGCAGGACGCGGTCGTCGTCTCCAACGTCCCGTTCCACCTGACCACGCCGATCCTGCGGCACCTGCTCGCCTCGACGACGTGGCGCCATGCCGTACTCCTCACCCAGTGGGAGGTCGCCCGCAAGCGCGCGGGCGTCGGCGGTACGACCCAGCTCACCGCGCAGTGGTGGCCATGGTTCACGTTCACCCTCGACCGGCGGGTCCCGTCGACCGCGTTCCGTCCGCGACCGAACGTCGACGGCGGGCTGCTGCTCATCGACCGCCGACCGGAGCCGTTGCTCCCCGATGCGGAGCGCCGCGACTTCCAGGCGTGGGTGGCGAGGGTCTTCGCCGGCCGCGGCCGCGGGGTCGCTGAGATCCTGCGCCGCAACGGCGTACCGGCTGCGCTCGCTGATCAGATCGCCGATCGGATCGCTCGGCGCCGCCATCGGTCCCAGGCCCCGGCGCTGCCGCGCGACCTACGCGCGGAGGACTGGGTCGAGGCGTACGCAGCGCTCTGATCCTTCGTCAAGGTATGCCGGAAAAGGCGCACATCCCCAGCGGAACTCCGCTGGGGATGTGCGCCTTCGGCTGCGTACCCTTCGACAGGCTCAGGACACCGCCTTGACGAAGGAACGCGCCGCTCAGCCGAGCACGAGCACCAGGTCGCCGCCGTCGACCGCCTGGGTGCCGGAGAAGGCGAGGCGGGAGACGGTGCCGTCGACGGGGGCGGTGATGGCGGCCTCCATCTTCATGGCCTCGATGGTGGCGACGGTGTCGCCGGCCTTGACCGACTCACCTGCCGCGACCGTGATGGTGACGACACCCTGGAACGGCGCCGCGACCTGGCCCGGAACGGCCGGATCGGCCTTCTCGGCGGCCGCGACCTCGGCCGCGACGGAGCGGTCGCGGACCCCGATCGGACGCAGGTGGCCGTTGATCGTGGCCAGGACGGTGCGGATGCCTCGCTCGTCGGGCTCGGAGACGGCGGTGAGCCCGAAGATCACCGTCTTGCCCTCGGAGATCTCGACGACGTGCTCCTCGCCCTCGCGCAGACCGTAGAGGTAGTCGAGGGTGGAGATGACCGACACGTCGCCCCACTTCGAACGGGCCTCGGTGAAGTCCTTCGTCGGGCCCGGGAAGAGCAGCCGGTTGAGCGTGCCGCGGCGGTCGGAGACGAGCCCGGCGGCGTCCTCGGCCGACAGGGTCGGCGAGGCCTCCTTCCAGGTGCGCCCGGCGATCGCCTTGCTGCGGAACGGCTCGGGCCAGCCGCCCGGCGGGTCACCGAGCTCACTGTTGAGGAAGCCGATGACGGACGCCGGGATGTCGTACGCAGCCGGGTCGGCCTCGAACGCAGCCGGGTCGGCACCCGCCGCGACGAGCGAGAGGGCCAGGTCGCCGATGACCTTCGAGGACGGGGTGACCTTGGGGACGCGGCCGAGGATCGAGTTGGCCGCGGCGTACATGTCCTCGATCTGCTCGAACTTCTCGCCCAGCCCGAGCGCGATCGCCTGCTGACGCAGGTTGGAGAGCTGACCGCCCGGGATCTCGTGGCGGTAGACCCGGCCGGTCGGCGCGGGCAGTCCGGACTCGAAGGGCGCGTAGACGCGGCGTACGGCCTCCCAGTAGGGCTCCAGGGAGTTGACCGCGGCCAGCGAGAGGCCGGTGGAGCGCGGCGTGTAGTCGGTCGCCGCCACCAGCGAGGAGAGCGGCGGCTGGGAGGTGGTCCCGGCCATGGACGCGGTCGCGGCGTCGACGGCGTCGACTCCCGCCTCGATCGCGGCCGTCAAGGTGGCCAGCTGGCCACCGGCGGTGTCGTGGGTGTGCAGGTGGACCGGCAGGTCGAAGCGCTCGCGCAGCGCGGTCACCAGGGTGCGCGCGGCGGGCGCCCGCAGCAGCCCGGCCATGTCCTTGATCGCCAGCACGTGCGCCCCGGCCGAGACGATCTCCTCGGCCAGCCGCAGGTAGTAGTCGAGCGTGTAGAGCTTCTCGTCCGGCGAGGAGAGGTCGCCGGTGTAGCACAGCGCCACCTCGGCGACCGCGGTCCCGGTCGCCCGCACGGCGTCGATCGCGGGCCGCATCTGGGAGACGTCGTTGAGCGCGTCGAAGATGCGGAAGACGTCGATCCCGGTCTCCGCGGCCTCGGAGACGAACGCGTCGGTGACCTCGGTCGGGTAGGGCGTGTAGCCCACCGTGTTGCGACCGCGAAGCAGCATCTGCAGGTTGATGTTGGGCACGGCCTCGCGCAGCGCGGCGAGCCGCTCCCACGGGTCCTCGGAGAGGAAGCGCAGGGCCACGTCGTACGTCGCCCCACCCCAGGCCTCGAGCGACCACAGCTGCGGCGTCAGCCGGGCGACATGGCCGGCGACGCCGAGCAGGTCGGTGGTGCGGACCCGGGTCGCCAGCAGCGACTGGTGGGCGTCGCGGAAGGTGGTGTCGGTGACCGCGACCGCCTCCTGGGCACGCAGCGCGGCCGCGAAGCCCGACGGCCCGAGCTCACGCAGCAGGTCACGTGACCCCGCGGGCGGCGCCGCCGACAGGTCGACCGGCGGCAGCTTCTCGACCGGGTGCAGCGAGACCGGCGCGGGACCGTACGGCTGGTTGACGGTCACGTCGGCCAGGTAGGTGAGCAGCTTGGTGCCGCGGTCACCGGAGGCCCGCGCGGTCAGCAGCTGCGGGTGGGTCTCGATGAACGAGGTGGTGATCGAGCCCGCGATGAAGTCGGGGTCGTCGAGCAGTGCCTGCAGGAACGGGATGTTCGTCGCGACCCCGCGGATCCGGAACTCCGCCACGGCCCGGCGGGCCCGGGTGACGGCGTCCTCGAAGGTGCGCCCGCGGCAGGTGAGCTTGGCGAGCATCGAGTCGAAGTGCGGCGAGACCTCGGCCCCGGCGTACGTCGTGCCGCCGTCGACCCGGATTCCGGCACCACCGGGGGAGCGGTAGGTGGTGATCATGCCCGTGTCGGGGCGGAAGTTGTTGGCGGGGTCCTCGGTGGTGATCCGGCACTGCATCGCCGCGCCACGCAGCTGGACGGAGTCCTGGGTCAGACCGAGGTCGGCCAGCGTCTCGCCGGCGGCGATCCGCATCTGCGAGCGGACCAGGTCGACGTCGGTGACCTCCTCGGTCACGGTGTGCTCGACCTGGATCCGCGGGTTCATCTCGATGAAGACGTAGTTGCCCGCGGGGTCGAGCAGGAACTCCACGGTGCCGGCGCAGGAGTAGCCGATCTCCTTGGCGAAGCGCACGGCGTCCGCGCAGATGCGTTCCCGCAGCTCAGGGTCGAGATTCGGCGCGGGCGCGATCTCCACGACCTTCTGGTGGCGGCGCTGCACCGAGCAGTCGCGCTCGAAGAGGTGGATGACCTCACCGGTGCCGTCGGCGAGGATCTGCACCTCGATGTGACGTGGCTCGACCACGGCCTGCTCGATGAAGACGGTCGGGTCGCCGAACGCGGCCTCACCCTCGCGCATACAGGTCTCTACGGCCTCGCGGAGCTTGGCGGGGTCGTCGACCCGCCGCATCCCGCGACCGCCACCACCGGCGACTGCCTTCACGAACAGCGGGTAGGGAAGGGCGGAGGCGGCTGAGACGAGCGCGTCGACGTCGGTGGAGGGCTCGACCGACTGCAGGGTCGGTACGCCGGCAGCCTTCGCCGCCGCGATCGCGGTGGCCTTGTTGCCGGTGAGCGTGAGGACCTCCGCCGACGGTCCGATGAACGTGATCCCCGCCTTGACGCAGGCCTCGGCCAGCGCCGGGTTCTCGGAGAGGAACCCGTAGCCGGGGTAGATCGCGTCCGCGCCGCTCTGCTTGGCGACCGCGACGATCGCGTCGGGATCGAGGTAGGCCCGGATCGGATGACCGAGCTCTCCGATCTGGTAGGCCTCGTCGGCCTTCAGCCGGTGTTCCGAACCACGATCCTCGTAGGGAAATACGGCGACTGTCTTCGCCCCGAGCTCGAAGCCCGCACGGAAAGCTCGGATCGCGATCTCGCCGCGGTTGGCAACCAACACCTTCTTGAACATGGCGGCCACGCTACCCATCCGAAGTGTGTCGTCCAGGTTATGGGACGATTTCGCCCAGTTAGTGGACGTTAAGAAGTTCTGAACCGTGCGGATTCGTTGGGGCCGCTGAACGGGTTGCGGACCATACCGGGTGTCACCGGCCGAGCAGGGCATCCTGCTGCTCGGCCATCTGCTGCCGCAGGCCGCCCACCACGGCGGCCACCGCGGGCCTGCGCCAGGACTCGGGATGCACGACCGCCCAGTAGGGCAGCCGTTGATGGATCTCCTCGTGGAGCATCCGGACGAGGTCGGGGTGCCGGTCGGCCATGAAGCAGGGCAGCAGGCCGAGGCCGGCGCCGGCCCGGGTCGCCTCGACGTGGACGAACACGTTCGTCGAGGTGACGGCGTCGCGGATGCCCGGCAGCAGCCGTCGGGGGATGTCGAGGTCGTCGACCTGGAGCATCGAGTCGACGAAGTAGACCAGGCGGTGGCGTACGGCCTCCTCGATCGTCGCGGGGGCGCCGTGGCGCTCCAGATATCCGGGGGAGGCGTAGAGGCCGAGCTCGTACTCGCCCAGGTGCATCGCCCGGCCCCGGTTGACCGCCGGCTCGCCGACCACCACCTCGATGTCCACGCCGGAGCGGTGCTGGGCCGCCTGCCGGGTCACGGTGACGATCTCGACCGCGAGCTCGGGATGGTCCCGCCGCAGCGCCGCGACCGCCGGAGAGGCGATGTACGCCGCGAACCCGTCGGTCGTCGACATCCTGACCACGCCGGCCACCGGGTCGGCCGGCTCGTCCGCGGCCAGCCGGGCCAGCGACTCGGCTACCCCCTCGGCGGCCCGCGCCGCGCGCTCGCCCAGGGCGGTCAGCGCCCACCCGTCGGAGCCACGCACGAGGACCCGGCCACCGAGGGCGCGCTCGAGGGCGGAGATGTTGCGGCTGACCGTCGTGTGGGTCAGGCCCAGGGAGCGCGCGGCCGTGGTGAAGCGGCCGCTGCGGGCCACCTCGAGCAGCACCAGCAGCTGGTCGGCGGAGGGCGGTGTCGGAGCGGAGGTAGCCATCCGGTCACCCTAACGATGGATGTGCATTTTCGTTCATGGTGTGTGCCAACATGCGCGTTGCAAGCACAATATGATCACTGTCACACTCCGAGCCATGTCCTCCACACAGCCGGGCGCCACCGCCGCCCCCACCGAACCCCCAGCCGACGAGCAGAGCCTGCTCCGCAGAACAGTGGCGGCCTCCATGGCCGGCACGGTCGTGGAGTGGTACGACTTCTTCCTCTACGCCACCGCCTCGGCCCTGGTCTTCGCCAAGGTGATCATGCCGGCGACCGGCAACGCCTACGACGCGATCATCGCCGCCTTCGTCACCTATGCCATCGGGTTCGTCGCCCGCCCGCTGGGCGGCGTCGTCTTCGGCCACATCGGCGACCGCCTCGGCCGCAAGTACACCCTGCAGCTGACCATCATGCTGATCGGTGTCGCCACGGTGCTGATGGGCTGCCTGCCGACGTACGGCCAGGTCGGTCTCGCCGCACCGATCGCGCTGGTGCTGCTGCGGTTCGTGCAGGGCCTCGCGCTGGGTGGTGAGTGGGGCGGCGCCGTCCTGCTGGTCGCCGAGCACGCCCCGGACGCGAAGCGGGCGACCTGGGCCGCCTGGCCGCAGGCCGCGGTGCCGGTGGGCAACCTGCTGGCCACGCTGGTGCTCACCCTGATGACCATCACGCTCTCCGACGCCGCGTTCCTCGCCTGGGGCTGGCGGGTCGCGTTCTGGCTCTCGGCCGTCGTCGTCCTCGTCGGCTACTTCATCCGTCGCTCGGTGACCGACTCGCCGATCTTCGAGGAGGCGAAGGCGGAGCAGGCCGACGCCGCCTCGTCCGGCTACGGCGTCTTCGAGGTGCTGCGCCGCTACCCGGTGGGTGTCCTCAAGGGGATGGGCCTGCGGTTCGCGGAGAACATCATGTACTACCTGGTGGTCTCGTTCTCGATCGTCTACCTGGTCGAGGACCAGAAGATGGACCAGGGTGCGCTGCTCGGCCTGATCGCGATCGCGCACGCCTGCCACTTCTTCTTCATCCTCGCCGTGGGCCGGATCGCCGACGGCGTGGGCCGCAAGCCGGTCTATCTCGTCGGCGCGGTCCTCGGCGCGACCTGGGGCTTCTGGGCCTTCCCGATGCTCGACACGAAGAGCAACGTCGCGATCGTGGCGGCACTGATCGCCGGGCTGGCGATCCACGCGCTGATGTACTCCACCCAGCCCGCGATCATGGCCGAGATGTTCCCCACCCGGATGCGCTACTCCGGCATCTCGATCTCCTACCAGGTGACCTCGATCTTCGCCGGGTCGCTCGCGCCGCTGCTGGCCATCGCCTGGCTCAAGGACACCGGCACCTGGACCAACACCGCGATCTACCTCGCCGTGGCCGGCATCATCACCGCGCTCGTCGTGCTCACCCTCAAGGAGACCAGGGGCACGTCGCTGCGGGCGCTGGACCGTGCCGACCGTGAGGCCGCGCGTGAGGTGAGCCCGGCGTGACCTCGGCGCCACCTGTCTCGGGGACCGCCGTCGATCCCGGACGTACGCTGCAGGGCCGGCGGGCCCTGGTCACCGGCGGAGCCTCGGGGATCGGTGCGGCGGTGGCCCGCGAGCTCGCCGCCCGCGGCGCCAGAGTCGTCGTCGCCGATCTCGCCGGCGACGCCGCCCACGCTCTCGCCGACGAGATCGGCGGCGAGGCGTGGGTGGTCGACCTGACCGCCACCCACGAGCTCGACGACCTCACCCTGGAGGTCGACATCCTGGTCAACAACGCCGGCATCCAGCGGGTCAGCCCGATCGAGAAGTTCGACCCCGACGACTTCCGCCGGATCCACTCGATCATGCTCGTCGCCCCGTTCCTGCTGGTCAGGGCGGCTCTGCCGCACATGTACGCCAACGGCTGGGGCCGCATCGTCAACATCTCCTCCGTGCACGGCCTGGTCGCCTCGCCCTTCAAGAGCGCCTACGTCTCGGCCAAGCACGGCCTGGAGGGACTCTCCAAGGTCACCGCCCTCGAGGGCGGCCCGCACGGCGTGACCAGCGTCTGCATCAACCCCGGCTACGTGCGTACGCCGCTGGTGGAGAAGCAGATCGCCGACCAGGCCGCGGTGCACGGTGTGGACGCCTCCGAGGTCGTCGAGCGGGTGCTGCTGCAGGACGTGGCGGTCAAGCGGCTGGTCGAGCCGGACGAGGTCGGCTCCCTGGTCGGCTGGCTCACCGGCCCCGATGCCTCGATGGTCTCCGGCGCCTCGTGGGCCATGGACGGCGGCTGGAGCGCCAGGTAGCCCCGGCCCGGCCGGGCTCAGGCCTGGGTACGCCACCAGCCCACCGTCGCCTTCGCCCCGGTCTCGAGCGGGGTGGGGGACAGGCCGAGCAGCGCCTCGCTCGCCGAGGAGTCCAGCACGAACGGCTTGTCGAACTGGTAGGTCATCTCGGCCAGCTCCCGGGTGCCGGCGTGCACCGCGCCGATCGCCTTCAGCGTCCAGGTGGGGATGCGGCCGACCCGCGGGGCGGCGACCCCGGCTACGTCGGCGTAGAGCTCGACCATGGCCCGCTGGGAGATCGCCGGCGCGGTGGGAGCGTGCAGGAAGGTGTCCCACAGGCTCTCCTCGTCGGCAGCCCTGATCATCGCGGCGCCGAGGTCGGGGACGTACGTCCAGGAGTGCGGCGCGTCCGGGTCGCCGAGGACGCGCATGGTGCGGCCCGCGAGGACGGTCGGCACCATCCGCTCGCCGGCGTGCGCGTTGCGCACCAGCGGGCCGTAGAAGTCGGATGCCGCGACGCTGACCGTGGGCGTGGGGGAGGCGTCGCGGGCACGGAGCAGCTCGACCCGCACGGCGGGCTTGCCGAAGTCGGCGTTCCGCGGGGTCTGCTCGGTCATCGGGCCGGTGACGTGGCCGTAGGCGTAGAGGCTCTCGGGGAAGACGACCACGGCGCCCGCCTTCCCTGCGGCCTCGAGCACGACCTTCTCGGCCCGCGGGAGCTCGGCGCGCCAGGTGTCGGCGGCGTAGGCGCTGCCGTGCATGCAGTGGAAGACGGCGCGGGTCCCGGAGGCCGCGTGGGTCAGGGTGTCGAGGTCTGCGGCGTCGCCGCGGAGCCGCTCGATGCTCGTGTGCACCGGGCCGCTGCCGGAGCGGGTGAGGAGGCGTACGCGATCCCCGCGGGCGGCGAGCTGCTGGGCGACGGTCGCGCCGACAGGGCCGGCGCCGATGACGAGGTAGGTGCGGTTCATGGCTGTCTCCTCAGTGGGTTTCGAGAGCAGTGCTCTCGGAATGAGTCTGGCGCGTGTCGCCGGCAAATGCAAGAGCAGTGCTCACTTTTGTTGACAGCGCTCTCTGATTCGGGACACGATGGCGCCATGACAGCCACCTCACGAGACGGGACCCCGCGCGAGCGGGCGCGGGCGCAGACCATGGACGAGATCGTCCGGATCGGCCGCGAGCACCTGGCGGTCCACGGCGCCGCCGCGCTCTCGCTGCGCGCGGTCGCCCGCGATCTCGGCGTGGTCTCCTCGGCGGTCTACCGCTACGTGAAGAACCGCGACGAGCTGCTGACCCTGCTCCTCGTCTCCGGCTACGACGAGCTCGGCGACGCCGTCGACGTCGCCGTCGCGGCCGCCCCTGAGGATGACCACCGCGCCCAGGTCCTCGCACTCGGCCGCGCGGTCAGGACCTGGGCTCTCGCCGAGCCGGCGACGTACGCGCTGCTCTTCGGGTCGCCCGTCCCCGGCTACGCCGCGCCGGACGAGCGCACCAGCGTGCCGGGAACCCGTGTCCCGGCCGCGATGCTGCGGGTGTGTGCGAGCGCGCTCGCAGCGGGCCGGCTGGCCCTGCCCGAGGCGCCGGAGGAGATCCCGCCCGCGCTCGCCGTGGGTCTGCAGGGCATCCGCGACCAGCTCGGCGTCGACATCCCGGACGCCGGGCTCACCCGCGGCGTACTCGTCTGGACGAGTCTCTTCGGCCGCGTCAGCTTCGAGGTCTTCGGCCAGTTCGGCCCCGACGGCTTCGGCGACCCCGCCGCGCTCTTCGAGCTCCATCTGGCCGTGCTGGCCGACGAGCTCGGGTTGTGAGCCTCCGTCAAGGTATGCAGGAAAAGCCGCACATCCCTAGCGGAACTCCGCTAGGGATGTGCGGCTTCGGCTGCATACCTTGATGAAGGAACAGCCCTCGACCAGCTACTTGATCTCGGCGATGACGGCCCCGTTGGCGACGGTTTCGCCGACGGTGGCGTTGAGGCCGGTGATGGTGCCGGTCTTGTGGGCCTTGAGAGGTTGTTCCATCTTCATGGCTTCGATGACTACGACGACGTCGCCCTCGGTGACTTCTTGGCCTTCTTCGACGGCGATCTTGACGATGGTGCCCTGCATGGGGGAGGTGACGGAGTCGCCGGAGGCGGCCGCGCCGGTCTTCTTCGCCGAGCGTTTCGGCTTCTTGACGGAACCGGCACCGGCGCCGGCCCCGGCGAGGCCGCCGAGTCCGGCGGGGAGGGAGACGTTGAGGCGTTTGCCGCCGACCTCGACCACGATGGTCTGGCGCTCGCCGGCCTCCTCGGCCTCACCGTGAGTGCCGGCGTAGGGGGTGATCTGGTTGTCGAAGTCGGTCTCGATCCAGGTGGTGTAGACGTCGAAGGAGCCGTTCTCGGCGGTGTAGGCCGGGTCGTTGGTGACGGCCTGGTGGAACGGGATGACGGTGGGCATCCCGTCGACCTTGAACTCGTCCAGGGCGCGACGCGAACGCTCGAGCGCCTGGGTGCGGTCGCGGCCGGAGACGATCAGCTTGGCGATGAGGGAGTCGAACGAGCCCGGGATGGTCTCGCCCTTCTCATAGCCCCCGTCCAGGCGTACCCCGGGCCCGGCCGGGGGTGCCCACTCGGTCAGGGTGCCCGGCGCCGGCATGAAGTTGTTGCCGCCGTCTTCGGCGTTGATGCGGTATTCGATGGAGTGGCCGCGGATCTCGGGGTCGTCGTAGCCGAGCTCTTCACCGGCGGCGATGCGGAACATCTCGCGGACCAGGTCGATGCCGGTGACTTCTTCGGAGACGCAGTGTTCGACCTGGAGGCGGGTGTTGACCTCGAGGAAGGAGATGGTGCCGTCGGCGGCGACGAGGAACTCACACGTCCCGGCGCCGACGTAGCCGGCCTCGCGCAAGATGGCCTTGGAGGACTCATAGAGGCGTTTGTTCTGCTCCTCGCTCAGGAACGGGGCGGGCGCCTCCTCGACCAGCTTCTGGTGGCGACGCTGCAGGGAGCAGTCACGCGTGGAGACCACCACCACGTTGCCGTGCTTGTCGGCCAGGCACTGGGTCTCGACGTGACGGGGCTTGTCGAGGAACTTCTCCACCAGACACTCACCCCGACCGAAGGCGCCGACGGCCTCACGGACCGCGGACTCGTACAGGTCGGGGATCTCCTCCAGGGTGCGGGCGACCTTCAGGCCGCGACCGCCGCCACCGAAGACCGCCTTGATCGCGACCGGGAGGCCGTACTCCTTCGCGAAGGCGACGATCTCGTCGGCGTCCTTGACCGGGTCCTTGAGGCCCGGGGCCAGCGGCGCACCAGCGCTGAGCGCGATGTGCTTGGCCTTGGCCTTGTCGCCGAGGGCGTCGATGGCCTCGGGGGAGGGACCGATCCAGGTCAGGCCGGCCTCGATCACGGCGGTGGCGAAGTCGGCGTTCTCGGCCAGGAAGCCGTAGCCGGGGTGGACCGAGTCCGCACCCGAGCGGGCCGCGATGTCGATGATCTTCTCGATGGAGAGGTAGGACTCGGCCGGGGTGGCTCCACCCAACGCGTAGGACTCATCGGCCAGGCGCACGAACAGCGCGTCACGGTCAGGCTCGGCGTAGATCGCGACCGAGCCGATCCCGGCGTCCTTGCACGCACGGATCACTCGAACCGCGATCTCACCGCGGTTGGCGATCAGCACCTTGGTCAGTGGCTTGCTCAACGAGAACTCCTCCATCGTGAATGCAACGACATGCTAGGTGAGGCCTTTTGGCCTGGCTCCAGGCATCCGTAGTAACGATTGTCACACCCCGGTGAGCTGGGCGAGCGACGAGGTTACCCGTGCGTAGACCGCGTCGTCGACGAGCACACCCCCGTGACGCAGCGCCAGCACCGCCGCTCCGGCCAGTCCGTCAGTGGCGAGCACCGCTCCGGGAGCGACCCGGGCGGCGAAGTCCGGCTGCCGGGCCAGGACGCTCCCCGCAGCGACCAGCGGCCCCTCCACATCAGGCGTACGCACCGCCGCCAGCGTCTCCGCCAACCCGGCCGCGGCCTCGTCGAGGATGCCCGCGGCGACCCGGTCGCCGGCACCCGCCGCGGTGAAGACGAGGGAGGCGAAGTCGGCCAGCCGCAGCGGCGGCATCGCATACAGCGCCGCCGTCGCCGCGACGAGGGTCGCGGTCCGGCCGCCCTGTCGACGGTCGTCGACGGCGATCCCGAGCCGGTCCAGCAGCAGGCCGGTCAGCGACGTGGTCGCGCCTCGCCCGTCGAGCGGCGCAACTCCGGCGCGTACGACCTCTCGGCCCAGCCAGAAGCCCGAGCCGACGTCGCCGAGCAGCCAGCCCAGCCCGTCCGAGATGCCGGCCAGCCGGCCGTCCTCGACCCGCACCGCCGACGCCCCTGTGCCGGAGAGCAGCACATAGCCGTCCGGAGCCGCCGTCCCCGAGAAGTACGCCGCCAGCACATCGAAGTCGAAGACCGGCTCGCTCGCGACCAGCCCGGAGAGGGCGGCCACGATCGCCGCCCGGTGTCCGGGGTCGGCCGCACCCGCCACTGCCAGGGCGGCGCCCGCGACCGGACCGGCCTTCGCGGAGGTCACGGCCTGGGTGACCGCGTCCTTGATCGCCGCCGTGGCGGCGTCGACGCCGGCGGAGGTCGGGTTGCCGCTGCCGGCCTTCCCGATGCCTCCGCAGCGTCCGTCGGAGGAGACGACGACGGCGCGAGTGCTGGTGCCTCCAGCGTCGAGGCCCAAGTAGTTGTTATTCATTGACACCTTTTCGTAACAGAAAACCATTGCCAGGCGTACTCTCTCCACTTAGTTTTCGAGCGCAGGCCTCGACATACGGTCGCGGCCGGAGTTTGCTAGGTGGGTGGACTAATTGACCAGAGACGTGTTCGGAGCCTTCGACGAGCAGGTTCGCACACGCCTGTCCGAGTTGCAGTCGATTGCGCAGTCCGGGGGTCTCGACGAGGCGGTGGAGGCGATGGTGAGCAGCATCCGCAACGGCGGCGTGCTGCAGGCGTTCGGCACCGGCCACTCCCAGGCGTTCGCGATGGAGATCGCCGGACGGGCCGGCGGTCTGATCCCCACCCACGCCATCGCGCTGCGCGACACGGTCCTCAAGGGGGACCGGCCAGCGAGCGACCTCAAGGGCGGTCTCCTCGAGCGCGACTCCAACATCGCGAACGAGCTCTGGGAGCTCCACGAGTTCCACCCCGAGGACGTCTTCCTGATCGCGTCCAACTCCGGCGTCAACGGCTCGATCGTCGGCATCGCGCTGCGCGCGAAGGAGGAGGGCCACACGGTGATCGCGGTGACCAGCCTCGAGCACACCAATGCGGTCACCCCCAAGCACCCCAGCGGCAAGCGCCTGGCCGAGATCGCCGACGTGGTGATCGACAACCTGGCTCCCTTCGGCGACGCGACCGTCCCGGTCGGCGACGGAGCCGGCGAAGGCGTCCTCGCCGGTGCCGTCTCCTCCATCACGGCGGCCTACATCGCCCAGCTCCTGACCCTCGGCACCGCCGCCCGGATCCAGGAAGCGGGCGAGACCCCGCCCCTCTATCTCTCCGCCAATATCCCGGGTGGCGATGAGCACAACGATGCGTTGAAGGCTCGCTACGGCGAGCGCATCGGAAGCATGGCCTGAACACCCGTAATCAGTAAAGAGGAACCCACCCGAAAGAAGGCAGCACGATGTCCCAGCAGCTTCACCGGCTCGACCGCCGGACCCTTCTGCGCGGCACACTCGCCGGCGCGGCGCTCGTGTCGTTCTCCGGAGCGCTCGCAGCGTGCGGCGCGCCCGGTAGCGACTCCGACGAGTCCGGCGGCGGCACCAAGTCCGCGTCCAACCCGTTCGGCATGGCCAAGGACGGCACCGTCGACGCGGTGATCTTCGACGGTGGCTACGGCTACGACTACGTCGAGTTCGCCGCGGGTGTGGTCGGCAAGGAGTTCGCGGACGCCGACCTCAAGGTCAGCGCGACCACCAAGATCGCCACGGAGCTGCAGCCGCGCTTCGTCGGCGGCACGCCCCCGGACCTGATCGACAACTCGGGTGCGGACCTGATCGGCTTCAGCTCGATCGCCGCCCAGCTCGAGGAGCTCGACGACGTCTTCGAGGCCGACAGCTATGAAGGCGTCAAGATCGAGGACACCCTCTACCCGAACGTGAAGGTGCCCGGCACCTACAGCGACCGGTTCGTGGCGATCAACTACGTCATGACCCTCTACGGCGTGTGGTACTCCGCCTCACTCTTCGAGGAGAACGGCTGGACCCCGCCGAAGACCTGGGACGAGGCGCTCGACCTCGGCGCCAAGGCCAAGGCCAAGAAGAAGTACCTGTGGACCTGGGGCAAGGAGGCGGCGACCTACTACCGCACCCTGGTGATCGACTCGGCGGCCAAGGAGGGCGGCGACGAGGTGCGCCTCGGGCTCGAGAACCTCGAGAAGGGCATCTGGTCCCACAAGGTCATCCAGGACATCCTGGGCAAGCTCGGCGAGATGGTCAGCAAGGACATGTTCATCCCGGGCGGCGCCGGCACCCAGTTCACCGCCGCGCAGGCCAAGTGGTCCAACGACCAGCAGGCGCTCCTCTACCCGAGCGGTGGCTGGATCGAGAACGAGATGAAGGACGCCACCAAGGACGGCTTCGAGATGACCGGCATCCCGGAGTTCGTGCTCAGCGACAGCTCGGCGCTGCCGTACGAGGCCGTTCGTGCCGCGGCCGGTGAGGCCTTCATCGTCCCGAGCAAGGCGAAGAACCCCGCCGGCGGCAAGGAGATCCTCCGCGCCATGCTGTCGAAGGAGGCCGCGACCAACTTCGCCAAGACGAAGCTCGCGCCGACCATCGTCAAGGACACCATCCCTGCCGACGGGTTCGGCTCCGCGGCGCTGAAGTCGCAGAGCGCGATGCTCGATGCTGCCGGTGAGAACACCTTCAACTTCCAGTTCTACGACTACTACGGCACCAACGCCGACGAGCTGGTCGTGTGGAACTCGTTCCTCTCCGGTGACCTGGACGTGAAGGGCCTGACCAAGGCCGTCCAGGGCATCTTCGACAAGGTCGCCGACGACTCATCGATCGAGAAGCTCAAGGTTTCCTGACACCATGCCGGACCCATCCACCACGATGGCCTGGACGGCCGGCGGCCCCTCCGAGGAGAATCCTTGGGGGGCCGCCCCCGGCCGCCGCCGCCGCAAGCTCACCCTCGACCGGGCGTTGTTCATGACGGTCTTCCTCGGCCTTCCGGTCGCGATCTTCATCATCTTCGTCGTGGTCCCGATCGGGCAGGCCCTCTTCTACTCGCTGACCGACTGGACCGGCTTCTCCCCGGAGCTGAACGTGATCGGCCTGGACAACTACGCCAAGCTGCTCGACGACGAGACCTTCCTCAAGGCGCTGCGGAACAACGTACTTCTCACGATCGTCGTGCCGCTGGTGACTCTCGTCGCGGCGCTGGCGATCGCGGTGGTCGTGACCACGGCAGGTCCCAGCACCGGGCAGGTCCGTGGTCTGAACGGCTCCGGCTTCTACCGGGTCGTCTCGTTCTTCCCCTACGCCGTCCCGGCCGTCGTCATCGGTCTGCTCTGGGCACAGATGTACGACCCGGCCGCCGGCCTGCTCAACGGAATGCTCACCGGCATCGGCCTCGACGGTTTCAAGGACTACGCCTGGCTCGGGGAGGTGCGTGCGGCGATGCCTGCCTCGATGTTCGTGATGATCTGGGCCAACATCGGCTTCTACACGGTGCTCTTCGTGGCCGCCATCAAGGGCGTGCCGGCGGAGATCTACGAGGCGGCCCGCATCGACGGTGCCGGCCGCTTCCGCACCGCCATCTCGATCACGCTGCCCTCGATCCGTGACAACGTTCAGACGGCGTACATCTATCTGGGGATCCTCACCCTCGATGCCTTTGTCTTCATGGCAGCCCTCAACCCGGGCGGTGGACCCGCCAACTCGACCCTGACGATGAGCCAGTACCTGTTGAACACCGCCTTCAAGAAGGGCCAGTTCGGCTACGCCACCTCGATGGGCGTCGTGCTCGCCCTGGTCACGCTGCTCTTCGCCGCTCTGGTCTTCGTCGTCTTCCACTTCGCTGGCGGACGGGACAAGAAGGGAGACGTACGCCGATGAGTACTGTCACGCTCGACAAGCCTGTCGCTGCCCGTTCCCACGGCCAGCGGCGTACGCCCGGCGACGCGCTGGTCGCGGGCACCTCGCACACGATGCTGATCATCTGGTCGGTGATCGTCATCGTGCCGTTCTGCTGGGTGGTGCTCTCCTCGTTCAAGACGTCGAAGGAGATCCTCTCCTCGCCGTTCTCCCTGCCCGCGGAGTGGAGCTTCGAGAACTACACCAGCGCCTGGACCAAGGCCGGCATCGGGACGTACTTCTTCAACACCGTCATCGTCGTCGGCACCGCACTGGTGCTGGTGATGCTGCTGGGGGCGATGTGCGCCTACGTGCTGGCGCGGTTCGAGTTCTTCGGGCGCAACGCCATCTACTACACGATGCTCGGAGGTCTGACCTTCCCCGTCTTCCTGGTCATCGTGCCGCTGTTCTTCGTGCTCCAGGGCATCGGGCTGCTCAACACGCTGCCCGGGCTGATCCTGACGTACGTGGCCTACGCGCTGCCGTTCACCGTCTTCTTCCTCTACGCCTTCTTCAAGACGCTGCCCGACGACGTCTACGAGGCCGCGATGATGGATGGTGCGGGAGAGTGGCGCACGTTCTTCCAGATCATGCTGCCGATGGCCGCACCGGGGATGGCCGGGGTCGCGATCTTCAACTTCCTCGGGCTGTGGAACCAGTTCCTGCTCCCGGTGGCGCTCAACACCGACCGGGACAACTACGTGCTCACCCAGGGGATGGCGTCGTTCTCGTCCCAGGCGGGCTACAACGTCGACTTCGGTGCGCTCTTCGCCGGAGTGGTGCTGACCGTGCTTCCGGTGCTGGTCGTATACCTGATCTTCCAGCGGCGGATCGCCGGGACGGTCTCGACCGGAACGTTCCGCTGATCTTGATCTGAACCAGATGTGACGCGGATCTCGCGTCCCAGGTTAATAAGCGCTAACCTGGGACCCATGAGCGAGCGACAGCGAGTGACCACAGGCGTCAGGCCGCCACTTCCGTACTCTTTGTATCGCCCTACGGAGGTGGCGGCATGACCGCATTTCTCCAGCCCGAGCACGAAGAGTTGCGTGCTGTCGTCCGTGACTTCGCCCAGAAGGAGATCGCGCCCCATGCCTCGCAGTGGGACCGCGACCACCACTTCCCGGTCGATGTGGTCCACAAGATGGGTGAACTGGGCCTGTTCGGCCTGACCGCCCCCGAGGCGTACGGCGGGGGTGAGGGTGACCTCGTCGCGCTTTGTGTCGCGATCGAGGAGCTCGGCCGCGTCGACCAGTCGATCGGGATCACGCTCGAGGCCGCGGTCGGCCTCGGCATCAACCCGATCCTCACCTACGGCACCGACGAGCAGAAGGAGCGCTGGCTCCCCGACCTCGTCGCGGGCAAGGCCCTGGCCGGGTTCGGGCTGACGGAGCCGGGTGCCGGCTCGGACGCCGGTGCGACCGCCACGAAGGCGGTGCTCGACGGTGACGAGTGGGTCGTCGACGGCGCGAAGCAGTTCATCACCAACTCCGGCTCCTCGATCACCTCGGTCGTCACCGTCACCGCGCGCACCGGGACCCGGGAGAACGGTAAGCCCGAGATCAGCACCATCATGATCCCCTCGGGCACGCCCGGGTTCACCGCGGAGAAGGCGTACGACAAGCTCGGCTGGCACGCCTCCGACACCCACCCGCTCTCCTTCGATGGCGCTCGGGTGCCGGCCGACCACCTCCTCGGTGAGCGGGGCCGCGGTTACGCGCAGTTCCTCGCCACCCTCGACGACGGCCGCGTCGCGATCGCCGCGCTCGCGGTCGGCTGCATCCAGGCCTGCCTCGACATGGCGCTCGAGTACGCCGGGGAGCGGCAGACCTTCGGCGGCCCCATCGGCCGCAAGCAGGGCGTCGCCTTCCAGATCGCCGACCTCGAGGTCATGCTGCGGGCCTCGCGCCTGCTGACGTACGAGGCCGCCGCGATGAAGTCCGGGCTGGACTCGGGCGCCGTCACGATGAAGGAGTTCAAGCAGGCGGCCGCCGCCGCGAAGCTGTACGCCACCGAGTCGGCCGTCACCGCGACCCGGATCGCCACCCAGATCTTCGGCGGCTACGGCTTCATGGAGGAGTATCCGGTGGCCCGTTTCTACCGCGACGCGAAGATCCTGGAGATCGGCGAAGGCACCTCCGAGGTGCAGCGCATGCTGATCGCCAGAGGCCTCGGTCTGCCCGTCGAGTGAGCGCGGATCCTACCGCGTACTGAACAAACCGCGGGAAGTAATCAGGAGCCATCTCACCACTGACCGTTTACTGTGGCCCCATGGTGTTCGGGGGACAGCTGCTGGGACGGCTGCGTCGCACCCGCCTCTTCGGAGAGGTGGTCCGCTTCATGATGGTCGGCGGAATCGCGACTGCAGTCGCCTTCGTGCTGTTCAACGGACTCGTCCACGGCTTCTTCCTGGGTGCGGGTCCGATGAACAGCCAGCCGATCCCGGCCTACGTCATCGCCAACACGGTCGGCATGCTGATCAGCTACGACCTGAGCCGTCGTTGGACCTTCCGTCACCGCGTGTCCGACCACCCCGACGGCGGCTTCACGGCCTATGTCGTGATCAACGCGGTCACCATGCTGCTGCCGATCGCCTGCCTGTATCTCACCCGCAGCGTGTTCGGCTGGGACAGCGCGATCGCCGACAACGTCTCGGCCAACGTGATCGGCGTGCTGCTGGGTCAGATCGCCCGGTTCTTCCTGTTCCGGAGGTTCGTCTTCGGCCGCCCGATCCGCTACACGCAGGTCTACGGCAGCGTGGAGGAGGAGGCGGCAGCTCTCGGCCGCGCCGACGGGCCGCTCCTGGTCGCCCCCGAGCCTCGCGAACAGCTCAGCGGTTCCACAGATCGGGCCACGCATGGCCGAGCCGGCTGAGCAGGTCGCGTAGCAGCGGCAGGCTCAGCCCGACCACGTTGTGGTGGTCGCCCTCGATCCCGGTGATGAAGGCTCCGCCGAGCCCGTCGATCGTGAACGCGCCGGCGACGTGCAGCGGCTCCTCGGTCGCGACGTACGCCGCGATCTCCTCGTCGCTCACGTCGGCGAAGTGCACCGTCGTGGCCGCCGTCTGCGACACCTGCCGACCCGTCGCGGTGTCGGTCAGCGCATGCCCGGAGACGAGTACGCCGCTGCGCCCCCGCATCTCCCGCCAGCGCTGGATCGCCTCCTCGGGGTCGTGCGGCTTGCCGAGCGCCTTCCCGTCGAGCTCGAGAACACTGTCACAGCCGAGCACGAGCGCCCCCTCGGGGACGTCCGGGCGACCGGCGACCGCGTCGCGCTTGAGCTCGGCGAGCCCCAGCGCGAGCTCCGTCGGCGCGAGGCCGTCGAGGACGCTCTCGTCGACACCGGAGACGATCACCACAGGCTCGACACCTGCGCTGCGCAGCGTCTGCAGCCGGGCGGGGGACTGGGAGGCAAGGACCAGCGTGGTCATGGCTCAACCCTAGGGGGTAGCGGTCCTTTACCTCAGTGCCCGGCCCGACTAGGTTTCGCACATCCAACCCATCTCAACGAGGAGAGATCCGACGTGACGGATTACCCGCCGCCCCCGCCCCCGCAGCAGCCGTATGGTGCTGGCCCCGTGGGTGAAGTTCCCCTGAGCCAGCCGCTCCGCGGCGCGGCGCCGCGCGACGCCATCGTGCGCTTCTTCAAGAAGTACGCCTCCTTCGAGGGCCGCGCCAGCCGGTCCGAGTTCTGGTGGCCCTGGGGCGCCGCCGTGGTCGTCAACATGGCCATCAACCTGCTCCTCGGGAACGACTCGACGGCCGGCTCGATCGTCGGCGGGCTCTTCTCGCTCGCCATCCTGGTCCCGTCCCTCGCCGTCGGTGCCCGCCGCCTGCACGACACCGGCCGCTCCGGCTGGTGGCAGCTGCTCTGGCTCCTCCCGTGCATCGGCTGGATCGTGCTGATCGTCTTCTGGGCGCTGCCGGAGAAGCCCGAGGGCGACAAGTACAACGTCGCCTGACCGGCGGCTAACCACGAGCGCCGATCAGTCCCTAGACTGATCGTCGCTCGGCCGAAGTGGCGGAATAGGCAGACGCGCAGGATTTAGGTTCCTGTGTCTTAGGACGTGCGGGTTCAAATCCCGCCTTCGGCACCCAGAGTCCGGGTTCGACCCGGGGCGGACCAGGGGCGATCCCCATGGACATCGGGCCCCTGACCCCCAAGGATGGAAGAACAACACCCCATCCAGAAGGGATGAACTCATGTCGTTCAAGGACAACGCGTCCAACTGGCGCGATGGCGTCCAGAAGGGCGTCGAAGGCGCCAAGCCCGCTGTCGAGGACGCCAAGGTGAAGTCGGCGCCTCACCTTGTCACCGGCGGCGAGAAGACCATCGAGAAGGCCGGCGAGTTCAAGGCGCAGATCGAGGCCAAGCGGGCCGAGATGGCGTCGGCTCCCGACGCCGCCTCACCGCGCAACCAGGCGCTCTCCGGCCTGCTCCAGGTCGGCGCCGCCGCCACCGAGGTCGCCGCCCACGCGGGCGAGTGGCTGAAGGAGACCGGTGCCAAGTGGAGTGCCGGCACCGGCCCGGTGGTCGTCGAGCCGCCCAAGGAGATCCCGGGGGACGTACCTCCTCCGCCGGACTTCAAGAAGCCCGACGACCAGCAGTAAGGACTACGAAGCCAGACCGAGGTCGCGGCGGAGCTTGGCGACGTGACCGGTCGCCTTGACGTTGTACTGCGCGACCTCGATCTTGCCCTCCTCGTCGACCACGAACGTCGAGCGGATCACGCCCTCGACGACCTTGCCGTAGAGCTTCTTCTCGCCGTAGGCGCCGTAGGCCTGGTGCACCGAGAGGTCCTCGTCGGAGGCCAGGGTGATGGTGAGTCCGTCGCGCTCGCGGAACTTCGCGAGCTTGGCGGGCTTGTCCTTGGAGACGCCGATGACCTCGTAGCCGGCGGCCTTCAGCGAGTCGATCGAGTCGGTGAAGTCGCAGGCCTGCTTGGTGCAGCCGGGGGTCATCGCGGCGGGGTAGAAGTAGACGATCACCTTGCGGCCACGGAAACTGCTCAGCGAGACCTCCGCTCCGGTGTCGTCGGGAAGAGTGAAGTCGGGGGCAACATCGCCCGGCTCGAGACGCGTCATGGAGCCAACCTAGCGAACATTCCCAGGCGAACCGCAGCGGTGGAGCACGCAGTGGACGTACGCCGGTTGCTAAGGTCTGCGCATGTCCAAGGACCAGACTTCCTCGCTCGAGTCCGAGATCGAAGAGATCCGCGAGCGGCTCGCAGGCACCATCGACGAGCTGATCTACCGGGGCAGCCCGAAGACGATCGTTCAGCGCCAGGTCGCGGCCCTCAAGGCGGTCTACGTCGACCCTGTCTCCGGCGAGCCGAAGATGGGCAACATCGCCAAGACCGTCGGCGGAGTCGTGGGCACCGTCCTGCTCATGGCGACACTGCGTAAGATCACGAAGGTCAACTGACCATCCCCCCACCGGCAAGGCAAGACGGAACGTGACCGACAAGACCCCCATCAAGATGCTCCACGACCGGGTGCTGGTCGAGGTGGGTTCAGACGCCGGTGAGCGCCGCTCCTCGGGCGGCATCGTCATCCCGGCAACGGCTGCCATGGGCGCGGCCCGACGGCTCACCTGGTCGCGTGTGGTCGCGGTCGGCCCGCACGCGCGCGCCGTCGAGATCGGCGACCGGGTGCTCTTCGACGCCGACGACAAGCCGGAGGTCGAGGTCGCCGGCGAGGTCTACATCCTGATGCGCGAGCGTGACGTGCACGCTGTTGCCGCGGAGCGGATCGCTGACGAGTCCACTGGGTTGTACCTCTGATTTACTGCCGAGTCGGCGCATCCGACCCCTCTGGCTCGCTTCGCTTCGCCAGACACGGGGTCAGATGCGCCCCCACGGGCCCACCAGGGGGGCGGATGCG